>JAATFV010000188.1 GCA_015655015.1 Chitinophagales bacterium | reverse complement strand
GGGATGCGTCCCAGGTAGCCGCTCAGGGGCGCAGAGAGGGTGCAATACCCGACGTTGATCCGTGCGCTTTGCGCTGCGGCCGAGGCCTGCTCCACTGCTGCTTTTGAGGCGTTGTAAACGGCCTTCGCTGTCTGTAAGGTGATCTCTGATACTACGTTCGCATTCACCAGGGGGATCTGCTTATCAACATTTATCTTAGCCGTCTCCATATTGGCTTCAGCGGCGTGCAGCGATCCCAGAGCGGTATTCAGCTGTTCTTTGTATGCTTTGTCATCTATAAGAAATAAAGGCTGACCGGCCTTTACATATTCGCCTTCATCTACCAGTATCCGGTTGAGATAACCCGATACCTGCGGCCGTATCTCGACATTCACCACTCCTTCTATCGAACTGCTGTAGGCTTTAGTAATGATCGTATTACCCGTCGTGATCGTTGTCACCGGCAGGGTAAGTTTTTCCTGCGCCTGCTGCTGTGCCTTTTCAGGGTTGCCACATCCGGATAACAGTATGACAGGGATACAAAACCATACAGTTCTTATAACTGAATTACTCATCTTTTGAGACCTCATTTTTGATTGATTATTGGGTTGCAGGCAAGAAAAAACCAGTAGCCTCCTTGCAGGCTATATTGATTTTCATAAAATCGTGCAGCAAAAATCACCCATAAAGAAGCATCTAAAAAGGTTCAGAAGTAGTATTTACCAGTCAAAAAGTAAGATTTAGGCAATTGGAGCAAGAAAAGACCTGGAGAAGGAACAGTATGATGCAGCAACAGGTCTGAAGCAGGGAAAGGTCTGATGCAGGAAAAGATCTGAAAGTTAATGGAGCAAACGGTACTCTGAGGGGATCAAACCCACTCTTTTTTTAAAAAACTTACTGAAGAAGGCGGGATTACTAAAGTTCAGCAAATCAGCAACCTGGGAAATATTATAGGATACGTTGGAAAGCAATGCCTTGGCTTCGATAATTACAGCCTCGTCAATCAGTTCCCCGGCTGTCTTGCCGGTCACTTCTTTTATAACATGGGAAAGGTGCCGCGTACTGACATACATGGCATTTGCATAGAACTGTACACTTCTTTCCTGCTTGAAATGAGTACCGACCAGCTTTAAAAAACGTAAAGTCGTGTCCTCTCCGCTGGAGATCTTAACTTTAGTCTGTAATAAATTCCCTTTCTTGTGGATGGAAGCGCCTTCGAACATAAGGGTAAGAAAAGCATATTGGATAACGGGAGCATCGTGTTCGTAGACTGGCTGCCCCAGCTTATTTTTCATGAAGCTCAGCAACTTTCCGACACTCTTTTCTTCTTCCGGATTCAGCGTAAGGGAAGGCTGATAATTCCCAGTAAAAAGATCAAGCAGCTCGTTGCTGGTAAAAGTGAGGCCGCTGTTCATCATAAATTCCGGAGTGAAGGATAAGCCGGTCAATTGGCAATCCGGGCTGATACTTTTTAATTCTCCGATCATGGTCGGGCTGATAAATACCATGCTGGATTTCTCAAAGGTAAAATCCCTTAGGTTCAGTCTCATTTTCATTTCGCCGGATTCAACTACGAACAGGGCAAGATAGGCCGATCGGAACGGCTTATTTTCGACGACGGTATTTTTTACGGTCTCCGCATCGAAGATCGTCAATTCCGCATTTTTTATTAGGTAGCTTACCTGCTTCATAAAATATTGTGTCTGCCGAAGGAGGCCCCTGTAAGGATTTGAAGCTGCTAATATAAGGAATATAGCTTAAAAACAGGCCTTCCCCAACAATGCAAAAACTAAAAGGCCTGAGTCCGGTACAATACCGAACCCAGGCCGCTTAAATTTTTAAAAAAGTGTCTAAACTTTTGGGGTCACTTCACTTCCGTCTGTTTATAACGTTGACATATCAATCACAAACCGGTAGCGGATATCTCCTTTTCCCATCCTGTCAAAAGCAACTTGTATATCCTTTATATCGATGATTTCGATGTCGGCCACGATATTGTGTTCCGCGCAAAAGTCAAGCATTTCCTGCGTCTCAGCTATACCTCCCACAGCAGAGCCTACAATACTCTTGCGTCCTGCCAATAGGGAGAAGGCTCCGTTCACATGTATGCCTTCAGGCGGAACGCCTACACAAATGTGTGTCCCATCCACTTTCAACAGGGAGAGATAGAAGTCGAAATCGTGCCCGGCACTTACCGTGTCGACTATAAAATCGAATGATGACTTTACTTTATCCGTCTGCTCCGGGTCCTTTGTTACCACAAAATGATGTGCTCCCAGCCTCCTGGCATCTGCTTCTTTTTTGGGAGAAGTGCTCAAAATCGTCACCTCTGCTCCTAATGCTACGGCAAATTTCACAGCCATGTGCCCTAAGCCGCCCAAACCAAGCACAGCTACCTTATGGCCTTTTCCTACTTTCCAGTGTTTCAATGGGGAATAAGTAGTAATACCCGCGCAAAGCAATGGCGCTGCCGCAGCAAGATCAAGTTTTTCTGATATAAGTACTGTGAATGATTCGTCTGTTACTATGGTATTTGAATAACCGCCATAAGTCGGCAGTCCGTCTCTGAATTTGTCTACATTGTTATAGGTTGCCGTAACGCCTTCGTCGCAGTACTGTTCCAGGTCATTCTTGCAATGGCCGCATTTACCGCAAGAGTTGACCAGCGTTCCTACCCCGGCCAGATCGCCCAATTTAAACTTCTTTACATGGTCGCCCATCTTTACAATGCGACCGACAATTTCGTGACCCGGAACCATTGGGAATATTCCCGGAAACCATTCATTGTTTATCTGTGCCAGATCAGAGTGGCAAACGCCGCAATACAGGATCTCAATTTGTATATCATGCGGCCCAACTTCTCTTCTTTCAAAATCCCAGAGACCTAATGTATCGTTAGCATTTTGTGCCGCATACCCTTTTGCTTTTATCATACTATTTGTTTTAAATAAATTTTTATTTTATTTAAAGCAAAATTACCTTTTATGCTCCCTACTAAATTGGCGGAATCAAAGCAAAAGTTATTAAAATCAAAGAATGTGAAGGATTCTATGCCATCTTGCTATTCCTATAGGATTTTGGCGGCAGCTTCTCAATCCGCTTAAAAAAATTAATAAAATTGGATATTTCCTCAAAGCCCAGGCACCAGCCTATTTCGGCGATATTCCATTCTGTATGCTGAAGCAGAGATCTTGCTTCCCGGACGATCCTGTCTGCAATCAGTTGTGAGGTAGTTCTACCCGTTATTTCCTTGAGCGAATGGTTAAGATGATTCACATGAACGGAAAGATAGTTTGCAAATTCAGCAGGCCTGCGCAGTTCCATCTGTTGAAGTGTGGATTCAATTGGAAATTGTCTTTCTAACAATTCGGTGAAAAGGGATGTAATCCTTAGCGCACTATTGGCATCCTTGTTTAAATGCTTCTCAACCGGTTGAAGTCTCAGGGCAGAATGGATAAGATCAAGGACTTTTGTCATCAGCACATCGTATTTATATGAAAAGTCAGTTACTATCTCCCGCTGCATCTCTGAGAAAATTTTTTCAAATGCGTTGAACTGCTCTTCAAGCAATTCAAACAGCGGATAATTACCAGGCTTGAATACCGGATAGGTTTTGATCATCCCAAAATGGTCAATGAATTCTTCGGTAAACACACAAAAGAAACTGGTATGATTATTTCCTATAAGTTCCCAGGAGTAGGGAATATTGGGGTTAGAAAAAAGTAAGGCATACTGTTCAAATTTCATTGTCATATCCGCATAGAACAATTTGGTTTCTCCTTTTAAAAGACTGATCTTATAAAGTCCTTTTCTGTTGTAGGACTGACAGTCGAACCTATCGTCTTTATCATGATTGATATAGAAAACATTGAACTGCCCAATTTCTTTTTTTAGATTTTCGGATAATGTTTCTATGATAGATTCGTAGTGCAGGGCTTGGGGCTTATCGTTCATCTCAATTTTATTGATATTCTACAAAAGTACAAATTTAGAGCGCCTAAAAATTGGTTAAATCAAATATCGCCCGGGGCTTCACCTAATTCCTGGTCATTTCATCTGCCCTCTTAGGCGCACCTCTTTCATAAATTTTAATAATGAATAGCGGCTTCTACCCGGCATAATGACCGCAAATAGCAGAGGATATGCTGCGTTTTTTTGTTTGTAGCGAACGCGATCCGGATGCTGAAAGTGAAAAAAAATCTCGCTTCCTTTCGCTACTTTTATAGTTTCCCGTCGTAAAACCCGAACTGAATTGCCTGATAACAACAGATATAATGAAAAAGAGCTGCTAGTGCGCGTAGCAAAGGGTGATGGCCACGCTTTCAACCGGATCTATGAGCTCTATAGCGGGACTATCTATAATACCCTGGTCAGATTTACACAGGATCCCGAAGAAGCAAAAGAGGTCTTACAACAGACTTTTATAAAATTATGGGAGCGTCGCGCCGTTTTGGAACAGGTAGCCAGCCTGAAAGACTACTTGTTTATCGCTACCCGGAATGCGGTCTTCAATTATTTCAAGCAATTATCCCGGCAAGCCAGGCTAAAAGATCAATTGAACCGCCCGGACGGGACGGCCAGTCACCCTATCCAGATAGCAGCCGAACAAAGGGAGTTCGAAAACCTCTGGCAGAGGGCCATCAACCGGCTACCTTTCCAGCAAAAGCAGGTGTATCAACGGATCGAACGGGAAAATGGCACGCTGGACCAGGTGGCGGAAGAATTACAGATCAGCAGGGCAACGGCTAAAAAACATCTTGAACTGGCTCGGAAATCAGTAAGAAATCACCTGCGAAAGGCCCTGCCTTCCTACTTTGGAGATACCTCTGCGACTGCTCTTTTTATTTTTTTATTTTTTTTTCAGAGCCATTACGCCTGATTTAAATTTCAGTGGTCTTTATTATACCAAAGCGCTCCATTATGACAGCAGAAAGGTTTTATCAGCTCATAACACATTACCAAACGGGTGAATTAAGCCCCGGCGAGTGGCAGGAGTTTTCTGCGATGTTGTCCGACGATACCTACAAGGACTGGATCAACGCGGATATACAGGACACCTTTGATAAAATGGAGTCGAACGTCCTTTGGAACAATGAGCTAAAAAACGAGATCTGGGCTAATATTGAGACCCATTCCATCGTTCCCGCCCGCCACCGCATCCGCTTTCTTACTAAATCCCGGGTCCGTTATGCGGCAGCCATTTTATTGCTGGTAGCAGGCGCCGCCACGTGGCGGCTAATGAAAGCTCCGCCATGGGCAGCTACAGCCAAAAACAACAGCAGGCCATTACAACAGGATGTTTTACCCGGAGGTGATAAAGCCGTGCTAACCCTGGCGGACGGGACCAGGATAACGCTCGACGACGCGGAGAAAGGGTTTATCACCAGCCAGGGAAGCACAAAGATCGCAAAACAAGACAATGGCCAGCTGACCTATACTGCCGGTAAAGACAGTCCCGATGGATCGCTGTATAACACCATTTCTACTCCCAGAGGCGGTCAGTATCGCATCGTTTTGCCCGATGGAAGCAAGGTTTGGCTGAATGCCTTATCCTCGATAAAGTTTCCTGCAAAATTTACAGGCGCCGGGCGGAATGTCGTCGTGACAGGGGAAGTATACCTGGAAGTAGCCAGGAACCTTAGTCAGCCATTTATCGTCACGACAAATAAAGCCACTATAGAAGTACTGGGGACTAGCTTTGATGTGAATGCATATGAAGACGAAGAGCGTCTGAGGACAACGCTGATCAGCGGCGCTGTCCGGGTCTCCGCAGGAAGTACAGCACCGGCTGTCCTGAAGCCGGGCCAGCAGGCGGAATTGACGCCTGATGCACACCTCACCGTACATGCTGCGGACATCGATCAAACTATAGCCTGGAAAAATGGCACGTTCCAATTTAACCAGACTTCTTTGCAAGACGCCATGAGGCAGCTTTCCCGCTGGTATGACGTCGATGTAATATATGCCGTGGGCACACCGGATATCAAATTCTCCGGTGACATGAAACGGGACCTCAATCTATCCCAGGTATTGGAGGCTTTGAGTGAAATGGGGGTCAAATTTAAGATTGAGGGGAAAAAGCTGATTGTAATGCAATAAGCCACCGCTCTAATTATTCTTTATCCTTAGGCAACTGTTGTTTAAGACAGAAGCCGCCATGCGTGCAGGCATGGCGGCGGGCGTCCGGGCAGCATAAAAGATCTGTTTTCTGAACTGCTTATTACACACCCAAACTACTGTAAAAGTATGCAATTTAACCAAACTCTGCTAGTCATGAAATTGACTATGATTTTATTGATGGCGGCCATTTTCAATGTTTCCGCCAAAGGCCTTTCACAAACAATCACCTTTAACGGCAAAAATGCTTCTCTACAAGAGGTGATCACTGTTATTAGAAAACAGACAGGCTACTCGGTAGTTTACAATTCAGACCTCCTCAACGCAACCAGGCCTGTGACCCTGAACGTCACCCAGGTCCCTCTGCGTACCTTCCTGCAGGAAGTGTTTAAAGATCAGCCGTTGGACTTTTCCGTCAAGAATACGACGATCATCCTGAGCCGAAAGCCGGCGCCTGCTGCCCCGCCCGCTCCCGCCAAAGAGGAGAGCAGCTCCTCTCCTCCCCCCATTCATGGTCGTGTCACGGGCAGCGATGGCCTGCCCCTCCATGGCGCTACCATTACGCTCAAAGGCCGCAAGTCATCCACCTCCAGCAATGCCATCGGCATATTTTCCCTGAATGTTGCAGAAGGAGATGTATTGATGATAAGTTATATAGGATACCAGTCCAAAGAAATACGTATAACAACTACCTCGTTAACGGGTGAGCTGCACATCGTCCTTTCTCCATCCAACAGCCAGCTCGACGAATTGCAGATCGTCGCCTATGGCACGACGACGCGGCGGCTGAACGTAGGCAATGTCTCTACTGTAAAAGCGGAAGATATCGAAAAGCAGCCGGTGACCAATGTACTAACCGCCCTGGAAGGAAGGGTACCCGGCCTGTTTATCACGCAAAATTCCGGTCTGCCAAACAGCTCGGTCAATGTTCAGATCAGAGGGGTCAATAGCATTAGCCAGGACAAGCAGCCTCTTTATGTTATTGACGGAGTACCCTACAACGGCCAAATGTTATCCAATGTAGGCACCGGCGGTTCCGGAGACTCCAATCCATTCAGCTTCATCAATCCCGCGTCCATTGAATCCGTTGACGTCCTGAAAGACGGCGACGCAACAGCCATATATGGCTCCCGCGCGGCCAACGGCGTTATTCTCATCACTACCAAAAAGGGTAAAGCAGGCCCGGTAAGATTCGACGCGAATGTCTATACGGGTCTATCGGAGACACCTCCCGAGAGAAACCTGATGAATATCACGCAGTACCTGGCCATGAGAAATGAGGCCTTCCGAAACACGGGCGCTGTAAAAACTGTCAGCAACGCCCCGGATCTTATCTTATGGGACACTACCCGCAATGCAGACTGGCAAAAAAAGTTGTTGGGGAAAGTGATCCAGACTACAGATGCCCAGATAGCCATGAGCGGGGGTGACGCGAATACCTCTTTCCGGGTCTACGGCGGTTATAATATCAACAAGCCCCCGTTCCCTGTGATCGCAGGCAACTACAATTCCAATAAGATCTCTGCCGGCCTCGCATTGTCCTCTTCGTCTGCCAACAGGCGTATTCACGCAGACCTTAACGTAAATTATCTCGTCGACAATACCTTTTTGCCCTCCTATGACCCGACTCCCAATGTAACGCTGGCGCCGGACGCACCAGAGCCCTTTAATCCCGACGGCAGCATTAATTACAAGGATTATAGTACAGGCAATCCCTTTGCAGGGTTTTACAATACCTATAAAGGCAAAACCAGCAACTTTACGGCCAGCGCCGCCTTTAGCTACAAAATACTGGAGCCGCTTACGTTCAAAGTGACCGGCGGCTACAATACTTCCGTCGTGAACGGGGCCTATGCTTACACCATAGCGACACAGGTCGGCAACCCGTATATCACCAATCCAACAGGCACCGCCTCCTTTAGCTTTAACACGGTAGCTTCATGGATTGCCGAGCCCCAGCTTTCCTATGTCGGGCGTATTGGCAGAGGACGGTTGAACGCATTGATCGGTACGACATTTCAGAATACCAGCACCGTCGGCCAGCAAGTGCTGGGACAAGGATATACCAATGACGCGCTGCTCGGCACGCTGGCCGGGGCCACCAGCATATACAATAGTACATCTACTAACGAATTGTACCGGTTTAATTCCATTTATAGCCGCATCAACTATGACTGGGCGGACAAATATCTGCTGAACCTCACTGCCCGCCGTGATGGCAGCAGCCGTTTCGGGCCAGGCCGGAAGTTTGGCGATTTTGGTGCAGCAGGCGCCGCCTGGATATTTACAGGAGAAAACTTCTTCAGGGATAATGTGCGCTTTTTAAGCTTTGGGAAAATAAGAGGCAGTTATGGTGTAACCGGAAATGCACCGCTTTACAACTATGCCTACGCTTCCCTGAACTCCTTTATTACCCAGGCCCGGCCCTATCAGGGCGCTATCGCCCTCTCACCGGACAACCTGCTATCGACTAATTATGCCTGGGAACAGGTCAAGAAACTGGAATTTGGTCTGGAGCTGGGTTTTTTGAAAGATCGTATCCTGGTCACAGGAAGCTATTTTAGAAACCACACGTCCAATCAACTGTTGAATTACGCGATGCCCTCGATTACGGGTTTCACTTCCGTGCTGCTCAACAGACAGGCGACTGTACAAAATACAGGAACAGAGCTCACCTTTACGACTAAGAACATCAATTCAAAATCCTTCACCTGGACAACCAATTTCAATATCACCGTCTACCGTAATAAACTCGTTTCATTCCCCGGGCTGGCTACTTCGCCCTACAGTCAACAGCTGGTCATCGGGAAACCGATCACTCTTCAATTTGTCTACCAGGCTGCTGGCGTCAACCCGCAAACGGGCGTCTACCAGTTCTATGATAGCAAACACAACATCGTTGCACAGCCTACAACACCTGACTATTATTCCAAAAGCCTGACTATGGACCCCAGATTTTATGGAGGCTTCCAGAATTCGTTCACCTATCATGGATTTGGGCTGGACCTCTTCTTCTCCTTTGTAAAACAGATGGGGTCCAATTACCTGCTTAGAAATTCGGCACCTGGCACATTCAACTCCGGCAACAACAATCTTCCGGTTGAACTGCTCAACAACGTCTGGCACCATCCGAACGATATCGCCAAATACCAGCAGTTTACATCATCTACTTCCAGCGCGGCCGGGACAGCCTACACCTATGAGCAATATAGCGATGCCGCTTATACCGACGCCTCCTATATCCGGTTAAAAAATGTCTCTTTTAGCTATTCGTTTCCCGAAAAATGGCTTAAACACGTAAAGATTGACAAGGTGAGGATCTATTTCCAGGCGCAGAATCTATTTACAATCACCAAATATAAAGGACCCGATCCGGAAGGGCAAGGACTGGTTGCGCCACTTCGCGTGATGACTTTCGGTGCTGCTCTGAGTTTTTAATCATTCAATACAGAAAAAATGAAATTCATACTTATCAATAGAAGATCTCTTGTTTTCGCCCTGCCTTTCCTGGCTCTTCTCGGCACTGCAACGTCCTGTAAAAAATTTGTTACTGTTCCGACCACTGCGGCCAAAGTAGACGGTGCGGAAGTTTTCCAATCAAATGCCGCGGCAATAGGCCTGATGACGGGTGTGTATGCCAATGCCACCCGTAATTCGGAAGGCTACTTTCCCTACTTTTCCATAGCTGCCGGGCTTTCTGCGGACGAGCTGACCGCATATGGCATCGGCTCTCCCGTAAATACCGCGCTGTACGCGAATAATCTGACCAATACCTTCACCTATTTCTGGTCTGAGTTTTATAAATACATTTATGTCACCAACCAGATCCTTGAGGGTATCGCCGGTCCTAATAAACTAAGCCCGGATGTAATAACAAGACTTTCAGGAGAGGCAAAGTTTACCCGGGCGCTGTTTTATTATTACCTGGTGACCTTACACGGCGATGTGCCGGTCGTTACGGCGACCGACTACACGCAGAATGAGCAGAAAGCAAGGACTCCTGAGGCACAGGTATACCAGCTTATCATCTCCGATCTCCAGGATGCTGAAAATTTGTTAGGCCCGGATTATACGAATGCGGATCTTGAAACAGTTTCGACTACCACCCGGCTCAGACCGAACAAATGGGCCGCAGCAGCATTACTCGCCCGCGTCTACCTGCAAACCGGCGACTATCCAAATGCCATTGCCGAAGCAACAAAGGTGATCAGTCAAACAGATACCTATCAGCTCGAAACACTGGCTAACGTTTTCCTGGTTACCAGCAAGGAAGCCATCCTGCAATTTCAACCGACGGCCAATAGCAGCTGGAATACCTATGACGCAAATATATTCATCCTCACCACTCCACCCGGTTACTCCAATCCGGTGAGCCTGAGCAATGGGCTTTATAACGCCTTTGAAGACGGCGACAGCAGAAAGACCAGCTGGGTGGGGTCTTTTCAGTCCGGCAGCACTACCTATTATTTTCCCTATAAATACAAGGTACGTAACACGGGCACGGCAGCAATACCGCTTACGGAGGATCAGATGATCTTGCGACTGGCAGAACAATATCTCATCAGGGCTGAAGCTTCCATTCAGAATGGAGATATAGCCGGTGGTATCGCAGATCTGAACACCATCCGCGCCAGGGCAAGAGCAGCCAGTACGACGGACGTCCCTGACCCGTTGCCTGCGCTCTCATCGACGCTATCCAAAAATGACGCCCTGCTGGCCATGGAGCATGAAAGGCAGGTGGAGCTGTTCACCGAACTGGGCGACCGCTGGCTCACCCTCAAAAGGTTGAAAGGCCTGTCCAACCCTGGTATTGCCCGGGCGGACGAAATAATGCCAATTATCAGCACTGCCAAAGGAGGAACATGGTCAACAGACGATCAGCTATATCCCATTTCCCTGACCGAATTAAATAGTGACAGCAAACTAACGCAAAATCCGGGTTATTAACAGGCAACCAGGATACCCGAACAGTTAAAAAAAAAATCAATGAAGACAGGATTAATCTTATTGTATCTTATAACGGGATTGTCGGCCATCGGCATGGCCCAGCAGACAGCCTACGAAAATATAATATTAAGTACACCACTTCCCGGGCAAGGGGATTCGGTGGACATCACTTTTATTCCCGGTAAAACAAAAATTCAGCAAGGCAAAGAAGTGATCGCCACCGTCAGCTTTTACAAGACAATAAAATACCCAAATGCGGAAAAATTGACGGCGAATTATTCAGGTGGCGGTTATACATATCACCTGAACATCCCCGCGGATGCAAAACTGTTGGCGATCAGCTTTTCGCAAGGTACACTGAACGAGAACAATAAAGGCGAAGGCTATTTATTCGACATCAACGGTCCTAACCAGGAGAGAACAGACCTGGCAGGCATCAGATCCTTCATTTACGCATACGGCGACGAGGCGACCGGAATCGCACCCGACCAGGAGAAAGCCCTTGTGTTGGTAGAAAAACAAATACAGGAATACCCTTCCTCCAAAAGCACCTATACTAATATTTATTTCTTATGCCTGGCGCATTCGAAAAATCCCAAAAACCAGGAGATCCTGCAAACTGAATTGCAAAACTTATTACAAAGCAATACGGAATCGGACTGGCAAAATGTATTAAATGGCTACGCCTATTTGAAACAAAAGGCAAAGGGAGATTCGATTTACAAATTGGAGCTGTTGAAATTCCCCAAAGGAAAGGCTGCCAGGAATAGCGCCGTCGATTCCATATACAAGGTAACATCCGCATCCGGAATGGAAAAAGCATATTATAATTGGCTGCAGCGGTTCCCCGAAGAGGATTTTAGAAATGACTACATACAATATGACTATGTGCGCATGGCTGTCGCCAGCGCCTATGCCCGGGAAAAGGATTCTGCCAAAGCAAAAGAAGCGTTAAATACCATCGAAACGGGATATTATAAGAGTACAGCCTATAATAACATCGCCGGCTATCTGTACGGCAACAATTTTTTGCAGACCGCGGAATCCCTATATAAAGTTTCGCTGAATAAAGCCGATGAATATCTGGCCGTTAATAAAAATGACAACCACACCGGCGAAGTGCTCAAAGCTTATCTTACCGCCTGCACCAATTATGCAGTGATCCTTTATCAGCGAAACGAGTACATGAAAGCCTTAGTCTACATCGAAAAGGCATATGCTATTGAAAAACAGTCCAATTCGCTGAATTATTACTATTCCCGGATACTGCTGGCCAACCAGAAGGACCAGGAAGCCTTTGCGATCCTGGACAAAGTTATCCGGTCAGGGAAGGTCGACGAAAAAATAATGAATGAATTCAAATCCCTTTATAATAAGGTAAAAGGCGACAGCGCCGGCTTTGACGATTATATCGCAGGGATCGAAAAAGACATCGCAAAAACCTTCAGGGACCGCATTGCCGGCCAGATGATCGACAAACCATCCCACCCTTTTATCCTGACCGATCTGAATGGAAAAAAGATAGCGCTCAGGGACTTAAAAGGCAAGGTCGTTGTGCTCGACTTCTGGGCGACCTGGTGCGGTCCCTGTAAGAAATCATTTCCCGCAATGGCCCTGACACAAAAAAAATTCAAAGATGATCCGGATGTTACCTTTCTTTTTATCCATACCTGGGAGACAGCGGAAGAACCTCAAAAGGACGCCAAATCCTATATTGAGAGCCAGCACTATGACTTCGAGGTGCTGATGGATAAAAAAGATCCGGTCACCAAAAAGAACAAAGTGGTCGATAGTTATGGCGTCACCGGGATTCCCGCCAAATTTATAATAGATAAGAACGGACATATCCGTTTTCAGCTGGCCGGCTTCAGCGGTGATACGAATGAAGCTGTCGAAGAGCTATCAACGATGATCGAACTGGCGAAGGATGAAACAACGAAAACGCACATACCGTTATAAATACCCGTCCGCCACCCAATCCCAATGAACCATTCTTTCGTTTTCTTACAATCACAGCCTACTGTTTCATTCTACTTTTGTGTCATTAAATCATATAAAAATTATGGAACAGACAACAAAAGCGCCTTTCGACAAATCGATTTACAATCCAATAGTTTTTAAAGCTTACAAAGTGAGCAAAAAAATGGTGAAATACAGTTTATATATTGCCATTCTTTACTTTGCATACAAGGGATTTATGGCGTGGGATTAGTATGACGAACGATAAGGCAGCAAAGGATGTTTACGCTTTCAGCGTAAACATCCTTTTTTTTTCAAAAAAAATTGCGTAGTTAAATAGCTACTCATATATTTGTAATCAAAGAGTACCAGAGGGAATATAAAAAAGTATGAGCAACATGAAAAGCAATAAAAAGGCGTTGTCACCAGAACAGCGCGAAGAGCTGCTTAGCGTATTGAAAACACGTTTTGAGAAAAACGTGAACCGCCATAAAGGCCTTGAATGGGCGAAAGTACTGGCGAGGCTGGAAGCTAACACGGAAAAACTGTGGTCGCTTAATGAAATGGAAAGAACTGACGGTGAACCGGATGTTGTGGGTCATGATAAAAAGACGGGCGAATACGTTTTTTACGATTGTTCAGCGGAAAGTCCCAAAGGCCGCAGAAGTGTCTGTTATGACGGTGAAGCGCTGAGGTCAAGGAAAGAACACAAACCAGCAGATAGTGCCCTTGATATGTCCGCTGCCATGGGCATTGAGCTTTTAACGGAAGCACAATACCGGGAGCTGCAGAAACTTGGAAATTTCGATGCCAAAACATCGAGCTGGATAATAACACCGCCTGGTATCAGAAAACTGGGGGGCGCCCTTTTTGCTGATTACCGATACGGCACTGTCTTCGTGTATCACAACGGTGCAGAATCTTACTATGCCGCCAGGGGGTTCCGGGGCTCGCTAAAGATCTGAATTTTGCATAAAATTTCATACTATGACTAAGAGAGGAATGAATTCTAAGGTCGATGTATATTTAAGCAAAGCCCAAAAGTGGCAGAAAGAAATGGAGAAATTGAGAATGATCATTCTTGATTGTGGGCTGACCGAAGAATTGAAGTGGGGCAAACCTTGTTACTTGTTTCAGAAAAGTAACATAGTTATCATACAAGGATTTAAAGAATACTGTGCGCTTTTGTTTTTCAAAGGTGTCTTGTTAAATGATGCCAATGGCATTCTAATCAAAACCGGGGAGAACACGCGGGTGGGCCGCCAGATCCGGTTCACCAATGTTCGGGAAATAGTTGAGCTGGATTCCATCTTGAAAGCCTATGTCTATGAAGCCATTGAAGTAGAAAAAGCCGGCTTAAAAGTGAATTTAAAGAAGGATACGGCATTCATAATTCCTGAAGAATTTCGAAAAAAAATAGATAAAATCCCCGCCTTGAAAACTGCTTTTTATGGGTTGACGCCGGGACGGCAAAGAGCATACTGTCTTTATTACTGTGGCTCCGCTGCATTTTTTTTGTTGGTAATATCGACTTTTCGTTCGATGCCTTTCAATGCCTCGAAACCTGCGATCACGTCCAGCAGCTCTTCATCGATAGAGCTTTGCCGCAGCCGGTTGTAGGACTGCCGCAGCTCATCCAGCATTTCGCCGATATTCTTTTCCGCCCGCTGCATGGCTGCCAGGAGACTGGCATTTTCACTGGCCAATGATTCTGCGCAGGCTTTAAAAAGGGAGACAAAAAGGTATTCATTGATGAGCATGGTCAAAGTTGTTCTAACATTCCCTGCCACGCGGGGCAGGTTATTGGTGGGCCAGGGAGCCGCTGCCATCTGCTGTTCCCACTGTTGGTCCAGGGGCAGCAGGCGTTGCCACGCCGGTTCATACCCGGAGCCTTTGACAGGAGTGTTATAAAATATGTAGAGCTCATTCATCAATCCTTTTTCACGCTGCTGTCCGGTCTTCAACAGGATATCTCCAATCAGCGGTACGATAAGGGAGACGGAATTCGGAACCTTGAATAAAAACGTAACAGGGATTCCTGCGTCTTTCATTCTTGCGTACATGCGTTCACCCACGGCCCAGAATTCTACGGGAGTGGCCGTACCAGCGAGCTTTTGTTTGGCAAAATCCGCCATCGAATCGTTGAACCTGCCTACCAGTCCCTGGTCCGAGCCAAAGACGACCGCATAGATAGTTTTGCCTGCTGTAACTTCCTGCTCTTTCAGGAAGCCTGCCGCCGGCTTTTGTTGCCTGAACCAGGCATTAAGCCCCAGCTGTATGCAATGGTCGTAGTCCTTCAGGGCATTGACGGCCATTTCGTATTGTCCTATATTAGAGGCAGCCAGGGTCTTCATGGTACGTACGACGGATCCGAGGTCCGTCGCGCCTTGCTGCTGCCTGCTCAGGCTTTCCAGGGTATCACTCATTGCCAGCCGTTTTAGGGGTATCGGGAATTTCCAGGAAAGCGGCGAGTACGGCTGACGCTCTGCCCAGCAGTTTGTCTTTGTCTTCCTGGCTGAGACGGGACTCAGAAAATAGTGCGGCAGCCAGCTCTGCCGGGAGCTGATCGGCAGCCTGATACAGGGCAGCTTCAGCGGCCTGTATTTTATTTACCGGGACGGATTCAAGCAAGCCGTTTTGTAAAGCAAGCAACAGGAGAATCTGCCGGGCAACGGACAGCGGCTGCAGCTCAGGCTGTTTAAAGATCTCCCGGATCCTTTTTCCATGCTCGATCATTTTGCGTGTATTTTTATCGAGGCTTGCGCCGAAACGCGCAAATGTTTCCAGCTCTTCGAATTGAGCATAAGCCAGCTTGAGATCACCGGTTGCCGCGCTAAAAACCGGCAGCTGCGCCTTCCCTCCTACCCGTGACACGGATTTCTCTACATCTATCGCGGGCAGTACCCCCAGCTCGAAAAGTTTAGGAGAAAGATAGATCTGTCCGTCCGTTATGGAAATGAGATTAGTGGATATATAGGCTGAAATATTTTGCGCTTCTGTCTGAATGACAGGTAAAGCAGTCAATGAACCGCCGCCCAGATCGCTTTTCAGGTGAGTGGACCGTTCGAGCAGCCGCGAATGAATATAAAATATATCACCGGGAAAGGCTTCCCTTCCCGGCGGCCGGCGCAGCAAAAGGGAAAGCTCCCGGTAGGCCTCGGCATGATTGCTGAGATCGTCATACACGATCAGGACATCACGTCCCTCTTCCATAAAATATTCTGCGATGCTGGTTGCTGCATAGGGCGCTATGTATTGCAATCCGGGGGGATTATTCCCTTCGGTTACCACGACACAGGTGTAGCTCATAGCCCCGGACGTTGTAAGCCGGTCGATTACTTTAGCGACGGAGGATGCCCGCTGACCGATCGCGCAATAGATGCATATTACATTCTTGTCTTTCTGGTTGAGAATAGTGTCCAGGGCGATGGCTGTTTTCCCCGTTTGCCTGTCACCGAGGATCAATTCCCGCTGGCCGCGGCCTATCGGTATCAGCGCATCTATTACCTTAGTGCCTGTTTGTAAAGGAGCGATAACAGGAGCGCGGTTCATGATTGGCTGGGCAGGCCGTTCAATGGGCAGCCGTTTGGCGAAGGCAATGGCCCCCCTGCCGTCCAGCGGCTCACCTAAAGGGCTGATCACGCGGCCGATAACCGCATTCCCCACGGGTATATCCACTACCCGGCCTGTCCGCTGCACTTCGTCACCTGCTCCCAGCTTTCCATCGCCTAAAAGCACGACGCCTATTTCCGTCTCATCCAGGTTAAAGGCAATACCGTACAAGTCGCCCGGGAATTTCAGCAGCTCGCTATATCCAACCTCAGGCAGGCCGCTTACAGTGGCTATTCCGGGCGAGACACTTATTACCGCACCCGTTTCCGATGGGGTAAAGGAAGGGATGAATTGTTCCCTGCCGCGGTGAAGCTCCGTAAAAGCATCTTCCACCACTTTGTCAAGGTTATCAGGCATTTCTTATTCTCTTTTATACTGTTCTTATACTTTATACTGTTCTTATACTTTTATCCTTATACTTTTCCTATATTTTATCCTTATACTTTTATCCTTATACTTTTCCTATATTTTATTTTTTCCTATATTATTCCGTTCATGTTCTTCTCCATTGAAGCAAGGTAATCCGTTGTATTCCAGGACAGCCTGTATCCACCGGTAGTCATTTCGATGCCGGTCAACAGATCCGGCGCCTCGGCATGCCGGAAAGTCGCTGCCGCGTCGATCTTTTCCCTGAGCGCCTGTTCAATACGGGTCTTTTGCTGTTCAGATAACGGGAAAGCCGATCTTATGACAATAGCATCCCCGGAAGAAAGGAAGGCTGCCTTCAGCTTCTTATTTTCCTCTTCATTCAAGGCGCCTATACGCTGTATAAAAACATGGGTGATCTGCTCTTCCAATCCAACGCCTGCTATATCGGCAAGGGTTTTTCCGGCAATCGCAAACACCTCCTGCTGTATTTTTTTCTTAACGGCATTGGTTCTGTTTTGCCGATCCTCCTGCCAGGTCTCTTCCAGCTTCGTATGCAAAACAGCAGCCTCCTTTTGTACCGATTCAAAAAGTCTTTGACGTTCGGCCTCCGCGTCCGCCACCGCCTTGCCCATTTGCGCCTCCCGTTCCCTGTCCAGCGCTTCGGTCTTTTGCCGATAGTCATCGCGTTCTTTTTGAGCTGCCGCTTTTGCCGCCGCCGCATCGTTCAGCTGGGCGGTTATTCTTTTTTCCCTTTCATCGATCGCCAGGAGAACAGGCTTGTAAAGGAATTTTTTCAGCAGCCAGGCGAGAACGAAAAAATTCAATATCTGCGCGATAACGGTAAACCATTCGATCTGCATAGGGAAAACTTATTTTGCTATGAAATGGTTCCAGAACGGATTGGCGAAAATGAGTATCATGGAAACCACAAAGCAGTAAATGGCGGTGGATTCGATCATTGCCAGACCAACGAATAAGGTACGTGTAATGGTGGGCGCCGCATCCGGCTGCTGTGCGATGGAGCCTAAAGCGGCCGAGACTGACTTTCCTTCACCCAATGCCGGCATCATGCAGCCAACACCGGTAGTAAGCCCTGAAGTGATGATCGATACAACGGCGATAAGAGTTGTGTTATCCATTTTTTCTGTTTTATTATTTGTTTTTTAAAGCTGTTTCTTTACCATCTTCCGTAGCGGCGGTAATATATACCGTGGCCAGTATGCTGAAAATATAAGCCTGTACCATACCTGTCAAAAGACCCAGCGCGCTCATGATGATAGGAAAAATGAAAGGTGTGATCGTGAGGAGTATGGATACGATCAATCCCCCGCTCATCATGTTACCGAATAACCTGACTGCCAGGGCGATCGTTCTGGATATCTCGCCGATGATATTAAATGGCAGCATAATGAAAGTTGGCTGCAGGTAAGACCTCAGATAGCCCCTTATGCCGCTTTCCATGATCCCGTAGAAGGGGACGGCCAGAAATACGCAAATGGCCAGAGCGCTGGTAGTGGAAAGCGAAGAGGTAGGCGGCTCGTACCAGGGCAGAATGGTGGCCAAGTTGGACATAGCTATAAAGAGGAATATCGTTCCGATGAAGCTGACGTACTTCTTCGGCTCTTTAAGCCCTACTTCCTTAATCTGGTCGTTCATGCCTGTGACCAGCATTTCCAGGATGCCCTGCCAGCGGGATACCTGCACACCTGTTTTGAGCCGCCTGGTTATCAGCCAGGAACCTACTACCAATACCAGCATCAGCAGCCAGGTAGTTACAATGGTCAGGTTAATGGTAATAAACCCATGCTGCCAGAAGATCTTTTCGTCAGGACTAAGCCTCATGATTTACCTCCCCGGAAATTTTTATCGGTGTTGTTGCCGAACCTTTCGTAAACCGCATAATGACGATGCGGGCGATAAGAAAACCGGCCAGGCATAACAGCAGCCGATACCATTTACCCTGTCCTGCATAATAGAATCCGGCCAGCGTCACCGCCATTCGCAACATAAAGCTTATGGAAAACAGCAGTGCCGGAACTTTGGCCGTAAGACCTTTTCGTACTGTCAGCCACAGCCCTCCAAAAAAGATCGTTCCAAGAACGGCGCCCGCTATGAAGGTTAGCGTCAGATATATAATTTCATTCATGGTCCCCCTCCCCGTTTTTATTTATTTTTTTATTTTCGTTCTTTACCCAGCGCCACGCCATCCCGCATCCGGCCATTATCCCAATTATTAAAAAAGTCAATGTCCATGAAAAAGAGACCGGATATTTTTTATCCAGCCACTTGCCCAAAAGAGCGCCCAGCAAGGCGGGGACGGTCACTGTCCAGCCAACCATTCCCAAAAGCCCCATACCTGCCCAGATACTGCGGCCGTCGCTGCGTCTGGCTTTCAGCTTGCGCTTTTCTTTTTCGCCTACTTCCCGGCTGAACATTTTTTCCTTATGTGTATTATCTGCAGGCACGTTAGCTTTTCTGTGTTTTTTCAAAATTCCGGATGAATCCCCGTTCCAGCTTTGCCATCACCGAACGCATATTGATTTGCTCCTCGTTCTGCTGTTTCATATCCGTTTCAACCAGCTCTTTCAGCTTACCCAGCGGGGCGTCGCCGATGGCATTGCGGACGGAGACCAATACCTGCAAGCCGGTCTTCACCAAAATGCCTTCATTGACCGCGAGATATTTTTCTTCTTCTCCTTCCCTTTCATACGTGAAGATACCGGGAGTTAAAGCTGCCACGCAGTCCAGTCTCTGCGGCAAAAAACCAAAGGAGCCTTCACTGGTTTCCGCTACGATGCGTTTCACATTTTTTATTTCTGCAAACACTTTAAAAGGGAGCAGCACTTTCAGGCTCATCAATGTATTTTCCATTGTTCAGCATTTAATTTATTTTGCAGCCGTGTCCTTCTGCATGGATGCTGCTTTTTGTTTCGCTTCATCGATGGCGCCGATCATATAAAAAGCGCTTTCCGGATAGTCTTTGAATTCATCCCGGAGGATTCGCTCACAGCCATCCAATGCGTCTTTTAAACTTACTGACTTTCCTTTAGCATCGCTGAATTTTTCCGTGGTAAAAAAAGGCTGCGTAAGAAAACGCTCCAGCTGGCGGGCGCGGACTACGGTGCGGCGGTTTTCGGCTGACAGCTGTTCCATCCCCAGCATAGCAATAATATCCTTCAGATCTTCGTACTGTGCCAATGTCTGACGTATCTCCCTGGCAAGATGGTAATGACGTTCACCCACAATGCCCGGTGTCGCCATGCTCGAATTGGATTGAAGCGGGTCGATGGCCGGAAACAATCCCTCCCCGGCGCGTTTCCTCGACAGTACGATGGAGGCGGAGAGGTGGGCAAAGGCGTGAACGGCTGCCGGATCGGTAAGGTCATCGGCCGGAACGTACACCGCCTGTATGGAAGTAATGGCCCCGGTATTGGTATTGGCGATGCGCTCTTCAAGCTGGGAAAGCTCTGTACCCAAAGAGGGCTGATAACCCAGCCGTGACGGCATTTGCCCCATTAGCCCGGATATTTCCATACCAGCCTGTATAAACCGAAAGATATTATCGATCAGCAATAATACATCCCGGTGCTCTTCATCCCGGAAGTATTCCGCCATGGTAAGCGCGGTATGCCCTACGCGGAAGCGGCTGCCTGGCAGTTCGTTCATTTGCCCGAAGATCATCGCCATCCCGGGCAATACCCCGGCCTCCTTCATGTCATGATAGAGCTCTTCTCCTTCGCGGCACCGTTCGCCGATGCCGCAAAAAATGCTTACTCCCTTTTCATGACCGATCATGTTATGAATGATCTCCGTGAGCAGCACTGTTTTTCCCACACCGGCGCCCCCTAAGAGGCCGGCTTTACCGCCCCGTTCCAGGGGCAGCAGCACATCGATCACTTTGATGCCCGTTTCAAAGATCTCTGTCTTCACCGAACGTTTTTCCAGCGGCGGCGGCGTTTGATGTATGGAGCGCTGCTCCATCGGCGGCAAAACTGCGCCATTGTCAATAGTATTGCCAAAAACATCGAACATGCGGGAGAGTATTTCTTTGCCTACAGGCACCTTCAGCGGCCCGCCGGTATCTTTTACCGGTTTGCCGCGGCTCAGGCCTTCTGTGGAGGTCAGGGCTATTCCGCGTACGCGTTTGGCATCGAGGTGAAGCTGCACTTCTATAAAGATCGGAGTGGTTTCGCCGATCGTCAGTATGCTGAAGATAGGCGGCAGCTTGTCCTCAAAACGTACATCCACTACACTCCCTCTTACAGCAATGACAATGCCGTTGTTAGTTTGACTGGCCGGGTTGTTTTTAATGCTGTCACTGCTCATGAACGATGTGAATATTTAACAGCAAGTTCCTTATTGTAAACAAAAGTGGTCATGACGAATATCAGCCTGCAGGATGATCCGGCACCGGCTGAAGTGCAGGATTGCAAAAAAAAAGGCCATCCCATTTACTTTTGGGACGACCTCTTCTCGTGTCTGCGGTCTATTTAATAGGGATTTTGGGCGGTGGTAATGCGGATCAGCTTGGTATTTACAAATTCATAGATGGCTGCCGGGGACTGTTCCCTGCCGTAACCGGAATGTTTCGTGCCTCCGAATGGCAGCTCGGGAGCGATCCCTGTAACATGGTTGATATAAACCATACCGGTTTCTATCTGCCTTGCCACCTTGACAGCTCTGTCATTATTGGAGCTGAACACACTGCCACCCAGGCCGAAGTCGGTGGCGTTTGCCAGCTTTATGGCTTCGTCTTCGTTCTTAACCTTATAGAACATGAAGACTGGCCCGAATATTTCTTCCTGGTAAGCTGAATTGTCCGGCTGAATATTCGTCAGAATCGTAGGTTCCATAAAGGCGCCGGGCCGGTCGATACGGTGTCCGCCATACAGAATAACGGCTCCTTCTTCTACAGCCTGCTGAACCTGCTTAATAACATCCTCTACAGCCTTTTCGCTGCTCAGGGGAGCCAGATCGGTTTTGGCATCCAACGGGTCACCGACTTTCAGGGAGGCGAAGGTCTTTTTTACCTTTTCCAGGAAAACATCGGCAATTCCTTCTTCTACAATGATCCTCTTGGGCGACACGCAAACCTGGCCGGCATTCCAGATACGGCCCTGCACGGCGGCTTTTACGGCATCGTCGACATTGGCGTCGTTCAGGACGATAAAGGCGTCGCTTCCGCCCAGCTCCAGGGTCGATTTCTTAACGTATTTACCGGCGGCGGCGGCGATGGATGCTCCGGCGGGTTCGCTTCCCGTAAGTGTTACTGCCTTGATCCTTTTATCGGCAACCAGGCCATCGATCTTGCTGCCCGGGATAAATAAGTTCTGGTAGACGCCTTTGGGGAAGCCTGCTTCCAGGAAGATGTCTTCCATGATCTGTGCGCACTGCGGTACGTTGGAGGCATGTTTCAGCAACATCGTATTGCCCGCCATAAGGTTCGGGGCGGCAGAACGGGTGATCTGATAGAAGGGGAAGTTCCAGGGCTGAATGCTCAATATGACCCCCAGTGGTTCGTAGCTAAGGAAAGCCGAGCCGAGCGGGGTATCCAAAGGATGGTCGGCGAGGAATTTCTCACCATTGTCTGCATAATAGTCGAAAATGGAGGCGGAAAGCTCCACTTCGCCAATGCTTTCCTTCAGCAGCTTACCCATTTCCAGGGTCGCCAGCTTACCGAGTTCCGTCTTCCTGCTGCGCAGGATAGCGGCTACTTTATGCAGCAATTGCGCCCGCTGTGCTTTGGGGGTATTTTTCCAGCTTTGAAAGGTACGGTCGGCCAGCTCGATCTTTTCACCGATCTGTTTATCCGACATGACCTGGAACTCTTTTACTATTTCATTATTAAAAGGATTTACCGTTTTAATAGGCGAAACTTTAACTAACGTTTCCATACAATTTTTTTTAGATGTTTATATGTCCAAATGATCCGGATTTCTCCTTTTACCGGACAAATCCGTAATCCTTTTTCTCCTGTCAAAGGTAGGAGGCTGGTATACCTGCAGGCATGACATAAGACATCCTGAATGATGATCTTGCTCAGTTTGTGAATGGTCCGGCTAATGAAAAGCCACGGATCGCGGCCGCCTTTAAATATGAACGACTAACCGTTTGCCATCGGGCACGTCCATTTCCCATAATTTTTCAATATCCCGGAGCTCAACATCTACCGTCCCGATCTTCAATTTTCCGTCGGCAGCCAATTGGAACATTTCAGGAAGGATTTCGGCGAAAAGAGTTCGCACCTGGCTCCTGGTCCAGCTGCCGAGGCCGGAGCCCAAAAGTTGCAGATCAACGCTGCGGAGGTTAGCCGCGGACAGCTGGATCAGGTCGCCCGTTACACTGCCTACCGATACATAGCGCGTTCGTGGTGTGAAGGAACCGGTCCCTTTCAGGGAGCGTAGGATCATTTCTGCGGTATGTCCCCACAGGTAATCGATAATCACGTTGACAGGTGAATTTTGATGGAGCTGCCGCAGCTGACCAGTAAATTGTTCATCGGTCTGCTGGACAGATATAATTTCATCGGCCCCCAGGGCTGTTAATTCTTTCAGGGATTGAGGGTTCCTTCCGGTGGCGATGACCTTGCCGGCCCCGTAGAACTTTGCTATCTGGACGGCTACTCTGCCTGTAAAACCTGTCGCGCCGTTGACAAGCACGGTATCTCCCGGCTCGATACCCGCCCGGAAGCGAAGCGCCATCGCGGCGCCAAACACTGCGTTCGGCAGGGCCGCGGCGGTTGCATCATCCAGCCCGGCAGGCAAGGGTACGACCCTGTCTTTATCGACGGTTGCTTTTTCCGCCAGCATTCCGCTGACGCCTAATGCGTAAACCCTCGTGCCGTCGGGCAGCAGGCAGACCCCGTCGCCGCCGATCACCTTCGCATCCTGCTTGTCGGGAACCGTCGAGTAGTGTGTGCCTTTGGCGCGGCCCTTGTCAAAATGTTTTAATGCAACGGCCTTTACCGATACCAGAAGCTCGTCATCGTTCTGCACTACAGGCTCCTGAAAATCTGTATATTGAGGCATTTCTCCTTTGTTATATAGCACTGCTGCTTTCATATTGTTCTATTTTTCTCAAAGGTAAGAGCGCCGTTGGGGCGGGGCGATAACATTTGTTACCAAATGCCGGACGGGCCTATTTTTTACCTGCCAGCTTATTCTTGATCCGGCTCAGGTGTACAGACGTAATGCCGAGGTAAGAAGCGATATAGTGCTGTGGCACCCGCCTGACGATGTGCGGTCTTTCTTTTAGAAGATCCTTATATCGCTGTAATGGCGTATCCCTTATCCGGGAGAGGAATTCATTCATGTAATGGCGCTGACGCTCGAAGGAGATATCCATAAGCGCCTTCAGGAAAACCGGGTTCTGATCCAGCTCCTTAAACATGTCATTGAACACGGCTTTGGGCAGGACCTGAATGGTGCTGGGTTCGATGGTCTCTATAGAAAAAATACTGGGTATGTTCTTTTGAAAGCTTTCCAGGGATGCCACGCCCTCGTTCTCAAAGAAGAATTGAACGGTGGTATCCTTTCCGTTATTATCAAACCATAACCGGAGACAACCCTGGACGACGAAGTAGTAGTTTTGAGCTTTTTTCCCTTCCAGCAGCAGCGTAGTCCGGGAAGGATATTGTACGCACTGCTGCAGCGCAGCATATTTCTCCCAATAGGGGTTCAGGCTTGGAAACCGGTCTTTAAAGGTGAATAACAATTATATTGAGTTTGCAAAATTAAAGATACAGAAGAATGATACAGGATAAAGATACAAGATAATGATACAGGATAATACAAATAAGTCCGGCCTTCACCCACAGATAAAGAATGGACCGGATCCGGTTACAGGAATACGGGAATTGGCTACGTGCAAACCTGAAACAAACCTGACCTTTGCTTTAATTAAATAAAAGCATATGAGTTTCAATCAAAAATTAAAAATTGTAGTTATTGGCGCCAGCGGCACTATCGGTAAAGAACTGTCAAGGTCGTTGGAAGCAAAGGGGCACGAGGTCGTCAAAGTATCCCGCAATTCCGGTGATTTCAAGGCTGACATCCAGGACAAACAAAGCCTGGAATCACTATTTAAGCAAATCGGAGCTTTCGATGCCGTAGCCATTGCAGCAGGGGATGTTGTGAATGGTCCATTAGAGAGTTTGACGGATGAGAATTTTGCTTTCGCTATAGGAAACAAATTAATGGGACAGGTCAATGTGGTGCGAACAGCGCTCCGGAATATCGCTGATGGCGGCTCTTTCACTTTAGTATCCGGCATTTTAAGCGATGAGCCCATTTCTGGCGGCACAATAGGCACGCTGGTCAATGGAGGTGTTGAAGGTTTCGTTAAGGCCTTATCTCATGAGCTGCCACGCGGCCTCCGGATTAACTGTATCAGCCCGAACGTATTGACGGAGTCGGAAGCCTATCATCCCTACTTCCCGGGTCTTGTGCCGGTTGACGGGTGGAAAGTTGCCCGTGCTTATGAGCGCTCTATCCTTGGTATTATTAATGGGCGTATCGTAACCGTCTACGCTTAGAAAAAAAATTAGCTATTTTAGTACAACACAATGAAAAAAGGCGCCGCTCCATATACCATTCCTTCAATAGCTGAATTTCACCGCATGATGGGGCTGCCTAAACCGGAGCATCCATTAGTCAGCGTTGTAAAGTTCGAAGACATCCGGCAAGTTCCTGCGGATATGCCGAACAGCGTGTTATTGAACTTTTACTCGGTATGGTTGAAAAAGAATTATACAGGTAAGATGAAATACGGACAGCAATATTACGACTTTGACGGAGGTCTGATGAGTTTCTTTGCGCCCGGGCAGGTTTTTCAAAATACCGATCACGAGGAATTAACGCATACGGGATGGTGGTTGATCATACATCCTGATTTTCTCTGGAATTATCCGCTGGCAAAGGGGATCAGGAAGTATGGCTTTTTCTCCTATGCTGTGAATGAAGCGCTGCATCTTTCCGAAAAGGAAGAGCTGATGGTTGCCGGCATCATGCAATATATTGAACAGGAATACAAATCAGTCATAGACAATTTCAGTCAGAATGTTATTGTTTCCCAGGTTGAACTATTGCTGAATTATGCAGACCGGTATTACAACCGGCAATTTATTACAAGAAAAGCTGCGAATCATGGAATTCTCGACCGACTGGAAAAGCTACTTTCCGAATACCTGGACGGCGATCAGGTGCGGCGATCAGGACTGCCATCTATCCGGTACTTGTCCGAAGTTTTGCATGTTTCTCCCGGTTATCTAAGTGATCTTTTAAAAAATATTACGGGCAAAACTGCGCAACAGCACATACATGATAAAATTATTGAAAAAGCCAAGGAAAAATTATCCACTACGGCATTGTCTGTGAGCGAAATAGCCTATGATCTTGGTTTTGAACATCCGCAGTCTTTCAGCAGGTTGTTTAAAAGTAAAACCAATCTTTCCCCCATTGAGTTCCGGCAATCATTCAATTAATCCGGTTGGGATTTCCCCGGGCGATCTCCTGCCGCCGGAGTTGGCGGACCGGCGAAAACCGGTCTCCCGCCCTCCAATTATAACTTCTTCAACGCCGTTATTAACTGCTTCGCAATAACAGCATCCCCTTTATCCGATGGATGAAGGCCATCATACGTCATATCCATGGCATCGGGCGGGTAAGGATACTCATCGCCGGCCGGGTCGAAGGGTATCCCGATATAGTTGGGGTAAGTATAGTTTTGGTATTGACCCGTCTGCGGATCCTTCAGCCGCTTGTACTTCACCATGTGGGGAAGGTCAAGCCTGCTGTTGTGGTAGAGATCGATAACTTTTATAAACTCGTGATCTCCGATAGTGCGGATGGCGGCTACCACTTGTTCCAGTGTCTGGCCATTCTTGTCTTTGTAGGAGCCGTAGGCGTTATTCTTCAGATCGTTGATATAGACGAAGTCACCCCTTTGCATGGGCGTGATCAGCACGATGGCGGCATCCTTATTCAGCTGATGCAGCTTATCGAGGATGATACGGAAAGCTCCATAGATGGTACTGTCGCCGGTATTGTTGGCATAGTCGGCCCAGTTCCCGATCCGGTTGCCATGCCACCAGTCGTTCGTGCCTAAAAATACCGTATAAACATCCGCCTTCACCAGTCCCAGCTTCTCAATGGAACGGGCGATCTGCCCGGAGGTCCAGCCATTATGTCCCTGGTTGATATAATGGATATACGGCAACTTTTCCGTTACTTGTGTCATGTACCCCCGGGTAAGCCGGTGGCCGGTCTCGTCAGGATGATCATTCAGGTAGGTGATCGAATCGCCGATGGCTACCCAGGTAACCGGATGATGGGTAAACGCTATCAGAAAAAGGAAGAATGGCAGGGCAAAAAGCAGTGTTCGTTTCATCTTATAAAGATCGGTTTTTTTCCCTAATTTAAAGATCCAACCGCCCAACCTATTAAACCGCCCCACCTATTAATACCCTGTCAGAATGGAATAATCCGCCGGTAAAAAACTGTCGTAAAAGCCCCTCTCATTTGTCGTTTTTGCACATCATTGGTTCTATAGACTTCCTGTATGTTTGCTTTATCAAATCAACTAAATCATTAACACCAAAAAACAAAAAAATGCAAACGACAAAACCAACAGCGATCACCGTTGAGAATACCGTAAATGCGCCCGTGGAGAAAGTTTGGAAATTCTGGGCGGCGCCTGAACACATTACAAAATGGGCCGCTGCTTCTGAAGACTGGCATACTCCCTTTGCTGAAAATGATCTGCGGGAAGGCGGCAAATTCTCTTCAAGGATGGAGGCTAAAGACGGTAGTTTTGGTTTTGACTTTGGCGGCGTATATGATGCCGTAAAAGAAAATGAGCTCATCGAATACACGCTTGGCGACGGCAGAAAAGTAATCATCCATTTTACCGGTAAAGGCAACTCTACCAAAATTGTGCAGATCTTCGAAGCAGAAGGCATCCATTCCGTTGAAATGCAAAAAGGCGGATGGCAGGCGATCCTGGACAACTTCAAAAAATATGTCGAGGCAAATTAAGCTCACCTGGCAGATTTTCGACCCGATCAGCCTCGCCAGGGATTTTAGATCTTCGACCCGATCAGCCCGCCAGGGGGCTCAGGTCTTCTCCTGCTTTCAGGCGGTCACCATCCCTGCCAGTTCCTCCAAAAAAGCAATCTGTGCAGGATTGATCATACGGCTGGCTGTTATGATCGTAAACCAGCCCCCTTTGTCTACTTCGGGGAAAGATTGCTGTTTGCCGGACCGGGGAGGCCATTCCATGTCAAACGTATTGCTGACGATGCCCGCCGGGTCGATCTCTCCCGCTGCCGCCCAGGCATAGACCCGCTTGCCGCCTTTTTGCTGAATGGGCGTCAGGGGAATAAAAGGACCAGCCGGCGTGCTGCCGGTCTCTTCCCGAAATTCCCGGATGGCAGCCTGTATTGCATCTTCATCCACTGCCAGCTCCCCTTTAGGGATCGTCCATCCACCTTCCTCCTTATTTTTCCAATAAGGGCCCCCGGGGTGAACTAAAAAGACTTCCAGCTTTTTATTCATCATCCGGTAGAGAAGGATGCCTGCACTTTGTTTTTTTATGGTAGCCATTGTAATCTCTAAAGGTATTTATAAATTTCCGACCGTATTCCTGCGGCTTTCCTATAGGGTGGAATAAGCGTTTTCTTTTCGTTTCTAAACCAGCTTTGCAATAAAAGTTCCTATTATATTTGTGTGGTCGCCTTTGTGTCATCCTTTTATGAGATCGCCTTAGTGTGATCATTGTTTTCGTAGTGCTATTTTATCATTTATAGACCCGATCCTATGACAGACTTGTTCACTTTCCTTGAACGGCTTGCCCCCTTATCCCCGGAGCTGCAGCATCATCTGCAAAAGATCACCGTCCTGGAAGAATTCCCTAAAAAAGCCTACCTGCTGCAGGCCGGCTCCATCAACAGAAAGGTTTATTTTGTTATCAGGGGGCTGGTGAGGTGTTATACAAAAGATGCTGCGGGACAGGAACAAAACATCTGGTTCTTAAGAGAAGGAGATGTGATCGCTCCCACGGAAGGGTTTAAAAAACAGACCATCACCGACGAATATATCCAGGCGCTCGAACCTTGCACGGTCTATTCCATTACTTTTTCCGAGCTTGAAACTACCTATGGATTATTCCCGGAGTTTCATTTTCATGGCCGCCGCATAGCTGTTCAATACAGCTTATTATGGTATACCCTTTTCAAGCAGCTAAAGATGAAATCAGCTTCCGAACGTTATCTGTTCCTGATAGAAAACTTTCCGGACCTTTCGCGGCGTGTTCAGAACCAACACCTGGCGTCTTTCCTGGGCATTGGAATGTGGACCTTTAGCCGGCTAAGAAATGGTCAGTGATCTTCGCGGTTTTATTTCCATCATTGGTGGTAGTATAAAAACCCGGCCCTTTGGGAGAGCCGGGTAGTATCAATAATTGGTCGAACAAAAACCAAAGATACCGAATTGCTAATAAAATTAGCAATTTATTTTACACGCTGTAAGCTGCCCGCAGCCGCTGATCCAATGCAGCCAGGATATCGGGCAATTGTTCCATGGAATCCAGGACAAAGTATGACTCCTGGAATTTGTCTTTTATATAGGGGGTATCCAGGACCTGTTCCAGGTCAAAAGGCAAACGACGGGCGCCGGCGGAGAGGCTAAAGGCTGTTTCACCGATAGAAGACAGGATCCCGGCGCCGTATATCTTAGTCTCCCTACCCTCCTCCTGCACCAGGCCAAACTCGATGGTATACCAGTACAGCCTCGCTATCCACTCGATCACTTCTTCCTGATCGATGAAACGTTCTGCGATCCGGGCAAGCCCCACCAGGAAACCGGCAACCAGGGGATCGGCCAGTAAAGGGATATGCCCGAACACATCATGGAACATGTCCGGTTCTTCCAGGTAATCCAGCTGCTCCATTTTCCGGAGCCAGGTCGTGGCGCCAAATCGTCGAAACGCCATCAGCTTAAAAAAGGACCGGTTGGGGATCAGGCCCGGAACAGCATAGACTTTCCAGCCGGTAAGCGGCTCCAGTCTTTGATTGATGGCAGAAAATTCAGGGATGGATCCAGCATTGAATCCCAATTGGTCAAGACCCCGGGCAAAATATTGATAAGCATATTTTTCGATGGCCCCGAGCTGGCGGGTATAGAGAATGGACCATACCTGGCGATCCGCCATAGTATAGGACACATGCTCCTGTTGTAGCAGGGTGTGCATAAATAAGAGGAATGAGATAATTAATAAATTAAGAGAGCGGAAGTAGGTAAGTGTTAGGGGAAACGACTATACAGGCCGGCGCTTACGTGTCTTTTTGTCGGCGGGAAGTTGACTATTGCGGGACTTTAATAGTTCGACAAGCTGCATAGGGCGTGAAATTAATAATTTAACGCCCTTCAGCGAAAAATATTTTCCATTCCACGCGGGCTTCCGGCGAATGCGACCGGCCGGCCTAAAACCGATACCTTATCCCCAGTGTAATGGGGAGCGCCATCAAATGATAATTCATCGCAGCTCCTTTATTATTAAAGTACTGTCCATCGAAAGAAAGACCAACCCCGAATTTGCAGCTGAAGAAATAAGCGATACCCAGCTTGAGACCTGCAGTAAGGCCTCCTTTCAGGGAAGGATTGGCTGCCAGGGTATTTCCACTGTTTTCGATCTTCCCCTTCGTGGGAATGGAGTATCCGGCGGACAGGGACACATTGGATTGCCAGTGAAGCGGTCCCCCGATCGTTGCTTTCCCGAACAGTTGAAGAGGAATAATGGGATGCCCCAACGTAACGGTATTATAAGTGCCGGCTACAGAACCGGGATAGGCTATATCGTCCTGATAGGACAAGGTAATGTACGAGGCGGAGATCCCCGCCTGGAACCAATGACTGAAGATCCTTGAAATAGCCAGCTCCGCGGCGACATGCGCCCCGTCCGTACGGGAATGTTCCGTCGTATTGTCAAAGCGGGGGATGGAATTGAAAGAGCCTCCCCCGTCCAGGGCTATCTCCCATTTCTTATGGCAGGAAAGATCTCCATTTTCATATTCCCGTACAAAAGCCGTATCGGAATGTCCGTATTCCACAGGATCTTTACCGGCATGAGCACTATCCGCCAGCAATCGCGGGTTCACCCGAAGGACCGTGTCCCTGCATACAAGAAGCCTCTTTGAATTAGCGTTTGCATATACCCGTAACCTGCTGCCGGCCGTATCCTTAAAAGAGCTGAGCGTATCGATACTACGGACCAGCTTATACACCGTATCCAGCCCGCCGGCAGGGCGGTCCTTCCCCTTACGTTTTGAAGGCGCCAGCCGTGCCTGGTAAAAGCTGATCTTCATATGCAGGGGCCGCGCCGTTGTATCCTTTTCTATATCCAGGGGGATGGCCATCGATTCGAGCAGGATCTCCTTGCAGCAACCTTCCCCGGCATTGCCGGGATAAAAGGCATTCCCGCAGGTATGTAATATATAGATGTAACAACCGGCAGGCCCCGTGATCTTCCAGGCAGCTACGCCATCGGGCTCCTCTCCGGCAGGATTCAGCTTTACGTAGATATAACTGTTCTGCGGATATTCTTTATTATAAAAACCAAGATTGCCGATCGTCCCGGGATTGATGAACAAATTTTCGATCCGGGAAAGGGTAAGTCCTTTATACCCGTTAGGAAACCCTATATCCTTCAGCAGCTCGTTGAATTCGGCAAATTCCTTCTTATAATTTTTCCTGTTTTCAGGATCCTTTACCGCGTTCAGGAACAACGCCCGCGTATCTACGCCTTTTTCTTTTTGAAGAAAAGGAAATTGTGGATGGTTGCCCAGCTTCTCCGTAAAGATGCGGGGATGTGCCGAAACATCAAATTTAAATAAGGAGGATTTTTTGCGACAGGGATCCTGGGAATGGGCAAGCCCGGGGCCCAAAAGAAAGGCCGATAAAAAAAACAAAAAATAGTTCATCCGAAATTTATGGGTTGTAGGGTCGATACCAGGGTGTAAACGTCTAATATCCTTTTTTCGTATTTTATAACCGCCGAATTATCTACCAGATAAGGTATCCTTTTCAAATAAGAAATAAAATAAATAAGACCTCGTTAAACTATTCGAAAAATTTAACATCCTATAGGAAACCATTTATAAACCAACCACCACCACGTTAAACTCGTAAGTATGAAACTAAAAAGCCTGTATCTCCCTGTGATCGCTATTACCATAGCGGGACTCGTGTTTGCCTGTAAAAAGAGCAATAACGTTGACAATTCGTACACTTCGGATGCAGACCTGCAGACGCAATCTGATGACCAGACCCGTGTCTCCAGCGAGACGGATGACGTTACCAATGATGTGAACACTATGCTGGCCGCTCAAACCAGCGTCACCGGCAGCAGTATCGCACCCGGCGTACAGACGACAGGCGCTTACGCCGTTACCAGCCTTATCTGTGATGCCTCCGTGATGGTAGACACCACCGTCAATCCGCGGACAATTACCATTACCTATAATGGCGGCAGCTGCGGCCTGACCCGCACCCGTACCGGAGTGGTCGTCATCTCCATGAAACCCGGCGTAAGATGGTCGGATAAAGGAGCAACCATTACCGTTAGTTTACAGAATTTAAAGATCACCCGCATCAGCGATGGCAAGACCATCACGCTGAACGGCACCCATCTGTATACGAATGTCAGCGGCGGAAGCCTGATCAACCTGGCTAACCTGACCAGCATTATCCATACTGTCACCAGCGATGACATGACCGTCAGCTTCGATGACGGCGCCAAACGCTCGTGGCATGTGGCCCGGCAGCGGATGTATACCTATAGCAATGGCATCGTCGTTACCGAGTCCGGCACGCATACGGATGGCGCCACTGACGGCATCACCGAATGGGGCTCCAACCGGTTCGGCAACGCTTTCGAGACCGTCATCAGCACGCCGGTAGTGGTAAAACAATCCTGTAGCTTTCGTATTACGGCCGGGGAAGTGAAGATCATCCGTCCTGCTGTAACGCTGGACCTGACCCTTGGCCTCGATGGCAATGGCGCCCCGGTGACCGGCGAGTGTCCCCTGATCCTTTATTTTAAGCTGGTTTATACGGGAGCAGGAGGAAAGAGCGTTACTCTTAGTTTACCTTATTAAGAACAATATTGCCCTTTAATATAAAAAAGACCCTGGCCTTGCCGGGGCTTTTTTTGTTAAAAGGCAGGCGCGGGCTAAAAACCCAATTCACCCCCCTGGCCTGTTTACCCGGTTGGGCCGAAAATCCGTGATTTCCCTTAACTTGCCAGTATGCAAACCGTCACACCTGAGCTCCTACACTCCTTCGAAACCCTGAAAGAAGTTCCGCTGGAACAGCTTCAGTGGCTGATAGATAACAGCACCCAGTACGAACTGGCCGAAGGGGAGCTCCTCTTCAAGGCAGACACTCCCGTCAAAGGCACCCATTTCATCCTGCAGGGGAAGCTGAAAATATATTTGCTTCAAAAGAACGAAAGCCGGGAGATCACCGAATGGGAAGCGCCCTATATCACTGGCTACCTCCCTTTCTCCCGGGGAAAGACCGCTAACGTATTCGGCAAAATAACGCGGCATGCCTTTATCATGACCTTCCCGATAGAAAAGGTCCGCGACCTTATCAGCAACAACTATGAGCTGACCCAGGCCCTGGTACACATCATGACTACCCGTGTACGGGATTTCACCTCCTATCAGCAGCAGAATGAGAAAATGCTGGCGCTGGGGAAATTATCGGCCGGGCTCGCCCATGAGCTGAACAACCCCGCCGCCGCCATTGTCCGCGGGTCCACCACCCTGATCAAACATTTACAGCTGGAGCCTCAAGCCTTCAAAGCTGTCATCGCCATCCGGATGGAAGACAAAGACGTAGACCTCGTCACCAACAAACTGTTCGAAGTATTGTCAAGAACGGATAAGCCCAAACTGACCCTGATGGAGCGCACCGAACAGGAGGACACCATGCGGGATTGGCTGGACGATCACCAGGTGTCCAACAGCGACGAGATCGCAGAGAACTTCCTGGACTATGCGTTCACGTGCGATGACCTGGCCACCTTCAAGGAACATATCCCCGAAAAATATCTTTCCCCTATCTTCAACTGGATCAATACCAACCTGGTGACGGAAAGAATGGTGCATGATATCCAGGAGTCTTCCCAGCGCATCTCCGAGCTGGTGAGCTCTGTCAAAAATTTTACCCATATGGACCAGGGAAAGGGCAAACAATTTACAGACATCCACGTCGGTATAAAGAGCACCCTTACCATGATGAATTATAAGCTGAAAAAAGGGAATATCGAAGTAATAGAAGAATTCGATAACACGCTGCCTAAAATAATGGCCCTGGTCGGAGAGCTGAACCAGGTATGGACCAATCTCATTGATAATGCGGTTGACGCTATGGCGCCTGCAGGCAAGGGCCAGCTTCGGATAAAAACGAAAAAAGACAGGGAATACGCGGAAATCACCATCACAGACAATGGCCCGGGCATTCCGGAGGAGATCAGATCCCGTATCTTCGATCCTTTCTTCACCACCAAGGAAATTGGAAAAGGAACAGGGCTGGGACTGGATGTGGTCAACCAGATCATTAAGCAACATAAAGGAACGGTCAAAGTGGACTCTGTACCGGGCCGCACCTCTTTCATCATTTGTTTTCCGATAAACGGTTAAGGGGATGATCGTTCAAAAATGTAACTTGCAGGACCTAAGAACCTAATATGAATTCGCCAATTATTTTTACCATAGACGACGACCCGCAGGTATTAAGGGCTATTACCCGCGACCTGAAAGCACAGTTTAGAAAAGAATACAGGATCCTGAGCACAGACTCCGTTACAGAGGCGTTGGACAGCCTGCTGGAACTAAAGAACAAATCGGAGACGGTGGCCATGATCATTTCGGATCAGCGAATGCCGGAAATGGAGGGAGTGGATTTCCTGGAAAAAGCCATGGAATTTTACCCCGATGCCAAGCGGGTGCTGCTGACCGCGTATTCGGATACGGACGCCGCCATAAAGGCCATTAATGCCATCCAGCTCGATTATTACCTGATGAAACCCTGGGACCCTCCGGAAGAAAAGCTCTTCCCTATCATCAGCGAATTATTGGATGACTGGCAGAATGCCTATAAACCCTTATTCAGAGGAATCAAGGTGATCGGTTACCAGTTTTCTCCCAAGTCCCATGAAATAAAGGAATTCCTTTCGGGAAACCTCGTACCCTATCAATGGCTTGATATCGAGACGAACCCGGAAGCCGCTCAGTTAGTGAAATTGAATGATATCAGCCTGAAGGACCTGCCGGCCCTCTTCCTGGAAGACGGTTCTTTTCTACTGGCGCCCGATATTCCCCAGACAGCGGAGAAGATCGGCCTCAACCCGAACAGCAAGAACATAATATATGATGTAGTCATCATTGGCGCCGGGCCGGCCGGCCTGGCAGCATCTGTCTATGGCGCCTCGGAAGGGCTGAAGACCTTGCTGGTAGAACGGCATTCTCCCGGCGGACAGGCAGGGACCAGCTCCCGGATCGAAAACTACCTGGGCTTCCCTACAGGGCTCAGCGGGGCGGATCTCACCCGCCGGGCGATCATCCAGGCCACCCGGCTGGGAGCCGAGATATTACTTCCCCGTTATGTAAAGGAGATCCGGCAGAAAGATGGTTATAAAAAGATCATCCTGGATAATGACAATGAGATCGATACCCATACCGTGGTCATTACCACCGGCGTAGACTATCGGAAATTAGACACGGAAGGCATCGACGACTTCACCGGGGCAGGCATTTATTATGGAGCTGCCATGACGGAAGCAACGGCCTTCAGGGATGGAGAGGTCTTTGTCGTAGGCGGCGGCAATTCCGCCGGCCAGGCAGCGATGTACCTCTCGAAATTCGCCCGGAATGTCTATATATTGATCCGGAAGGAGAACCTGACCAGCACCATGTCCGCCTACCTGATCGACCAGATCGCCACCCGCAGCAATATCCATGTATGGGGCAAAAGGGAGATCGTTTCGGCAGCCGGGGAAGGCAGGCTGAAACAGCTGACCATCGGGAACTGTGAGACCAAAGAGTCGGAGACCAGACCCGCCGATGCGCTGTATATTTTCATTGGGGCCCGCCCTTATACCGAATGGATTGGCCTGGATATCATAAAAGATGACAAAGGATTTGTGGAGACCGGTAGAGATCTGAAGACTTACGCGGGCTTTAATAAGATATGGAAACAGGACCGGGACCCCTACCTGCTGGAAACCAGCTGCCCCGGCATTTTCGCGGCGGGGGATGTACGTGCCGGCGCGATGAACCGGGTAGCCTCGGCCGTCGGGGAAGGCAGCATGTCCATCAGCTTTGTACACAAATATCTCGCGGAAGTGTAAATCCATTTCCTTTAAAATTATTATATGCACACGGATCCTTCCTGTTCGCACATTAAGGAAATAGCAGCGCTGAAGCTGGCAAAAGAGTACGTCTGCGAGGAATGTATTAAGACAGGCGACGACTGGGTACACCTCCGTACCTGTCAGACCTGCGGCATTACCCTCTGCTGTGATGATTCCCCCAATACGCACATGACCAGACACAACCACAAAACCCACCACCCCGTCATTATTTCGTCCGAGCCCGGCGAACAATGGATCTGGTGTTATAAAGACAATTTGTTTGCTGAATATCCCTGAAAACAGGAGGGAATACATTATCTTCGCGCAATTCTTTGGTAATGAAGATTCTCATACAGCAGGCTTGTATTATTGACCGCCAGTCACCTCATAACGGAACGATCAGGGATATATTAATGGAAGATGGCAGGATCACTGCTATCGGTACCGAACTCCCTGCCGCTGCCGACAAGGTGATCAGACATCCGGGATTACATGTATCTCCGGGATGGGTGGATATTTTCTCCCATTTTTGCGATCCGGGATACGAACATAAGGAGACCCTGGAGACCGGGGCCCTTTCCGCAGCAGCCGGCGGATATACAGATGTGTTCGTCATCCCCAACACCCGGCCCGTCACCGACACAAAATCCCAGGTAGAATACATTCGTCAGAAATCCCGGACCTTACCCGTGAATATATGGCCCATTGGCGCCATGACCCGGGCCCTGGAAGGGAAAGACCTGGCCGAGATGTACGATATGCGCCATAGCGGGGCTATTGCCTTCAGTGATGGCACCAGCCCGGTACAGTCGGCGGGCCTCCTGTTAAAAGGCCTCCAGTATGTAAAAGCCTTTAACGGGGTCATCATCCAGGTGCCCGATGACAAGACGGTGGGGTCGAATGGATTGATGAATGAAGGAATTATTTCCACCCGGCTGGGCCTGCCCGGCAAACCCATGATGGCCGAAGAGCTGATCATTGCCCGGGATATCAAGCTGGCCCGGTACACGGATTCCAGGATCCATTTCACCGGTGTCAGCTCTCCACGTTCCCTGGATTATATCCGGCGGGCTAAGGATTCCGGACTGCAGGTCAGCTGCTCCGTGACGCCTTACCATCTGTTCTTCACGGACGCGGACCTTATAGACTATGATACCAATCTGAAAGTCTTCCCTCCCCTCCGGGACGAGGCTTCTGTAAAGAGCTTACGGGCAGGAGTGCTGGATGGGACCGTCGATTGTATCGCCTCCCATCATCTGCCCCATGAATACGATAGCAAGGTGGTGGAGTTTGAATATGCCCGCTCCGGAATGACGGGACTGGAGACGGCCTATGCAGTTACCCGGACCATCCTGCCCGGATTAAGCCCGGAAAGGACCGTAGAGCTGCTGAGCGATCAGCCGAGGAAACTCTTCGGGATGGAACGCCCCTCCATCATGGAAGGGCAGTCCTGTACCCTCAGCTTATTCGATCCGGCCGGTACAACTACCCTGGAGAAAGGCACGACCCGCTCCAAGTCGAAGAACAGCCCTTTCATCGGCAAAGAATTGAAAGGACAGGTAATAGGGATCCTCAACGGAGAGAAATTAGTTTTGAATAATACGGCCGGTCAGTAAGAGCCGGTATATATTTTGCCATGGAGACAACTACTACAGCACCTGAAAAGAGACCGATCGCGAGGAACTATGGGCTGATCACGGGACTTGTCATGATCCTTTTCACCACGCTGCTGTACGTGTCAGGAGTGCAATCGTTCATCGGAGGCGTCGCCTACCTGGGGTATGTCATTATGATAGGGCTGGCAGTTGCAGCGGCACTGGCGCAAAAGAAAGCGGGCGGCGGGTACCTGGAATTTATGGAGGCGCTCAAAGTATGTTTCACGGTCTTTGTCATCGCATTGATAGCCCAGACCCTTTTCACCTGGCTGTTGCTGAACGTGATCGACACGCACTTTAAAGAAGTGCTGAAGGTCGAGGTCATTAAGAAAATGCAGGAGGTCTATACCCGGTTTGGCATTCCTTCCGAAAAGATCGACCAGGCCATTACGGATGAACGTACCCGGGATCATTACTCCCTGAGGGAAATGTCAATGGGTTTTGCCTTCAGCTGTATCGTTCATTTTATCATTGCCCTGGTGATCGCAGCGATCGTGAAAAAGAAGAAAGTGGAATTCAGCGATGCTGCCTTTTAGCCGGCTCTTAAAATCAAGACATGGATATTTCGATCGTCATACCTGTATTTAATGAAGATGAGTCCCTGCCGGAATTATGCAGCTGGATCGAACGCGTGGTAAATGAAAATCAATTTTCCTGCGAGATCATCCTGGTGGATGACGGGAGCACAGATAACTCGTGGTCGGTGATAGAATCCCTGCGTCTGTCCAATCCCATGATCAAGGGCATTAAATTCCAGCGTAATTATGGCAAATCGGCTGCGCTGAATGAAGGTTTCAAGGCAGCCACGGGAGAAGTGGTCATCACCATGGATGCAGATATGCAGGACAGCCCGGATGAGATCCCGGAACTGCGTCGTATGATCCTGGAAAATAATTACGACATGGTGAGCGGATGGAAAAAATTGCGCCATGACCCTATCTCCAAGACCCTTCCTTCCAAACTTTTCAATGGGATCGCTGCCCGGGTGACCAGGATACCTTTGCATGACTTCAATTGCGGTCTGAAAGCTTATCGTTATAAGGTAGTAAAAAGCATTGAAGTGTACGGGGAGATGCATCGTTATATCCCTGTGATCGCAAAATGGGCCGGCTTCAGGCGGATCGGCGAGAAAGTAGTGCAGCACCGGGCCCGCAAATATGGCTTTACCAAATTCGGCGGGCTGGGCCGGGGCCTGAAAGGGTTGCTGGACCTGGCCTCGATCATGTTCGTCGGAAAGTATGGCAAACGGCCCATGCATTTTTTCGGGCCGCTGGGGGTGGTCTGTTTTCTTACCGGGTTCGTGGAAAGCATCTACCTGATGGTCTCCAAATTCAATAACATGTCATCGTTCACGCTGACGAACAAACCGTTCTTTTATATCGCCCTGACCTCCATGGTGGTCGGAAGCCAGCTGTTCCTTACCGGCTTTGTGGCGGAGCTGCTTTCCCGCAATTCTCCGGGGCGAAATTTTTACCTGATCGAGGACAGGCTTGGCTTTTCGCAACCTGCGTCCCAGGCCCTGAGTCCTGCCGAAACAAACAGGTTCCTTTAAAATAAACCAGGTAGCCCGTCTCCTGTGGGAGACGAGCTACCCAACGGAAAGTTAAACAACAACATGAAAGGATCTGTCATTATCATCGGGCCCGCCCACCCTTTGCGGGGCGGATTAGCGACTTTCGATCAGCGGCTCGCCACCGAATTCATCCGGGAAGGATATGATTGTCCTATCTATTCTTTTTCGCTGCAATATCCTTCTTTCCTCTTCCCCGGAACTACCCAATATACTACCGAGCCGCCTCCTGCCGGGCTGACAATCCACTCCAGGATCAACTCGGTGAATCCTTTGAACTGGTATAACGTCGGGGAAGAATTACGCAGGCTGCGGCCGGAACTCATCGTAGTCCGGTACTGGCTGCCCTTTATGGGACCTGCCCTGGGCACTATCCTGCGCAGGGTGCGCCGCAACAGGTTTACCCGGATCATTGCCATCACAGACAACGTACTGCCGCATGAACGGCGTCCCGGAGATGTCCCCTTTACCCGTTATTTCCTGAAAAGCTGTGATGCCTTCATTACCATGAGCGAAAAAGTAATGAGCGACCTCCGGTTATTCCAAAAGACCCGGCCCGCCCGGCAGGTAACACATCCCTTATATGACAATTTCGGGGAGCCGATCTCGCGGGAGGTCGCCCGGGGATATTTACGGATGCATTCCCCTGCCGGACTATCGGCAATGGCCGGCAATCCGACAACAACCGGACAATCCCCGGTCAACCTGCCAAGCGGCCCCTCGCCCGGCACTCCGCCAACCATCAACGACACTGACAAGATCATCCTCTTCTTCGGCTTCATCCGCAAATACAAAGGGCTCGACATTTTGCTGGAAGCCATGGCGGACAAGCGGATCCGGGCGGCCGGCATTAAACTGCTGGTAGCCGGTGAGTTTTACGAAGAGGCGGCAGCCTACCGGGAACAGATCGACCGGTTGGGCATCGCGGACCTGCTGATCCTCCGAACGGATTTTATCCCGGACAGCGAAGTGAAATATTATCTCTGCGCAGCGGATGCGGTCGTGCAACCTTATCGTAATGCCACCCAAAGCGGCGTTACTCCCCTCGCCTATCATTTTGAAAAGCCGATGATCGTATCCAATGTGGGGGGACTTCCGGCGCTGGTGCCCCATGAAAAAGTCGGATTGGTAGCGGAGCCGACCCCCGTGGCCCTGGCGGATGCCATACTCCGGTTCTTCCAGCTGGGAGGGGGGTATTTTATAGACAACCTGCGCCGGGAAAAAGAAAAATATTCCTGGAGCCGGCTGGTGGATACGATCCTGGAATTAAGCAGGACGTGAAATTAAACAGGGAGGGAGAATCGGACAAATGGACAAACAAATCAGCGATCCTTCTGATAAGAGCGATCTTTTGACTAATGGGCAATCAAGCGGGCATGGCCCAAAAGAACCGTGGAAAAACAGGCATACCGGCCGCAAATCAGCAGCAACCGAAGACCGAAATGAAATCAACAAAAGATATGTTCAACCTGCAGGAAATCACCAAAGACTGGAGCTTGTTCCTCGACAGGGACGGCGTCATCAATCACGAAAAAGACCAGAGTTACGTATTTCATTACGATGAATTTCGCTTCTATGAAGATACAAAGGATGCAATCCGGATCCTGGCCGCAAAATTCGGTCATATCCTGGTAGTGACGAATCAGCGGGGGATCGGCAAAGGAATGATGACGACGGAAGACCTGCACGATATCCATACAAAAATGATAGATGAAATAGTATTGGCCGGCGGGCGGATCGATCACATCTATCACAGCGACTCTCTGCAGGACGATCACCCCGACCGGAAGCCCAATCCCGGTATGGCCTTCCGGGCCCAAAAAGATCATCCGGCTATTGATCTCTCCCGCTCGGTGATGGTGGGGAATAATATCAGCGATATGGAATTCGGAAAGAATGCCGGCATGTTTACGGTCTTTCTCCGGACAACCAACCCGGGACAGACGGTTCCTCATCCTTCTATCGATATGGTTTTCAATTCCCTGTACGATTTTGCAAAAGCTTTGCAATTGGCATAAAATTTTACGGCAACTTTGCCGTTAGCCAAGCGGACCAGGGGTCCGCGGCCCAACCGGGTAAAACGAAGGTTGCGTCATGTGCTTATTAATTGAATTAAGAAACACCATGCGCTATAAATATCTTTTTTTCTTTATTGTCATCGTTTCCCTGCTGGGTTGGACAAAGCAGGCTACGGCTCAACGGACCGTTCTGTCGTCTAAACCCGTCTTCAGCACAGCTGAAAAAAGGGATTTTCGCAAACGGGAAGATTCCCTGAAACGCTTTGCAGACTCTCTTATCAATGCGGAAGACCCGGCAGACAGACTGCGTTCAGACAGCCAGTTCATCCGCTCCCTGGTAAGGGCATTGAAAGTAAAGAACTCTTTTTTTATTCCCTTCGACTCCCTGCAGACCATTTCCCGTCTCTATGCGCCGGACAGCAGTTTCCGGATCTTTACCTGGCAATATAAAAAAGACAACTATCTCTATTTACAGGAAGGCGCTATCCAGATGAACCAGCCGGATGGTTCCTTAAAGCTCTTCCCTTTATTTGATGTATCCATGTTCACCGACCGGCCCCTGGATTCGGTAAGAAATAGAAAGAACTGGATTGGCGCGATTTATTACCGCATCATCGAAAAGACCTTCAACGGCCAGAAATATTACACCCTGCTGGGTTTTGACGACTTCAGTCTCAGCAGTAATAAAAAATGGATGGAGGTGCTCACCTTCACTCCACAGGGAGAGCCGGCTTTCGGCGGTCCTTATTTCTCTTTCCAGGAAGATTCTGTCCGTAAGCCTAACCAGTATCGTTTCAACATAGAATATAAAAAAGAAGCTGCTACCCGTTTTAATTACGATCCTGAACTGGACATGGTGCTTTTCGATCACCTGGTCCCTGAAGGAGATGAGCCCCTGCGAAAAGACAGTTATATCCCCGATGGCGACTTCGAAGGCTTTAAATGGAAGGATGGCTATTGGGTGCACGTAGAGAAAAAGATCTTCGACTTCAAGCTGAAAGACGGTGGTTTCCCCATGGAAGAAAAAATGCTGGATGAGAATGGCGGCGCCAACGAGCAAAAGCTAATAGAACAATCTGAGAAGAACGTGGAAGCGGGAAAGAATGCTCAAAAGAAAGCCAAGGCGAAGACTCCTCCAAAGAAGACGGGGGATCAATAATGCAGATCTATTTTAAATTCCCTGGTCAGGATCGTTCTGCTAATTCAACATTCAAAATAACCTTCCGGTCAATGATTCAGCAGCCTGCTCTTCGCCTTGTTATATTCCTCTTCCGACAAGGCGCCCTTCTGCTTTAATTCAAACAGCTTTTCCAATTCAATGGCTATAGCCGGTGCGCCGGGGCCCGCTGTAGCGACAGTCCCGCGGGCATTGTGGTTCATCGCTGCAGCCATCTGCAGGGCCTGGTTGCTGAACTGCAGGTCTTTATAAGCCGACTGAGCGGCAGTGATCGTATCTTTCAGCCGTTTGGGATGATTCACATTGAAATAGTCCGTAGCGCCCACTTCTGCTGCTGTCTGGATCTCCACATGTCCATAATTGAAGAGACGGCCCATTATCGTCTGATCATAGGAGACATTATTGATCTTGTCCAGGGGACTTTCTTTTGCATAATGGCTCAGCAAACCCGTCTCATCGACCACCCGGAAATTCGTGACTACCCAGATATTCGCCTTCCAGCTATAATATTTTATCAGGGAAAAAAGAATGCCCAGAATGGCGATGATCCATCCCCAATGATAAAGGAATCCATGTGTATATACTTCCAGGCAATAAGAAGCTACGATGCCGGCCAGGGCGATGAGAAAGGGAACCACCAGCAAAGTCCAGCTGCTGTAAGTAACCAATAAGATCTTTTCTCCTTTTTGAAGCGGGGTGCGCATAGGGATCATTTAGATCGCTAAAGTAGAATTTTAAGCCTCCATTTTCAAATCTTTCGGTACTATCCGTCATACAGGCTTCGCGCCTTTCACCTGGGGGGCTTTCCTGCTCTCCCGGGCCGATCCTATTGCCGGTAACAAGGCAACCGAACCATCCTATTGCCGGTAACAAGGCTGCCCGCCGATACTATCCTGTACAAGGGTAACCCATTTATCCTGGGCGGCCTGGATCAGGCCATGTCTGGTCTCCTGGTCATACTGTTCCTGCCATTGTGCTATTTCTTTCTCTTTCTGCCGGTAGAGCTGCTCCAGCTCTTTCATGTATCCGGCCGGCGTGAAGGAATAATTTTTTATCGCCGTGACCAGCTCGCAGGCCTTGATAGCGGTTATGTTGAAATGCTGCTGTTCGTGCAGCAGGGTTTTCTTATTGCGGCTGGTTGCCCTGCACCAGGAGCGGGTCTTGTCGAAGTAAGGTACGATGGTCACCATGACTTTCACCTGGCTGTAGAGGGTCTCGGTCTTGTATTTCACATCCAGCCCGCTATACGTGATGGCTGCAGCCCGGCTAAGATCGTCGGGCTTCCCGGCAAAATCATCCAGGACGAGCGGGCGGAGTAAAGAATACGCGATCCTGTCCGTATCCCCTGTTTCCGCTTTTATTTCAGCGTCCACCCGGATCGAAGGTCCGCTCAGGGTTGCCTGCACCTGCTCTTTATTCGCCCCATACCAGGCATCGAACTGTTGCAGCATATTATCCAGGCCCTTCCGGATCAATTGTTCGATATAACGGGAGGCATCCACGCCTCCCTGTATCGTATTGTTGCCCTTGTATTCTATTAGTTTTTGCCCCGCTGCATAAAAAACGATCGTCATCCGCACCTCGGACTCCGATTTCAGGCCTCCTGTCTGCTCGGCCACTTCCAGCTGGGAAATATGCAGTACAATGGGAGTCGTATGTTCATCCTGCACCAGGTTGGCCTTTATAAATTCATCCAGCGCCCTGGCTGCGCCATCCGGCAGATTGAGCGTTACCTGTTTTTTGGAGAAAATACCGGCCCGGACCGAGCCGATGGTTGTTGTATCCGACCGCTCGTCTTTTACAGCAGTGACATGATAGTTAACGGGTTTGCAAACGAGTCGTTCCTGCCGGAGCTTGATGATCCGGGTATCCTGGGCATGGACCATCATGCAACAGGTCATGCCTAACAGAAAAAAAAAGGTTTGAATGCCCGGCCGGGAGCGGCCATTCAGAAATATCTTTCGCATAAAAATTAAACATCAGTAATGGAACCCATCACGGACCAGATTACCGGCAGCCGGATCAACCGGACCAGGCCTTCCTCGCAGTACCAGGGAGCATCAGATCATCTCCATCTGGAGTATCAGATCAT
>JAATFV010000125.1 GCA_015655015.1 Chitinophagales bacterium | reverse complement strand
TTTTATGACAGCGACACCTTCCCCACCCCTTTATCCAATATTAAAGCGTTCACCTTCGAGGTGAAATGCCTGGTCAATGCCTGGCATACAGGCAGCCCTCCCATCAGCCGCCTGTGTAACTGGGGACCTGCCGACCAGACTACCTTCAACCTGCTGCGATTCGGCGAATCCGGCAGCCTGCAAAATCAATTGCAGTGGATCAATTCTTCCGGAAGCACGTTTTCCAATACCCTGTTCTCCCTGGGGAGATGGTATACGATCTCCTGTACATATGATGGCAGTACCTGCAACCTGTATATCGACGGCGCGCTGGATGCCAGTTTCGACGCTGCGGGGCAGGCCTATGAATTAGGGGCGATGGAGCTGGGCATGTCCTATGCCGGTTACCAGAATGCCCAAAGATTCCTGGGGCGCATCGCTGAAATGAGGTTCTGGAACCGTCCTTTATCCAAAAACGAGATCGCGCAGAACTTATGCGGCGTAGATGCCGCTGCCAGCGGGCTGGTGGCTTACTGGAAAATGAATGAAGGGACAGGGAATACCTTTTTTGATCGCACGGGCGGCGGACGCGACATGGTGTGGAAAAAGGCGCCGGTGGTCTGGAATTCCGATTCCGTGAATAAATGCGCTCAATAAATTATTTTTTTACGACAATTAAAAAAAGGGTATGATAAAAACGAACCTTTTATATAGAAACAAGCTGTTATCCTGGTCAATGGCCCTGGCTCTTCTAAGCTCCTGTAAAAAAGACAATGGCCCCGATTCAAAAGATCTGCTGGTATATGTGCAGGGAGATTACGGCTCCGTGAACAATTCGGTAGTCGCGTCTTTGATACAAACTCCGTTGGCAGTGTGGGGCAATACCTCCTTCCAGGTATCTGCCTATTCCACGCGCGAAGTGGTAGCCGATGTGAATGTGTATATCTATGCGGATGACAAATCGGTCGATCTGTTCAACCAGGATAATAATAAGAAATGCCTGTTGTTGCCCGCGAATGCCTACCAGATCGATAACAACCAGCATAAGATAGCTGCTGGTGCGCTGGTATCCGATCCGCTTCAGATAAAGATCACCAATCCCGGTATGCTTACGGATACCAATGGATATGTGCTGCCGCTGACGGTGGAAAAGATCGATGGAAAAGATAAAGGCGTAACGATCAGCACGAACAGGGCGACCGCCTGGTTGTACGTTCCCTATGCCTTCACCAATGTAGATACCATTCAGACTCCGCTAAGCGGTACGCTGTTTGACAGAACGGGCTGGAGCGTGACGGTAAGTAATACGACCTCGGGTTCGCTCGGTCCGGCAATGCTGGACGGCAATAACAGCACGGCCTGGAGGTCCAGCAATAGCAGCACGGCTGTCAAATATGCCATTTTGAATATGGGGGGGCCGCAGTCGGTCCGTGGTTTCCAGCTGGTGCCCGATTATGTCAGCACCGGGGACAATGCTACGAAAATCACGGTGTCTTCGAGTGCGGACAGCGCTGTATGGACAGTACAGGGAATATGGAATGGTACGGGACCGGCAACAGGCTCTTCAGCCGCCAGCCCGGATCTGAAGAACATTAATTTTATTGCTCCTGTGACGGCGAAATATTTCCGGTTCGATATTACTGCCTGGGTAAGCGGCAGCAGGGCAGGCATCGGAGAGCTGAATGCCGTGCAATAGTGGCCCCTTTCGCTTTTTCCCTGGCCTTGAACAAGCCGTTTGACAAAACCTCTGCTCCCTGCGGAGGTTTTGTCATTCTTATATCCCGGTAAACTTGAAGGGAAAAATGTGTGATTTATATAACATTTGCCCGGAAATATATAAGATATTATGGGAAATATGTATTAATCTTTGTTTGAATATTAAGCATTGTTCAGACAGGATCAACAAGACTAAATGAAAACCCTTATTCGCAAGAGGCCGTTGCTTTTCTCTTTTATTATTCTATCAGGATGTGGGGCCATATTGTTTACAATCAACAGGTTTTCAGTGGGCTTGCTTATTTTAATGGCTTTATTCACTATTTTTTTAGTGATGGTCGCCAGCAACTATTTTCTTCAGAACAAGGAAAAAGAGAAACGGGCGGCTGACCTGATCATTGCCAACCGGGAACTTGCTTTTCAAAATGAAGAGAAAGGCAAGCGGGCAGCGGAATTAATTGTTGCCAATAATGAGCTGGTGTTTCAAAATGAAGAGAAGGAAAAAAGAGCGGCAGAGCTGATTGTCGCCAACAGGGAGCTCGCTTTTCAAAATGAAGAGAAAGAGAAACGGGCAGCGGAATTGATTATTGCCAATAAAGAGCTTGTCTTTCAAAATGAAGAAAAGGAAAAAAGAGCGGCAGAGCTGATCATCGCCAACAAAGAGCTTGCCTTTCAGAATGAAGAGAAAGAAAACCGGGCCGCCGAGATGGTCATCGTTAATAAAGAGCTTAAAAAAGCGGAAGATGGCATTCGCAAGCTTAATGAAGAGCTGGAACAGAAGGTAATTGAACGAACCGCCCAATTGGAAACCGCTAATAAAGAGATGGAATCGTTTTCTTATTCCGTGTCACATGATCTGCGGGCTCCGATCAGGGCTATCAACGGATATGCCCAGATCCTGGAAGAGGATTATGCCGAAAAATTCGATACCGAAGGGACCAGGACGCTTCATTCCATCAAGAAAAACTCGAAAAAAATGGGCAACCTGATCGATGACCTGCTTGCCTTTTCAAAATTAGGAAGAAAGCAGGTCTCGGTTTCTGAAATCAACATGAACGACCTTGTTCAATCGATAATCGGAGAGCTGGTAACGGAAGAGCATGGGAACACGGCTGAATTTAAGGTGACTGCGATCCCGCCTGCACAGGGAGATGGATCACTGATCAAGCAGGTATGGATCAACCTGATTTCCAATGCTGTCAAGTATTCAAAATATAAGCTCCACCCCAGTATCGAAATGGGGGCCTATGAAAAGGATGGTTTTGTCATATACTATGTAAAAGACAATGGAGCAGGCTTTGATATGAAATATTACGATAAGCTCTTTGGGGTTTTCCAGCGATTACATTCACAGGAGGAATTTGAGGGGACAGGCATTGGCCTGGCGATTGTACAAAAAATAGTGCACCGGCATAACGGAATTGTCTGGGCTGAATCAAAGCCGGATGAGGGGACCTGTTTTTATTTCAGCTTGCCTGGTATTAATTCTTAAATAACTGGCTATGGGTTACAACGACATTGAAATTTTATTAGCGGAGGATAGCGCTGATGATGCGGTGCTCACCATCCGGGCCTTGAAAAAAAGCGGCCTTACCAACAAGATCTATCATGTCAGGGACGGGGCTGAGGCCCTGGACTTTATCTTTTGCAAAGGGGCTTATGTTTTGAGAAATCGTAATGAATACCCCAAGCTGATATTGCTGGACCTTAAAATGCCCAAAGTATCGGGAATGGAAGTGCTGGAAAAAATGAAGACCGATCCGGACATTAAATCTATCCCTGTTGTGATACTTACTTCCTCTAAGGAAGATCCTGACATTAAAAAGAGCTACGCCCTCGGTGTGAACAGCTATATTGTGAAACCCGTTGAAAGCGAGAACTTTTTCCGGGCGCTGAAAGAGGTTGGGTTTTACTGGCTGATACATAATCAGCCGCCATTCTGATAAAAGATTTAAAACTGGTCAACTTTAACCCTTTTACTAAACCAATCGCCTATGTGAAGACTTAAATATGAAACCACCCCTTAAAATATTGATCCTTGAAGATAGTATTAGTGATGCAGAGTTTATCCAGCGACTTTTGAAGAAAGAAATGGAGGACTGCGAATTTTATCTTGCCATGGATAAAAAAAACTTTTTACAGGCCCTTGAAGGATTTTCTCCCGACGTTATCCTTTCCGATAATTCTTTGCCTCAGTTTAACTCATCTGAAGCGCTGAAGATAACACGGCAACAGGCGCTTAATATCCCTTTTATATTGGTGACAGGCACCGTTTCAGAAGAATTCGCAGCCAATATCATCAAGCAGGGCGCAGATGATTATATCCTAAAGGACAGATTGGCAAGGCTGCCTGCAGCTATAGAAGCCGCTCTAAAGCAAAGAAGGACCGAGTCGGAGCGTAAAGAGACAGAGGAGAACCTGAGGTCGTTGGAAAAAATAATATCGGAGCAGAAAATACAGGAACAAAAAAAAATAACCAGGGCTGTCATAATAGCCCAGGATAAGGAAAGAAGCCATATTGGACAAGAGCTTCATGATAATATAAACCAGATCCTGGCCGCTGCAAAAATATACCTGAGCGTAGCCGCAGAGGAAGATGAAAAAGTAAAAGAATTGATTAAATATCCGATGATATTGATCGAGAATTCAATTCAGGAGATTCGCTTATTATGCCAAAAGCTGGTAAGTCCGATAAAAAATATCAATTTGGAAGCGCTGGTGATTGAGCTTCTGAATATCCTTAACCAACGCACCAGGGTAAAGACGGATTTCTCCTATATCGTATCAAAGGAATTCCTTTCTGATGACATTAAATTGAACCTATACAGAGTCTTACAGGAGCAGATAGGCAATATTCTGAAATATGCCGAAGCAAAAAACGTAAGCATCTCGATAAAAACAACCGGTAAGGCCATTCACCTGACAATAGCAGATGACGGCAAGGGCTTTGAGGTTGACAAGCCAAGAACAGGCGTGGGTATTTCAAATATGATCAACCGGATTGAATCTTTTGACGGGACGTTTGAAATAAAGAGCTCTATGGGTAATGGATGCCTGACCAAGATCAGCATTCCTTATTAAGGCCGGTGTGATGGGTAAAAGATTCTACAAACATGCGTTATCCGCCTGGTATGGCATTTGCACTTATATGCATGAACTAAAATCTGTTTTATGCAAGTTACAATAATGCAAAAGCTAACCGGCGTCTGTCTTATAACAGGTCTCAGCGTTTGTGGAATGATCGCCTGTAATAGTGATGATTATAAGTCATCTGACAATAAAAATTCTTCCGATAGCATAGCCAATACCGGCGCAAGTTCAGCCGGTAAGACAGCAATGGATACGGCAAATGCGGCAATGGATACGGCAAATGCAGCCATAACGAGAACGGCTAAAGCCGTTCACAAAAAAGGAAAGACATCTGTTATGATGCCCATGGCTGATAAAGAGAAGATGACATTAGATAAAGACGGGGTCTACAGCAATGCGGAAGTAATGCCGGAATTTCCCGGTGGACAGGATGCCCTGGCCAATTATGTGAATAATCATGTGGAGTATCCTCAGCAGGCCATCGATGACAATACTACCGGTACAGTAAGAATATCTTTTGTTATCGATGAAAAGGGAAAAGTAACCGGAGCGCAATTAGTGAATGGGAACGGCGCAAAGGTAGGAAAAGGGCTGGATGAAGAGGCTCTGAGAGTGGTTAACAGCATGCCTGCATGGAAACCCGGCAAAGTAAAAGGAAAGACCGTGAAGACCAGATTGGAACTGCCGATAACCTTCCAGTTTGAGGTGTAGCTATAGTGGACCAACCAATAAAAAACGGGGCATATGCCCCGTTTTTTATTGGTTGCTGTTGCGCGGATCTGTTTTAATTTTTAATTCGTATTCCTTCGGTGGAACTTCCTCCGCCAGATTCTTCAGAAAATAATCCCAGCGGCGGCGTGTCATATACAGCGAATAAACGCCATAACCATGAGGGCTATTGGGAAATACTACCAGGTCAAAATCCTTATTGGCCCTGACCAGCGCCTCCGCCACGAGGAGCGTATTATACGGCGGAACATTATTATCCAGTAAGCCATGGGCTAACATCAATTTGCCTTTCAGATTCTTTGCGTAGTTCTGGTTGGCCTGCGCCTCATAATTGGAACCGCCGTCTTTTTGCGGGACCAATAATCCATTGTAACGTTCGCCCCAGTCATCCTCATAGTTCCTGTTATCGTGATTACCGGATTCTGAGATCCCCACTTTAAAGAAATCAGGATAACGGAACATCGCTGCTGCCGTAGCAAATCCTCCTCCGGAATGCCCCCATATGCCGATGCGGTTCGTGTCAATATAAGCATATCGCTTCGCCAGCTGCCGTATGCCGGTGATCTGATCCGGCAGGGTATTCTCCGCCATGTTGCCATAACTCATGTCGTGGTAGCTCTTCGAACGGTAAGGATTGCTGGTGCCTTCGATCGCTACTACAATAAAGCCTAATTCTGCGAGAGCCTGGTTGTCACCCCTTGCCGTCACAAAGGACCAGTTGCCTATGCTCCCACCCTGAGGTCCGGGATAAATATAATCGATGATGGGATATTTTTTGTTGGGATCCAGGTTAGAGGGCGTAAATAATAGTCCATACAGGTTTGTCTGTCCGTCAAACGCCTTGATCACAATCGGCGTCGGTGGTTTCCAGCCGGATAACGTTAACCTGGAAATATCCGTTTTTTCCAGGGAAGTGATCAGCTTGCCGTCCAGGTTGCGCAGGACGGTAACGGGCGCTATATCAGGTTGGGAATAACTGTCAATAAAATATTTTCCCGAAGGGGATAAGGTAATGCGGTGATTTCCTGCTTCAGGGGTGAGCAAAGTGAGATGTTGTCCGTCGAAACCGATCCTGTACAGCTGGCTGAAATAAGGGTTCTCCCCTTCACGGCCTGTTGCGGTGAAATAGAGGACCCTCTTTTTTTCATCGACTTTAAGCAGGTCGGCCACGACCCAATCCCCTTTGGTAATCTGGTTCTTTAGCTTTCCGGTCGTCGCATCATACAGATAAAGATGCCCCCAGTTATCCCGCTCGGAATACCAAAGGATCTCATTGGATTTGTTCAGGTACAACCAGTTGATGCTGCCCCGCCCCGACTCATACTGAGTGGCGACGGTCTCTTCAAAAACTTCGCGAATGCTTCCCGTAGCGGCATCGGCGATGCGGAACTTTTCCTGTTTATGGTCCCGGGAAGTAGAGACAAAAGCTAACTGTGACGCATCTTCATTCCAGTTCACATCGTCAAAACCGGTGCCTCCGCAGGAAATATCATCGCAAAGAGTGCCCCTGCGCGGGTCTGGCTGCATCTGCATAACGATCACTTTGGGGGTATCCACATTGATAATCACCCGTTGAATAGTGATAATATCCTTGTCCCCGGGCAGCGGATATTTCCATGACCGAAGGGTCGGTTTGCCTACATTGGTCGTCACCAGGTACATATCGCTCACATTACGCTGGTCCTGTTTGTAAGTGGCGATCTTCCGGGAATCAGGTGACCAGAGCAGGATTGGCTTGTCACTGCTCTTCCAGCCGGCATTATCCGTAGCATAGCCGAAGTCTTTAATCCCGTCCGTGGTAAGCTGGACTTGCTGCCCGGTAGTAAGGTCGCGGGTCCATAAATTATACTCTTTAATGAATACGACCTTCTTGCCGTCGGGAGATAGGATCTCATTAGCGCCGGGCTGTTGGATTGTATTGTCTTCCCCGGAACTGTCCGGAGTGCATTCATACGTTTGAACAAGGCATTTCCATTTTTTCCCGTCCACCTGGAACAGGGCATATTGGTGGTCAGCAGAAAAACGAAAGGTCTGAAAGGGCAGTTTCGATGCCTCATATTTTTTACCGATTGCCGCCGACAAGGCAGATGCCAGCTTTTGATGATCAAAAGCGGGAGTACGACGGCCTTCAACCGGGTCTACCATGATAAACTCACTACCTTGTGGTGTCAGGATCCGGTACCAGAACCAGTCAGCGGCCAGCCAGTTAGGACGTACGCTGCCCCGGTCCACCAGCTGTTCGGTATTATAGCTCATGAAAGTTTCCGCATGTTCATACTCTCCTGCGGTTACGATTTTTCCCTGTTGCGCATGGGTCGTTATTGCCAGGGTTACACATACAACGGTCAATATACATTTAGTCATAGTTACTGTTAAATGGCTGCTTAAAAGGTATAGAGCGATGAATACACCGCAAATTAACAGATTTTCGGTTGGACTCGCACACTCCTTTTTAGGATAGCAGGCACGTTTAGGATGGCTAACCCGTTCCTTTGTCCCGCAGAAATCTACGGGCGTATTTTTAGCAGTCTTATCGTTTCCATTACTTTGCCATTATTTGACACCTGCAGGATATAGGATCCATTTGCCAGCTGATCGAGCGGAAGATCCTCCCGTTCACCGGTCACTGTTCTTTCCTTTACTATTTTGCCATTCAGGTCAAGCAGGCGCAGCATTTGTCCTGCACTGACTCCCTTTATGGTCACAACCGTATTAGCGGGGTTGGGCGACACCGTTATTTTACCGTTCCCATCGAAACTGACTGTCTGAATGGTACTATAATCAGCCTGGCCATCGAGGTCTATTTGTTTCAACCGGTAATAATTCATCCCCGTCAATGGGGTATTATCATAAAAAGTGTAGGATAGCGGGGTGCTGCTGTTGCCATTGATCGCCTCACTCTGTTCAAAGCCTGTCTTATTCCAGGTCTGCCCATCGGCGCTGCGGTCGATCTCAAAGCCTGTATTATTGGCTTCTATCATAGTGACCCAATCCAGGCGCACCTTATCATGATCGGCCCGGGCTGTAAAATCGGTCAATTTCACCGGCAAGGGTGTGATAGCAGAAAAAGTACCTCCTAAAGAGGCCGGCGAGCATCCTCCCGTTGTAGTAACCGTATAGCTATAAGGGCCTCCAGTGGTTGGCTTTCCGCTGATCGTAAACGTTCCGGAATTGTAAGCTCCTGTTACACCTGGCGGTAAACCTGTTGCCGTTGCGCCTGTACTGCTTCCACCTACTGTATAAGTGATCGGCGTTATAAGGGTATTGACTGTTACCACCTGGCTGGTAGTAGCCGGAGCGGAGCTTAACGCTATGGTGGCACGGGGATTCACCGTTACCACGATGGAAGAAAGCACGCTTCCGCAGGTTCCGTTGCTCTGGCTTACATAATACGTCGTGCTGCCGGGTGTAGAAGTGCCCGGCGTGGGGGCCGTCGGACTTCCTGCTCCTCCTACAGGGATATTATACCACAGGAGACTGGCGCCGGTCGCGGTAAGCGGAGACGCTGCATCCCCCTGACAATAGGTCACCGGGCCGGGCGCCGCCGGTGCGGCAAGTTGTGTATACATGGTGACAGAGCTGCTGTTATTCGTTGTATTGAACTCGACCGGGTATGTCACCGATGCCGTATTGACCCAGCTTGGACCGGATCCTGCGGGATGCACTTTTATCTGAATAGGCGGATAGGATAAACCGGAACCCAGGGCGTCCCCTCTCGTGAATGTATACGCATTGCCGGAATGCGCTACCGACCACCCGGTGCCTGAAGCAGAATTGACAACAAAACCTGTAGGTATATTATCCGTCACAACCACTGCGCCGGGACTGGCGACAACGGGGCTGGCGCCATTGTTTGACACTAATATTGAATAAGTGTTCCCGTTGACCGGATCCGCACAGGTATTATCCAGCGTCTGCTGCACTACCAGGTCAATCAGCGGCGAATATACGTTGGTGCTGACGGTAAAAAAGTTATTGGTCAGATCCTGGTCTGTAATGTGGCTCGGGCTGGGATCGATCCCCACATTATTCTTGATGACCCCTCCGGCCGGAAGCCCCTGCACAGTGCCCACAATGGTAAAAGTGGCATAACTGTTCGGCGCCAGATTTAAAGTGGTGGTAAATGGATTGGTAAACCCGGAAGTTTTGGCAGTCCCGCTTATATAACCTCCGCTTGCCGTATTACCCGCATTTCCATTGTTGTTAAAAGTGATGCCCGAAATTGAAAAGGTAATAGGTGAAAGGGGCAGCGGAACGCCGTTGCCATCTTTAAGCGTATCTGCCAATATCACTCCGTTCAATGCGACGGACGTATTATTATAGGCATTGATCGTGTAGGTGACCTGGTCCAAAATGGGTGCATTGCTTTTATCGACGCGTTTATCCACCCTGGCATTACCCGGGGTCGTAATGATCAGGTTCCTCACCTCATGATAATTGACCCCCCCTCCCGTCGTAGCGGCAAAACCTACTCTAAGATTTGCAGGAGGCGGAGTGGTCATGGTATACGTCAACAATGTCGTAAAAACGCCGTTGACGGATGTTTTCAATTTTAAGGTTACTATATAAACCCCGGAAACTGGAGTTACTTCGAACTGCACTCGCCTGTAAAATTGAGCATCGGTAGGCCGGGTGGACGTTGTCGTGTTATAATCGACGCCATCCACCGAAGGGTCCGCATTGATCTGGTATCCGGCCAGATAGGCATTCGTGGTGGCAGCATTATTGGTAGTAGGCCCCCTGAGAACAATGGAATTCGGCCTTAACCCCGGTCCGCCGTTCCTTCCTTCCGTAGCATTGGAAAAATTTCCATATTCGTCGAGGCCGACACCCAAATACCCTCCCGCCAATCCCCTGGGGGCACTGGGGACGGAAGCCGTGTTCGGCGCATACCCTAAAGACCCTCCATAACCACCGGTAGAAAAGACAGAGTCTGCATTGTAGAGAAATACACTGAAACCATCGGCGCCGTGGTAAGTATTATCGATTACCGAACGCCAGGACTTATATTCAAAATCAACAAGAACCCCCAGCGTTGACGGGAATGCGCTTTTCACATAGGCGAACCCTGTTTGATTGATCATGGAATTAGTCACCCTAAGCCAGCCATCGTTGATCGGATCGCTGGTGCCGGAAGTCAGTATCGCAGGATTAGGACTTCCCCCAAATACCAAATTATTGTCAACGTTGCTGGTCTTAAAGTTATCGATTACCGTGAATTGAGCGAAAGTCTGCATGGAAAATAAAACGAAGAGGATAGTAAACGCGCCTTTACACCACTTGATCTTTCCGTCTACGCATACGGGGGCCCCGGAAACTGTAATAATCTTTTCCATTTTTTAGTATTAATATTTGTGTTATAAATGTGCAGACAGGCCGTAAAGTGGGACAATGCAGGTGCTCCTGGTCAGATGCACCAATGGTTGGGAAAAATGGTCGCCTTGTAATCAAATTTTATTTGAAGACAAGCAAATCAGGTCAAAGGATCCAAACATGTTAAGTCAAAGGATCCAAACATGTTAAAATGAATGAGAGAATCTAAGAGAATCTAATAAACAGGAATAATTATAAATCGGTCATGAGCGGCAGTGTCCTGTTAAGGGGGAAGACATTTGCAGGGTAAAGGTAGTGATTTGTGCCGTGTAACAATCTAAATTACATTGCTTTAAGTAAAGTTTTATTTCTTCATTTGTAGTACAGATTCTACAAATCCGCACCATGGAATAGCAGGTCCCTGAGAAAGAGACTTTATTTGGCAGGATACTTCTTTTTGAGAAAATCAACAGATTGTTTTATCAGGCCTTCCAGGACGTCCGGGTCGATGTCTTCCAGTTTTTTAACATAGAGGCATCCTTTCCCGTCCTTGTGCTTGCCTAATTTTTTCAGGAGTTCATCTTGGCCGGGGAAGCCGGCCTTGACGTATAAAGAAAGATTTTGTTTCCGGGGAGAAAAGCCGATCATACACATATCCCCTTCACGGCCGCTATCATATTTGTAATGATACTGGCCAAACCCGATGATCGCCGTCCCCCACATTTTCGGAGGAAATCCGGTTGCTTTTTTCATCAATTTTATGAGGGCTTGGCAGTCGTACCGGATTTTTTCGTCGGGGATCTTGTCCAGGTAACTGTCGACAGATTGTTCGGTGACTTTTGTTTTTAGTTCAGCCATAGTAAGCTTTTAAGAGCACTTCTAATTTAGTTGGCAGGTAAACTTATAAAATGTGTTCTATATTTTTAAGGGGTCAGTTAATCTTGTGCTGGAACCACCCTCCTTCACCTCATTTTTCAAGTAGTCGTCCTGATGCCTTAATTTAGGAGAAAATTAAACGGTTTCCATGAAAAAGCTTGTTGTTTCCTTTTGGGTGATCCTGATTACGGTTTCTACTTTTTGTCAGACCCTTCCCGTAAAGCTGGACACCTTGCTGTCTGCCTACGTAAAGAAGAATGATTTCAATGGCTCGGTACTCGTAGCCCGGAAAGGGACAGTCTATTTACAAAAAGGATATGGATATAAAGAAGTAAAGACAAATACCCCGAATGACGGGAACACGATTTTCCAGATAGGCTCTATTACCAAACAGTTCACTTCGGCTATTATCCTGCAGCTACAGGAGAAGAACAAATTGTCTTTACAGGATAAACTGTCAAAATATATTCCGGACTATCCGCGTGGCAACGAGATCACGATCGAAAATTTGCTGACCCATACATCGGGTATCTATAATTATACCAATGATCCGACTATACTGGCATCGGGGGGGACAAAACCTGTCAGCCGGGATAGCCTGATTGCCCGGTTTAAAAATAAACCATTGGATTTTCCACCCGGCGAGAAATACAGCTACAGCAATTCCGGTTATATTTTGTTAGGGTATATCATAGAAAAAGTGATGGGCAGACCCTATTTTCAGGTGGTAAGAGAACAGATCTTTCAACCTTTGCAGATGACCCATTCCGGGTTTGACTTCGCCGCATTGAAAAGTTCCGATAAGGCAACAGGTTACCTGTCACCGTCTGCCCGTCAGTCGGCTTTTATCATGGACTCTTCGGTATCATTTGCCGCAGGCTCCATCTATACCACCGTGGGAGACCTGTACAAATGGGACAGGGCCCTCTACACCGGCCGGATCATCAGCCAGGCCAGCCTGCAGAAGGCATTCACACCCTATCATTCCAATTATGGCTATGGCTGGATGATCGATGCTGCCTACGGTAAAAAGATAGTCGAACATGGCGGCGCCATTCCGGGTTTCCTGGCTATTATCTACCGGGTCCCGGAGGATGAGACCTGCATTATTCTACTGGACAACCGCCAATCTCCTGCTCTTTCCAAAATTGCTGCAGATATCAATGCCTTGCTGAACGGCAAAGAGGTGGAACTACCCAAAGAGAGAAAAGAGATCAGCGTGGATACGGCCATCCTGCAGTTATATGCCGGCCAATATGAGCTGGCTCCCGGAGTAATAATGACCATCCGGCTGGAAAACGGGAAACTGACAGAGCAGCTCACCGGCCAGGGAAAGTTTGAAATATTCGCGGAAAAAGACAATTTCTTTTTTATGAAAGTGGTAGACGCACAGATAGAATTCATGAAAGGGAGCGATGGTAAAGTTGATAACCTGGTGTTATATCAGAACGGCCGGGTGATTCCAGGTAAAAAGATCCAATAATTGAAGCACTTTCACGGCAACTAAATGAAAACCCGTGGAATTACAAAGGACCCTGCCATTACATAAATGCAGCGCCGGAATTTGTCTGAGGGGTTTAAAGAAATTAGTCCGGGAAGTTAAAAGGAAATTAAAATTAATATATATATTACGCCAAAACCGGTTCGAAAATCATGTAACCGGGTCAATGCCGGTGTTTCTCCGGTAATTGATTAGTTTTTAAGCGGACGCGAAGTTTAAAACCCATTAAAATCCCCTGTCATGCCAGAATTTACTTTTTCTTTTATAAAAAATCTAGCACCTTTGCCCTGAGTTGGCCTTCTTCTCCTGGAAGGCTGGTGTTCTACTCCACTGCCTGGAAATTTTTAAGAAAAACTAACCCCTGGTGACACCATTCCATATGAATATGGGAGCTAGAGGGCAATATATTCAAAAGATCCTGACAAGAATATGCTAAAAATTACAGCGGTAGTGAAGTTTCCCATTGTTTTTATCAGTTTTATTATCAGTTGGTTCACTGGTTTTTCTCAAATTGAGGGCGCCGCTCAGACAGCACCCAAAGCTAATGTTGCAGACTCCGGCGGATCCCTGACCCTCGACCAATGTGTGGCCTACGCCTTGAAGAACCAGCCTGCCCTCCATCAATCCCTGATCGGTACGGATATCACAAGGGCCACCAATGCCATCAACCTGGCCGGCTGGCTTCCCCAGGTAGGCGTCAGCGGCAACCTGACCCACTATCTTTCCCTGCCGACCGCCTTCGTAAAGAACTCTTCGACCAACAGCACGGTCCAGCAGAAGACAGGCGTCATCAATACCGCCGTCCCGGTGCTGTCCGCCACCCAGACGATCTTCAATCCGTCCCTTATATACGCATATAAGGCCGCTCCCTTATACGTGCAGCAGTCCGAACAGATCACGGACAGCGTAAAGATCAATATCGTGGCGGGAGTCAGCAAGACCTTTTATGGCCTCCTGCTCACCCTGGAGCAGATCAACGTGCTGAAAGAGGACACCGCCCGCCTGGCAAAGAATGTACAGGACACTTACCATCAATATGTTAGCGGTATTGTCGACGAAACGGATTATAACGAGGCCCAGATCACCCTGAACAACTCGAAAACCCAGCTGAAAACGGCTATTGAAAACATCTCCCCTCAATATGCCGCTCTCAAACAGGTCATGGGCTTTCCTCCGGAACAGCAGTTCAACGTGAGCTTCGATACCCTTCAGATGATGAAGGATATCGCCTTCGATACAACCCAGCAGCTGCAATACCCCAGACGTATAGAATTTCAGCAGCTCCAGACCTCGAAAAAGATCCAGGACCAGATGATAGGTTACTACCGGAAAGCCTGGCTGCCCACCGTGGGAGCCTTTTTCGATTATGATTATGAATTTCAGAACAACTCCTTCGGAAGCCTTTTTTCCAACGCTTATCCTTATTCTTATGTAGGGTTATCCGTCAATCTGCCCCTCTTTACCGGTTTTGCCCGGACCCAAAGCCTGCACCGGGCCCACCTGCAGGGGCAATTGCTGGACTGGAGTGAAGTCAACCTCAAATCACAGATCTATTCCGAATATACTTCTGCCCTGGCCAGCTATAAAAGCAATCTCTATGATCTCGATTCCCAACATCAGAATGTAGCGTTAGCCCGACGCACCTATGATATCGTATTCCTGCAATACCAGCAGGGAGTGGTGGCCTACCTGAATGTGATCACAGCCGAATCGAATCTGATCACCTCGGAGATCGGGTATCTGAACGCCTTATTCCAGTTATTGTCCAGCAAGATCGACCTGGAAAAATCAATGGGGGTGATCACCGTCAATAAATAGGACAAACAGGACAGCAAAATCGCAACTATCATTACTTTCAATCATACAGATATCAAACACATCACTTTACAAATACATCCCTTTTATGAATAGACTGGCATTGACTCTGGTCCTACTGATCAACCTGGCGATCTTTTCCTGCCAGCAAAAGCCGCCGGCGCCCGCTAATCCCCCCACCCCTGTCAACCTGTTCACGGTAAAGTCGCAGCCCGTTCTGTACTACGACAATTACCCGGCTACCACCCAGGCCCTCAACCAGGTAGACCTGCATGCGGAAGTACAGGGCCAGATCACCGGGATCTTCTTTACGGAAGGCACCCACGTGAGAAAGGGGCAGAAACTATATGAGATCGACGAACGGCTCTATAAAGCAGCCTATGACCAGGCCCAGGCCAACCTCAAAGTAGCCCAGGGCAATAAGGAGCAGGCTCAGCAGGATGCCGACCGTTATCAATACCTGATCACGCACAATGCCGTTGCCAAACAGGTGCTCGATCATGCCGTTATCGCCCTGCAAAACGCGAACAATGAAGTGCAGGCGGCCGAACAGGCCCTGAAGACAGCTGCTACCAATCTCACCTATTCCATTATTACCGCCCCCTTCGACGGTACCATCGGGTTCAGCCAGGTCAAGCTGGGCAACCTGGTCACCGTAGGTACGACCATCCTTACGACCGTATCCAGCGACAACCCCATGGCGGTCGACTTTCTCATCAATGAAGCACAGCTGGCGCATTACGAGGATTTACAGCGGAACAAACAACACCAGCTGGATTCCCTGTTCACCATCGTATTGCCTAACCATACTACTTATTCACTCATGGGGAATCTATCCGTCATCGACCGGGCCGTCGACCCGCAGACCGGGACCATCCGTGTCCGGCTGGTATTCGCTAATCCCAAACAGGACCTGCGGGCAGGCATGAGCTGTGTCGCCCGGGTGCACAACCTGGAGACCACCCCGCAGATCGTTATCCCCAGCAGGGCCATTGTCGAACAAATGGGAGAATATTTCGTGTATATCGCCAAAGATACCGTGATCCATAACCCGGCTGATTCGGCGGGCGGAAAAGGCAGCCACGGGAAAGACAATGCCACGGCCGATCAGGAAGGCGGCAAAACAGGCGGCGAAAAAGACAAGGCAGCCGCCGACCACGCAGACGGCAAGGGCGAAGGCGGAGACAGTACGGCGAAAAAAAGCCCCCATCTCGTAGCCATCCAGGTAAAAGTCGAGACCGGTCAGACCATCGGGGCGGACGTCCTGATTAAATCCGGGCTCAGGAACGGAGATAAGATCGTTGTCGACGGGATCCAGGCATTACACGACGGCTCGCCTATCACCACCGCCAACCGGCAGGGACCGGGCGCAGCTGGTGGAAGAGGCAGATAAGGATTCCGTGAGAACAAGGCGGCCAAAGAGGCGGTAAAGAGCTGAGAATACAACTGTAAACAGCTGAGAATACGACAATAAACAGCTGAGAATGCCGGTGAACGGGAAAATAATATTAGGACACATTTGACACTACATTTTTTATATGATCGCTAATACTTTCATTAAAAGGCCGGTGACCGCTATCGTGATCTCCATCGTATTGGTGCTCACCGGTACTATCTGTATCGCTGTCCTGCCGATCGATCAGTACCCGGATATCACGCCTCCTCTCGTACAGGTCAATGCCCAGTTCACGGGCGCTGATGCCCAGACGGTGGAGCAGACCGTCGCCACGCCGATCGAGCAGCAGGTCAACGGCACTCCGGGCATGGAATACATGCAGAGCAACAGCACCAATAACGGGCTGATGTCCATGAATGTCACCTTCAATATCGGGACCGATATCGATATCGCCACCCTGGATGTGCAGAACCGGGTCAGTATTGCGAACCCGCTGCTGCCGGCCGTGGCCAGCCGCCTGGGAGTCACCGTCCGGGCAGTGAATCCCAGCATGCTCATGATGGTGGCTATCTATGCGCCGAAAGGGACCCACAATATCACCTTCCTGGATAACTATACCAATATCTTCGTTCAGGACGCGCTCCTGCGGGTGCCCGGCGTAGGCACGATCACCCGTTTTACGGATGATTTCAGCATGCGGGTCTGGATGAACCCGGAAAAGATGGCCGCCTATAGCCTCACCCCCCAGGACGTCATCAATGCCCTGAACGCCCAGAACGTCCAGGTGGCGGCAGGCTCGGCCGGCGTCCCCCCGCAGCAGAAAACACAGACCTTCGAAATAGGCATCCTCGTTAACGGTCGCTTAAGCAAGGTGAGCGAATTCGAGAACATCATCGTAAAGACAGTTCCCGCCAACGGCCAGATGGTATACCTGAAAGACGTCGCAAGAGTGGAATTAGGCAAATTCACCTTTGCCAGCAACTCCTTTGTCGACGGGAAAAGGGCCTCTTACCTGCAGATCTACCAGGCGCCCGGCAGCAATGCCCTCAAGACCGCCCAGGGCATCTATAAACAGCTGGCGCAGCTCAAACAATTCTTTCCCGCAGACGTAGAATACTCCGTGCCCTTTGAATCCGTCACGGTTGTCAAGGTATCCATGGAAGATGTGGTCAATACCCTGCTGCTGACCCTGGGGCTGGTGGCGGTCGTAGTATTCCTCTTTTTACAAAACCTCCGTTCCACCCTCATTCCTGTCCTGGCAATACCTGTCTCTATTTTCGGCACCTTTTGCTTTTTCATTCCGCTGGGCTTTACCATCAATACGCTGACGATGTTCGGCTTCGTGCTGGCCATCGGTATCGTGGTGGACGATGCGATCATCGTGGTCGAGGCGGCACAGCATTACATAGATGAAAAAGGGATGTCTCCCAAAGAAGCGACCTACTACGCCATGAAGGATATCTCGGCGCCCGTGGTAGCCATTGCCCTGATCCTGGCCGCCGTATTCGTGCCGGTAGGCTTCATCCCCGGGATCGTAGGCCGCCTGTACCAGCAGTTCGCCATTACGATCGCCATTTCCGTCATCATTTCGGCCTTCATCGCCCTGTCGCTGACCCCGGCTCTTTGCTCTCTCTTGCTGAGGCCCACGAAGATCACCCAGCAGGCGAAGGGGATGAATAAACTGTTCTTTCAGTTTAACGCCTGGTTCGAGCGGCTGACGAAATCCTATTCCAATGGGGTCAACCGTTCCATCAAAGGTTCAAAATACATCCTCATCCTGCTGGTCTGTGTCTGTGCGGGAGCTTACTTTCTCTTCGGCGCCAAACCAACCGGCTTTATCCCTTCCGAAGATGACGGGAATATCTATGTCACCTTTCAGCTGCCGCCGGCTTCTTCCACGGTACAATCCGTCAACTTAATGTCCCGGCTGATGAAGGTGGTGTCTTCCACCCCGGGCGTAGCCCATTATGCCGCCCTGTCCGGTCTGAATGTGATCACGAATGCCACCAATTCCAACTGCGGCACCATCTATTGCCAGCTCAAGCCCTGGGATGAAAGGGGATCTTCGGAAGAAAAGGTTCCCCGCATCCTCCACGTGATAGAACAGCGGATCGCGGATGCCGGCATCCGGAATGCCAACGTGGAAGTCATACAGCCCTCTCCCATTCCCGGTATCGGCGCGAGTGTGGGCTTCAGCCTGCAGATCGAACAGCGCAGCACCAATGACGATGTGCATGCCTTCGAAAGGGTGATCAATAAATTTATCGACTCGGCGGGTAAGACCCCGGGGATCGCCAATGCCTACAGCTTCTTCTCCGCACATACCCCGGCGTACAATCTCACCGTCGACCGGGAGAAATGCGAGAAGCTCGGCGTCAATATCGGGGATGTCTTTACCACTATTCAGGCGTACATGGGCAGCCTGTATATCAACGACTTCACCACCTACAACCGGACCTTCCATGTGGTCGTGCAGGCAGATACGATGTTCCGCAGCATGATCTCCGATATGGACAAATATTATGTGCGCAACCAGGCCGGAAATATGCTTCCCCTTGGCACGCTTATCAGCTACAAGCCAACGGAGACCGCTCCCCTCATCTCCCATTTCAATATCTTCCGGTCAGCGGAGATCGACGGGATCTCCGCCGAGGGAACCAGCAGCACCGATGCGCTCAAGGCCCTGGGAAAACTCGCCGACCGGGTGCTGCCTTCCGGTTATACCTATGAATTCTCCGGACTTAGCTACGAGGAGGTAAAGGCCGGGAGCACAACCGTCTATATCTTCCTTTTCTCGATCACCTTCGTATTTCTCTTTCTGGCTGCCCTCTATGAGAGCTGGTCCGTACCATTCTCCGTTCTGCTGGCGGTGCCCATCGGCGCCTTCGGCGCGATCCTCACCCTGGAGCTTGTCCCCAGCCTTACCGACAATGTATACGCCCAGATCGGGCTGATCACGCTGATCGGCCTGGCCGCCAAGAATGCCATCCTGATCGTGGAATTTGCCAAGGTACGTGTAGACCGGGGAGAAGATCTGCTGCAATCTACCCTGGATGCAGTCAGTCTGCGTTTGCGGCCCATCGTTATGACATCATTGGCCTTTATCCTGGGGGTGCTGCCCCTGGTCTTTGCCTCGGGAGCCGGCGCCGTCGCCCGCAGAACGATCGGGTTCACCGTGCTGGGGGGAATGCTGGCCGCTTCGACCCTGGCCATCTTTATTGTGCCGGTGCTCTTCGTGCTGATCACCCGGGGGGCTTATGGGAAGAAGAAGCTGGAATATCTCCGGGCGCATCATGAGCAATTGATGGAGAAAGCGAAGAAAGTAGAACAGCAGGACATCGATCCGGAACTGGAATTCGAAATACAAAAATCACGCGACCTGCACGGAATGGATCCCGAAGGCGGTCAAAACCAACCTGTTCAAGGATGATTGCCAATACATTCATAAAAAGGCCGGTAACGGCCATCGTAATAGCGGTAGTGCTGATCATATCCGGTACGATCTGCATTTTCAATCTGGCTGTCGACCAGTACCCGAATATTTCTCCTCCTTCCGTGTCGATCACCGGCCAGTATACCGGGGCCGATGCCCAGACGGTGGAACAGACCGTTGCCATCCCTATCGAAGAGCAGGTGAACGGATCGCCGGGGATGGAATACATGCAAAGCACCAATACGAATACCGGCAACATGAATGTCAGCGTGACCTTCGATATCGGCACCAACGTCCATATTGCCGCGCTCAACGTGCAGAACCGCGTAGGGATCGCCGCTCCCCTCCTGCCTGCCGTGGTCAGCAAGCTGGGACTGACGGTCAGGGCGCGTAACCCGGACCAGCTGATGATGGTGGCTATCTATTCGCCGAAAGGCACCCATAATATCACGTTCCTGGATAACTATACGAATATATTTGTGGAAGATGCGCTGTTGCGGGTGCCGGGCGTCGGGGATATCCAGGTAAGAACAGACCAGTTCAGCATGCGTATTTGGCTGAACCCCGACAAGATGGCTTCCTATGGCCTGATGCCTAAGGATGTCACCGCAGCGCTGAATGCACAGAACGTCTATGTGGCTGCCGGAGCCGTCGGCGCCCCGCCGCAAACGGGGGATCAGGCCTATGAGCTGAACGTCCTCCCCAACGGCCAGCTGCAAAAAGCCACTGATTATGAGAATGTGGTCGTAAAAACGATCCCGGACAGCGCTCAAAAAGGAGGACGGCTGATCTACCTCAAGGATGTAGGCCGCGTGGAGCTGGGGAAATTCACCTTCTCCGGTAATTCTTTCGTGGATGGAAAGCGGGCTTCTTTTTTGATGGTCTTTCAGGCTCCGGGCAGCAATGCGCTGGAAACGGCGGAAAATGTTTATAAAGAGCTGGACGCATTAAAGAAATTTTTCCCGCCAGATGTGGACTACAAAGTCCCCTTCGAATCGGTGACGATCATTAAAGTCTCCATCCATGAAGTGCTGGATACCCTGCTAAAGGCCCTGGGACTGGTGGCGATCGTAGTATTCCTCTTCCTGCAGAACCTGCGGTCGACGATCATTCCCATTCTGGCTATCCCGGTATCTATTCTGGGCACTTTCTGTTTCTTTATCCCACTGGGCTTTACCATCAACACGCTGACGATGTTCGGTTTCGTGCTGGCCATCGGGATCGTGGTGGACGATGCTATCATCGTGGTGGAAGCCGTACAGCATTATATCGATGAGCAAGGCATGTCGCCGAAGGAAGCCACTTATCATGCCATGAAGGATATTTCAGCGCCCGTGGTGGCGATCGCCCTTATTCTTGCCGCCGTCTTCGTACCCGTTGGATTTATCCCGGGCATCGTAGGAAGGCTGTACCAGCAATTCGCCATCACCATCGCCATTTCAGTGATCCTGTCGGCATTCACGGCCTTGTCATTGACGCCCGCTCTTTGTACGCTGCTCCTGCGGCCATCACACCTGGAGGAGAAGCGTAACTTCATGGCCCGTTTCTTCGTCGCCTTCAATCGTTTCTTCGAGTCTCTTTCCGAGCGGTACGGCAACGGCGTCCGGCGCTGCATCAAAGGGGCCAGATATGTCGTTATCATCCTGGTATGCATGATTGCCGGCACTGTCCTGTTATTCAAAAGCAAGCCTTCGGGTTTTATCCCCTCGGAGGACGACGGAAGGTTATTTGTGACCTACCAGCTGCCGGAGGCATCCTCCGTCACCCAGTCCGTGGACGTGATCACGAAGCTGATGAACATCGTGGGTAATACGCCCGGGGTCAACCATTATGCGGCCCTTTCCGGCCTCAATATCCTCAATGGCGGCTCCAACTCCAATAACGGGACCATCTTTGTCATGCTCAAACCCTGGGAACAGCGGGAGAAACCGGAAGAGCAGGTGCCGGGGCTCATCAGCGTGATCCAGGGCCGGGTCGCCAAAGCAGGTATCAAAAATGCCAATATCGTCGTCGTTGCGCCTCCGCCCATCCGGGGGATCGGCCGCGCCGCGGGGTTCTCCATACAGATAGAACAAGGCAGCACCACGGATGATGTCCATGGTTTTGAAACGGTAGTGAAAAAGTTCGTGGCCGCCTGCAAAAAGAATCCTGCGACCGCCTCCGCCTTTAGCTATTACGGAGCCCATACACCCAGCTACAACCTGACGGTGGACCGCGAGAAATGCCAGAAGCTGGGGGTGAGCATCTCCGATGTCTTTAATACCATGCAAGCCTACATGGGCAGTATGTTTGTCAACAATTTTACTTTATATAACCGAACCTTTCACGTTGTTATACAAGCTGATACGACTTTCCGTGCGCTGATCTCCAATATGGACAAATATTATGTGCGCAACCAGGACAGCACGATGCTGCCGCTGAGCACGCTGATCAGCTATGAGCCGGTCGAGACGGCGCCGCTGATCACCCATTTTAATATCTTCCGCGCAGCAGAAGTGGACGGGGCGCCCACTCCGGGATACAGCTCCGGTCAGACCATCGAGGCCTTGAAGGAGATTGCCGCCAGGGTGCTGCCGCAGGGGTATACCTATGAATTCTCCGGTCTCACCTACGAGGAGATAAAGGCGGGAACGACGACCGTTTATATATTTTTGTTTTGTATTGTGTTTGTGTTCCTGTTCCTGGCGGCGCTCTAT
>JAATFV010000083.1 GCA_015655015.1 Chitinophagales bacterium | reverse complement strand
TAGCCACCATTGCCTCTATGTCGATCGTTGCTATCAAGCAAAAGATCAATCTTTTCCAGCCGGTGATCCTCTTATGGATAGGGGGCCTTTCCGTCATCATTGCAGCGGTGGTGATGTATCTGCGGACCCTCGACGCGGAAGGGGTACAATCTTTTTCAAGAACATTGGCCAGCGGAATGATCCTGCTTATTTTCCTGCTGATCATCGGAGGCGCCCTTTATAAGAAGATCAATATTTTCGATGCCTTCGTACAAGGAGCCAGGGGAGGTTTTGAAACAGCCGTCCGGATCATACCCTACCTGGTGGGCATGCTGGTAGCGATCAGTCTCTTACGCACCAGCGGCGCTTTCGATATCGTGATTGGAGGGGTCAAACATTTTTTCACGGCCATTGGCGCCGATACCCGTTTCGTAGATGGACTGCCGACGGCATTGATCAAGCCTTTCAGCAGTGCGGGAGCCCGGGGAATGATGGTGGATACCATGACAACTTTTGGCAATAATTCCTTCGCCGCCCGCCTCTCCGGCATCCTGCAAGGCTCTTCCGAGTCAACCTTCTATGTGGTCGCCGTTTACTTTGGGTCGGTTTCCATCAAAAACACCCGTTATTCCATCGGCGCCATGCTGCTGGCCGACCTGGCGGGCATCCTCACTTCGATCTTACTGTGTTATCTGTTCTTCCCGCATGCGGCCTGACAGGAAGTTTCAAGTCACGGGCAGCCAGGCAGGAATATTTATTCACAACTCCTTGACAATAAATTCATAGCCTATAAAACTCCTGCCTATACCGGCTACCAATTTCCTCGATTTTCTATTAACTTATTGTTATGATGTCTTATCTTCAAATCGGCAGACGTCTGCTTTCCCTAAATTCGCAGCAGAAATAGGTAAATATACCGTTGACGAACATACGAAAGTTAGCACACTGTCAAAGGCCTGATTAAAAATTAACTCCTCAAAACAACGCTTTATGAAAAAGACCTCCTTCGCAGCCCTGTGCCTGGGCCTGGTGATCACCTGCATCACCTTCGTTTCCTGTAGCAAAGACAAAGGCGCCGCCGCAAAATCGTATAAATACCAGATCGTGACCGGCAGCTGGGCACAAACGGATATTGTGCTGGGCGTTCCCGTCAGCGTCAAGGTCAGCGGCACCAGCTACAGCTTCACCGCCGGCACGAGCGTTCTCACCGACCCCTATCTGAAAGCTTTCGGTGTTGCCGCCCTCTTTGCCAACACCACCAGGAACATCTATAATTTCACGGACAGCGGCACCTACCGGATCGACGGCAATACCAGCCTGATCCTTCCCGTAGCCGGCAACAGCGGGTCCTGGGGACTGGATGTTTATGATGCCGTCCTGAAGCTGACCACGGCCGGTAAGGTCAATGACCCGCATTGGATCAATAGCATCAACAGTGATTCCCTGGCGCTCTCACTGACTGTCGCTATTCCCGGTCTTGGCACGGCTCCCTTAAGCCTGCTCCTTAAAAAACAGTAATCGACAGCATCCGTAACTATTAATGCTATTTAAAAGGCTCTGTTTCTTGTCTGCTAATAATCCATATAACGAAGAAGAGCTCTTACCGCGGATAGCCCGGGGAGATGAACAGGCTTTCAGCAGGCTCTATCATAATACCAATGCCGCTATCTACAGCGCTGTAATGGCTTATGTAAAGGATGAGCATGCTGCGCACGAGCTGGTCCAGGTGATCTATATTAAAGTATGGGATCATCGGGAGTCCTTGTTACGGGTACGCTGCCTGAAAGATTATTTATTCATTCTTTCCAGGAACACCGTCTTCGATCACCTGGAACGGCTTACCCGGGAGACAAAATACCTGATCGGACAGAATCTGCACAGGAGTGAAACGGATAATAATGTGTTGACGCACATAGAGGAAAGAGAATGCGGCCATTTGCTCCACCAGGTTATTTCCCGTCTCCCTCCCCGTCAAAGAGAGGTCTATCTGCTGGCTGATGAACAGGAAATGAGCTATGAAGAGATCGCAACGTATATGCAGGTATCACGGCTCACGGTGAAAAGGCACCTGGAGCTGGCCCGCCGCTTTGTCCGCAAATATGTCCACCATCATCTTCATCAGCAGGGCATCCTCCCTCTCTTCTTTTTGCTGCAGGTGATCCAGGTCGTCTGCCGTTTGCTGGCCTGACGCCCGCAGACTGCCGGGCGGCGGCCCCATACTTTAAAAAATAATTTACTCCTCATTGGGCCATTGACTTTCGCGGGCCGTCTTTAGGATGATGACAAGGCAACGTTTTGAATATCTTTTTGATTTATACAAGGCCGGCAGGCTTTCCGTAGATGATTGGGAAGAGCTGCGTTCGGCTTTCCGGGAAGGGGCGTATGACGCGTCCCTGCAAAAAGATTTTATGCAGTTGCTGCAACAGGGTGAAGTGCATGCGTCCTGGACACCGGATCTGGAATCGGAGATGTGGGAACAGATCAAAAAGGGACGATTGGTTGAAAAGACAATGGAGCAGCCCGTTCTCATCGGAAAGATCTCAACGGCCCGCCGGCAGCTGATCCGTTATACGGCGCTTGCCGCCTCTTTACTCTTATGTATTGCCCTCGCATGGTGGTTCAGAACAGCTGCTCCCCATGCTCCTATAGCTGCGGTTATCCTTCATAGTGATAGTATCCATCCCGGCAGCAACAAAGCCATCCTGACGCTTGCCAATGGCACACGCATTGTGCTAGATAGCGCCAAAGATGGGCGTATCGCTCAGCAGGGCAGGGCCGCCATCGACAAATCCAATGGCGCTGTATCCGTCTCCTCCACTACCATGAATGATCCGCTCCGGGATGGGGATGCTGCCAATTCCGGCAGCGCCGATCCGGTCATGATGGCCCTGATCAGCACTCCCCGCGGCGGGCAGTACCAGGTCGTGCTGCCGGATGGCAGCAAGGTATGGCTGAACTCGGCCTCTTCGCTGAAGTTTCCCACCAGCTTCAAGGGCTCCGAACGACTGGTGGAGCTGACAGGAGAAGGTTATTTTGAAATTGCAAAGAATCCCTCGATGCCTTTCCGGGTATCGGTGAAAAATATGAATGTACAGGTATTGGGCACCAGCTTCAATGTTATGGCCTATTCCGATGAAAATACCATCAATACCACCCTGTTGCAGGGAGCCGTCGAGGTTTCCGAAGGAGGCGGCCTGGCCAGGCGCCCGCTTCCCGGTCAGCAAGCCAGGCTCAACAGCATCACACATGAACTCACTCTTGGACAGGCGGATCTTCAGAAGACCATCGCCTGGAAGAACGGGCTGTTTGAATTCGATAACACTGATCTCTCCGCCATCATGCGCCAGCTGGCAAGATGGTATGATATCGAAGTGATCTATAAGACAACACCGGATAAATCGGCGTTAGGAGGCAGCATCAGCAAGAACCTGAACCTGGAGGAGTTGCTTGCGCTGCTGGAAGCCAATGGAATCAATCATTTTAAAATAGAAGGAAAAAAAGTATTTGTGCTCCCTTAGTTACTAAAAAACCCCGCGGTCAGGCGGGGCTCCCCGGATGTGCTCGTAACACAGCCGGTGAACGGTTGCGGTTTAACGCAACCGGAATGGGGTAACAGGCACAAGTAATCTGACTGGATTATTTATTATATCACCCAAACCCGGCAAAGTTATGCAATTCAGGGCTGTTTTCACGGGCTCCGCAGGATCCCGTTGCAATTATCGAAAAAATAGTATACTGGTTATGAAACTAACCGCTTTTTGGCTTTTTGCTATTTGCCTGCAGGTAAGCGCCAGCGGGTTCTCCCAGAAAGTGACGATCGCCGTACGCAACGCCCCTCTGCAAAAGGTGTTCAGAGAGATCACCCGGCAGACAGGCATTTCCTTCGTATACAAGGAATCCCTGCTGGAAGGGATGACCCCGGTCAGCCTTCATATGGAGAACGCTTCCATCGAAGAAGTGCTGAATGCCTGCCTGAAAGGACAGCGGATGGAATATGAGCTGCTGGGCAAAAGCATCGTTATCCGCAAAAATACACCGGCTGCCCCCCTTGATTCGGCATTGTATGCGGTTCCCCCGCCACGGGAGATCAGGGGTGTCGTCCGGACCGTCAACAACGCTCCTCTCGAAGGGATCTCGGTTACGGAAAGAGGCACTACCAATGCTACCCTGACCAAGCTCGATGGCTCCTTTAAAATCAAAGTCACCGGTCCCGATGCGGTCCTTGTATTCAGCTCCGTCGGCTTTAAGACCATCGAGGTCAGCCCGGCCGGCCGCAACCAGCTGGAAGTGATCCTGGAAAATTCCACCCAGGAGCTTGGAGGCGTCGTGGTGACTGCCCTGGGGATCACCCGGGCCAAACGTTCCCTGGGTTATTCCGTCGAAGAGTTGGGAGGGAAAGAGTTCACCCGTGTCAACCAGGAGAACATCATCAACGCCATGGCCGGGAAAATACCCGGGGTAACGATCAACTCCACGGGCGGCACCGGTTCTTCCGTCAGCATGGTCATCCGGGGCGCTACCTCGCTCAGCAGCGATAACCAGCCTCTTTTTGTGATAGACGGCGTTCCCATCGCCAATACCCTGAATAATATCAGCGAAGTTGGTACGGATAACCGGGTAGACTATGGCAATGCCTTATCCAGCATCAACCCCGACGATATAGAAAGCGTCACCGTCTTAAAAGGACCCAGCGCCGCCGCCCTCTACGGCTCCCGGGCTGGTAACGGGGTCGTTCTCATCACCACCAAAACGGGGCGCGGCGCCAAAAAAATGACGGTCACCGTCACCTCCAACACCGTATTCGACAAGCCCTATAAATTCCTTAAGTTTCAAACCAGGTACGGCGCCGGCCAATTCTCCGCCATTCCGGCTTCCGTAAGCGGCAACCCATTGACCAATCCCTTCGGCTCCCTGATCCAGGAAAATGCCGGAGGCACCTACGGGGCCGAGCTTGACAAAGGGTATGAGGAAGTGCAATGGAATAGCCCGATCGACTCTGCCACTGGCAAGGCCATTCCCATGCCGCTGGTCTCCCACAAGAACAATGTGCGGAATTTCGTGCAGACCGGTATCACCAGCACCAATGGGGTATCCGTCGCCAACAATAACGATCAGATGTCTTACCGGCTTTCCTATGCTAATATGTCCAACAAGGGCATTATTCCCAATTCCGATCTCTATCGCAACAGTCTCAACCTGAATACGGGCGTCAAGGTTAACAAATCCCTCCGCCTGAGCACCGTCATCGACTTCAGCCGGAATAATTCCAACAACCGTCCTGCGGGAGAAAGAGGCACCAACCCGCTGCAATGGGCGTATAACACCTCTCCGCACGTTGATATAAGGGACCTGAAGAATTACTGGGTGCCTGGACAGGAAGGGCTGCAGCAGCTTACCACGGCCAAAGGCGTTAACAACAACCCCTGGTTCCTGGCTAATGAAGTCCGCAACAGCTTTGTCCGCGACCGGGTCTTCGGGAACGTGAAAGCGGACTGGCAGATCTCTCCCGCCTTCACCTTCATGGCCCGCTACGCCCTGGACACCTATGACGAAAAAAGAGAGACCCGTATCTCTGAAAGTTATAAGGACGATCCGGGCGGCTCCTACGGGGTGATCAACCTCAATACGCTGGAAAGCAATGCAGATTTTCTGCTAACCTATAAAAAGGAATGGAAGGGGCTCAGCTTTTCCGTTTCCGGAGGCGGTAATACCCGCTACCAGAAGGGATCCACGGTCCGTAATGCCACCAAGAACGGTACGGGCCTCGTCGTGCCGGGTGTCTTCACGATCCAGAACATCCTGCCGGACAACCTGGATTATTCCAGCACCTCCTACGAAAAAGGAGTCAACAGTCTTTATGGCCTGATCAATATCGGCTATAAGGACATGGTGTACCTGGATCTTACCGACCGGAATGACTGGTCCAGTACCCTGCCGAACGCACAGGCTTACAATTATCCCTCGGCTTCGGTAAGCCTCCTGGTCAATGATATCATCGGCCTGAAATCCCGTTCGATCGATCTGATCAAACTCCGCGGCGGTTACGCCCAGGCCGGTAATGACGCCAGCCCTTACAGCCTGCAGACGGTCCTGAGCAATGCCGGCGCCTGGAGCGGTATTCCAAGGTTGTCGACTTCGGGTACCCTGCTCAATCCCGATCTCAAGCCAGAGATAGCTACTTCCTATGAAGGCGGCATCGATGTCAATATGTTCAAGAGCCGCCTGCGTTTCGCGGCAACTTATTATGTGGTGGAAAACAAGAACCAGATCTTCAATACCCAGACCCCGCCTTCTTCCGGTTACTCTTCGAAGGATATCAATGCCGGGCTGCTGCGCAGCAAGGGCATCGAGCTGGCCCTTGGCGGAACTCCCGTACAGACGAGGAACTGGAGGGTCGATGTGAACGCCAATCTTACCCGCAGCCGGACCAAGATCGTAGAGCTCTCCGGCGATCAGCCTTATTTCACCTTGTGGACGGACGCCCAGGGCGGCGCATGGACCTATAAGGGAGAGACGATCGGGGATATCTATGACGCCCAGATGCTCACTGTCACAGACAAACAATCTCCCTATTACGGATATCCGCTGCTGGATAATACCGGTAAATGGCAGTCGATCGATGCTATCAATGCGAAAAATAAGATCGGCAATTTCAACCCGGACTTTATCCTGGGGTTCCAGACCTCCATCTCTTATAAGGGCTTCAGCCTGAACTTCACCCTCGACTGGAGAAACGGCGGCGACTTCGTGTCACAAACGTATCGGTACGGAGAAGAATATGGGGAGTCTTCCCTGTTCTATGACCACCTGGTCAACCCGGGCAGCAAATCCGGAAAGGACCTGCGTGATTACCTGGTCAACCACCAGGACCAGCTGATCAAGAGCAGCGGCAATCGTTTCCCCCTGGTGGGCGGACCTACCCCGCAGTATAATGGTTATCCCTTTGTCTATGGCCCCTATACGCTTCCCTATGGCGGCGTCTTCGTGCCTGGCGTCCGGGCATCCGGTTTTGATGCACAGGGCCATCCTACCGGGTATTATGAGAACCTGGGACAGAATATCAACCAGCCGGGCGGTACTGCCATCCTGCCTTTTGCAGGAGCCACTGCCTGGGGGTTCACCAGGGCCTATACTTTCCCGGCTTCCTACCTGAAGCTGAGGGAGCTCTCTTTCTCTTATGAGCTGCCTGTCAAGGCGATGAAAGCGAAAGTGCAAAGCGCCACCTTCTCCATCTATACGCGGAACATCATTTTGTGGACGGCCGCAAAGATCAATATAGATCCGGAAAACGCTTTCCAGCCTTCCACCGACGTACAGGGATCGGGCAGCCAGTTCAAACAAGGCATCGAAAGATATAACGTTAACCCCTGGGTGATCCCCATCGGTTTCAAATTAAACGTAGTATTCTAAGAACCCATTAATTATTCAATTATGAATCGGTTTCATATAAAATTCTTTACGCTCCTGGTCTTGTCCGCAGGGATGTTCTCCTCCTGTAAGAAGCACCTGGAAGATCTTAACGTGAACCCCAACGGAGCGGATCCTTTGACAACCAACCCCAACCTGGTATTGTCAACCGTGCTGACCTCGGCCGGACAGCAGCTGGTCACCCTGGGGTTCGGGGATGTAGCGGGCGTCATGCAGCATACTCAGCAGGACGGATGGGTAGGACCGCACAATGAATATGACTGGAGCGGCGACAACAGCTGGCAGCCGTACTACGATATTCTCCGGAATAATAAATACGTCTACGACCGTTCCGTCGATCTTAAGTTCGAGCTGCAGCAAGGGATCTCCCTCACCATGAAATCCATGCTCTTCGGATTGATCACAGATCTTTGGGGAGATGCGCCCTACAGCAAGGCTCTTAACGGGGACCAGGGCGGCACCGCCAATACTTTACCGGCTTATGACAAACAGCAGGATATCTATACGGGTATCCTGGCTGACCTGGACAAGGCGAATACCCTGCTGTCCAAACCTAAAAATGAATATGCCAGTACGGTGGATAACGTGGATGTCTACTTTCAGGGCAATCCTGCTGCCTGGAGAAAGCTGGCCAATTCACTGGCGCTGCGTTTTTATATGCGGATCTCCGATAAGCTGCCCGATGTAGCCAGGGCGGGTATCGAAAAGATCGTTGGCGACCCGGCTCAATATCCTATCATGACCTCCTCTTCGGATGACGCCCTGATGGCTTTCGCCGGCAACAGCGATGCCGACTCCTGGCCTTCCAACGTGACCTATAATTCCGACAGCATCAGCTACCGGGAATTGAAGATGTGCTCTACTTTCGTTAAGACCCTGGTGCCCCTGAACGACCCGCGCCTGGGTGTCTGGGCCAATAAAGTGCAGGTTTTTTTGTTGGTGAACGAGAATTTCCCGCTTGCTACGGACAGGATCACCGACACGGTGGTAAATGGCGAGAACCGGAAAGTACGTTACCTTTCCCCCGATGTGGTGGCGGCCAAAGGCCTTACGCTGAACGATATCGACCAGGACCAGAACTATGTGGGCATTCCTCCCGCCATTGTCGGCGGGCCGGTATATAACCTCAGCAACGATGCCGCCCAGGCATCCCATAACCCCCATGTATCCTGGCTGAACAGCATGTATATGAATGCCAACGGACCCCTGCTGAAGGCAAGGATCATGACCTCCGCCGAAGTGCATTTCATCCTGGCGGAAGCTGCTATGAAAGGGTGGTCTGCCGGAGATGCGAAAACACATTATAATGCGGCTATCCAGTCTTCTCTCAGCTCATGGGGTTTGTCTGCGGCCTATAATGCTTATATTGCCCAACCGGCGGTAGCGTTTAACGGCACCGTACAGCAACTGATCATCCAGAAGTGGATTTCTTCCTGGACGGCTGCCCAGGAATCCTGGTTTGATTTCCGGCGGACCGGTTATCCCGCCCTGGTATCAGGCCCGACTGCGAAAGCCCCGGTACTGCCTGTCCGGTTCTATTATATGCTGAACGAACGCAATCTCAACGGCACGAATTGCCTTGCCGCGGAGAATAACCTGGAGACCAATAATTATTCAGGGTATGGCGCCGATGCTACGAACGGCTTTAAGAACAGCGCATGGTCCAAACCCTGGATATCCCAGGGTACGGGCAAACCATGGTAGACCGATAACATACAGAATAAAAAATAGTACAAATTATAATAATGAGAAATAAGATTCAATTACATACCTTAATTCGCAGGATGAATACCCTGTCGCTGAAAAATGTTCTTTCGCTGAAAAATGTTCCTTCGCCGAAGAACCTGTTCTCACAACTGACGGCAGCCCTCGCAGCGCTTATACTGTTTTTCGCGCCTCTATCCGGCCGTTCGCAGTCGGCTGCCGGCCCCACCACACCCGCCAATGCCCTTTCCCATTATTTGCAGAACGGAGATACGACCTTCCGCTGGGAAATAAAAGACACCTATGATATCGGAGACGTAAAGGTCTACAACCTGCTGCTGACCTCCCAGAAATGGCGCAATATCGTCTGGACCCATCAGCTGGTGGTATATGTTCCGAAAGTAAATAGTTATGACGGCGCCCTCCTTTTCATTACGGGCGGGGCCGTAAAGAACGGGCTGCCCGAATGGGCAGGCCAGGACGATAAATTCCTCCGTTCCATGGCCGGGATCGCCTCCATGAACAAGTCGATCGTAGCCGTGGTCAAACAGACGCCTAACCAACCCTTGTACGGCGATCTCAAAGAAGACGCCCTCATTTCCTATACCCTTCACAACTTCAAAAACGACGGGGATTACTCCTGGCCCCTGCTCTTCCCGATGGTAAAGAGCGCTGTTCGCGCCATGGACGCTATTCAGCAATTCGCTTCGAATGAATTACATCATCCCGTAAGCCGCTTTGTCGTTTCCGGCGCTTCCAAACGTGGCTGGACGACCTGGCTCACCGGCGCTAATGACAAGCGGGTAGAGGCGATCGGACCGATGGTGATCGATATCCTCAATATGCCGGTCAACCTGGATTACCAGATCAAGGCCTGGCATGAATACAGCGAGCAGATCGAAGACTATGTAAAACTGGGGATTCCCCAGGAGGCCCATACCGAAGGCGGTAACTCGATCACTACCATGGTGGACCCCTATGTCTACCGGAAGAAGCTTGCCATGCCGAAAATGATCTTTATCGGCACCAATGACGAATATTGGGTCGTAGATGCGATCAAGAATTATTATGACAGCATCCCCGGCCGTAATATGATCCATTATGTGCCCAATGCCGGTCATAACCTGGGTGATGGAAAGAGCGCTTTTGAAGCGTTAAGCGCTTTCTACGGCCTGACCCTGGCGCACCAGCCCTACCCGGATTGCGATTGGAAGGTTAGCACCAAAAAGGGGGAGATGACCCTCACCGTTAAGACCACCGCGGATATTCTCGTCGATGCCATCCTCTGGTCTGCGCATTCGGACAATATGATCTTCCGTAAATCTGTCTGGACGGGCAAAAGCCTGGGCGCCGCCGGAAAAGGAAAGGTGGTGGTGACGGAGAAATTTCCCGGATCGGGCTTCGAAGCCTTTTATCTGGACCTCAAGTATAAAAACCCCAACGGAGGAGAATATACGGAGAGCACCCGGATGTTCGTAGCCGATAAGGAAGAACTTAAACTGCATTAAATGAAACAGTCCCGGCTCTTTTTTTTCATCCTGCCGCTGCTTATTGGAATAAGCAGCGGCATAACGGCGCAGCCAAAGATCGAAAACATCGTCATTGTTACCACCGATGGGTTACGCTGGCAGGAAATATATAAAGGGATGGATAGCGCTATCGCCGTCAACGGAAAATTTAATCAGGGTGACAGCGCTGATATTTTCAGCCGGTATTGGAGCAATGATGTAAGGGAACGCAGAAAGAAATTGTTCCCTTTCCTGTGGACCGTTTTCTCCGATAGCGGGCAGCTATATGGCAACAGGGAATATGGCAACGAGGTAAATACGGCCAATCCCTATCGTTTCTCTTACCCTGGCTATAACGAAATATTTACGGGTTACCCGGACACGTCCATTAATACCAACAAATATCCCGATAATCCGAATGTCAATGTTTTGGAATTTATCAACCGGCAACCTGCGTTTAAAAATAAAGTGGCCGCCTTTGGCTCATGGGAAGCCTATCGTCGCATACTCAACCGGAAGCGCGCTGGTTTTCCTGTCATGGCTGCCTTTGATTCCATCCAATGGAAAGATCCCACTCCCCGGGAGCTGCTTATCAACCAGATGAAACAGGAATCTTTTAAGGGAGAAGGGGAGGAAGGCTGCATGGACGTGTTTACGCAATATTCCGCGATGGAGTATCTCAGGACCAGGAGGCCAAAGGTGTTGTACATAGCCTACCTGGAAACAGATGAATGGGCGCATCAGAAGATGTACAAAAATTATTTGGATGCGGCCCGTCATGTCGATGAGTGGCTGAGGCAATTGTGGTCCTATCTTCAGGCCGATCCCCAATACCGGAATAAGACAGCCTTATGGGTCACTACTGACCATGGACGCGGCGATATCAATAAGGAAAAATGGACAAGTCATGGCGTCGGGGTAAAGGAAGCGAGTCAGATATGGTTTGGAGTGATGGCTCCGGGCCTGCCTGCCAAAGGCGAAGTAAAAACACCTGTGTTGATCTGGCAGAAACAATTCGCACAAACTTTTGCAGCATTGCTGGGTTTACAATTTACGGCCAGCCATCCTGTGGCCGAGGCGATAAGCCAGCTGCGATAGGAGATAATAAAAAAATCAGTAAATGTGGAATTAAGTATATGAAAAAAAATAGTTTGAAATCCGCCATGATCTTTTCTATTCTGGCAGCGACAATGAGCTTTTCGACAGGCCTGACAGCGCAGAATTCTTTATCGCCCCTGCCGGCGTCAAAGAACGGTTTCATCGTGATCTCCCATCGCGGTAATCATGTAAATGTTCCGGAGAATACCCTGGCTTCTCTCCAAGAAGCTATTAAGGCGGGCGCTGATTACGCGGAAATAGATCTGCGGACCACCAAAGACAACTTCCTCGTATTGAGCCATGACGCCACGGTAGACCGCATGACGGACGGAAAGGGGAACGTAAAGGATCTTACGCTTGATCAAATAAAGAAACTGAAGATCGTCGGTCATGCCAAAGAAGGAGATCATGCCGTCTATCGCATGCCGGAATTTAAGGATGTCCTGAAAGTCTGCAAGGGCCGGATCAATATCTACCTGGATTTTAAGGATGCCGATCCGGAACAGACCTGGGAGCAGATAAAAGCCGCCGGCATGGAGAAACAAATAGTGGTGTACCTGAATAAAGTAGACCAATATAAAAAATGGAAAAAAGCCGCCCCTGCCATGCCGCTGATGACAAGTGTGCCGGGCAGTATAAAAACGGCGGAACAACTGGGCTATTTTCTCAGCCAGGCGAAAATAGAGGTGCTGGACAATGTAACGGACACCGCCATGCTGGCCGTAACCCGGTATAATGGGGTGGCTGTATGGGTGGATATGGAAGGTCCCGATGAAGCCCCGGCAGTCTGGAAGTCGATGCTGAGTAAAGGTGTTCAGGGGATGCAAACCGATCATCCGGAGGCCCTGGTGAGCTACCTTAAAGAAAATAACTGGCGCAATGGAGCCACCGCCTTAAATAACGGAGCGGCTTCGGGCAAAGGCTCGACCGATTCAAAAGGAGCCGGCCTGCCAGCCGCCGACCAGCCGGCTCCCTACAGGACCCTGCCGGATATTCCTTACGGCGAGGGCGGTCCCGATCAAACACTGGATGCCTATATACCCCAGGACCATGAGAACGCCAAAGTCATCGTGTATATCCATGGCGGCGGATGGACGGGAGGTGACAAGAAAGAATTCCCAAAACCGCTGATCGATGAATTGGTAGGACGGCGTAAGTACATTGTTATTTCCATGAACTACCACCTGGTAAAAGCGGATAAGAACAAGTTCCCGGCACAGATAGAGGATGTACGTTCTGTCTTGTCCTTCGTGTCGAATTACGCGGAAAAATATCATTACGACGGAAATGAGTTTGCGTTGATGGGCGGCAGCGCAGGCGCCCATCTGGCCCTGTTGTATGCCTATGGTTATGATAAGGAGCGGAAGGTGAAGACCGTTATCGATCTTTGGGGTCCGACAGATCTGGCGGATAAATCGACCCGTGCTGACAATAAGGATGCTGACAGCAAGGTGGTCAATCTCCTGGGAGTTTCCGATCCGCAGGCCCAGATCTGTAAGGATGCGAGCCCATGGTACCGGCTTACCAGGGAGACAGGCGTACCCACGATCCTGTTCCATGGCGGGGAAGACCCGTTGGTGAATATCAGTCAGTCTGAAAAATTGTATAAGAAATTACAGGAGCTGAATATACCTGCCCAGTATGAAGTATATCCCCATGAAAAACATGGGGTGGGCCCCGAATCCGCCCCGGATGTTTTTAAAAAGACATTGACCTGGCTGGCGAAGTACTATCCTTCCGGTGTTGGGGCGGCTGGCGCTGTTCCGGCGGCTTCTTCCAGCTTAGAACCCACCACTACCTACGCAGAAAAGCTTGGCTTCCCCAAAGGGGCCAAAGTGATCATCTTCCACGTAGACGATGCGGGCATGTCCTTCAATTCAAATGAAGGCGCTATCAACTCCATCGAAAAGGGAGTCGCCACTTCCACCAGTGTCATGATGCCCTGCCCCTGGGCTGCCGCTTTCGCCAAATATGCCGTGGAAAAAGGATATGATGCAGGACTGCACCTCACCCTCACTTCCGAATGGCATCAGTACCGCTGGGCTCCGCTGGCCGGTGTAAAGCAGGTGCCGGGTCTGACGGATGCCGAATGGTGCTTGTGGCCGGAGCCGATGGATGTATTGCAGCATGCCAGCGCCGATGAGGTGGAGGCCGAGATCCGCGCACAGCTGGCCCGGGCCCTGGCTGTAGGATTGCATCCTACGCACCTGGACTCGCATATGGGCACTTTGTTTGCCAGCAAAGCCTATCTCGAACGGTATATTAAAGTAGGGGTGGAGAACCATATCCCTGTCATGTTCCCCGGCGGCAACAATAAAATGTTGAAAGCGAATAGCCCGCAATCCGCAGCAGTCGCCAATACGACAGCCATCGGCGAAATGATCTGGAACGCGGGTCTTCCCGTGCTGGATGACCTGGTCGCGTACAGCGGCGAATGGAAGCCGGAGCCTGTCAACGGGGTGGTTACCCCCGAAGCCTATGCGAAATACAAGGTCAAAAAATTCGAAGAGACGATAGAAAAGATGGAGCCCGGAGTGGCCATGTACATTGTGCACAGTACCGTTGTCACGGATGACTTCCGGCATATTAGCGGATCGGGCGACTCCCGTTTTGCGGATATGCATGCGATGATGGACCCGGAATTCAGGGCCTGGCTCCGGTCGAAGGGAGTTATCCTTACTACCTGGAGAGAGCTGATGTTGCGTCGGCAGCAGGTGAAGTAGAAATAAATAATATAATAAAAGAAGCCCCCCGCCTGCTGGCAAGGGGGCTTCTTTTATACGGTTTGGCTTATTTTTACTAATTTCTTCTTTACTTATTTCTTCCTATGCCCAGCGACCTGGTCTTCGCAGGCACACGAACAGACGTATCCCCGATATAATAAACGGTATAGAACTGCTGATCTCCAAAGGAAAGGGTCTGCGCCCTGGCCAGGATCGTGCCCGTCCCGGTCTTCCGTACATATAAGGTGTCCTGCGTGTTCAGCATGGTGGAGAAATTGATAAAAGGAGTAGTGGAATCCATTTTTATTTTAGAGAACAGCACCTGGTTCCGTCTGGGCGAATAGAGGTCCACCGTGTCCTTAATGCCATCCATAACGGCATGGATGAATCGTAAATAGAAATTTCCCGGTCCCGCCGTCGGATTTGGATAAGAATCCTGCAGCCAGATCTTCGAAGAATCCCGGGTCGACGCGATAGAATCTGTGATCACCAGGGTATAATAGCTGCCCGCTACCAGGGTCTTCTGTAAAGACAATATGGTAAGAGAATCCGGGTTTGTCATGGACACACCGTTCAGGGTCAGCCTGATCTCCAGGGCGCCTGCCGATACGGCGGCATAACCGTTGGCGTTACCAATATTCGGATAGACCGAACCATACTGTAAAACACCGGCGTTGAACTTGTCGGCTCCTACGTATATGTTCAGACTATTATTGTATGTATTCAGCGTATCCGAATGGCGCCAGATCGAATCGAAATTAGGTGAGGCATGGACGACCAGCAGGTAGGCAGAAGACCCCGTGCCGGTGGTCTTCGCAGCGACGGGAAAATCTCTCTTGCAGGAGAAGACCAGCACCGCAGAGGCTGCGGTTATTGTCAGAAATTTGATTGTTCTCTTCATAATACTATTTTATAAGGTTATTGGGCTGTTGGCATCGAGAACCAGACCTCCCGGGTGCAATAATCGGCGGCTGTTCCGCCCATCGCCGTCACGGCGAGAATATTGTACTGGTATTCCGACGTGTTCTGCGGCCGGCACCGGTAAACATATTTCTGGTTATTCGGCAAGGCGATATCGGATTTATCCAGCGGTTGCCAATCCGTATAGACCTGCACGCCCGGGCGATCCGGGTCCTTATCGGTATAATGGTAACGACGCATGTCCACCCAGGTCTCATGGGCGCCCCATCCATACAGGGCGATATATTTCTGCAGCATGATCTGGCTGAGCGTAAGGTCCGATGCGTTCGCGGGAACTACCAGCGGGTTGCTCAGATAGGCTTGTTCGGTAGCCCCGGTAATGAGGCCGGCGGCGGGGACATTCGTACCATAGTTTTGCGCCAGCATCTCGATATTCAGGCTGATCCCTTTCGTATATGCCTGGAGGGCCGTCGTCTTGTCACCTTTACGGTAAGCTGCTTCTGCCTGCAGGAACTGCATTTCACAGGCAGTCATGACAGGCCAGGGGGCGGCATCGCGGAAAATATAACGGGCGGTAGCATTGGTGCCGGAAGTGCCGGTGTAGACGCCGCCCCAGAAATTCTGGGGAAGATCGCTCGTGCCAAGTCCCACATCACCCACGGCTCCATAGGAGGGATAAATGCCCTTGAAAGTGCCGTTGGGATTTTCCCGCAGCAGGTACCAGATGCGGGGATCCTGTACTCCCGGGAATACGGTATTATTGCCGCTCAGTAAATTGGCGATAAAGTAGGTCTGCCGGATTCCGCCTACATTACCCCTGGTCGGTCCGTAATAGTTCAGCGTATAGCTGTTGCCGAGCGTTGAGAATTGCGCCATCCCGTTGTCGTCATTGGTCGTCATGGCGAGGTTGGTGTATTTAATGACGGAGTCCGCATAACTGCTCTTGAAATCGGGTTTGTTGGTCAGGTGGCCATAGGAACGTGCCAGCACCGCATAGGCAAACTTTTTCCACTTGTTCACGTCCCCTTTGTAGAAATAGGGATCGCCTTTGGCGAGATTGGCGGGACTGACGCTATCTCCTGTCATGCTGAGGAAATTGAGCGCCCGGTAGGCCGTTGCCCTTACCGTATCGTAGGCTTCGGATTGCAGCGTATCATAATCGAACTGGGCACGGCTCAGCTGGAAGGCTTCCTTCAGGATGATATTACCATACTCGTCGCTTAACGTGAGCCAGCTCCAGGCGCGGATGGCCCAGGCTACGCCCACATAGTCCCATTTCTTCTGCTGCGTTCCCCATTCGACGATCTTATTGATATTCTGTCCCATGGCGGCATAGTGCATAGTCCAGACATAACCCAGGACTCCGCCGCTGGCGCCGGTCGTTCCGCCCATCTGATCGTAGAGATAGTCATCCGTGTATTGTGCCCAGTACTGAACATAACGGGCTATATGCTGTACATCTGCGGCCAGGCCATTCCCGGTATTGCCGGTATTGCCGCCGGAGATAAAATTGTCGATGACGCTGGGCAGCAATTGTTCGACGGGCTCGACCACTCCCGCATTCGGATTCAGGTAGGCGTCGTCGATCTGCTTGGTGCAGGATGTCCCCAGGATAACCGCCAGCAATCCCGTCACTGCTACTCCTGTTAAAAATTTATAGGTAAACATATTGCTTAATTTAAAAAGTCGATTTAAAAAGATGTCCTTAACCCGATATTGATGCTCACCGGCGCCGGGAGATTTCCATAATCGATCCCAAAGGACCCGACACCCTGGTTGGTGGCCGTAGTGCCATTGGCAGAAGGATCCGCACCGGTATAGTTCGTGAACAGCAGCAGGTCATTGCCCGTAACGAAAAGTCCCAGCGACTTGAAATATTTCAGCTTGTGAACGAACTCCGGACTGAAATTATAGTTCAGCGTCAGATCGCGCAGCCTGAACCAGTTCACATTCTTTTGGATGAACTCCTCGTCCGGCATGTTCTTATAATAGTTCTGCAGGTAATAAGGGACGATCACGATATTGTTCTTTGTAGGATGCGTTGTGTTCTCCTGTCCGTCCTGCAGGATACCGTTGATCACCCTCGGCGTCTTCCGGTCGGCGGTCCTCTTGCTCCGGCCGATCTGGGTCAGGTAGGCATCCGTTCCATTGTAGATGGCTCCTCCGACTTTCAGGTCCCAGAGGAAGCTCAGGTTCCAGTTCTTATAGCTGATGCTATTGGTGGTTCCCAGGGTGAAAGTAGGATTACGGTCCCCGATCGTTGTCCAGGTAGTCAGCACCGTCGGCAGCCCGGTTGCCGGATTGATGAGGACCTGCCCGGCATTGTTCCGGGAATAATGCCAGCCGCTCAGCGTGGTCGTAGGGCCTCCGATATGTACAGCAGCCCGGATGGCTGTGCTCTGTACGCCGCCTGATCCGAAGATCTGGGTATCTCCCAGGTAATATTCGGTCAGCGAAGCGGGCAGCGTCATGACCTTGCTGTACATTTTATTGAAATTGAAAAAGATATTCCAGTTCCAGTCCCTGGTCCGCACCGGGTTGATGCCGAGGGTGGCTTCAATGCCCTGGTTGCGGGTAGAGCCAATATTGGCGGTATTGATGATGAAGCCCGTTGCATAGCTGGTGCGGTATCCTTCCACGATCTGATCCTTGACGAGGGTATTATAATAGGAGGCTTCCAGGGAGATGCGGTTGTTCAGCAGCTTGATCTCCGTTCCGATCTCATAGGTCTGCTGGCGTTCCGGCTTCAGCCCTTCATTGGCATTGGTAAAGCTGTAGTCATATCCTCCGCCGGTGCCCTGGTTGTTCACGAAGACCGACTGATTGGAATAGGGGTCGGCCAGTCGGGCTGTCTGTGCCAGCGAAGCCCGTAATTTCAGGTAGTCGATCACATTCCCGTTCTTGATGCCGGGAAGGATATCGCTGAGGATGGCGCTGAAGCTTACACCGGGGTAACTATAGTTGCGGGTGGATTTTGGGAATACGGAAGCCTGTTCAAACCGCTCCGTGTAGCTGAGAAACAATACATTGTCATAATTGACGGAGGCTTCTCCGAAATAGGCGAAATCCTTGAAAATGCTCAGGTTGGGCTGGCCAAAGGCATTCCGTAACAACCGGGTCCTTTTGCTGGGTAGGGTATTGCTGCTATCCGTGCTGGTGGAGTCTATTAAGTTGGTGCCGCTGATCGCGAACATCTTGGTCTGCTGGTCCTGCCACATCGTACCCACCATCAGCCGGCCATTGAATTTGCCGAAGGATTTTTTAGCGGTGGCTGTGATCGTGTGGTTGTAACCGGAATAACGTTTATAATAATTATCCAGTGACCCGCCGATACCCTGGGTGTTGATGCTGGATTCAGGGTGGAAGAAAGAATAACCATTCTGCTGATAATAGTCATAACCAAACCTTCCTGCTACGGTGAGCCAGGGGAAAGGATAGATATTGATGCCGAACGTGGCGAAATACCGGTAGGATTTATCCCGGCTTTTATTCTGTGTGGCACTAAATAAAGGGTTGTCCAGCTCCGAATTGTAGTTGGTGGTGTCTGCAAGATTGATCAGTGCCTTCTGACCATTCGGCCGGAGATAGTTCTTTACGTTGTTATCTCCGGGCCAGGCATATACATCCGTCAGGTATCCCCCGATGCCCCGGAGCGGCTTGTTGTTGACGTCGTTGATATAAGAAAGGGAAGGGGTGAAGTCGAGATATTTTCCCACTTTGGTGGTATTGGCCAGGCGCAGGTTGAGCTTTTCATAGTTATTGCCGGGCACCACTCCATCCTGGTTGATATAGGAGGCGGAGAAGCGGAAGCTGGAATTTTTCTTCCCGAAGTTCACGGCCAGGTTGTGGTTGTTGGTGAAACCTGTCCGGAAGAAATTATGGACGTTGTCATATATTTTGGTATCCGCGCTATAGGCTGGCCCGAAGAAATTGGGAATCGTCGTATAGGTAGGAGAGTAGATGCCGTTGGTGCCCGTAGTGAAGGTGCTGATCGTTGGATTGAAACGGGTGATCTTCTGCACGCGAAAGCTGTTGTCGTAGGTGACACCGATGCCGCCGACGGGCTTTCGGGTGGTAATGAGGATGGCTCCGCTGCTGGCCTGGCTGCCATAGAGGGCTGTAGCTTCCGGTCCTTTCAGAATGGTGATGGATTCGATGTCACTTGGGCTGAGGTCGGCGACCCGGTTCGTATAGTCATTGTTGTGGTTGGCTCCGTCCGATGCCAGTCCTACGCCGGTGCCCTGGTTGGAAGTCTGGCTAAGGGTCTGATTATCGATCAGGACCCCGTCGACGACAAAGAGCGGGGCGTTGCTCAGCGACAGGGAATTGAAACCTCTGAGGATGATCTGCGACGAAGCTCCCGCCTGACCATTGGTCGGCGTGATGGTAGCGCCGGCTACCCGCCCCTGCAGACTATTGATGAAATTCTCCCGCTGCGTCTCTTTTATTTCTTTCCCCCCCACTGTCTGTACGGAATAACCCAGCTCCCGGGGATTTCGTTTGATGTCCATTGCCGTGACCACTACTTCTCCCATATCTCCGTCCGCGGGATCCAGCCGGACAAGGTAATAAGAGCCCGTACCAATGGTCACCTGCTGATTTTTGCGGCCGACATGGCTGATGATCAGCAAATCTCCCTGCCGGGCGGCGATCGAGTATTCCCCATCGGCATTGGTCTGAATAGCTTTTTTGGTCCGTTGATTAATGATCGTGGCGCCTGCCAGGGGAGAGTTATCCTTCGGGTCCCTGACGACTCCCGTGACCGCATGATCCTGGGAGAAAGCCAGCAAAGACCCCGATAAGGCGACAGCGCACCAGAGTAGTCGAAGCAATTTTCGCATGAGTAGTTTAGTTTTAATCTTTAAAAAAATAGAACAGGAGCTCCTGAACTTTGTCCTTTTGGCAGCAGTTCGTTAGGCCGCCTTGCGGCAGCATGTCTTATGAGTCGTTGGTGCTATAATCAGACTTATCTGGCAGTAGTTTTCTTAGTGTACGCCCTTTTTGATAAAAAGGTCCGGTAAGGGATCATCGGGTAGTAATGCTGTGATCAGGGTACGGGTCTCCTGTGTTCGGGCCAGTATGAAAAAGCTGACCGGAATTGATCTTTTTTGGCGGATGTGCGTATAGAATGGGGGCAGGGGAATGAAAATGGGTATCGACCTGACGTAGGATATAGGACTGTCTCTTTTGTTTAAGCATGTGTCTTGGTTGCTGTTCTAACCAAAGTAAATTAAAAAACTGCAAAAAAACGCAAAAAATGAATTAAAAATGCAGAAATAGGCCAAAGGAAAACGTCAATCAAGCGATTTTACTGCCAGATTGCAAGATTTTGCCGGTAATCAGCCGTTGTTTCAGCGATCGATGTTCGGCCGCTGCCGCGAATTTATAATCCTGGCGGTCTCACTGTATGGGAGCGAGGGTGTTAGCGTTTTCTTTAAGAGGCGGAGGTTAAAAAAATAAAAAATGATGTTTCCTTTTCTTTTTCTTTGGGTGCGGGTGTTTTTGATGCGGGGGCTTGGGCAGCAGAAGCGGATTGATCGCGAGGGGATCGACGGTGGTCGGAGGATCCGCTTTTATCGGGCCTGCCGGAGTTGGCGCAGCGTCGCTGTTGCTTTCATTTCCGGCCTTGCCGCCTTCTTTCCCGGCACCATTATTTCCTTTTCCATTCTTGTTCCCTTTATCTGCCCCGGCTAGCAGCAGATCCTCTTCTTCCTGATCCTTCTTAACCAATGGTTTCATCAGGTCTTCCTTACTCTTTGGCCGCAGGTCTTCCCGCCATTTGAAACCACGCAGCACCATATCTTCGAAGTTCACTTTCCTAAAGGGAATAAAAGAACCTTCCACATCGTTGCGCATGACCACCCGGTTCAGCTCTCTGCCTGAGCTGTCATCCTTTTTCGCAAAGATCATGTCGATGATATCGGCATGCGCCTTATTCACCCCGGTATAGGCCTTATTATCGTCCTTCACATAATAGATGCTTTCCGCATTGCCTTTGGCCCGCATAAAATCCACTTCTCCATTCCTGAAATAGGCATTGATAGTAGTTCCCTTGAGCTGGTTGTAAAATTGTTTGCCTACTTTATTGATGGCCAGGGCATTTTCAAATACATAGAGCCTGCTGGCTTTTTTATTTTTGGTATAGACATACATGGTGTCCCCGGTGACCTGGTAATTGCCGTTCCCCCAGGCAACAGGATTATAGAATAACCGGAAGATGGAATCCTTTGCGGAATAATACAGGCTGTCCCCCACGGCCTGTAAGGAGTCCGAGAAGATCCTGACATGATGATAACCCTGTATAAACCGGAGACTGGTGTCCGTGATCGTAGCTTCTTCCACCTTAATGGCCCGTATGCTGTCCGCCGCCCGCTTCTGCAAACTGTCGCTGATATGCTGATGCAGGCTATCGGCAGCCCTTCTTTTCAAACTATCGGCCGTATATCGCTGTACGCTATCCATCCGAAGGCTATCGACCCGCCGCTGCCGGTTGACCTGTCGGACCTTATACAGGCTATCCGCCTTTAGCTGCTTCGGAGTTCTGGGCCTGCTGGCCATGGTGATACTATCCTTTACTGCCTTTGCCCGGTGTGAAATACTATCTGCAACGGCCTTGTTTTTTCGGGAAATGCTATCGGCCGTTGCCTTGATTTTGTGTTTTATACTATCTGCCGTCGCCTTCTGCGCGGCTTTCTGAGCGGCCTGCTGATCACGCTGCGATTGTTCCAGCTCCCGCTGCTTTTCCCGCTCCTTTTTTCGTTCCTCTTTGGGGGTAAGCTTCTTCTTCGAGGTATCCGTCGCCTTTCTCCCAAGACTATCCGCCCCTGCTCCCGGCCGATGCCCTAAGCTATCGGCTGCCCCGGATTTACGCCCTAAACTATCGGCTGATCCGGATTTACGCAGCAGGCTATCTGCGACTCCCAGGCTATCGCCCCGGGGTCTGTCTCTTGCAAACTTTCCCCCCAGACTATCGCTCAGGTCTTTCATCGTTTCCCGATGGGTGCTGTCGGGAGTAACGGACATTAAGGTATCCTGTTCATTCAGGGTATCCTTAGCTGCCGCACGGTGAAGGCTATCGGAGGATACGCGATAGAGGCTATCGACATAGATCCTGTGCAGGCTATCCGAGATCTCCATCTTTCTGGCGGCTGCCTGCGCATCGATCAGTCTGCCGGAGATCAGCGTGTCGGCGACAATATAAATGCTATCCTTATCCTGCTTAAGGGTCATCAGGGGATGCTCGGTAGCGAGAAAGGTGTTGGTTTTCTTGTTGATGGTCATGAAATTGGCTATGAGCACGAAGCCCTGCACCGAGTCTTTATAAACGGCGTTTCCCCGGGCTGTATTGACTCCCAGGCTGTCATCGATCTGCACGTTATCCCCCGTCACCTGCTGGGAACCTTCCGTCATCACCGGCCGCTTGCCGAAAAAGGCTTTCCGGTTTTTCAGGTCATAAAATCCTTCTTTGGTTCTTACGGTCCGGTGAGTACTATCTTTAAATTGAATAAAGGTTTCTGTGATAAAGGTGGACACCTGGGTCTGTGTGTTATATAAAAGGGAATCGGCCGACAGGTCATATTGAGGATCTCTCAATACGACGTTGTTCTTAAAGTGGACATCCTTGGTGTCTTCAAAATAGGTGCCTTCCTCGCTGGTAAGCACTGATTCCTTGTTCACGATCTTGCCTCCATGGGTATATACTCCTACTTTGTTCCTGAGATCATACTGCAGCTCCTCCGTCGTGAGGACCCCTTTTCCATCCGTCAGCCTTACATTTTTATTGAAGTACACCATCCGGGTGTCGACCTGGTACTTCATGTAGTCCGAAAAGATATTCGTAGAATCATTATCGTTAATATGAACATGCCCGAAACACTCCAGGATATTATCCTTGCTGTCCCGGACCATGCTGTCACAGTTGATAATGGTATTGCTTTCCTTTAGTCTTACATTCCCCACCAGGAAGGTCTTGGCGGTGACGGAATCTATCGTTTGAAACCGGTAGTTATCTGTATTCTGGATGAGCACGACCTTTACGGTGTCGCTGCCCGGGGTCCGGAACTCAAGCTGCCCCTGCGCGTGCCCCTGCCGGCTTAGCAACAGGGCACAACAAGTCAGGACGACCGCATAAACCAATAGCCTTATTCTCATTCCTCTTACTTATTAGCGGGTTTGGACGCGGAATCAACAGGGGCCATAAGGGGGCCGCTCTTATCTTTCCGGCCAAATACGGAGATATTTACATAACGTTTGGGATGGATGCGGACATCATCCAATAATATATTCAGGCTGCGGGAAGTTCCTTCCAGGTTCTGATAGAGTTTTTTATCATTCAGCAGCAGGCCCAGCGACCCATTATTGCTATTGACCTTGGCCACGACTCCTTTTAATTCCGCAACGGTGGACTGCAGGCTCTCCAGGGTCTCGGGGATCTTTGCCGCCGCCAGGTTGGCGGAGGTCTTGTCCAGGTTTTCCAGGGTCCTGGAGACATGGTCATTGTTTTTAACCAGGTTGCCTGTGAACTGGTCTACGTTCTTCAGCGCTTTTCCCAGCTCGCCTGACTCGGCATTCAGCAGGGTCTGCAGGGAGGCCGAGGAGGTCGCCAGGTTGGCGACAATGGTGCTCAGGTTATTCTTGAGCTTGGGATTGAACAGCGTGCCTACTACCTGCACCAGGGAATCCAGGGATTGCAACGTGCCGTTCAGCTGTATGATGACCGGGTTGATGCTTGACTGCACCTGGGATAAAAGATTCGGTTTTTGGGTTGTTGCCAGGGTGTCCCCGTCATTCAGGTACTGGGTGGCATCGCCCCGGGTGACGACGATGGTGCTGGCGGAGATCAGGCCGGAATTGATCGTGCCTGTCGAATTTTTGGGGATATGAACATCTTTCTTCAGGACGATGGTCACTACGATACCCTTTGTCAGATCCTTATCCGATTCATTGATGGCCGATACCGTTCCTATCGTCAGCCCGTTCACCTGAACCTGGTTGGATAACTCCACGCCTTCCACATTGCTGAAAACAGCATAGATCTTTTTGGTGTGCTCGAACAGGCTGCTGCCTTTCAGGAAATTAAAGCCCAGTATTAGCCCGGTAATAGCTACGACAGCCAATATACCGATTTTCGTCTCATTAGCAATTTTCATCCGAATGGATTTAGTTTATAATGTCTACAGGTAGCAAATGTAGGAAAATTGCCGGCTCTTGTGTAGAAGACAAAGTTAAACTCCTGTTTCTGCGGCATCAATCTCTATTTCCGCGGGCTCAATCTCTATTTCCGCGGGCTGGCAAGCCTGGCAACAGGCTGTTTGGCGGAATTAGCGTTCCGGCTCATACCCGCTGTGGCGGGTGTTGTTACCGGCTGAAAAGAGGAAGGCTCGGCGCCGGTATGTCCTTCCAACGTCTCTTTATAACGTTTGAGGGCATCCACGATATTGCGGACGATCTCATTCTGACCGTCTTCACTATTCAGGTATTCTTCCTCTTCCTTATTGCTTAAGAAGCCCGTTTCGATCAGCACACTGGGCATTCCCGTTGCCTGAAGGACCTGGATACCTTCGTCTCTTTGCAGCACTCCGTCGCTATGCCGGCCGGCTTTAACAAATTCACTTTCCACCAGCGTGGCGAAAAGAGCGCTGTTGGCAAAGAATTTTTTCTCATAGAGCTGTGCCCGGATCTTAGCTTCGGGGGAGGTCCTGTCAAAAGCTTCTGAATCGGCCTGGGCATTGCTGCTATCCGCCAGATCACCCTCCCCGGCTTCTTCGCGCTGATTGATGGCAGTTCCTTTAAATTGGTTACGGTCTGCCTTCCAGATATAACTTCCCGTGCCTATCCGGGTGTTTTTTACATAATAAGTCTCATAGATAGGGATGCGCTTGCGCCTTTTCCCTTTTCCCACCGTCTTATGCCCGATGACCCGATGAAGGGCATAGGTGCCGGGGGTATGACCGTCGTTATTGGCGTGAATACATATAAAAAGGTCTCCCCGGGATTTATTGGCCAGCTCCGCCCGGTAGTGGAGACCAGCGCTTTTCGTCGGCATATTGCCCGGCATGATATCCGTGGTTCGGGTAAATACGATCTTCATATCCGGGAATTCTTCCTGTATTGCTTTGCCCAGCTTCAGGGAAATGGCCAGGGCCACATTTTTCTCCTGTGAGAAAAGCCCGGTAGTGCCCGGGTCAAAACCTCCATGTCCCGGATCTATGATAATGGTCCGCAGTACAGACTTCTGTTTGGGATGTGTATTGAAAGAAATGATGACACAGCAAATGCCGGATAAGAATAACAAAAAGGTCAACTTTTTCATCATAGTCATTTTATTTTACCGATTCCCCCCAATCTTCACAAAATCTTAATGCTGTAATGGCTATTTTTGTTCATTCGCAAGCAGGACTTTTGCATTATCTGAAATTAAAAATTAAGTAAAGAATAATTTCAGGCAATACATCTGATGTCGGTAAATTTAAGCCTTCGGCCCAAATTTACGACCGGACAAAGCCCGGTCAGGAGCCTCCTGATTTTTTAATAGACGAATAGAAATAATGCCTGATCTATTCGTTTTTTTATAAATGTATGAATATTAACGGACTCAAAATTAGCTCAAAATTATTACTGATATTGATTTTTACTGCTATATTCTTTTCAGTAACGTTCAATAGTCCCGCAAATTATTCACCCGTTACACGTTTTTGCAAAATATTAGCATTGGGGCAGGATACGACCAAACCCCGCACTCCCCGGCCAAAGAAGACCGGCCGCAAAGACGTCCCTGTCGTTGCCAAAGACACCACCCGCCGTGACTCCCTGGGGATCGCCATGGACAGCAGCCGCCGCGATTCCCTGCACAGGGCCGGTGACACCCTTGATTATGCGATCTCGAAGGATACACTTGCGGCTACCATTGATTATAAGGCTTCCGATTCCGTTGTCATGAATATTCCGGACAAAAAGATCACCCTATATAATAAGGCCAATACCAAATACCAGGATGCCAATCTTTCTGCTTACCAGATCGAATATGACCAGACCCGCAATGTGGTGGTCGCCAGCTTTATCAAGGATACGGCCGGTAATATCATCGGGCTTCCCAAAATGGTGCAGGCGGACAATACCATGTCGTCCGATACCATTATTTATAATATCAAGACCCAGAAGGGGATTACCAGGCATACCTATACAGTTTCCGGTGAAATGTTCGTCCACGCGGAGAAGATGAAAAAGATCACCGTCGATGAATATTACGCTTCCCAGGGGATCTTTACGACTTGTAACCTGGACACTCCCCACTTTGCCTTCCGTACCAATAAGATGAAGCTCATCAATAAGAAATTTGCGATCACCGGACCTGTTCACCCGGAATTTGAGGGGGTGCCGATACCGATCTACATTCCTTTTGGCTTCTTCCCCCTGACGCAGGGGCGCCATTCCGGTCTGCTGCCGCCTCAGTTCACCGCCAGCGATCAGGCCGGTATTGGCCTGGAGGGATTGGGGTACTATAAAGTAATCAACGATTATCTTGACTTTACCCTGCGAACCAATATCTATTCCTATGGGGGGTGGTCTGTTTTTTTCACCCCGACCTATCGAAAGCGGTATCACTATAGCGGCCAGCTCAATTTCACGCTGCAGAATACCCGCCTCCTGAGCGATGCGGGCAAAGACGCTTATACCACCGCCCGGACCTTTAATTTTAACTGGAGCCATACCGTCGATAGCAAGGCCCGTCCCGGCACCAATTTTTCGGCCAATGTCAACGTAGCGTCCACTAAATATAATCTCTACCAATTGAATAACCCCACGGCGAATTATAACAACCAGCTGGGGTCTTCGATCTCTTATTCCAAGACCTGGGACGGCAAATACAATCTGACGGTCAGCGGTAATCACAGCCAGAACAACCTTACCCGCCAGATCAATGTGAACCTGCCTACTATCGCTTTTACAGCGCCTACCGTTTACCCTTTTGCCAGCAAGACGGCCATCGGGGAACCCAAATGGTATGAGAAGTTCGGGGTCGGCCTGACGACCAACATTTCGGGCGGGGCGAACTTTTATGATTCTGCCGCCAATTTTAAAAAGATCCTCGATACTTTCCAGTGGGGAGCGCAGAACAGCATTCCTATCGCCCTGGCCCTGCCGCTGAAGGGACCCATCCAGGTCACTCCGGGTGTCAGCTTTTCGAACAGGCTCTTCTCCCGGAAACTTTTCATGAAGTATAATCCGGACAGTAACAGGGTGGATACCGTTGGGGTTCAAAAAGGCATTTTCACGGGCAATGATGTGTCGTTCAGCCTCAGTCTCAGCTCGGCGATCTTCGGTACTTTCCAGAACTTCGGAAAGAATAGTTCGCTGCTGGGTATCCGGCATGTTATCCGCCCGACGATCAGCATCAGCTACAAACCCGACCTGGCCGGATCCTCTTATTATAACCTGACGACACCCTGGGATTCATCGGACGCCTCTCATACCACCCGCACCCAGCGAATATCCTATTACCAGGGAAGCACCTACGGACCTTTTGGGGAAGGTACATTTGGCGGGATCTCCTTCGGCCTGGACAACCATTTTGAAATAAAGACCCGATCTAAAAAAGATACTTCGGATGCTGGTATTAAGAAGACCACTATCATCGACGGTATCGGCTTTACAGGCAGCTATAATTACCTGGCGGATTCTTTCAAATTATCTCCCATCAGTTTTTATTTCCGCAGCACCTTGTTCCAGAATGTCAATATCACGGGCGGAGCTACCCTGGATCCTTATATGTCGGATAGCTCGGGATTCGATAAGAACAAGTATGCCTGGTCGGGGAATAAGTTTTCGCTGGGAAGGATCTCCAGCGGCAACCTGGCCATTTCCACCAGCTTTAAGAGCAAGCCTAAAGATGAAAAATTAGCTCAGAAGGAAAAGGATCTGCAACAGGATCAGATTCCCCTGACCATGGAGGAACAGCAGGCGCAAATGAATTATATCCGGCAGAACCCGGCCCAGTTTGCGGATTTCAATATACCCTGGTCGCTCAACCTGGCTTTTGCGCTGAATTTCACCAATGCAGAGAAGCCGGACTATAGCGGTTTTGCCACTACGATCACTTCGAGCATCAACTGGAGCGGGGACTTCAATCTGACGGAAAAATGGAAGGTGGGGATGAACGGGTATTATGATGTCAAATACAAACAGATACAGACCCTCACCCTGTCTATCTCCCGCGATATGCACTGCTGGCAGATGTCTATTAATACGACACTGGTGGGATACAATCACTCTTTCAATATTACTATCAGCCCCAAGTCCGGTATTTTACAGGATCTGAAGATCAACCGGACCAAATATTTCTATAATCAATAGATGGTTATTTCCACTACACCTTATGGGTCACGTAGTAATCCCGCATGATCGCGAAGACTCTCTCTTTGAGGTGCTCTACATTTTCGCCGGGTTGGGGAGCGATAGGATCCAGGAAGTGCAGGCCTAGCTTGTGCGGCCGGACAAAGAACGGTTTCGCCGGGGGCAGCACGGTCCTGCTGTTAAAGATAATGCCGGGAATGATGGCTTTTCCCGTGGTAAGGGACAGGCGGAAAGCGCCGTTATGAAACGTCTTCAGGGGATTCGCGGTTTTATTACGGGTGCCTTCGGGATAGAGGGACATGTGCAGTCCCATATCCAATACCTCTTTCATCTTAGTAAAACTTTCCCGTCGGCTGGCTTCGCTATTCCGGTCAACGAGTATGCTCCCTGTGCGGTAGAACATCCCGAAGACAGGTACCCTTGCAAAGGAGGTCTTGGCGATCGTCTTACTGCCGCCGGGTACGCCCGGAGCAGAGATGGGAACATCCATCAGCGAGTTATGATTGAATACGACGATGTAGGTCTCGCCTTTTTTGAACTTTTCTTTGCCTTTTATCCGCAGGGGGCTACCGATGCCTGTCAGGTAAACACCCATCCATACCCGGGAATAGCGGATAAAACGTCTTGTTTTTTTCGGGTCCGGAGCAAAATAGCAGAATAAAAGGAAGGGGATCAAAAAGATCAGCATGGTGACGACGAAGAGCAGGAGCGCCCATACGGCACAGATCCGGCCTGCTATTTCGGTCAGGATGTTCGTCCTGCCTGGTCGGTCCGTTGTAGTATCTCTGCTGCCGGTATTTTCTTTACCGGGGAGTGACTTGTCATTTCCGCTGCGGGCTTTGCCTTTTGGGTCGCTGCCCCCGTTCTCTGTTGTTGGGAAACGGGTGATTTTATTGCCGCTGAAGTTCATCGATGCAGTCAGTTTATAATTTCCAATCAATAGGGTCAATTCCTTTGCTCATCAGCCAGGCATTGGTCTTTGAGAAATGCCGGCAGCCAAAAAAACCGTTGTTGGCAGAAAATGGCGAGGGGTGGGCCGCTCTCAATACCAGGTGTTTGGTCTCATCTATCAGGACTTGTTTTTCCTGCGCGAATTTCCCCCACAAGAGAAACACCACATTCTTTTTCTGGTCGGATATTTTTTCGATCACGGCATTGGTGAACTCCGCCCAGCCGATTTTGGCATGGCTCATCGGTTCATTAGCCCGGACAGTCAGGGAGGCATTTAACAGCAGCACTCCCTGTTCGGCCCAATGGGTCAGGTTGCCATGACCCGGGATCGGCACCCCGATATCACTGTGTAATTCCTTGTAAATATTAACGAGGGAGGGCGGGGGGGGAATGCCGTTTGGAACGGAAAAACTCAGCCCATGCGCCTGTCCGGGACCGTGATAGGGATCCTGTCCTAAGATGACCGCTTTTACCTTGTTGAAGGGGGTGGTGTTAAAAGCGTTGAAGATCAGGCTGCCGGGGGGATAAATGGTCTTGCCGGCCATTTTTTCCGTTTTCAGAAAAGTAGCGATTTCCAGGAAATAGGTCTTGGTGAACTCCTGTTTCAGGACTTGTTTCCAGCTTTCTTCTATTTTTACGTCCATAGGTATGTCATTTACCCCGGGGCCTTTTACCTGGGCCAGACTCCCCGGATAGGGATGGGGGACCCGAAGATAAATACAAACTGGCAATCAAAAGCCTGAAAACGGGACAGGCTTCCCTGCGTCTCTAAAAAAATCAAGTGTCAGGTCTCCTTACGCCTCCTGATGCTGGTTCAATTTGTGATACTCGTCAATGAGCTTTCGTTGGAGGTCGTAAGGGACAGGGGAATATTCATAGAGCTGCATCCGGAATTTAGCCCGTCCCTGGGTAATTGACCGGAGAGAGGAGGAGTAGTCATGCATTTCGGCCTGGGGTACGCGGGCGATGATCTTCGTGAAATGTCCTTCCGTGTCCATGCCTTCGATGAGGGCGCGGCGGGTCTGCAGGTCGCCGATAATCGTGCCGGTCTGGTCGTCGGGACAGAGGACGGTCACGGTATAAATGGGTTCCAGGATCTGCGGGTCTGCCTGCTGGAATGCCTGTTTGAAAGCCATCAGCCCGGCTATCTTAAAGGAAAGGTCATTGGAGTCCACCGGATGCATTTTCCCATCGTATACGATCACCCGTACGTCCCGGACATAGGAGCCGGTCAGGGGGCCTTCGTGCATTTTTTCCATGACCCCCTTCAGGATCGAGGGTAAAAAGCGTTGATCGATAGCCCCTCCGACAATGCAGTTCAGGAAGATCAGCTTACCTCCCCAGTCCAGCAGATACTCATCCCTGCCGCGGACAGAAAGGCCCCTGGGGTCGGGCAAACCTTCATACCAGGGTTCTACCTGCATGAACACTTCTCCGAACTGGCCGGCGCCTCCTGACTGCTTTTTATGCCGATAGCTGGATTGTACGGGCTTGCGGATCGTTTCCCGATAGGGGATACGGGGCCGGGAGAACTTTACGTGCAGATTTTTGGAGATATGTTCCAGCTTCCATTTGATCACGGAGAGGTGTAGCTCCCCCTGGCAATGAATGATCGTTTGGCGCAGTTCCGGGGAGACTTCTACGATCACGGTAGGATCTTCTTCCTGTACCTGGTGAAGGGCTAAGGACAACTTTTCCTCGTCGCCTTTTTGGGTGGATTCGATGGCGATGCGCATCAGGGGCGCGGGGAATTCAATGGGGGGAAGCTGATAATTTTTCCCCCGGGCGTGCAAGGTATTATTGATATGAGTATGTTTCAATTTGACGGTGGCGCCAATGTCTCCGGCTACCAGTTCGTTTACATTGGTTCGTTTGCTGCCTTCCACGACAAAAAGCTGGTTGAATCTTTCGGTGACGCCGTTGGATTCGTTCACCAGCTCCATTCCCGATCTGATCGTCCCCGAGATCACTTTGAAAAAGGACATATCCCCGATATGGGCTTCCGAAATGGTCTTATAGATAAAGATGCAGGGCGGGCCTTCCGGATCGCAGGGGAGGGATTCTCCCGAGAGGGTGGTTTGCGGCGGCATTTCGGCCGGGCTGGGGCAGACATTGTCGATAAATCCCATGATCCGCCCGCTGCCCATATTTTTTTTAGCGGAGAGGCAGAACAGGGGGAAAAGATCGTGGTTGATCATGGCCTTTTTCAGGCCTGTCCTCATTTCATCTTCGTCGAGCTCTCCTTTATCAAAGTATTTTTCCATGAGCGTCTCATCATTGCCGGCGATGGCCTCGATCAACTCTTTATGGAGGCGGTCTGCTTTTTCCCGTTCTTCTTCAGGGATAGGCAGCTTTTCCGGTTTTCCTCCTTGCTCCGGGAACCGGTACCGGGTCATCCGCAGGACATCAATGATGGAGTCGAAACCAGGTCCCTGGTTGAGCGGGTATTGCACCACGACCACATTGAGGCCGAAATGATCCTTTGCCTGCGCCGCCGTCCTGTCAAAATCAGCCTTATCCTGGTCCAATTTATTGACGGCCAGCAGGGTGGGGGTCTTAAAACGTTCGGTATACTCCCAGATGATATCCGTACCCACTTCCACGCCGAAATTGGCATTCAGGAGCAGGACCCCGGTGTCCGCCACCCGGAGGGCGGATAATACCTCCCCGGCGAAGTCATCATAACCCGGGGTGTCGAGAATATTGATCTTATAGCCCCGCCATTGGGTATGTAATAGTTTGGAAAAGATGGAATTGCCCCGCTGTTGCTCGAGTTCATAGAAGTCACTGACGGTATTCTTTTCTTCGATGGCGCCGCGGCGGGTGATCAGCCCGGCTTCGAATAACATACATTCTGCGAGGGTAGTCTTGCCGCAGCCGGCATGGCCCAACAGGACAATGTTCTTGACGTGAGAGGTGTCAAAGTTTGCCATGGCAAGCGAGTTTGGTATTAAGTTACGGAAATATGGGGGGAAAGGGAAATTGTTTTTGGGGAATGGGGGGCTTGTCCTACTGTTATTCTCCTTATCTATTGAATTATAACCTTCTGATCTTAGGCCTGGGACTGCATTCAGGGTGCGGAATGGCAAATCGGTTTGGCGGCTTGGCGAACTTTTTTTACTTTTGCCGCCGTTTAGGCCTTGTCGGGTTGGTTTTTTGGGGGATGTGGGTTAGATGGATACGGCAGGGGGAGATTAGGCCCGGTAGCTCAGCTGAATAGAGCACAAACCTTCTAAGTTTGGGGTCATTGGTTTGAATCCAATCCGGGTCACTAACAGTAAGGATTACACGAAGTAATCCTTATTTTATTTTACCCCGTCTTACTTTGGAAGGGTTGATTTTCAGTATTTTATAACAAAGGGCTGGCGTTTCTTCTCCGTAACTTTATTTGGGTAAACATTATTTAAATCGACAAAAAAATCGACAAAAATCATGTTATTACCTATCAAACCGATCATTGATCGTCGCCCGCGCCGGAATGGCACCAGCGTTATTTCTATTCAGTATTGCTACTCCTCCGACAAACGGACCTTATTGTATACCGGCCTGGCCGTTCCGCCCCGGTATTGGAACAAAAAACTGCTGCGAATATCCCAGGATCTGCCGGAAGAATACGGCAAGGCAGACCAGCTGAACTTACAGTTGCAAAAAATGGTTCGGACCGCGGAGGATATTGTAAACTTTGCCCTCCAAAAGAAGATGGATGACCCGGTCGCCTTCCTGAAAACAATGTTTCAGCCGGACTTCGACCCGGCTACGCTATCCGAACAGGCAAAGCTCCTGGCCGAAGCTGGAGTAGCCCAGGCGACAGCCAACCTGGACTTCTTTCATCAGCTGGACGATTATATCAAGACTAAGACCCGAAAGGTGAGCATAGGCATGGTCCGGACCTATAATGTGATGAAGCAGCGATTGCTTTCTTTTCAGAAGCACCGAAAGGAAAAGATCACCTTCAGCAGCTTTGACTATAATTTCTACGAATCCTTTGTCAATTACCTTACTTACGAGCATATCCACCGCAGGCGGCTAACTGTCCTACGCGGATTGAAAAAGAATTCAATTGGCACCAGTATCAAGCAGCTTCGGATCTTCCTGCGGGACCGTATGCGCCGGAAGATCATACCGGCCATTGATCTTACCGACTTTAAGATCCTAAATGAAGATTCGGACGCCATTTATCTCACTGTCCAGGAGATCCGGGTCTTATATAATGTTGACTTATCGGAACACCCGGAATGGACTCGTTTCAGGGATTTGTTTGTCCTAGGCTGTTTTACAGGATTGCGCTTTTCTGATTTTAATAGCATTAAGCCGGAGGATATCCGGAAGGGAATACTATATAAGAAGCAGGGCAAATCCGATCATTGGGTAGTCATACCCCTGCGCCCGGAAGCCCACGATATATTGATCAATCGGTTTAATAGGAATGTACCTCGTACCACCAATGCGGAACTTAACCGGTATATTAAGAAGGTCGGGCAGCTGGCAGGTCTTAACATTCCTATAAAAGCATCCTATAAGAAGGATCAGGACATCGTAACCACTAAACCGAAATATACCTGGATCACCACCCACACCTGCCGCCGCTCATTCTGCACGAACGAGTTCCTGGCCGGAACTCCGCCGGAGCTGATAATGAAGATTAGTGGGCATAAGAGCCTGAAAGATTTTTATAAGTATATCCGGATTACCCCGGAGGAGGCTGGAAAGAAGATTCAGGAGATTTGGGAAATAAGGGGTGATATGTGAGAACTTAATTACGAGGGGATAAACTAACAGAAGACATAGGCCAGCAAGGGATACTAAAAAAAGCAGGTCTTTGGAAAAATTGAACATGCTTCAAATAAGGGTTTTATTTACTTATTTTTCAAGTAGTCATTTTTATACTATCTATGTATAAAGAACTTTCAAATCCTTATTTTTGTTATTATTGAAGTGTAGATCAGGTGAAATGTATTATACACGTTATAAACTAAAGATATTAAAATGGCTGCTGGACGTCTTTTAGATACAAAAACTGTAAACTTAAATGAAGTACTTGGGAACGGGAAGATTTACCGAGTTCCACAGTTTCAAAGAGATTATTCTTGGGAGCAAGATAATTGGGAAGATTTATGGAATGATATTGAACTGGCTTCGGACAATAACAGTGCCCACTATATGGGTTCCGTAGTATTGCAAAGTTCTTCAGGCAAGGAATTTTTGATAATTGATGGGCAGCAGAGATTTACCACGCTAAGTATTTTGACCCTAGCCATTATTAATGCGATTCAGCAAATAGCAGAACGTGGAATAGATATAGAGGCAAATCAAGAACGTGTTAATATATTAATGCGACAATATATCGGCCAGAAGGATCCTTCTTCCTTGCGATATTCAAGTAAATTATTTTTGAATGAAAATAATGATGGGTTTTATCAAAACAGGTTATTGAATTTTAAGGAGCCAATTAATACTCGTAAACTTTCAGATTCTGAAAGTTTAATGTGGGAGGCATATGTATTTTTTAAAAATAAGATTTCTTTAAAATTTAAAAATAGTTCGGGGGCAGAACTTGCTTCGTTTTTAAATAGTATTGTAGGCGAGTTGATGATGTTTATTCAAATAGCCGTTGAAGATGAATTAAATGCGTATACTGTTTTTGAAACATTAAATTCTAGAGGGGTCGAATTAACATCTACTGATCTCTTAAAAAATTTTTTATTTTCCTTGGTAGCTAAAAGCGAAACTGATTTAAGGCAAGTAAAAACGCAATGGAAAAAAATAATTGATGCCATAGGGTTAAAAGAATTCCCTGTTTTTTTGAGATACTTTTTGGTTGCTACCCGTAAACAAATAACTAAAGAATATTTATTCAAAGAGGTTAAAAATTTTGTAAAGACAGGACAAGATGTTTTTGACCTTCTTGATCACCTTGAATTCTATGCTTATAATTATATTGCTTTAGGAAATGCTGATGATGAAACATGGAATACAGATAAGGAAACTAGAAGTGCAATAAGCATCTTGAAATCATTTAAGGTCACCCAATGGAAACCTCTTGCAATGGTTGCCGCTGAAAAATTAGATGCACAGCAGTTTAAAAGATTGTTGCATGCTATAATTGCTATTTCATACCGGTATAACGTCATAGCAAAGATGCAGACAAATGAAATGGAAAAAACATATAGTAAGGCGTCAATATCACTTTATAAAAATCAAAGTAGTAATATAACGGCTGTTCTGAATGAAATAAAAGTTTTGTACGTAAATGATGAAGAATTTAAAAGCTACTTTTCTATTAAACAGTTTAACACGACTAATTCTTCTGACAAAAAATTAGCACGTTACACGCTTTATAAATTGGAGTCACAGGAAGAGGGTGGAAGTTTGTTTGACTTTGAAACTGATAGTGGATCCATCGAACATATACTTCCTGAAAGCTATCCAGATACGTGGAATGCAAGTTTTACTGAAGACGAGTATGAAAGAAATGTATTTATGCTGGGTAATCTTACTTTGCTTGAGCCAAGTAAAAATAATAAGGACGCCGCGGATCTCCCTTTTGAAGAGAAAAAGAAGGTATATTCCACCAGTAAGTATGTGCTTACTAAAAAAATAGCAGACCCTCAATGGAGCCCACAAAATATTAAAAGTCGCCAGGCCCATTTAGCTAAATTAGCTACTGCTATTTGGAAAATTCAATTTTGACCGATTTATTTCGTGTTTGTGTATGTTTACCTTATGAGGCTCTCCGCACAGCGATAGCAGGGAAGCGGAGTTAAAGGGAATATAAGAAAAGAGAAAATAAATCTCACCTTATGCTTCCTACATTTCATTCCTTTAATTTTTTTGGTAAAATAAGACTAGACCTGTAGAAAAATATATGCAAGATATATAGATTCATTTGAAATACTTGGGATCAACCTTTTTCTTGCCATCTAATTTATGTGAATACCACTTTAAATTTTTTCTCTCTAGTTCATATCTTAATATCGCCCAATGATTACGAAGCTGCTTTTTGATGGCGTGAGAGTTTAAACCTTGCATTGGTATATGATTCGCAGTTTCATAGAATATGGTGATCCCCAAAATTTGGACGGGTAGTTAAGATTAAAAATAAAATCTTAAATTACCATTATGAGCAAGCAAAGTAGACGTAAATTTACAGCGGAATTTAAAACAAAAGTAGTTCTTGAATCCTTGAAAGAGCGCAGC
>JAATFV010000249.1 GCA_015655015.1 Chitinophagales bacterium | reverse complement strand
GTTTTCCGACACAGTGACCAGGCTCAATGGAAAAGAAGTGGAGATCACAGGCTATTTTATCCCGATGGAGCTGAATAGCGCCAGGTGTGCACTTTCCAAAAATCCCAATAGCACCTGTTTTTTTTGCGGAAAGGCAACGATAGAAACGATTATGATCGTTGAATTTAAAGATAAGGTTGCCAATTTTACCAATGACGATCTGATCACCGTGAGAGGGAAGTTTAGAATAACGCATTCATTCAATGACTTCATTTACCAATTAACAGATGCTATTCTTATTCGAAATAGTAAATAGGTTCAATAGTAAATAAGTTCACTATAACCATTTTTCCGGAATTGTTCAACGGCATCTTACTGTTCCCAACTGCTCATGGGAGCCTTACTGTTCCGGGGGGGCAACGGAATCTTACTATTCCTTGTTCTCGAATTTTCTGAAACTGTCGTTGATATAGACCAGGATATCTATGTTAGCGGCGGTTCGGCAAAAATTATAGGTAGGACGGTAGCGCACCATGAATTGCTTCAGCGAGTCACCTTCAAGATGCGTGAGACGGGATACATAGTCAGCGGAAAAGCGGAAGTTCACATAGTGCTGCTCCTCTTCCCGCAGAATGCGTTTCTTCAGCTGCAGGCGTTGGCGAACTTCGGAAGTGCCATGCGGTATGACATTCAGCTCGATGCCTACACCGTCGCCCTGGCGCTGGTCCTCGACCACCGGCTGACGCTTCTGCTCGTAAATCCAGCTGTATGCCTGTCTGCGCTCCAGGCTGTCCAGCTGATAATTGCTAAGACTGCCTACCGTTACAGCTTGCAGCAAAACAGGCCGCAAATCCAGCAGTACGGGAAGTTCCGCGCCCAGGATCTTCGCAGAGACCGCAATGGTGTCCGCAATGTAGCCGACGCAGGAGAATATCACGATATCACCCGGCTCCGCCACGATCCTGTAATTGCCGGCTTCGTCCGAAAGTTTGTGCCTCCGCTGCGTCTGGTTATAGATATTTACGGAGCTCAGGGCCTCCAGGTTCTCTTTCTTACTGACCTTTCCGGTAAGGAATTGTTGGGCAAAACCCGCAAAACCGGGCAGCATAAAGAGTAAAAGATAAGTGATTTGTCTCATAATAGAATGCTAAGTTACGGTTATTGACGACATCATCGCCTGACTTCTACATTCTCTTTCTTCTCCAAAACCTACCGGTCCGGTTGAGCGGCGATCAACAGGTTGCCTCCATTCCGTATATAACGCTGCAGCCTGTCCGGGATGATAGGCGAAAATGCCGACCTTGGATCGGCAATGACCAGCGCCGTTATGCCCTTGAGTACATCGCCCTCGTCCAGTGACACCTTCTATACGTCAAAGCCCTGGCTGACCAGCGAATTCCTATGAAAAGAGCATGTCATGCAACAATGAATATTAAAGGATACCTTATAATAATTATATTTGCAAAAAGGTATTGGCTTTATGCGAAAACTGCCGATTGGAGTACAGAATTTTGTTGAACTGGTTGAAAAAGAATGTGTTTATGTAGATAAAACAATCTATATATATCAACTATTGCAGTCGGGAGCAAGCTCTTTTTTCCTGTCACGTCCACGTCGTTTCGGTAAGTCCCTGCTGTTATCTACCATGAAAGCGATTTTTGAAGGAAAAAGGGAACTATTTGAGGGGCTTTATATCTACGATAAAATCAATTGGGAAGATCAGCATCCTGTAGTGCATCTCGATATGAGCGGCCTGGAAACCCGGTCGGCCGAGAAATTTGAAGCGTCTGTATCTTTCAGATTACATTCGATGGCAGAAAGAGCGGGTATCGCGCTTAGCGCTTCCTCTCCAGGAGATTGTCTCTATGAGCTAATTGAAAAGCTGTACGTTAAGACTGACAATAGGGTGGTTGTGCTTATCGATGAATATGATAAGCCTATCCAGGATATTTTGCACAAGCCGGATCTGGCGGCGGAAATCCGGGAGATTTTACGGAATTTCTATACCGTTATCAAATTAAAGGCTGAACAGCTTCATTTTGTATTTCTCACCGGTGTTTCGAAGATATCACAGGTATCGATTTTTTCGGGTTTGAATAATTTAAAGGACCTGACGCTCGACGAAAACTATGCGGCTATTTGTGGATATACACAAATAGAATTGGAAGCTAATTTCAAAGAATATATCGGGCAGCTGGCTGCAAAAGACTCTCTTAGCAAGGAACAAACTCTCATAAAGATCAAATATTGGTACAACGGCTATTCCTGGGATGGCGAAACCTTTGTATACAATCCTTATTCCTCGCTGTTATTATTTGATAGCGATAAATACCTGGCTCATTGGTTCCGGACAGGCACTCCTACCTTCCTGTTGGAACTTATGGAGCAGCGCCGGGATTTTTCTCCCGTATTGGCAGAGTCCATCACGGTGGACCAGGAATTTTCTGATAGTCAGACCCTTGAGCGGATGGACACTGTTCCCTTGTTCTTCCAGACCGGCTGCCTGACGATCAAAAAAAGAGTAGGAGAGAAGTATCAATTGGAAATCCCCAACCAGGAAGTAAAGCTCTCCTTATCTAATTTCCTGTTATCCCGCCTTACGGACAGAGCGGAATATGAGGTCAAAAATTTGGTAGAGGGCATCCGCCAGGGACTGGAACAAGAAGACCTTGAGGCAGCGATCAGGGATCTGCGGCTGCTGTTCGCCCATATCACCTACGATTCGCACCTTCCTTATGAAGCCCACTACCATGCTTTACTGCAATTGACGCTGTTGTTAATGGGAATCCCTGGCCGGTCTGAGGTACACACGGATAAGGGCAGAACAGATATGGTTATCCAATTACCCGGGCTCACCTATATCATCGGGTTAAAATACGCCCAATCCCCGGAATTGCTGGAAGCTGCTCTGGCAGAAGGAATGGATCAGATCAAACGCAAACGGTATTATGAACCGGAGATCCGGAAAGGAAGAAAAGTCTGGTTGCTCGCGCTGGCCATTACACAGGGACAGATCACCTACCGTGCTGAGCCGTATACTTAGGCAACAGTTTTTACAATCTTCATTTTTTCACGTTCTTATTTCAACAAGTCTTCCCCAAAATGATGGGGGTGAAATGTTTTTTCGAAAAATTTAATTAAGCTTAATTTAGAAGTTAAGCATTAATTAAGCGCTTTATTAAGCCCTTGTCCTTTACTTGCAATTAAGTGCAGGTTTTGTCGATGCCAAAGCAACTGCACACCCGCCTTAGCTGTGAATAAAATTTGTGTATTAAATAAAACGATCATGCCAGTGAATAAAAACCGAATTAGGAATTATTGGCTCCTGTGCCTCTTATCGGGAGTAATCCTTTCCGCATCTCCTTTCGATATCAGTGCGCAATCCGGGCTATCCCGCAAGGATGTATTATCCCCGCTCGACACCTTCAACATCATTTGGACCACCCCCGGCCCGGGTTCTGCCGAATCTATGCCCCTTGGCAATGGCGATATCGGCCTCAATGCCTGGGTCGATCAGGGCGGTGATCTCCTTTTTTATATCAGTAAGACGGATGCCTGGGGCGACCAGGTGACACCCGGTATGGACCCCTGGATGCAGCAGGGGGGGATACTCTCCAAACTGGGACTGGTCCGGGTATCTTTCACCCGGCAGGGGGCCGGGCAGGTGAACCCGGAAGGTGCCGGGACTTCGGGGTTTGCGGCGAAGACTTTCCGCCAGGTTCTTCGCCTCCGGCAAGGCGAGATATGGATACAGGAAGGGGAGGGGACTTCCGTGCTTAACTTACGAATATGGGTAGACGCCAATCATCCTGTCATCCGCGTCGAGGCGGAGGGCAGCCGGTCCGTTTCGGTAAAGGTGACCCTTGATGACTGGCGCCTGCAGGAAAGAGATACTATTCTTAAAGAGGGAAAGGACAATATCACCTGGTATCACCGCAACCGACCGCCCGGAGACAAGGCTCTTCCTGATTCACCGCTGGCTAATATCACCTTTGGTGGTGTTATTCATGGACCTGGACTTGTGCGCGACGGCGAAAATAGGCTGGTTTCGGCGAAAGCGGCCCGACGGCAGCTGATTGCTATCGAAGCCCTGACGGCGACAAC
>JAATFV010000206.1 GCA_015655015.1 Chitinophagales bacterium | reverse complement strand
GATAGAATACCTGAAGTCTTACCGGGCTTACCGGGAGGAGCGGGCTGAGAATATCCGGCGTACCCAGGAGTTATTACAAGGCAAGATAGACGGGCTGAAGGTGACGCGGCTGGAAAAAGACGAGGTGTTGAAGAAGCAGAACAAGGAAAGAGCAATATTGGAGGACGAGAAAAAGGAAAAGGATGCCGTTGTTACCAAGCTGAAGTCGCAGGAGAAGGAATTGAAAAAAGAGATGATTGCCAAGCAGAAGCAGGATCAGAAGCTGTCCGGCGCTATTGCTGCCGCAATCAAGCGGGCCCGGGAAATGGCGATCAGGGAGTCTAAGAAAAAGGATGCGGCTGATAAGGCATCGGCGGCAGCGGAAAAATCAGCTGCGGCCAGGGCTAACCGGCCGGGTGCCCCTGCAAATTCGGCTCCTGCAAATTCGGCTCCTGCTAATTCTACTCCTGATAATCCGGTGACGTTGACTCCTATCAAGTCGGCTTCGAAGACCGTCTTCATCAGTGATGAGGATATGCATCTCTCCGGCAATTTTGAAAAGAACCGGGGGCATTTGCCCTGGCCGGTATCCGGAACCGTCTCTATGGCCTTCGGCCCTCATGAATATATCAAGGGTATTATCCATAACAACCAGGGTGTCACCATCGATGCCACTGCCGGATCTGCAGTAAAAGCCGTGTTTGAGGGGGAAGTCCAAAGCGTGTTCAGCGTAGGCGATGTAAGCGCTGTAATGATCCGGCATGGAAAATATTTTACTACCTATAGTAATCTGTCTACGGTGTCCGTCTCGAAAGGCGAGCAGGTAAAGACAGGGCAGATCATTGGCCGTGTAGGGGATATAGCTCAGCTGGAATTCGTCCTCTCTGATGAAAAGGATCATATGTTCGATCCGGAGAAGTGGCTGCGGAGATAGTTTTTTATTTAATCAAGAACCGGTTGTACAGCGCCTCGTACTCAGGTACGATCGTATGGATGTCGAATCGTTTCGCATGGGCGGCGGCGTTCATCTTGAATCTCTTCAGCACGGCATCATCTTCCAGGATGCTGATGGCCCGCTCACTCATATTCTCTATATCCCCCACCTCGCTCAGGTAACCCGTCTCGCCTTCTACGGCGATCTCCGGGAGCCCGCCTGCATTGGTGGAAATAACGGGTACGCCGGCTGCCATGGCTTCCAGGGCTGCCAGGCCAAAGCTTTCGTATTCGGAGGTAAGCAGGAAAAGGTCGGCTATGGCAAGGATCTCTTCCATCTGTTCCTGTTTCCCGACGAAGCGCATATGATCGGTCAGGCCGAGCTCCCGGCAGAGGTCTTCTGCTCCCGGGCGTTCCGGTCCATCTCCTACGAACAGTAATTTGCTGGGGATCTTCTTATTGACTATGTCAAAAATACGTACAACGTCCTGTACCCTTTTTATTTTCCGGAAGTTCGAAGCGTGCATGAGGATCCTTTCTCCGTTGGGGGCGATCACTTTGCGGAAGGCGTCGATGGGCTTTTTTTGAAACCGGCGGGTGTCCACGAAGTTGTGGATGACCCGGATCTCCTTTTCGATAGCGAAGGTCCGGTAGGTTTCTTCGCTCAGGTTATGCGATACGGCTGTGATGGCATCGCTCTGGTTGATGGAAAAAGCTACCACGGGGGCAAAGGTCTTGTCCTTTCCTACGAGGGTGATATCGGTACCGTGCAGGGTGGTGATGACGGGGATCTTCTTTCCTTGCGTCTCCACTATCTTTTTGGCCATATAGGCAGCCGAAGCATGGGGGATGGCGTAGTGCACATGGAGCAGGTCCAGCTGGTGATTCATGATCACGTCTACCATGGCGCTGGCCAGGGCCGTCTCATAGGGCGGATAGTCGAAGAGGGGGTAATTGGTGACCCGGACCTCGTGATAAAAGATATTGGCGTTAAATTCGTTTAGTCTTACTGGTTGCTGATAGGTAATAAAGTGGACCTGGTGGCCTTTGTCAGCCAGGGCTTTCCCTAATTCTGTCGCTAATACTCCGCTGCCACCGAATGTGGGATAACAAACAATTCCGATCCGCATAGTGCCTGATTAAATTTTTAGAGCAACAAGGTAATCTTTCCGGCGGCAATAACCTTCAAAGGAGGGGCGCCGGGGGTCTCTAATTAATTTTTGAGCAGGAAGGGTATAGCCTTCGCCCTCAAACCTTAACTTTAGCGGAAATTAACAGGGATGTACTATAAATTGTTGACGGCGGGCTTACTTTTATTTTTAGGGATTGTGTTACTCCCGGTCCCTGAGGGTGGAGTTGGGGAGATATTGTTAAATTGTTAAATACTAATATTTAAATAAATTGCTATGAAGAAATTTTTTAGGATTGCTGCGGTGGTGATCATTGCCGGTCTGGTGATCTTTATTGCGGTTCGCTACTTTTTCGTATTCGGGGAAGGGGTGAAGGCGGGGGAGCTGAATTATATCGTGAAGAAGGGGTTTATTTTCAAGACCTATGAAGGCAAGCTGATCCAGAATGGTCTGCGTTCGAAG
>JAATFV010000225.1 GCA_015655015.1 Chitinophagales bacterium | reverse complement strand
TTTGAAGAAAGAGGACGTGAATTAGTATTCGAGACCCAGAGAAGATACGATCTCCTGCGCTGGGGCGTGTATTTGCAGGTAATGAACAAGCTCGGCGTGACCGTACAGGGCAATGACCGCCTTTCCAAGGTAAGGTCTTCCAGAAACCTGCTGTTCCCTATTTCCACGGACGAGATCAATACAAACACAGCGCTGGGAGGAAATAATCCGGGTTGGTAGCGTTCACAAACTTTTAATTATTAAAACAGGCATATTATGCGGACGATAAAAAATATTTTCTTTCTCCTTTGCTGCCTTTCACTGGCCGGCATCATAGGAAATTCCTGTAAAAAGGATTCGGCGCCCGGTTATGGCATACCTACTATTACACGGGTTGCCCAACCGCTCGACACTACAGGTATCACATCCGGGAGCTTCACGCAATGGGTGATCATCTACGGACGTAACCTCGCCAGCACACAGGCCGTCTCTTTCAATGATCAGGCAGTGGCTTATAAGACTATCTATTCTTCCGATACCTCCGTGACAGTGCAGATCCCCCGGGCAATTCCCCAAAATATCACCAATACCCTCACCCTGACTACCAAAGGGGGAACGGCCACGTATAAATTCACTACCGTGATCCCGGCCCTTCAGCTGACCGGCATCCTGAATGAATATACAGCCATCGGTGATACTCTTACGCTGCTGGGACAGAACTTTGATCTCTATGACCTGGACACATCCGCCACTACCATCACTTTCGCAGGCGGAGGTACAGTGAATGTGGTAGCCGCTACGGCCACCACGCTCAAAGTGATCGTTCCTGCGTCTGCAGTGCCGGGCCCCTTGGCGCTCAAGGGCATCGCCCCGCTTAATATCTCCATGACCACTTCGGCCTGGTATTGGGACAACCGGAATTTCCTTTTCGATATGTCGAACTGGAATGGATGGAACGGCAGCTCCTTTCTTTCATCCGGCCCGACACCGGCCCCTATCAATGGCCCCTATTTCCATGTAAAAAAATCATGGCAGGGCGGATGGGCCTGGGATCCTTTCGCCAGCAACAACTGCGCTATGCCTGCTGCCCTAGTGAACGATCCGACACAATATGTCAACTACGCCCTGAAATTCGAAATGAATATTCCCGCAGGCCCCCCTTCCCTGCCCCTGAAGTTATACATGGTCTTTAACAGCGGCAATTTCAAGGAGTTCTTTTATGATGCGGGCAATGGTGCTTATCCATTTTCCACCAATGGCAAATGGCAGACCTTCACCGTTCCGTTGAAGAGCTGGGGCAACCTGGACGGCTTTACTTTCTCCAACCCCATTATTATGGAGTTTATGCTGAAGGATGCCAACCCAAGTCAAAGCGACTTCTCCATTTGCAATTTCCGGATGGTGCCTATCAATTAAACCGATTGATTATTAAAAGGAAGATTCAAGTACTATATAAACTTTAACTTATCTATGCGTTTTTTAAAAAGATCTGCTACCCTTGTTTTTTCACTTGGACTCCTTGTTGTACCGCGTTGTTATAGCCAGAAAACAGCCGATGGCTTCTTTAATATAAAAAACTACGGAGCAAAGGGTGATGGCCGCACGCTGGATACCAAAAGTATCGACAAAGCTATCGCCGCCTGTGTAAAGGCCGGCGGCGGAACAGTCTGTGTTCCGTCCGGCGTGTTTGTGACGGGCACCTTCCGGCTCTTCAGCAATGTCAATCTTTTCCTTAGCCCCGGGGCAGTGATCCTGGCTTCTGAGAATATCAACGATTACCTGCTGCAGACAGACTATGGTTTCAGCGGCTCCGGGGCAGGGGGGAAAAAGCTGGGGATCATTTTTGCCGATCGTGCGGAGAATGTTTCCATAACAGGCACCGGGACAATCGATGGCCGGGCCTCCGCCTATTTTTACATGGACAGCGTACAGGTGAGCAGTGAAGAAGACAATAAGTATACCCGCCAGGGAAAGAACTACATGAACTCCGCGAAAGGGAACAGCGACGCCCCGGTGATGTGGAAGGGAGAGTTCGGGAACAGGCCCGGCACGCAGATCATATTTCATGCCTGTAAAAAGGTAACGGTTCGCGATATCACCGTTCGTAATGCCAATGACTGGACCATGGACCTGAATGCCTGCGACGATGTTAAGGTCCTGGGAATGTCTATCGACAATGACATGCGGGTTCCCAACAGTGATGGGATCGACATGTACGACTCCAAAAATGTCATCATCTCCGACTGTGATATCCGCGCCGGTGACGACGCCATCGCCGTTGTCAGCACCAGCAATTTGAAAGTGACCAATTGTAATCTGTATTCCCGGTCGAGCGGCATCCGGGTAGGATATAACGGGTTTAACGACAATAACTCCGGCAACCTGCTGTTCGACAATATCCGTATTTACGGGTCCAACCGGGGCATCGGCATTTTTCAGCGCCGGAAAGGAAATATGGACAATATGCTGTTCTCCAATATGATCATCGATACCCGTCTTTATCCCGGTCAATGGTGGGGCCATGGCGAGCCGATCCATATCTCTGCCCTGCCCGGTATCGGCAGCAAGGAAGTAGGACGGATCAGCAATGTGCGGTTCACCAATATCATCGCTAAAGGCGAGGAAGGGATCGTATTGTACGGATCGCAGGAAAGCACGTTGAAAGACATCCGGTTTGACAACGTGCAGCTGACATTGAACCGGGGACCGCTGACGGACCTATATGGCGGCAATTTCGATCTGCGGGCAACCAATGATCCAAAGCAGGCCATCTTTAAACACGATATTCCGGCGCTCTATGCACAGCATGTGCACGGCCTTACCATCAAAGACTTTGATGTACGCTGGGATCCTTTATTGCCGGATTACTTTACGAATGCCCTTGCCTGCGAAAATTTTGAGCAGCTGACGATCGATGGCCTCACCGGCGGCGCCGGGCCTCAATCTAAAGTGGAGGAAGCGGTGATCGCCTTGCGGAATGGGCAGGGTGCGGTGATCCGGAATGTAAGAGGCGGCCGTGGAGCCGGCGGAGTGATCGGATTCGAAGGAGTGCAGGATGCCGGGGCAACCGGCGGAGCAGAATCGGGCGGTAAACCAGGCATGGTAGAGGGGCCTGGACTAAGGAAATGGCTGTCGCGGGAACATGTGGCTGATTTTGAGTTCTATCCGGTGGGTGGGCCTGCCAATGATGGGTTTTCCGAAAATGGTAACATCCAGGCAGAATCCTATGGGCAACGACCGGGCAGCCTGGCGTATATGACGGATCAACCTGCGGTTTCGTCTGCCAGACCTGGAGCGGTGGCCGGCGGCGGACATGGAGCGGCTAACGCCGGCGAAAAAGACTTCGTACAAAGGAATGGCAATACTTTCCTGCTGGACGGCCATCCTTATCATTATATCGGCGCCAACTACTGGCAGGGCGCCCTGCTGGCCAGTCATGCTTTTGGCAAAGCAGGCAAGACAAGAGTACAGCGGGAACTGTCTTTTATGGCAGCCAACGGAGTGACGAACCTGCGCATCCTGGCCGGGGCAGAAGGCAGCGGCGCCATCGACGGCTCTTTCCGGGTAGGGCCTTCCCTGCAGCCGCGCAAAGGTGTCTTCAGCGAGGATGCCCTGGAAGGGTTGGACTTCGTACTATCGGAAATGGGCAAACGTAAAATGAAAGCCGTGATCTACTTTTCCAACAACTGGGACTGGAGCGGCGGCTTTTTACAATATCTTAACTGGAACGGCCTGCTGGCCGACTCCTTGTTCCTGCGAAAAATGAGCTGGCCGGAACTGCAGGAACATACCAGCCAATTCTATGATTGCGCACCCTGTAAGGAGGATTATTTCCGGCAGGTGAAAAAGCTTGTGGGAAGGACCAACAGCATTACAAAAGCGCCCTATGCTGCCGATCCCACTATTATGGCCTGGGAACTGGCGAACGAACCGCGGCCGATGCGCCCCTCCTCGAATGACTCCTATCAGCAGTGGGTGAGCGCCACAGCGGCGTTGATCAAATCAATGGACGTTCATCACCTGGTGACAACAGGAACAGAGGGCATGGCCAGTACAGGCGACGACCTCGATCTTTACAAACATATCCATGCAGACCGGAATATTGACTACCTGACCATTCATGTGTGGCCTAAGAACTGGGGCTTTTTCAGCGATACGGCCATTGCTGCGGACATCACCAATATCCTTCTCAAAACAAGGCTCTATATCGTGAAACATGAGTTAGTGGCCCGGAGCCTGGGAAAGCCCCTGGTGATCGAAGAATTTGGCCTGCCCAGGGACCTGCAATCCTTCGATCCGGCATCATCGGACAAGCTCCGGCAACAATATTATCAGCTGTTGTTCACAACGGTACGTAAGAGCGCCGCTGACGGGGACGTTCTTGCCGGCTGTAATTTCTGGGCTTTCGGCGGAGAGGGACGTCCCATAAAAGGACAGGCATTCTGGAAGAAAGGAGATAGCTTTTTGGGCGATCCGCCAATGGAGGAACAAGGGCTGAATGCAGTGTTCGATAGTGATGAAGCTATCTGGAAGATCATACAGTCCTTTACGAAGCACGAGCCTTTTAAATAACGGATCCGGCAGGAATTGTCCCATTTGAATTATGATGACATTCCTTTTATTTAAATTATACCATCATGAACCAGCATTCATTTGGAAAGAGACTGGGATTATTGCAAAATAACTACCATGCACTGATCACGAGGCCGAATGAAACAGCCGGTCCCGGTAATGGCATTTTCGACAGGTACTTTAACGCCATATTGACGGCGGAACACACTCCCCTGTTCTGGCGTTATGACCTGAATGAGAAAACAAATCCTTACCTTATGGAACGTTATGGGATCAATGCCGTTTTCAATGCGGGAGCTATCCGGTGGAAGGATAAATACGCCCTGGTGGCGAGAGTGGAAGGCCGGGACCGGAAGTCTTTTTTTGCCGTGGCGGAAAGTCCCAATGGGATAGACAATTTCCGGTTTCGCGATTATCCGGTCCGCATGCCGGGTACGGAGACAAGATCGGAGAAATCCGGTATGCCCGGTTTAGACAGCCAGGAGGCGGGTGGAGCGGATACCAATATCTATGATATGCGTTTGGTACAACATGAGGACGGATGGATCTACGGGATCTTCTGTTCGGAAAGAAAAGACCCTTCAGCTCCTCCGGGCGACCAGTCTTCAGCTGTCGCCCAATGCGGGATCGCCCGGACCAAAGACCTGGACAGCTGGGAAAGACTGGCCGACCTCCAAACCCCTTCTCCACAACAACGTAATGTAGTGCTGCACCCGGAGCTTGTCGACGGAAAATATGCCTTTTATACCCGGCCGCAGGACGGATTTATCAATACGGGCAGTGGCGGCGGTATCGGGTTTGGACTGTCTGCTTCCATAACGAACGCAGTCATAGACCACGAAACCATTATCGATCCCCGTAGCTATCATACGATCAACGAAGCGAAGAACGGGCTGGGACCGGCGCCGATCAGGACGCCGCTGGGATGGCTGCACCTCGCGCATGGAGTGCGAAACACGGCAGCAGGCCTGCGTTATACGCTCTACCTGTTCCTTACCGACCTGCATGACCTGACGAAAGTGCTGTATAAACCCGCCGGTTATTTCCTGGCGCCTGAAGGAGAAGAAAGAACAGGGGATGTCTCAAATGTGGTCTTTTCCAATGGCTGGATCGCCGATGAAGACGGCGCCGTCTACATTTACTATGCCTCTTCGGATACCCGCATGCATGTGGCTACCAGCTCCATTGACCGGTTGTTGGATTATGTAGTCAATACTCCTGCAGATGGGTTGCATTCGGCAGCTTCGGTGGCGGCGTTAAACCGGATCATTGACCGCAATAAGGACTATGACCTGAAAGGGGATCTGCGTAAAAAAGAAAAACAAACTTATTAATGAATAGATGGCTGCATGATAGTGTCCGGGGAACTTGCCGAGTCATGAGTCTGTTCGCCTTTTTGCTGCTGGGTTTATTCTTCAGCGGAGCAACCGTTTCTGCGCAAATACCGGTATTCCGGAAAGTAACGCCTAACACGTCTGCCATCGCGCAGTTTGACCTCTTTGAGCTGACTATCGATCTTGGAGCGACTTATACCAACCCCTATGATTATGATGATATCGATGTCAGCTGTGAGTTCATCTCCCCGGACGGCAGGAAGGATACAGTAGATGGTTTCTTCATGCAGGATTATACGCTGGATCCGTTCATAGGCAGCCTCACGCCAAAAGGAACAGGCTGTTTCCGGGTACGGTATGCTCCCCGGGAACCGGGTAAATGGCAATATCGTCTCTCCTGCACGACAAAGGCAGGGACCACCGAAGGGCCGATGCTGACTTTTCTATGTAAGGCTTCTCCCCTTCCGGGTTTTATAAGACGTAACAAGACCCCATACCTTTCTTTTGACAATGGCGCTCAATATATCCCTGTTGGCGAGAATATGGGCTGGGCGAAGTCCAATGCCTATAAGGATTACAGCCAATGGGTGGGAAAGCTGGCAGCTAACAAAGGGAATTTTATCCGGGTGTGGATGCCTTCCTGGGGGCTGGGCATCGAATGGCAGAACGGTAGGAACGGTTATTCGGGATTGAAGCATTATAAACAGGAGAATGCATACTACCTGGACTGGCTGCTTAATTTTTGCCGGAAAAAAGGGGTCTATATGATGCTGAGCCTGGACCATCACGGCCAGGTCTCATCGAAGGTGGACCCAAATTGGAATGAAAATCCATACAATGCCGCCAATGGAGGCCCCTGCGCCCATACCTGGGATTTCTTTACCAATACGACCGCCAGGCAATTGATCCGGAACCGGTTTCGCTATATCGTGGCCCGTTATGGCTACTCCTCCGCTATTATGAGCTGGGAGCTCTTCAATGAAGTGGAATGGACGGATGATTTTGCCGGACATAAAAAAGAGATCACGGCCTGGCACGCTGAAATGGCCGGCTGGCTGCGATCCAAAGACGTAAACCGGCACCTGGTAACGACCAGTTATGCCTCGGCTGTGAATGATCCGGATACCTGGAACCTTCCCGGTATCGATTTCACGCAAACACATTATTACCTCGGATCACCGAACCTGGAATCCGTATTGAGCGGGGCCTGCCAATCGTACTCCACCTCCTATGGCAAGCCCACCCTTACCGGAGAGTTCGGTCTCAATGGAGATGCCGGCAA
>JAATFV010000058.1 GCA_015655015.1 Chitinophagales bacterium | reverse complement strand
TCATCGTCAATCAGTTGATTTGTATTGTTAAGAGAACTTACCCTATAATCCTATCCCTTTTTGAATGAAACACAAATCTACACGCCATTAGGGGCATATCCAATAATTTTTAAAGATCTTTCCTTAAGTAAACGGCATTGGTATAAAATTAGTGAATTCCCTTGTTCGGCAATTGCCGGAATTCCGGCAATCCCATATCCGTGAATAAGACGCGGAGGATTGCCCAAAGGTCATTGCAATAAGAAGCTTCCTCAGGGGCGCTGTTCCCGTTGATATACTGGTAGTTCCTCCAGTTATCCATGGTCATGCAGAATAGATGCGCCAGCTCCGCAAACTGTTTTTCATACAGGGGAGGGGCAAAGGAGCCCCTTGCTGCATTGAACTCGATCATGAACTGGATTTGCTGGCGTTGAAAGCGAAGCAGCTCCCGGTGTTGTTCCGCAATTTCCGGAAAGGCCCGCACTACTTCCAGGGTATCCAGGTAAAAAAAAAGATACTGCTGCTGCAGCTGGTACATCTTTCGCAATAAGAAATCAATGTCCTCGAATAAGGGCAGGACCCTGCATTCCATGAGGAGTGTTTCCTGGCTTTCCTTCAAACGCTGGTATAAGGTCAAAATAAGTGTTTCTTTATTTTCGAAGTGATAAGCCAGGTGCCCCACGCTGACAAAAGCGCGATCGGCAATATGCTGCAGGCGGACATTCACAAACCCTTTTTCATTAAAAAGAAGAAGTGCTTTATCTGATATGTACTGTTTGGTCGGTTTCATGGAATGAATCCATTTAACGGAAAGGGGGCCTCCTTTTTACTAATACTGGAAGAAGATTTCCGTAGCGCCATAGCCATACCGGGGATGGTACCGGTTGACAAAAGATTTGACGCCCTTCTTCATTTTAAGGATTTCATGGATCTCGTCGCGCAGTTTTCCGGATCCCACCCCATGGATCACGATCAAAGAAGGCAGGTGATGGGCCCTGGCGAGATCGAAATATTTTTCAAAAGTCTGCAGCTGCAGCATGAGGATCTCGAAATTATCCAGTGCATTCCATTTCTCCGTCAGCTTCTCAATATGCAGATCCACTTCGGACTGTGCAGGGTCCAGATGCTGGCGGGCTTTGGAAGCCTCATAGATCCGGAACCCGGAATTCGCCAGTCCCGCTAAAAAATGGGGAGTCTCGACGGCTTCCTCGGGAGGCTTCTGTGGGTAGGTATCGAACAGTTTGAAGGAGAAGGTGGCTTCGCCTTTCTTTTTGATCTCTTCGATCTTGCCAAACACCTGTTTGGCCCTTAGCTTCAGATTGGTCTCATAATGATCGGCCTTGCTGTTATCCGGCGTCAGCAAAGAGAAATCACATTCAAATACCGGGTTGTCATTCAGCTTTTCGAATTGGATATCATGGAGGTAGAAATCCTGGAAAGGGAATACCTGTGCTTCCAGGTCGAATTCATTGGCGCCGTGACAATTCAGATGATAGGAAAACTGGTAACCGGCCTCCATATTGTTGACCAGGTGGATCTTCAGGCTGTCCACCACATCGTCTCCGAACTCATCGTTCTCGAAGACGGGAAGGAAGGTCAGCCAGACCCCATTATCCAGCCGGGCGATCCTTTCTTTTTTCTGACCGGCAGCCGGCCGCTCTTTCGGCAGCTGGTCTACGTATTTTTTGGGGGGCTTTTTCTCTTTTGCGTCCGGGAACAGCTTCTTTTCCGTGAACCTCTTGAAATAGGGAAAATCCAATTGGTCGGTGTATGCCGGGAATTTTACACCCCGTACATCTACCAGGACCATTTTGTCGTTAATGATCTCGATCACCTCTCCCTCGTCGTTGGAATGCTGGACGACTACTTTGTCTCCTACCTGAAATTTCATAGGGCAAAGTTACTTCCTTATCCCGGAATTTGCGAAGGGGAATTGGGCCGGTCATTATTATCGGACAATCTGCTCTTCCGGTATCCATACAGGAAATAGATCAGCAGGCCGATCCCCATCCAGGCGAAGAACCATTCCCAGGCGACGGCCCGGATCTCGATGAGCAGGTAGGCGCAGAACAGCACGCCGAGCACCGGGATCAAAGAGTAGTTCTTTATAAAAGTGGCGACGGCGAGAATCCCAGCCAGCAGGATATAAACCAGGAAGAGGATCTCCTGCAGACCTTCCTGCCCGAGACCGTGCACGGCCTCCCGGATACGGGAATGGAACAGGTAGCAGAACAGCAGGAAGAGGATGGGAACGACATAACGGCCATTTACATAAGGCAGGCGGAAGCCCTTTTTCCCTGTATTGCTGATGCGGGGCAATAACAATACTCCTCCGGAGACCAGCACAAAGGCAAACAGGGTGCCGATGCTGGTCAGCTCTGTCATTAATGAGCTCTCCATGAACAAAGTGGGAATGGCTACCAGGAAGCCGGTGACGATGGTCGAGAAGGCCGGTGTCCGGTATTTGGGATGTATCTTTCCAAAAGCTTTGGGCAAAAGGCCATCCCGGCTCATGCTCATCCAGATCCGCGGCTGGCCCAGCTGGAATACCAGCAGGACGCTGGTGGTAGCTACCACGGCGCTGATCGATACAAAGTACCCGATCCATTTCTGGTGGACCCGTTCAAATACAAAGGCCAGGGGGTCGGTCACTTTCAATTCCGAGTAATTGACCATTCCTGTTAATACCAGGGCGATCAGGATATAGAGGATGGTACAGATCACCAGGGAATAGATCATTCCTTTAGGGAGGTCCCGCTGGGCATCCGTGCACTCCTCGGCCGTGGTAGAAATGGCGTCAAAGCCGATATAGGCGTAAAATACGGCGGACACGCCTTTCAGGACCCCGGTAAAACCATTGGGCATGAAAGGATGCCAGTTAGCTGTCTTTACAAAAAAGAACCCGATAATGATCACCAGGATAATCACGGCGATCTTGAACATCACCATGAAATTGGTGGTTTTTTTACTTTCCTGTATTCCAATATAAGTAATGACGGTAATGATACAAACGATCAGAAAAGCGGGCAGGTTGACGAAGATATGTTTGCCGGCAATGATCGGCGCTGCATTCCAGGCGTTGAAGGCTTCCCGGAGGGTATCCGTAAGGGGCTGTCCCTTGGCGAGCGTGTCCTGGGCGGCCTGAAAGCCAGCCCGGGCGGTACTCGGATCGATGACCAGCCAGCCGGGAAGATGGATGCCAAACCCTTCCAGCAGGTTATTGAAATAACCGCTCCAGGAGATCGCTACGACGATATTGCCTATTGCATATTCCAGGATCAGGGCCCAGCCGATGATCCAGGCGATCAATTCCCCGAAGGAAACGTATGCATAGGTGTAAGCGCTGCCGGCAATCGGGATCCGGCTGGCAAACTCGGCATAACAGAGCGCAGAGAAACCGCAGGTTACGGCCGTCAGGACGAATAACAATGCAATTCCCGGCCCTCCGTCGTAGGATGCCGTCCCGATCGTAGAGAAGACACCGGCGCCGACCACGGCGGCAATACCCATAAAGGTAAGATCGCGGACACCCAGCACTTTCTTCATTCCCGAGCCTCCATGACCATCTGTAACGCCGTCTTTAGCGTCCTTTAGTATCTTATCTAATGATTTCCTACGGAATAATGAGTTCGACATCCAGGGTTTGTTTATATATGTATAGTTATTATGGGCGGTAAATTAGGGAAAATTGCTTAAAATAACCCTGAACAGGGGGCGGCGGGGATCCTATTTTTCTAATGGTGTGTATAACTTCTGCCTTACTTTCTTCTTTTAAATTCTAATTTTATCCCCGTTCTCTTGCATTGTCCAACCTGTTATTCCTTACACTTTACAATTTTTCTGCTATTCCTGCCTGAACACGAATCTAATTTCGAAGTCATTCATTTATTAAATCAGGCCAGGCATGATCACGCTGCTAAGATATCTTCGCTCTATCCATCCTTTGTCTGAGGCGCTCCGGGACCATTTGGAAGATATTGTGAAGGAGAAGGAACTATCCAGAAAAGAATATTTACTAAGGGCAGGACAGATCTGTTCGAATATCTACTTTATTGAATCCGGGTTGTTACGAAGCTATTATTTCAAGGGAGGAAAAGAGGTGTCTTCCTGCTTTATGAAAGAAGGAGACATATGTACATCTGTCGAAAGTTTTTTCACGCAGCAATATGGTCAGGAGAATATACAAGCGGTTGAGGATTGCATTGTGTATTACATCTCTTATGAAGAGCT
>JAATFV010000062.1 GCA_015655015.1 Chitinophagales bacterium | reverse complement strand
TTCGCCGCCGTCCGGGGTATCTCCCGCCGCCTTTTTGATCAGCGCCATGTCGTGGCGCAGCCTTTGCAGGAAAAGGGCGATGTCGAAACTATGCACGACGATATTGGCGCCCTCTTTCATCCATTTGACCTGGCGTTCGGGTTCCAGGGAAAAATGGATCCCGATATGGATACCCTTCGCCCTGGCTTTATGGATGATGGTTTTTACCGCTGCTTCGAAATCGGGGTGGTCATATTGTTCCGGCAGGCCCAGACTAACAGACAAATCATGCGGCCCGATAAACACGCCGTCCAGTCCCGGTACGGCTAGCAGGTCATCCAGCCTTTCGATCGCCGGAACGCTTTCGATATTGGCAATGCACATAGCCCCATTATAGCCCTCCACATAATCTTTTAAACCGGGCGGCATTTCCCGGCTTCCGTCCAGGTAGCCGGCCAGCACTTCCCCCTTTAGCGGACGATATTTCACGGCGCCTGTCAGCTCCACGATCTGCGCCCTTGATTCGAGATAAGGGGCTACGATGCCGGCTGCGCCGGCATCAATGGCCTGGCAGGCCAGGTAGGGGTCGGGGGAAGGGATCCGTACGACGGGAGCTATTTCATTGGCGCGAAATAACTGGCAGAGCAGAGCCAGCTCCGTTCTGCCTAAGGGAATGTGTTCTGTGTCGATAAAGACAAAATCAAGCCCGGCGCTTTTGATGGCGCCCGGCCACATGGGGCCGGTTGATGTGATACAGGTGCCATATACATTTTTACCTGCCTGCAATTTTTCCAGTAGCGCGTTTCTTTTGCGGATCATATAAATTCTTTTACACTTTTTTTTGTTGTTGCTGTATTCTTTGTTCGTTTTTCTTGTACTCTTTGTCCGTTAGCGTTTGTTCCCGTACTCTTTGGCCACTACCTGTTATTCCGCTATTACCCGTTAATTCCGTATTCGTCGTTTTAATATTCACAGCCCGGCAATTTACTACTAAACTGATGATCCGATTCTTCTTCCTGGCAGGCTCCAATTCCGCAGGACTTATTTCGGCAGATCTTATTTCCGCATCAGCCACAATTCCGTGACCTGTGCGCCCCGGTCTTCTTCGGCGCTGTTCCAGACGAACGTGACTTCCCCGTTCTTTATCGCGGCCCGGGGAAGGTCGAATTCATATATCGGCTGTACGCCTGTCTTAATAAAGTCGTGGATCAGGTATCCGCTGCCGGTAGTCAGCTTCATGTGTGACCGGAAGCGCCCGGTATAGACGACGCGGAGGCGATAGTCGGCGCCGGAGTCCAGCCCTTCATAACGGATGTTCAGCGGTGTGCTGTACAAAGTCATTCCCTGCTTCATCCAGCTTTTAGGGACGACAGTCCCTTTAAAACCGGGCTCCATCGGGTTGTCCAGCCACCGCACGCCTTCCAGCGCCACGCCAAAACCGGTATGCGGCGACTCCAGGTTACCGGGATCCTGCGCCCAGGATAGCTTTCCCGGCACGATGCGGCGCCAGCTCAGCGGGTCGCCGAAATGATCGTAGAATCCTCCCGGGCCGGGATCGGTGCGGTGCAGGGCTTCCCGGATGATCCGTATTTTTCCCGAATCGGTCGGCTGTTTCTCTGCCTGCGTGAGTTGTGTCAGCCACCAGGGGGCGTCCGTAAGGGGAAAGTCGATGAAATCGATAAAATTCCCCCGTTCCTGCATCCCGCCATGTCTTTTTACGGTTAGCTGCGCCCCGATACTTTTATACAGGGAATCGGCCAGCGCCATACACTTTGATTGATAGTCCGGCAGGATAGGGGACTTAATTGCCTGCCAGAGGATTGCCCGCGCTTTGCCGATCGCCTTATCGATGGCATCGGCGGTTGGGATCCCTCCGGTCCCGGCTCCAATCCCGGTCTTCCCTGCACTGCCGGTTTTCGCCTCGCCGGGTTCCGCAGAGATCGGCGGACCAACTACCGCCCCCAACACCTCCTTGGCCTCTTGTTCCAGCTCCTTCTCATAAAACAATCTTCGTCTTGTATAAGCGTCAAAATAGGCCCGGATCAGGCACATCTGAAAACGGGCGTTCTGCCGCAGCGGGGGAGAGGCGTTCCGTTCCATTCGCTGCCATTGCTGCAAGGTGCGCCCCACGCTTTCATTCGTAAGCGCGGCCCCCTTCATGTTGTCTTCCAAACCGATAATTCCCTGAGCAGCAGCTTCCGTTACATCGGGGCCCATAAAAAGACGCGCATAATCCCGTAAGGTCTCGATGACAGGCGTTCCCGGGTCCCAGTCCTGGTCGCTCCATACGAATTTATTAACATCGTCGTTCGTGCCTTCCGAGTAGCTGATGCTGCCGACACAAAAACGATCGAAGGCATTGTGGATGGCCTTCTCGTCATAGGGGCGGGGGTTGATGCATTCCCTGCCCAGGGTAAGCGCCCAGGCGAGGTCCCAATGGGAAAAAGGATACTGACAGTTCATCGAATGAGTGATATCCGGATAATGCCGGATGGGGATCGCCGGGTCGACCAGCTGCCTCAGCCGCTCCAGCGGGATCTTCACCCAGGGGCCAAATACGACCCCGCCAAACCACGGATAACGGCGGTTGACATGGGTGAAAAAAGAGTCAAACCATTGCTGGTCCGTATTGAATCCCTGCGGAGACACCCAGATCTTCGCATCGGGATGATATTTTCGCAGGACCACCGCCTCTTTTTCCAGCCATCTGAACAGATCGTCCGGCTTCAGGTCGCCGGGGTCGCCGGCAGGGACGAAGATGTTGTTCAGCTTAGGCAGAGAGGAGAAGACCTTTTCCCGTTCGTTCAGTTCGCTTTGTATAGAATCGGGGCGTTCGTAATCTTTACCCACGTTAGGATACCACATCCAGACATTAAGTCCGTATTCCTTACAGATCCGCGACTGTTCGATGATCATCTGTGCGGGTGGTATTTTCATGTGCGGGCTCGTGAGCTCATCGTCCGTCCGCGGCGGCAGGATCTCTATGCTGTTGGCCCCGAAAAGGGCCAGGTCACGGATATACTGATCGTATTGTGCTACGGAGAAAGCGTCATAGGCATTCGTCTTGGCACGATAGCCTAATTGATGGCCCCGCAAGGGATAGGCCGGGCTGGCAGCAAGGGTCAGCGTCTCTTTCAATAGCAGGTCGCCGGGCCGCATCTCCATTTTTCGCAGGAGTTTGCCCACACCGTAAAGCAGTCCCCGCGCGTCTTTCCCGACGATAAGTATGTCTTTGTCCTCCTGTATCGTTACGATCTTATATCCTTCAGCTTTGATAGAAGGCAGTGCGTCGAGACTCCTTCGCTGCCTTTCGGTTAGCCGGGCGCTGTCGCTTTCCCGGACCAGGATAATGGCCGCCCTTCCGGGAGAGGGGGACTTTTTTGCTTGCGGCAGCCGGATGCCGGTCCTCTTTTCCACTTCCTCCTGTAACACCGCGATCGTTCGCAGCAGGAAATTGTTATCCGTGGTGGCGGTATAGATTACAGCCCGCGAGAGGGGGATGGATTGGGCAGAAGCTTTTTGCAGGTTGCAGGAGGCGAGGAGCAGCAATAGGGTCAATGCCTTCGATGGTATCGTTGTGATCGGTTTCATATGTTTCTGGCTGGCCGGCAGGGCGGGGCAACTTCCGGCCGGCGAATGATAAAATGTTTGAATTTTAGCCCGAATGCAATCGAATAAACAAATATCCTTGAATAATTCTCCCTTTTCTTACAGCTTGTTTGCAAATTACTATAAGATGTTGTCATCCCTTTTTCGTAGCTTAATCCCCTAATTCAGGTCGATTTGAAGCCCCATTTTTATAAAGTCAATACTCCCCTGCAGGAGTCTTATACCGCGTACCACTTGAAGAGCCAGAATTTTGGCAGGATCTGGCATTATCACCCTGAGCTGGAGCTTCACTACACGATCAGGGGCAACGGGCTGCGTTTTATCGGCGACAAGGTAGGAAATTTCCAGGCCGGCGAAGTGATCCTGCTCGGGGAGAACCTGCCGCATTCCTGGCGCTGCCAGGAAGAATACTATGACAAGGACCCGCAGGCTTCCATCGAAGCCATCGTCATCCAGTTCCTTCCGGATTGTATGGGAAAAGAGATGCTGTCCCTGCCCGAGGCATACCTCCTGCCGCAGCTCTTCGAAAAGGCCAAAATGGGCATGGTCATCCGGGGCGAGGCCCGGGAGAAGCTCATAGAGCTGATGCTGGCTGCGGTCAATGCCGTAGGCATTGACCGGCTGATCATTTTATTGAGCCTGCTGAAGATCCTGGCCTCGACCCAGGAATATGAGCTCATCACCTCCGCTTATGCCTTTTATAAATCCAACGAGGTGGAAGCCCTGCAGCTGAACAAAATTTATAATTATACGCTGGCCCATTTCAAAGAGAATATTTCTTTATCGGATGTAGCGGCCATGCGCAATCTGACGGTGACTTCTTTCTGCCGTTACTTTAAGATGATGACGAATAAGTCGTATTATGATTTCCTGATCGAAATTCGCATTAGTCATGCCTGCAGGATCCTCATTGAAGACAGGCGCCCTATCGATGTATTATGTTTCGAATGCGGTTTTAATAATGTTTCCAATTTTTACCGTCATTTTAAAAAGATCACCGGTTTGACCCCCCTCGATTATAAACGAAGATTCACGCAGTCGGAAAAGGCGGAGTAAATGGGGATGCGGCGAGTCACTGCTCAGCTTTTGCAAGATTTAGCCCCGGGCGGTCTAACCGGACAATCGGTCCAGATCGTATAGCAGTATATCTGGATCAGCTTAACAATTCGGATAATCAACACAGGCTTGGCGATCGGTCTGGGCAGCACAAGCAGCATGCCTGGGCCAGCCTGGTAATTCGAACAATCAATACGGGCCAGACGATCAACACAAGCTGAGCAATCGGTCGCGCATGCCTATTTCCGTTTGAGCACAAATATCTGCCAGAAGCCTTCCTTCCCCGTTCGGATCCGGCGGTTATAACATAACATCGATCCGTCGTTGGACCAGACCACCGCCCCATCGGGCCGCTCTTCGTCTCCGAATCTTGCCGTCACCCGTTCGGTATGACCGCCGGCCAGCTCTGTGATCCATATGCTGTTGTCACCCGCATAAGCGACGAATTTTCCGTCCGGGCTGAAATTAAAAGGCCCCGTAATGGAAAAGGCGTTGTGGGTCAGTGCACGAGCAGCCCCTCCGTTGGGAGAGATCCCGAATAATTGAATGGTATCCTGCTGATCTGCCGCCAGGAAGCCGATAAGGGCTCCATCAGGGGTAGACCGTAGCCAATGACGGGGGACAGGGCTCACTCCTTTTTCCGTAAAGCTGATCCTCCGCTGGGTGATGCCGGGAGGTACGGGCAGGCGTCGGGTCGGATCAGTCTGCGCGGGCATTGCCGCCGCGGTGGTAACCACCGTGTCCGGTATATCGGCCACGAAGATCTCCGTTTTCCGGGTCCCGTCCTTTTCCCGCAGATTCCCCTGGAAGGCGATCGCCCGGTGCTGCCAGGCGCCGTCGGCTTTGTGATAGCCATTTCTTCCGATCCAGCATTCATCGAACGCTTTTTCGATGGCATCTGTCCCCGGGGCCGGATTTTCCGTGACCCGGGCTATCGGGAAGGCAAACAGCTCTCCATTGTTGTCTTCCAGGGAGTCGTTGTTTTCCGGAGGGGTCTTGTCGTCCAGGGAGTTCTTGTTTTCCAGGGGGTTCTTGTTTTCCGGGGAGACCTTCTTTTCCGGGGAGTCCTTCTTTGAAAAATGATTTGTATTGCGCACGATCACTTTTTTCCCCGGCGCCATGACACCCACCGTTCTCAGGTCTTTCACGTCGTGGCCCGCTTTCTCCGCCTGTTCCAGCAGGTAATCATTATAGGTAAAGCTGATCCACTGTCCGTCACCGCTCCAGGTATGTGCATGGGTGCCACCCCGCAGCGCTCCGGGCGTGAAAGGAGGATCGATATCCCGCGCATCCATCCAGATCGGCTGGCAGGGCCTGTCCATATCGATGGCCACACCGGTGCGGCGGGTCGCTCCATAGGGACGGTCCCTGCCGGCATTCCGGATACCATGAATGAACAGCACCCGGTTGGCCACGGGAGACCAGGTGACGGCGCCTACACCCGGGCCAAAGTTAGTTTGTCCCCTGGTGTTATAGAGGGTCTTAATCTCTTTGTCGGACACTTTTACTGCGGCGATGGTGCCCGCGGAGATAATGCCGGCATCGGTGTTACGGCTGTCGAATACGATCCATTGGTCATCCGGGGACCAGCATTGGGTGGAATTGATGCAATGTCCGGCCGGGTCGTTGGTTAATTGAAATTCCTGGTAGGCCATTTTGGGCGGGTTGGGGGAGGTGCAGGCTGACAGGTACGCCGAACAGGCGAACAGCATGGAGCCTGCTATGGTATTAAATCGTTTCAAGGCCGCTGCTCCTTCTTTTCCATTTCGTTACCAGGACTCCCGTTAAAAAGATCGACAGGGTCCCGATCACGATGATCATATTTTTATGAAACGGGCTTCTCAGTACACCCAGCTCTTCCGGCAGCTGCGAGGAGAAGGTCATCCAGAAAATAATCACTATTCCAAGCACGGCCGCGATGATCGCCGCCTGGTTGAAAGTCCCTTTGCTGAAGATGCCGAGCAGAAAGATCCCCAGCATGCCCGCCGCGAAGATCCCGGAGAGCTCCCACCACATATCGAGAATGCCCTGGGAGCCGATCATGGCCACTCCTGCGGCCATACCCGCCAGGCCGAATCCGACCGTACCGATATACAGGATCCGCAGCTTTTGTTTTTCCGTGGCGTTCCGGTTGAAATAACGCCGGTAAATATCTTCCGAAAAGACGGTGGCGGAGGCATTCATCCCGCTGCTGATCGTACTCATGGCGGCGGACATGATAGCGGCGATGATCAACCCCGACAAACCCGTCGGGATCCGGGTGACGATAAAGTTCGGCATCACCTTGTCGCCGTAATCCGCCGGTTTAAGAGTAGCGGCCAATTGGCTGATCTGCGCGGTTGCCGCTCCCAGGGGCAGTCTTTCCCGCGCCACCTGCTCTTTTACGACGGTGAGCGCGTCCGGGTTCACGCTGTAATAGGAAAAAAGACAGCTGCCGATAAAGAAGAACAGCAGGGATGCCGGCACATAGAGCCCCACGCAGAGCCATAAGGAGCGGGTGGCGGCTTTGGAGGACCGGGCCGCGTGATAGCGCTGCACATAATTCTGGTCCATCCCGAAATTATTCAGGTTGATGAAAAAGCCGTACAGCAGGATCACCCAGAATGTGGAGTGCTTCAGGTCCGGCGCAAAGCTGCCCAGGCTGAATTTATGGTGTTGGTTTCCCAGATCCATGATGCGGGAAAAGCCGCCTGGCATATCTTTTATGACTACCCAGATGATCAGCAGCGCGCCGAAGGTCTTGATCACCGCCTGCGCCACCTCCGTCCAAATGACGGCCTCGATCCCTCCCATGACGGTGTAAAGGATGATACACAGCCCCACTGCGATCATGATGGAATTCATGGAAAAACCGGTGAGGGCCTGCAGGCTCAGGGCGATCCCGAAAAAAATGGAGCCCATGCGCGCCAGCTGTGTTAGTAAAAAGCAGATGACCGCATAGGTTCTCGCCCAGGGGCCAAACCGGTGCTCCAGGTGCGTATAAGCCGATACCTCGCCTGTCGTGCGATAAAAAGGGACAAAGTATTTAGCCGCCACCCATGCGGCCAGGGGCATTGAAAGGCTAAAGACAAAGCCATTCCAGTCGCCGCCGAATGACTTGCCGGGAACGCCTAGAAAAGTATTGCTGCTTAGGAAGGTGGCATAGATGGAGACCCCGATCGCCCAGCCGGGGATGGTGCCGTTGGCGCTGGTAAACTGCTCCGAGTCACCGCGTTTACGGGAGAAATATCCCCCTACCAGTAACATCCCGAGCAAATAGACGAGAATGATGCTAAGATCTAAGAATGGCAAGCTGTTCATTTGACGATGAATGTAAAAACCGTGTGGCAAAAAAACAAATTTACCTCCCGGCAGCCCGCAAATACTTCAGTTTCTTTGCAAATTATTGTAGGATGCTATCATAACCACGCGGGCTCTCCCCGGGTCGTAAATTTATTTACCCGCCGGCGGGTCAATTGCGCAAATTATTTGATAATTTGTGCCCATACAAAGCGAGTTATGTCTACAGAAAAAAAATTTGTGCCCGTCATGCTCACGCCCTTCAATCTCAAGGCGCAGGTGGACTACGGGGTAGTATCGCAGCTCATTGATTTTTACCTGGCTGCAGGGGCGAAAGGCCTCTTTGCCAATTGCCTGAGCAGTGAAATGTACAGCATCAGCGAAACGGAAAGGCTGGAGCTGACCCGGCATATCGTCCGTTATGTGGATGGACGGGTGCCTGTAGTGGCCACGGGCTCCTTCGGATTGACCATCGAAGATAAAGTCGACTTTACCAAAAGGATCTATAATACGGGCGTTAATGCCGTGATCCTGATCACGGGCCATTATGCCAATGCAGAGGATGGAGACGATGTGCTGCTGCGTAATTTTAATAAGATGTTCGATCTGACGGATAATATTCCCTTAGGATTATATGAATGTCCGGCCCCCTACAAACGGATCTTATCTCCGGAGGTGTTCAAGGCCGTTCTCGACACCCGCCGGATCGTTTACCATAAGGATACTTCCATCCTTCATGAAAAAGTAAAGGCCAAGCTCGACATCGCGAAAGCCAGTAAGATCAAACGGTTCGAATTTTATGACGCTCACACTCCCAATGCCATGACCTCGTTACAGGAGGGCGCTAAAGGCATGTCTTCCATTTCCGGAAATTTTTATCCGGAGATACTGGTTTGGATGTGCGACCATGCCACGGACCCTTCGAAGAAAGCTGAGGTGGAATGGCTTCAGTCGGAGCTGACAAGAGTAGACCCGATGATCCATGTCGCTTATCCCATGAGCGCAAAATATTTTCTGCGTAAGCGAGGGCTTCCGGTCAGGACGATCAGCCGTGCGTTTGCCCTTGAACTGACCCTGGAACAGAAGCAGGTGCTCGATCATATATACGAAAGCTTCCTGGGTTGGTGCGATCGTCTTGGCATAACCCCGGTGAGTTCGGATAGAGTAGCGAGCCTGTCCAACGCCTATCCCGATCCGCCTATTTAGTAGATACTTCTTCCAGATCGAAATATCATTTTCTGTACAGTGCCCGAAACTCCAACGTATTTTTTTTCAACGCTGACAGCTCAGTTGGCGTCTGTCCGAATAACTTTTTGAAGGCAAACGAAAAATGAGACAATGCTTCAAAACCCAGGTCAATGTAAATTTCGGAGGGCTTTTTATTTCTTTTATCGATCAGAAAGTAAGCATCTTCCAGCCGTTTTCGTATCAGCCAGCGACTGGGCGTTTCGCTAAAAATGGCGTAGAAATCCCTTTTGAATGCCGACAAACTGCGTCCTGTCAGATAAGCAAAGCGATCGATACTCACATTAAACCGGTAATTACGGTTCATGAACTCTTCCAGATCTATTTTTTGAGGGATACCGTAATCAAAGAACAGACCGGATAATTCCGGCTGTAATTGCAATAAAATAAGCAGCAGCTCTTCCCGTTTGACATCAAAAAATGCTTTATCCATTTCTCCCTGACCGTTGTAATATGGAATCAAAGAATGAATAAAATTGGGGATCAATTCATTGTCGGGTAATCGTAAAAAGGATTCTTCCGATTTGAAGGGTGTGGCAATTATTTTTTGTTTTTCCTGAAATGTTCGCAAAAACGGTTCATCAAAAACGAATATTATCTTTTCAGCTTTATCGTTCTCTTTTGCATGGTTCTGCCGGCTCAACCGGTTTTTGCGGGCGATGCCGTATTCACCTGATTGCAAGGCATAGTTTTTACCACCGTAATACCCACTCATGGTTCCTTTTACCAGGTAGAAAAAGAGGTGTTCGGCAATAAATTGCTCTTTGGCTATTGCCGGTCCGATGAGGCAGGTCTTGCTGACAGACGCTTTCATTTTAATTTCCCGGTTTAATTAAACTATGGGCCGAAGCAATACTCCCTACTTTCATTATTGCCAATCGGCGTGCAACCCGAAATTACTGGTTTTTGCCTTAGGCTTATACCTGAACGGTCGACAATAAGGCTCTTGTCTCGGCAACGATGAGGTCTTGAAATTTCGGGTCGCGCGCCAGCGTCGAGCCCAGCATTGGCTGCCCTTTTTCGTCGTAATAGACCCCGGTTTTGCCCGACTCATTGGTCAGGATTTTTGTGATCACCTGTGCTGCCCGGTTGGGCGTGCTTCTGTACCTGGCAAAAGGTGGAAATAAGGTAAGGATCTGGCCAAACAGGAAACGCAGGACAATATTCGCCTCCCGGGACAGACCTGTTCCGGGAGTGATGCCGGGCTCTATCGCATTGAAGCGTAGCCTTGGATTTTCGCGTACAAAGGCCATTGATGCGGCGAGGACGCATTGCTTGGATGTTGCGTAAGCGTCTGCGCCCGGTAACCTGGTACCGGGTTGTTTCCACTCGCCCCGGGCACTAGCCTCCGCAGAGATATAGCGACCGCCTTGCATTCCTAAGGCTTTTACAGGTTTGCGTTCGGGGTCTTCCACAGCGGAAGCGATGAACGCTACATTTGCTCCGTCCGGAAGGTGAGGTGTTAGCGCTTCGGTCAAAGCGAAGGGCCCTAGATAGTTCGTAGAGAACGTTACATCCCAGCCTTGAGCGCTCTTTGCCTTGCTCATTGAAGAAATTCCGGCATTATTCAGCAGCCCGACGATCGGGAGACGCAGCGCTATGATCTCTGCAGCCGCACGCCGTACGCTCACTATGTCTGACAGGTCGCACACGACTGACACTGCGTGTTGACCTTTTTGCGCTATAATATGCTGCACTTCTTCGAGTTTGCCGGGGTTGCGTCCCACCAGAATGACCGTGCCGTGGTTGGCAAGTTCGAGTGCTGTGGCCCGACCTATGCCGGAGGTCGGGCCGGTGATGATGTACGCCTTGCGATCCGGAAGATTTTTCTGAACAGTCTTTGACATAATTTCCCCTTTTTTAGTTTTAAAGTATACTGCAAATATCAGCATCAATATAGCAGGCGACTTTCTTTAAAAGTCCAAATTTGCTGTCTTGAAAAGTCCAATTGGTCTTCTTTTATCAGCTCGTCGACTTAATTGTGCAGGCGATCTATTCACAATTGCGGGTCGTGCAAATCGCTATTAATAATTATTACGGGCGAGGATTAATGAAAAAACCTCCGCGGTGCGGAGGCTTTGGCAATCTATGTGCCGGGAAAGATGGACAAATGTCTAACTTTCTCTTAAATGAGTTAATGGAATGTTTCTTTGGGTCAGTCATTTCTCTATTTTCTATAAGGTCGGAGAAGAGCAAATTGTAATTGTGGGAATTTGGGACAATCGCAGAAATCCGGATGACCTTCATAAGAATTTAGAAATATGAAGTGAAAAGAATTGTATTTCCGAAGCAGCATATTGACCAGGTTTTACGCCTGAGAATATTACTAAATCTACACCTTACCATGAAAGAAACTGAATTTGATAAGTTGGTCATCTACACTTTACGTATCGAATTGCTGAACGGAAAAGTACTTCTTTTCCCTATTGACACTGATAACAAGCAGAAACTAATAAATAGATTTAGAGAAAGTGCCGAAGGTGACATAACTAATGATCGTCTGAAGTTTATATGGTTTGAAACACCGTCGAATCGAATGGTAATTGTAAATACGGATAGCATTGTACAAGTTACGTTCTGTTTTGATTATGCCTCGGGAGTTATAAATCCCTATGCTTATCGGGATAATTTCAATGTGATAGTAAAGGACACAAGGGTTGAGGAAAAAACGACAAAAGAAGGGGAAATTCAGTTACATGTCGAAGAGGAAAAGTATTTGCCACAGGCTATTATTTATCATAAAGGTAAAGTTCCGGACGACTCATATAACATCAATCCGTTGCAATATTCTGAGCTTTCTGAAGGTTGTTTGTTTTCTTTTGATGAAGAACTTGAAGGTAATTTACCTTTACGTCAGTTTCTTAATCTAATTGATAATGATGGGGAAGAAAGTTTTATTGCGCTGGACCAAATAATAGCGATGGAACTTGATAAAAGTTTGATCTGAACCATTTTTGGGTAGATCTTAACCAGGTTGTAAGTTTAAGTGTCGAATATCCTCCGCTTTAACCAATTATTTACACATGCTTAGAGCGGCATATGACATTATATTTTGCTCTAAGTATCATTTTTGGTCTATTTACAGCAGATTATAGCTTATTATAAGATACCAATTGCTGGTAGAAAGGAAGAACAACTAATTATGAATCAGCTACTTGAAGGAGAAGGAGCGCAATTTTTGGCTGTGTATGGGCGGCGCAGGGTAGGCAAAACCTTTATAATACGACAAGTCTATCAAAAGCAGATTGTTTTTCAGATGACCGGTATAGCTAATGCCAATACCTCCCAACAACTAGCTAATTTTTTTCTGTGCTGAAAGAGGCAGATGCCGGCATTGTTCAGAACTCCCTGCCGAAGAGTTGGTTTGATGCATTCGGTTTGCTTAAAAGTTACCTGCAAAAATTAAAGGCTTCTAAAAAAGTGATTTTCTTTGACGAGTTACCATGGATAGATACTCCTCGTTCCAATTTTCTTTCCGCTTTAGAACATTTCTGGAATTCCTGGGCTTCAGCAAGGCCTGATATTATTCTTGTAGTTTGTGGTTCGGCTGCATCATGGATGATCCGCAAGTTGATTAATAACAGAGGAGGGTTATACAACCGAGTCACTCAAAGGATACGTTTGTTGCCTTTTACACTCCATGGTAAGCCTCTAACCTGCCCCATGACTGATTATTGGGGTGCATCCAATAAGTTTGCTTTTAAACTAAATTAAAAGCGATGCAACCATTTAATCAGAAAAGGCCCGGAGGTAAGCGCCGGGAAGAAGAAATCCTCCAGCTGCTGGAAGAATTTGACTACAGTGAGGGCATGACGGTAAAGGAATTTTCCGCCCTTCATGGGATAAGCGATGGCACCCTTTATTACTGGCGGAAGCGGTATGCCGGCAAACGGGCCGAAAATAGAAAGCTCGGTGGCTTTATAGAAATCTTACCCTCATCCGCTAATACGTCGGACGGTTTGTTTGCCGAGATAAAGGGGCTGAAACTATTTCAGGCAGTATCTGCCGATTACCTTAAAATCCTTATCTCATGAGTGCCATTGCCCTTCTTACTGATCATCATAGCTATTATTTATATGCCGGTCGGGCAGATATGAAGAAATCATTCGACGGCTTGTGCGGTATCGTTCGTAACGAATTGGGTAGAGAAGTAAACAATCGAGAGGTGTTTATTTTTTTAAATAACCGCTGCACCCATATCAAGCTATTGCTCCATGAATCCGATGGCTTCACCTTGTTCTACCGCCGGTTGCATAAAGGGCGATTTACGCTACCCTCCGCCTCACCACAGGAGGGCTCGATACGTTTGAGCACGACCGATCTGCTATCGATGCTCCAGGGGCTAAATTTGCACCGATCAGAAAAACGGGCGTAGTTATCCACATTTGTCCGCGTGGAATTAACAGCAGCAGCTGCGCGCGGGCGCTTTTCAGCTCATTTTTATTTTTTCAAAAAAGCACCCGGCTTTATCCACCAAAAAACCGTCGGCCCGGTGGAAATATCACACAGGCAAATCAAGCAATTGGTTTGCCTTTTGCTGTTTATTCCTCTGTTGTATGAAAAAGTCAGCACGTCATAACTATAAAGCATTATACCAGGAATCTAGT
>JAATFV010000240.1 GCA_015655015.1 Chitinophagales bacterium | reverse complement strand
GCCTTTATGGTCCCTGTCTGGGGATCAACGGCACGGTCAAGCAGGACAAGGTGTCCCTGGTAAGGGTAGATCGATCCGTCCGGCATGATCACGGTGAAGGTGGAATCTTTATCGCTGGGCGCCTTTTCCAGGTAGCTGGTAAAGAAAGGGATCTCTACCTGGTCGATGGCGATATCGACCGCCATCGGATCTTCAGTGGAAATAGAGTTTAATAAGGTCTGGGGATATACGGAGGTGCCAACTTTCACCTGGGAGATCCCGATGGTGCCGTCAAAAGGTGCGGAAATGATGGAATATTTCAGGTTGGTCTGTACGCTTGACACATTGGCTTTAGCCGCTTCCAGCTGTCTTTTCGCGCTTTCCAGGTCGGCAAGCTGGTGATCGAGGGTCTGTTTGGCGATAGCGTCCTGTTTGGCCAGGTCGGTATAGCGGTCGGCATCCTGCTGGGCTTTGGCCAGATTGGCCTTTGCTACCTCAACATTCGCGACAGCCTGGTCGTAAGCTGCTTTATATTGCTGCTGATCGATCTCATAGAGCTTCTGCCCCTTTCTGACATACTGGCCGTCCCGGAAGGAAATATTAATGATATTTCCCGATACCTGTGGTTTTATGTCCACCTGGTTGAGCGGGGTCACGGTAGCGGGGTACATCTCATAGTAGGTAGCACTGCCCGGCTGTACGACATACACGTTCACGGCTGCAGGCGGAGGCGCCTGTGGCCCGGCTGCTTTTTTATCATCGCCGCAGGAAACCAGGAAAAGCATGATTGACATAAAACCGGTCCATTGTATAGTACTTCTCATATTAAAAGATGATTTTTTCTTGAATTTAATTAAAATTGAATGGTGCCTAACGCTTTTTGAACATCCAGCTTGCTGCTGAGTACCTGGTACAGGGCATTGCTGAAATTGACCTGTGCTGTGCGCAGATCCGTCTCGGCTGTGATGAGCTCCAGGTAGGCTTTTACACCCGACCTGTATTGTAATTCGATCGTATTGAACACTTCCCTGGCAAGGTCGAGATTATCCTTTAGTATATAATAGTCGTTGAGGTAGCCTTTATAAGCCGCCATGGCCTGGGCGTATTGACTGCTGATGGAGGTCTCCAGGTTGATCATGTCCCAGTCGATGCGGGTGAGCTGTAGTTCCGCGATCCTGATATTCTGTATTCGCTTGGTGCCCTGAAAGATCGGGAAACTCAACTGCAGGTTGGCAAAGGAATTAGGGTAATTGTTGTTGTAGAGTGGAGGGAAACGGGAATTCAGATAATTTAAATTGTATCCGGCATTTGCGGTCAGATCAGGCAGGTAACTCCACTTCTCATATTTTACATCAGCCTGCTGCAGGCGTTTCTGTGTGAGCAGCTGCTGGTACTCTATTCTTTTTGAATAATCGACGGGGGCTGTCGTGTCCACCAATACTTCCGAAGCCATCTGGGCGCTGTCATAGGACAGGTGGAGGCTGTCTTTGCCCGTGTATCCCATCGCCTGTTTCAGGTTGGCATATTTAGCTTTGAGGAGCTCCAGGTTCGTTTTCAGCTCAGCCCTGGAATTATTCAGGGAGATAGTAGCTCTTTTGTAGTCTGTCTTATCGACCAGTCCGCCCTGGTATTGGTTGTAAGTATCCTTCAGGTTACGTTCCAGCCGGACGATGTCGTCATTTAATACCGCGATCTGCTGCTGTGTCAGCAGGACATCATAAAAAGCCTTGCTGACATTTACCGTTACGTCGATCTTATCGCTCACGGTTGACTGCCTGCTTTGGGTAAGGACGTCTTTTTTCGTCTGGCTGGCGAGCAATACATCCCTGTTGAAGATCGTTTGGGAAAGGCCGAGACCAACGGTAGAAGAGTTGTACGCGCCGCTGGAAATAAGCTGACCACCAACCAGGAGCTGCTGCAGCTGGAAATTATTCTGGTAGTTGGCATTAAGATTCAATTGAGGGTACCAGTCTGCCAGCTTGCTTCTGATCTGCCGGTCAGTGATCTGTTCGTCGAGATAGGCCTGCTGGACCAAAGGGTAGTGTTTGAGGGCATATTGTACAATAGCCTGCAGGGTAACATCTGACGGTAAGGCGGTATCAGCCGGTGACATCGCTGATCCGGCAGCCTTCTGGATCCTGGGAACCGGCTGAGATGGCGTGGTCTGCGCCCCGGCAACAAGAGAAAAAAGAGATAATCCACTGCTGACGAATAGTACGTAAAATATTTTCTTCATAATATGGATGCTATAATAAAATATACAACTTCTAAGACGGTCATATGTTTCAGAGAATGGCAAAAATCGTTAGAATATAATAATACGGATAGCCGTTGATGTAATATCTTTAGCTATTTGACTAATACACTGTAAAATCAGGAATTTCGTGTGATTTACAAAATCCGGATTTTCAGGGGAGTAGTTAAGCGGCACCAAAGTTAAACAAACGTTTGAATTAAACAAACGTTTAATCAATTTTTAATTAAAAATTATATAAAAATATTATTATCAATTATTTATGTAATACTGGCCGAATAAACCCGCGGTCATCGTTTAACTTTGACTGGTATAATAACTGCCCTCCTCTGTACCTTTAATTATCTGTATACCTTAAAATACTAATTCCACTATGTCAATTCATACTATTCTGGGCGCGGGCGGGATCATCGCCGATGGTCTTGCCGAAGAACTGATCCGTCATCAGTTACCGGTCAGGCTGGTGTCCCGTCATCCCGCTCCCCGGCAGGGAGCCACTACCCTGGCTGCCGATCTCACCGATGCCGGCCAGGCGCTGCAGGCGATCCAGGGTTCTTCTGTGGTCTATTGCTGTATCGGCCTGAAATACGACTATTCCATCTGGAGGCAACAATGGCCCAGGATCATCGATAATATTATTGAGGCCTGCAAACGGACAGGGGCCCCGCTGATCTTTTTTGACAATGTATATATGTACGGCAAAGTAAACGGCGGTATGACGGAAGAAACTCCTTACGATCCCTGCAGCCGTAAGGGAGACCTTCGCGCCCGAATGGCGACTCAGCTGATGAGTGAGGTCCGCAAAGGGAATATAACTGCCACGATCGCCAGGGCAGCTGATTTTTACGGACCGGGAGCAGTCAGGACCAGCATCCCTAACCTGCTTGTGTTCCAACGGCTCGCGAAGGGCCTGAAAGCACAATGGCTGGTGAATGCCGGGGTAAGGCACTCTTTTACCTATACCGGGGATGCCGTAAAGGCGTTGCATATACTGGCTACCGACGAAAATTCGTGGAACCAGGTCTGGCATCTGCCTACTGCGGCGGACCCGTTGACAGGATCGGCCTTTATCGAAGCGGCGGCGGAGGCCCTGGGTACAGCGGCCCGTTATACCGTTCTTCCGAAATGGATGATCCGCCTGGGAGGCCTGTTCGATAAGACCACTTCCGAAATGTACGAAATGCTCTATCAAAACGAGGCCGACTACCTTTTCGACTCTTCCAAATTTGAAAGCGCCTATAATTTTCATCCGTTTTCCTACGGTGAGGGTATAAAAGCGACAGCCAATGCGTATAAAAACGGCACTGGCTTCTAGTGGTGTGAAAGGGTCATAGAAAATAGGATGGGTGAACAGATCAGAAACGGGCACCCGGGTAAGGAATAAAAACAGGTCATCGTCCAAAAAAATACATAGGACCAACGGTCCAACGAAACAGACATTGTTTAAAGGTGAAAAGCTACCAAAATAAAATGATTGCAACAAATAAGCGTAATTATTTATTTTGTATGAACGAATGCCATTCATTCAAAATAGATCTTCCTTATCCAGTTTGAGAGAGCGGATCATTTCGCTGAAACTTTTGGATTGGGTCATGGCGTTGACGGTCCGGGCGATCCTTTTAGCGCGGGTAGCATCTGTTTTCGCGCTGCTGATCCAGTTCCCGAAATAGTTCTGGTGTGATTTGCCATGGTCCTGAAGAACTCCAGCGCCCGGGGCTCATCGGCGAGGCATTCCATCAGGTCGGCAGGGGGTCTGATCGTCGCATTATCCACTTCCAGCCAGACTTTCACTTTGTCTCCTTTCATTTTCCGGATCGACTTTCGTAAACCTGCGTCGAGGGGCATGATAAAATCTCCTTCGCCCATGGGCAACAGCGCTTTTTTTTGAATGGGGTGTTCGTCCACTTTGCCTTTGACACGGAAAGATCTTTTGTTGCCGGGCTTGAGCTTTTGCGTGATGGCGACCGGGATACGGATATAGGACCATCCTGTCTTTTCTCCCTGTTCGGCAAATTGCAGTATCGTGGTGGTGAATTGTTCCACTTGCGCAAAATAATAAAAAAAGCCCCTCGCAAAAGGGGCTCTTTAAAAAAACTAATAGATAAATATATTCAGGCCTTATCAGGCTTTTTCTTTCACTTCTTTAGCAACGGCCGGCTTCTTCTTTTTTTTCAGCGCTTCCTGGATTCCCTTGCTCAGGTTATCATAAGTGGGCTTCCCGGTAAATAATTCACCATTGATGAAAAAGGCAGGTACATCCCGTACTCCTTTATCCAATCCTTCCAACAGGTCACTGCGTACCTGCCAGCCGTAGGTGGAGTTGACCAGATCATCCAGGAACTTCTTATTCACCACTCCCACTTCTTTGGCATATTCCCGCAGACTGATCGCTCCCAGTCGACGGCGATGGGCAAAGAGCATGTTATGCATGGCCCAGAATTTCACCTCTCCTTCCTGAGCTGCGCCCAGGGAAGCTTCTGCCGCTTTCTGGGATTGCTGGTGGATCTTTGTCAATGGAAAGTGACGGAAATTGAACCGCATTTTACCATCGAATTCCTTCAACAGTTTATCGACTACTTCATTCACTTTCGCACAGGCCTCGCTCTCATAATCGCCAAATTCTGTCAGCGTTACCGGAGCCTTCTGATCACCTACGAAAATATCCTTGCTGGGAATAATCTCAACTATCTCTTTGGGTTTCATTGCCATAATATCTTCTATTTAACAAAATCCATTGCATTTGGTTTAGCTATTTGCCGGAAATGTGTGTTTTAAAGATAACACATTCCGGCAAGCGTCTAATGATGGGCCTTCGGCCGAGTCTCCTGTGGAGACATGTTGTTTGTCAGGGACATGTTATTATAAAAGATAACATGTCCCTGACAAACGTCTAATGATGGGCCTTCGGCCGAGTCTCCTGTGGAGACTTAAGACGCGAATTTGGCCCTTTTATTTCCCTGGCACTCCTGTTTTTTCAGGATGTGGCACCTCGTTTCTAAACACCACCACTCCGTCAAACACATCCACCAATACCGGCACACTCTTGTCTACATCCCCTGCTAATATTCTCTTGCTCAACTGATTAACAATTTCTTTTTGGATCAGCCGTTTCAAAGGCCGGGCGCCGAATTGCGGATCGAAGCCATTTTCAGCCAGGTAGTCAAGTGCATAATCGCTGAACCGGAGATCGATGCCCATTTTTATCACCATCCGTTGTAAATTCTCCAGCTGGATCCGTATGATCCCCCTGATCTCGCTCTTCAGCAGCGGCTGGAACAGGATGACCTCATCGATCCGGTTGAGAAATTCAGGCCGGATCGTCTGACGCAACAGGTCTGTCACCTCGTCTCTTGTCTTATCCATTATTTCTTCCCTGTTCTTTTCCGTTACATTCTCAAAATTCGCCTGGATGATCTGGCTGCCCATATTACTGGTCATAATGATGATGGTGTTCTTGAAATTCACCACTCTGCCTTTATTATCGGTCAGTCGTCCATCGTCCAGTACCTGCAATAATATGTTAAAAACATCAGGATGCGCTTTTTCAATTTCATCGAGCAGGATGACGCTGTATGGTTTCCTACGGACGGCTTCAGTCAATTGCCCGCCTTCATCGTACCCTACATATCCGGGAGGAGCGCCTACGAGGCGGCTCACGGCATGTTTCTCCTGGTATTCGCTCATGTCGATACGGGTCATCATTCCTTCATCATCGAACAGGTAGCCGGCTAAGGCTTTAGCCAGCTCTGTTTTACCTACGCCTGTCGTACCTAAGAAGATAAAGGACCCGATCGGTCGTTTGGGATCCTGCAATCCTGCCCGGCTCCTGCGGATGGCGTCGGCCACCGCGGTGATCGCTTCTTCCTGGCCGATCACCCTCTTATGCAGCTCATCTTCCAGGTTGAGTAATTTTTCCTTTTCGCTCTGCAGCATCTTGGATACCGGGATACCTGTCGTCTTAGCCACGGCCTCGGCGATATCTTCTGCATCCACTTCTTCTTTCATGAGACGGGAGTGGGCGCTGATCGAAGCTAACTGTTTTGAATAGTCCTGCACGACCTGCTCCTGTTCTTTAACTTTACCGTACGGATCTCCGCTACTTTCCCATAATCCCCTTCTCTTTCCGCCTTTTCGGCTGCCTGTTTCAGGTTCTCGATCTCTGCCTTTGCATTCTGGATCTTTTCTACCAGTCCTTTTTCCTGTTGCCACTTGGCCTTCAGCGTATCTCTTTCCACGCTGAGGTTGCCGATCCCGGCGCTCAGCTCGCGGAGCTTGTCTTCGTCCTTCTCTCTTTTAATGGCTTCCCGTTCGATCTCCAGCTGCCGTATGCTCCTTTCGAGCTTGTCCAGCTCTTCGGGCATGGAATTCATCTCCAGGCGAAGCTTGGCAGCGCTCTCATCGATCAGATCGATGGCCTTATCCGGAAGGAAACGATCGGTGATATAACGATGGGACAATTCCACGGCTGCAATGATCGCCTCGTCCTTTATCCGCACATGATGGTGGGTTTCGTAACGATCTTTCAATCCCCGTAAAATGGAGATGGCATCTTCCACATTGGGTTCGTCGATCAATACTTTCTGGAAACGGCGTTCCAATGCCTTATCTTTTTCAAAGAATTTTTGGTATTCATTGAGGGTAGTAGCCCCGATCGCCCGGAGCTCTCCTCTTGCCAGGGCCGGTTTCAGGATATTGGCGGCATCCATTGCCCCTTCGCCGCCGCCGGCTCCGACCAGGGTATGGATCTCATCGATGAAGAGGATGATCTGACCGTCACTGCCGGAGACTTCTTTCACCACGCTCTTCAAACGTTCTTCAAACTCCCCTTTATATTTTGCGCCGGCAATCAGCTGACCCATATCCAGCGCATAGATTATTTTCGAACGGAGGTTCTCCGGAACATCGCCATTGACGATACGATGGGCCAGTCCTTCGGCGATAGCCGTCTTACCTACGCCGGGCTCTCCCACGAGGATGGGATTGTTCTTGCTACGGCGGGAAAGAATGTGCAGCGTCCGGCGGATCTCTTCATCCCGGCCGATCACCGGGTCGAGCTTGCCCTGCCGGGCCATTTCATTCAGATTCCTGGCATATTTATTAAGGGCATTAAAGGTTGACTCCTGCGTCTGGGAAGAAACGGTGTCTCCCTTGCGCAGGTCCTTTATCGCCGTCACCAGGCCTTTCTCTGTCAGGCCTGCGTCTTTCAGGAGCTTGGCCGTATTATCTTTTCCTTGTATAAGAGCCAGCAGCAGGTGCTCGACACTTACAAATTCGTCTCCGAACTGTTTGAGGTCCGAGCCCACGCGAAGCATGATGTTGTTCAGGTCCCGGCTTAAGGATTGTGCCGGGTCGCCGCTGCTGATCTTCGGTAGTTTTTCAATGCTTTCGTCGAGTTTGGTCTCCACGAAGTTCACGTTCACATTATTCTTTTTTAACAGAAATTCTACCAGGGAATCTTCTTCATTCAGCAACGCCTTGAGCAGATGTTCCGTATCAATAGTAGGATTTGAGTGATCAAATGCCAACTGTTGCGCCCGGGCGACGGCCTCCTGTGCTTTAATGGTAAAATTATTCAGATTCATATGTTTGTAGTTTTTCCTTTTAAATTTATCTTGTACCCTGACCGGGCGGTTCCCGGTTAGATACGCACGTAATGAGCAAAGTTTAATCCAAATCCTTAACCACGCAACTATGTCATATAAAGTTAAAACATCCTGTCGTCAATTCAGTTCATTTGTATTTCTACTGCTATTGTGGCATTCCGCCTTCTCCCAGAAGAAAGCCGCCGTCGCCGATCCTTCTCCTTATAATTTTGAGGGGGTGGATCGTCTCTTGAAGCAAAATCAGAAGGTCCTGGGCAATAATTTCGTCGCGCTGGTCTGGAAGGAGGGAAAGATGGTGTACCTGAAGGAGGGCAGCACGGATTTTACCGCCAAAACCCAGGCCCCTATCGCCGGAGCCGGCAACTGGCTTACCGCTGCCCTGGTGATGACCTTTGTAGATGAGGGGAAGCTGTCGCTGGACGATAAAGTGACGAAATACATCCCTCTTTTCGGGAAATACAGTAAGGGGTATATTACGATCCGCAATTGCCTGACCCATACCACGGGTATCCGGGCCGATGCGGAGGAAGGGCCGCGGGTCATGCGGAGCAAATCCGGCACGCTGGAAGATGAAGTAAATGAATATGCGTCCAAAAGGCTTATCGTTACGAATCCCGGCACGGAATTTTTTTACAGCAATATAGGTCCTAATATCGCGGCACGGGTGCTGGAGGTGATCTCAAAGAAAGGTTTTGACCGGCTGATGATGGAGAGGATCATTCATCCGTTGAAGCTGAAGGCAACCAGTTTCAGCAATGAGGACGGGGGTGCTGTTAATCCTGCCGGCGGGGCGAGGTCTACCGCCAATGATTATATTAATTTTTTGGCTATGCTGCTGAACAAGGGTATGTTCGGGGACAAGCGTGTTCTTAGTGAACAGGCTGTGGAAGAACTGGAAAAGGAGCAGTTTGCCGGCCTGCCTGTCAAGTCGGTTCCCAGGACGCTGCAGGGGGTGCATTTCGCCCTGGGGAATTATATACTGGCGGATGGGGGTGCGGGGTCATCCGGGGGGAATGTAGCCGGGGGAAGCGGGGCCGGGGGAGCTTTCTTTTGTCCTAACCTGCTTGGCACCACGCCGTTTATTGATAAGTGCCGGAATTATGCGGCGATCCTCATCGTGTTAAAGCCGGAGGAGGAAAAAAAGTCCCTGGCCCTTAGCATGAAGGGGTTGGTGGATGAAGCGATCCCTTGCGGGAACTAATTTTTCACCAGCACGACCCTGTTGTGGTCGGCTTTATACAACTGCTCATAAAATTTTACCAGCCCGGCATAATCCGAAGGCGGGAAGCGATTCACCCCTTCTTCCCAACGCCGGTAATAGACGATTTTGTCGGACATGACTTTTATCGAAGCGGTATACTTTCCGAATTTACTGTCGATGGTAACTTCCTGCGGAACGGCTTCCGGCTGATAACCGGCAGGGATCTTTATCGTGATGCTGTCGATATTGGTAAAGGCCTCCTTATCGATAAAATCATATAACCGGACGGAGTCTGCCGGCAGCCGGTAAGTACTTTTGTCAAACAAGTTCGGCACGATGAAGAGTCTTTTTCCGGAAACGCTGGCATAATTCGGTGAAAGGACGTGGAGGTATTCCGCTACAATGGGGATCGTTCCTTTTTGTTCCTCATAATGACTTTTATCTACTTTATAGGTAGGCAGGTGGAATAATCTGTTCAGATATTTTTCTCTTTCGTCTGCCGAGACTTCCGTGATCAGGCGATGGGGAAGCTCCTGCCGGAGTCCCGAATACGCGGTATTGACCTCCGCATCCAGGTTGCCATCAGGATTGATCTCCGCAGTTACTACTCTGCAACGCGTATTGTCGGAAGCTGAATACGACGGGGTCTTTACTACATGTCCTCCATCCTCGTCGATCAGGATGGCTTTTCTGCCCCCTGTAAAACTGCCCATATATCCGGGCGATTCCGTTTGACTGGTACATTCCAGCCAGATGGTATCTTTTTCCATCGGGACGCAGGTGATGACGTGGTTGCCCTGAAAGGAGGGAAAATCGGTTATCAGTTCAGGCATATCCTGTCCTCCCCAGATCACCACATATTTCCCGGTGATCCCAGCTTCCTTCAGCAAAGCGACCATATAATTGGACAGGGCCTTGCAATCGCCATAACGCCTGGAGGCAACATAATCGGCCGGAAAAGGTTGTAAACCTCCGATACCCAGTTGAATACTGATATAGTGTGTATTCTTTTGCAGGAAGTCATAAAGGACATATACTTTCTGCCGGGGATCTTTCAGGTTGTCCGTCAGCTCATGCACTTTCTTTTTGATATCATCCGGCAGGACATCTCTTCCGGTCCGAAGTTGACTAATAAATTTCCCAAAATCCGCCCAGGTAGAGATATTTCCTTTATAACCTTCCGCCTCAAAATCCGAGGGGGCTATAAGTACATAGGGCGCTATCTCTTTCCATTTCGGACCGGAGGGCTCCATCCTACGGGCAGGGAGGTTGCCGGCCTCCCAGGTATAGATCTTTTTATCCCCGGACTCTGTAATGACCGGCTGGTAATTGCAATTGACCGGTTTAAAACGCACCAGGTAATCCCTGGGAGCAATGACCACATATTTGCTGTGCTGCGTAGAAATGCCGGAGGAATATAAAGGTTCCCAATCTTTAAAAGCCAGGATACCATTGTGCTCGTACTCTTGCTGACAGTCTACCGTGTATGGGTATACCTTATAATAGAAATCATATTCTTTATATCTGTCATCGTCCATCAGGGTGCCTTCGCTGACATAACTGCGGTCTTCCATGTCCTTTTTCTTCACGTGTTTCAACTCTTTTCCCATTGCATCGTACAGGGACAATGAAATGGAATTAATGGAATTGAATTTATCGTACGGACTGACAAAACCGCCTATATTGTCGCCGTTCTCATTGAGAATAGTGTACACATGGTGTTCTTTGGTGACAGCCCTGGCCGGCGACTTGATCTCCAGGATATATTCCTCTTCGCGCACTACCGCCCGGGCATTTTTCTTCAGCGAGTCGGGAATCAGCAACGCATTATAAGACTGGGCGAAGCCGGGGGCAGCCAGGAGACAGCCGGAGATCGAGAGAAAAGTTGCCAGGCGGACTGTTAACCGAACGGCCGCAGGAGCGTTCAAAGCAGCGGGCGGGCGGGACGCAAATAGATTTTTCATCATTTTTTCTTTTTAAATACGATCTGCTCGCTCTCTTTTTTCACGACATAACCAAAGAAGTCACGTAACACACTATAGTCTTCCGGCTTAAAATTCGCTTTATTCAATTTCATACGCGTACGAAGCTGTATAACATCATCGCCTTTGGCTACAAGGTATTCAAAAAATCCTTCGTCGTCATTGAAGAGGACTTTCGCAGATTTAGGTATTTCGTCTACGACATACCCTTCCGGTATTTCCATATTAAATACATAGGTCTCATCCATCGCATAGGGCATTTCCACGGGATATTTTCTTTCGGCGGCCTTAAAGGGGTTTTCTTTAAGCGACTCCGTTGTCAGGGGATTGAAATAGAACAGGTCTTCGCTGCTGTCGATCTTCACCGTGAAGTCATAGGCTATTCCTACGGGCTTATCTGCTATTTTGAGCGAATCGATATGTGTATTGGCTATGACGGTCTCTCCGCTATAAGCGGCCTGAACGGTCTTAAAAAATTCCATTTCCCCTTTTGCTTTCACTTTTTCCCGGACGTCACAGGATTCGAAATAACCGGGAATGGACTGAAATGAGCCGCTCAGGCTTCCTTTGCCCTGATTGCTGATGAACACCGTGGTCACTTTTCCTTCCGTCACCGAGTCGGCCTCGAAATACACCGGGGCGGGTGTCTCTTTGTTAATGATCCGGGCGTGGCCATTGTAACAGCGTTCGGGCAGGTGACCAAAGCCCAGCCAGGGCTCGCTGGCATCCAGGTACCGGACTGAGGAGTCGATCCGGGCCCGGCAGATCACATAATTAAAGCGGGTCAGCAAAGGATAAAGCTGATGGGTAAACCCATGGGAACGGGTACTCAAAATAACCGGGTCGGACGGGATGCCTTCATGATCGAGCATAGCTGTCAGGAGCAGGTTCAGCTCGGCCTCGTTGCCGTTCCTGTTCTTAAAAACTGTCTTCAGCGGGCTGGCCGCATATAAGCCGGTATGGGCCGTACAGGTAAAGTTATCCCGTACATAGGCATAGATCTTTTGAGCTTTCTCCAGGTGGCTGGAAGCGCCCCGGGTGATCGTTTTCATATCCTCATCCAGCCAGCCATTGTTGTGGCTCAGATCGGCGCCGAAATCGTCATCTTTCAGTAATGCCTCGCTCACCATTGCCCAGTTGCCCATCTTATCCTGGTAAGCCATATGGGGGAAGCTATATCCTGAGAGCTGAAATTCGATCCTGGAGAGATAATTATCGATGGTCGTTGTATAACCCTCTGCTTTCATAGCCGGTATATTCTTCATGATCCAGCGATGGTCCACCACATTATCATCAAAGCTGTATTTCTCGTCTTTTTCCGCGCCCCCTGGTTCGGTGATATTAAATTTTACATTTCGCGAGGAGGAAGTATTCATGTCGTAAGGCAGAAATCCCTGGCTTAAGGTAACGTACCGGAAGAAGTCCGGCATATCGACCTCGTATTCGCTCCAGAGGCAGGGGTATTCGCTTTGAAATTCCCAGGGTTGCAGGTTGAAAAGGAAATCGGATGATTCGGTGTAGGAATATTCGATGATCGAGCCTTCTTTCAGTGCGGGAAACGTGAATTTCTTTTGGATCCAATGCTTGCTCATTTTATCTGTAAAGACGGATTTGTCATCGAGCCGGGCCTCCACTACTTTGCCATTCTCCAGGTTATACGTAACGGCTTTCAGGCCGTCGATCCTTTCTACGCTGTTGCCTGAGGAGTACAGGGGGATCTCTACGGTAGCGGCGTCGAAGCCGCTCCGGTTCAGGATCTTTATTCTTTTGAAATGATGGAATTCCAGGGAAAACCAACCTTTGTTATTGCCTTCGAAACTGGAGTTCCCTATATCGGCGATCACTACCGCGGCTGCGCCGGAATCATATTTACCGGCGGAAAGATCAAAATCCGCCGGAGCTATTTTTCCAAACCGGACGGGGGATTTAATCTGTGCAGCGGCAGTGAGCTGCACACAGCAGAGGGTCAGGAAAATAAATGTTCTTGATTTTAAAAAGGTCATAAGAGGGGCGTTTTGAGTTAGGGGGTTGCGGGGGTTATTTTGAGTTGTAAATTTTAAATTTTGAAGGGCAGTTTCCTACTGCCGGGTTTAAAGTTATCGGGTTACGTTTATCGGGTCCAGTTATCTTTTTTTTCAGATGGGGCGCATCGTCCTTGTTGTTTCGGAGGGGACGCATCATCCTTTATTTTTAAGAGGGCTATGTCATCCTTGTTTTTTCAGAACGATCTGTTCGCTTTCCTTTTTAACGATATAGGCAAAAAAATCCCGCAGGCTGCTATAATCTTCGGCAGGGAAATAAGCTTTGGTAAGCTTAAGATGACAGCGCAGCTGGATCTGGCGGTCCTGCTGGCCGACCATGTATTCGAACAGGCCCTGGTCTCCATTAAAAGCAACCTTCGCGGATTTAGGCATTTCATCAACCGTATATCCTTCGGGTATTTCCATGTTAAAGACATAGATGTCATCCCTGGCATAAGGCATCTCCACCGGGTACTTCCTTTCGGCGGCCTTAAAAGGGTTTTCCCGCCAGGCGTCCCCGAACAGGGGGTTAAAATAGATGAGGGGAGATCCGATCCCCTGCTTCAGACGAAATTCATAATGGATATTGATGGGGTCTTCCAAACGCTGAAGCGAATCAATGGCCCCATTGCTGATTTCCAGGTCTTCTCCATAGGAAGTCTGGAGGTCCTTAAAGTAATTTTTTTCCCCGGTGGCGCTGACTCTTACCCGGGTATTGTATGACTCCTGCAAACCCGGGAGTGACTGATAACGCCCTTCCAGCTCTCCTTTCCCGCTATTACTGATCAGGACCATGGTCATCTTTTTTTCTTTCAGGGAGTCCGGCTCGAAATATACCGAGCCCGAATCCTTTTCGCTGATGATCCGGGCATGGCCATTGTAGCAATTATCGGCTAGCTGACCGAAGCCCAATAGCGGATGGGCGGCATCGAGATAATAAATTTTCCCGTCGACCTGCACCCGGGCGATCACATAGTTCAGCCGCTCCAGCATGGGGTACCTGGACAGGTTAAATCCATATTCCCTTGTGCTCAGGACTACCGGATCAGCGGTGAAATCTTTGTTCCGCAACATCGCGATCAGGAGCAGGTTGATGTCGCCTACGGTGCCGCTGTTTTTCTTAACGACATCCCGGAGATTGGTCTTGATGAATTTATTATAACGATCGGTGCAGGTAAAATGGCTGCTCACATAATAATAGATATCCTTTGCCTGTTGCAGGTGATCGGTTTTACCCGCCGTGATCTTATCGATCCATTCATTCAGCCAGTCATTTTCTTCTTTTAGAGGGCGGCCGAAATCCTCCTGGTTCAGCATCTCCTCCGTGGCTTTTTTCCAGGTATTCATCACATCCCTGGTGTCGGATCCATTATAGGTCTTCGATAGCTGGAACTGGATCTTATCGATATAATTCCCGGGAGTGGACAGATAATTTTCCCAATGAAAAGCGGGAATGTCTTTCATCACCCACCGATGTTTGACCGTATTGGCATTAACGAACAGGTCCCGGTTTTCTGCGCCCAGGGAGCTGCCATCCGGCCGTTCGGTTACTTTATAGGAGTCATGGCCTTCTGATCCTTTATCGATCGCAAAATCATGGACCCCCTGCCTGACAAAAATATAGGTCAGCACCTGCGGTATTGTTACTTCATATTCGCTCCATAGGCAGGGATATTCTGTCGATTGGAATTCCCAGGGAGGCAAATTAAAATTCCAATCAGAAGTGATCGTGTACGAATATTCGATAATGGTGCCTTCCTTGACGGCAGGCATTGTAAATTTCTTCCCGATATGATTTTTATCCTCCCTGTCTTCGAAGACATCTTTTTTATCCAGTTTTGTCTCCACGACCTTACCATCTTCCAGGTTAAAGGAGGAAGCTGTCAGGTTATCCATTTTCTCGGCATCATCGCCCTGTGTGTACAGGTGAATTTTTACGGTAGCCAGGTCAAAGGCCTTTTTATTGAGTATTTTTATGCGGGTGGATTTTCTGAAGACGTGGGAGAACCAACCTTTGGTATTCCCAATAAAATGAACAGAACCTGTCTCCGACAGGATGATGGCATTGGTATTACTGTCAACAATGGGGGACGCCAACGTTCCAAAATCAGCCGGGACCGGGCTGCCGGAACCATTTTTTAGTTTCTCCTGGGCAAAACAATAATTTTGCGTCAGGCATAGGAATAAGAGCATTGCAATCTGGGCAAGGGAGCTGCGGGGTTTCATTGTACATGCAATTAAGCAATAAACGACGACAAAATAAATAAATTGCCGATATTGTCAATGTCCGTACATCGTATAAAAAGTACACTTGTTAAAAAATAATCATACTGAGCTTATTAAGCAATGGACCCGGGACCTGGGATTCGATCACTGCGGCATTGCCAGGGCACAGGTGTTGGACGAGGATGCGCGCAGGCTGGAATCCTGGTTGAATAAGGGTATGAATGGCTCGATGGCCTATATGGAGAATTATTTTGATATACGAATTGATCCTTCCAAGCTTGTTCCCGGGGCCAGATCGGTTATCACGTTGCTGTTGAATTATTTTCCGGGGCAGGAGGATCCCGCCGGGCATATGGCAGATGCGGGGACGGGCGTTTCGGAGGTTTTGCAGGCCGGGAGGAACCGCATGAGGATGGATGAAGACCGGGAAAAGGGGCCGGGAACGGGTGCAGACCGGGGAAAGGGAACGGATGCAGGCGGGGGAAAAGGGCTCCGGATGAGTGCGGGCGAAAGGGGAAGATCCGGGAAAGGCGGGTTAGGGATGGAGGCTGTGCAAGGGGCTCCCCGGGTAGCGAAATATGCGTATGGGAATGATTATCATGAAGTGATCCGAAGTAAATTGAAAATCTTACTGGAGCGGATGCGGCGTCAGATCGGGGAAGTGAATGGCCGGGGATTTGTGGACAGCGCTCCGGTGCTCGAAAGGAGCTGGGCGGTACGGAGTGGTCTGGGATGGGTAGGGAAGAACGGTAATCTGCTGAACAGGCAGGCCGGCAGCTTCTTTTTTATTGCCACCCTGATCGTCGACCTGGAGCTGGAGTATGACACTCCTTTTGCGGGGGATTATTGCGGCACCTGCCGGAAATGTATCGATGCCTGCCCTACAGATGCTATTTTAGATAACAAGGTGGTGGATGGCAGTAAATGTATCTCTTATTTCACGATAGAATTGAAAGACCAGCTGATCCCTGAGACGATGAAAGGTAAATTCGAGGATTGGCTGTTTGGCTGTGATACCTGCCAGGATGTTTGTCCCTGGAACCGGTTTTCGACTCCGACTAAAGAAACCGCCTTTGCCCCTATTCCCGCCATTCTGAATTTCAGCACGGCTGATTGGGAAGAGCTCACCGAAGATGGTTTTAAAGAAATATTCCGTCATTCTGCGCTGAAACGGACAAAATATGCCGGGATCCAACGCAACCTGCGTTTTATTGCTCCCTGAGGCCTGCCCGGTGAATGTCGGACCTGATCACCTGATCCCTGCCCTCGGACTTGATCCCTGCCATCTACTGCCCGCTGAACCGGTGTCCGCCGGCTTTATGTGACTTTTCGGGTATGATCACAAATTTTAATCCGCCATAGAACAGATGCTGACCATTGTTCTCTGTATTCAGCAGGCTGGTAAGGCCATATTGCACCTGGGGTCCTGCCTGCAGGTTGATGCCTTTGAACGGCAGGCCGACCATCAGAGCCGTTGATAGGTGAAACTGGAGCTTGTTGGTGACATTTGCATCTTTATAATAAACGGCGGCCTTGGGTTCATAGTACAGGGCATTCGAGCTCATCAGGTAAGACAAAGAGAAACCCGCTTCCCAGAACAGGGGCAACACCCGGCGGCGGGAGATCTGCCATTGTATGGATCCGGGGAGTTCCAGGAAATAGTACCGGTTGATAAAGGTCTGCTTATCTCCGGCCGTATAATACGGATAAGACCGGGGAGCAGCAGCAGGCGCCGCCGCGAAGGAAGATATGGTCTGGCTGGTGTACAGGCCAGCGGGGGGCAGACTAAGGGAATAGTTGTTAAGTTCTACTTTATCGCCGGTGGATATCCTGGTGGAATAATAGTGCAGGTTGAGTCCCAACGAGACGGATATGTTCTTCAGCAGCTGTTTTTGCATGAATATGCCTGCCCAGAAGGAAAGATCCGGCTGTATTTTGGAAATATTGATTTGGGGCTGTCCGGTAATCGCAGCCATGGAGTTCCGGTTGTTATAGGCGGCTGCAACAGTCGATCGTTTTAAGAAGGCCTGGTTGAGGGAGGAGACTCCTATGCCCCCTGAGAAACCTGCTTCCCAGGGATGTTTGGGGTTTAGCTGCGTTTGAGTGAGCGCCTGGCTCTTTGAGACCAGGGGGGCTGCTGTTATTTTCGGGGAGTTTCTGCCGGAAATGGGGATGAGGCTGATTCTTGAGATCTTGCCAATGGATGGCTGGTCTCCGGTTGATTGCTGGTCTCCGGTTACTTCGGACCCGGATCGGGTATTTGCGCCTGCTGTGCCTGTCCTGTCAGGGGTTACGGTGTTGTCAGCAGTCGTTGTATTGTCCCCGGCAGCTGTCGATTTAGAAGATTTAGCCAATTTATCGCGAGACTTTCCTTTTCCTGTAAATCTTTTATCAGCGATGCTGACGGACTTCTTTCCTGCAGTCGATTTGGCAAGTCCTGTTCCATTTTGAGCCGAAGATTTAGCAAATCTGTCTTCAGCCGGGGGGGTGGCAGATCTGTCTTCTGCCGATGGTTTAGCAGATTCATTTTCTGATGCAGGGCTGGTTATTGTTGGAGACTGGTTGTTCTTTGCAGATTGATTGACCGCGGTTGACCGGTCATTGGCTGCGGATTGAGCATTGGGCTGCCTATCCGGCTGTTGGTCATTCGATTGTCGGCCATTAGTCCCCTGATCATTCTTTGCCTGTTGGTCAATTTTGTTTAGCTGACTATTTCCTGGCTGTTGGTCCGTTCCTGCTGGTTGATTATTTACGGGCCGGTTATTTATTGTTGGGTCTGCCGTGCCGGACGAAGAGGGGTGTCCCCCTATAAAATAAACGCCTGCGGCTCCCACCAGCAGGAAAGCTGATAGAAAGTACAGCCAGAACAGGGGTGCCCTGCGTCTTTTCTTATTTCCATTTACGGCCTGTGAGACGTTGGCCCACACGGCTTCGGAAGGGCGGAATTCCAGTCCCTCCATTTTTTGCTGCACTTCTTTTTCAAAACGCTGCACTTCTTCGTTGTTGAATGATTTAGGGTCGTGCATAGGTCTCATTTTTGTTAACTGCTGAAGACTTCTTTATCCAACTTATCAGCAAAGCCCTGGCCCGTGCATACTGGGAACGGGAAGTTCCTTCGTTAATGCCCAATATTTTTCCGATCTCAACATGACTATATCCTTCCACTGCGTGCAAATTGAAAATGGTCTGGTATCCTGGCGGCAGCTGGCGGATCAGCTCGGCCAGCTCTTTGGCGTTCAGGGATACTTCCGGATCATCATTGGACACGGGATGTAACACCGTATCCGTAAATAGAAGCTCCGTTTGATACCGGCTATTTTTTTTCAGATAATTAATGGCTGTATTGACCATGATCCGCCGTATCCAACCTCCTAACTCCCCTGAAAAGCTGAATTGATGCAGGTTCTTGAAGACCATAATAAAACCTTCCTGTAATACATCCTCCGCATCGGCCATGGACTTGGTATACCGGTAGCAGATCCCCAGCATTGGTGCAGCAAAATGCTCATACAGCTGCTTTTGTGCGGCTGCATTACCCTTTTCACAGTCTTTTACCAACTGGCGATAATCCATTCTTCCTTAGTTAAGGAGGTTGACAATCAAATTTGTACTACCGTTGCATGTCTTCTTTCCTTTTTAACCGATCCGGTCCCTAACTTTGCGCGATTATGGCAACTTTAACTATGGCAACTTTAGCCGAAAGAGACCGGCAGGTGATCTGGCACCCTTATACCCAACATAAGAACTACTCCCCCCCTATTCCGATCCTGGAAGGCAAAGGTAGCTTGTTGTTCGATGAGAAAGGCAATTCCTATATCGATGCGATCAGCAGCTGGTGGGTGACGATCCATGGGCACGGGCATCCTTATATCGCTGAGAAGATCTATGAGCAGGCTAAAAGGCTGGAACAGGTCATTTTTACCGGTTTTACCCATGAGCCGGCGGTGCAGCTGGCGGAAAGACTGCTCCCCCTTCTGCCCGGGGACTTTTCCAGGGTATTCTATTCCGACAACGGGTCCACGGCGGTGGAAGTGGCTATAAAAATGGCTATCCAATATTGGAGGAATGGGGTGGATGGATCCGCCACGGAAGGGAATGGACAGAGCAACGACCGCCGGAATGGGTCCCGCAATAAGATACTGGTCTTCCGGAATTCCTATCATGGCGATACCTTCGGGGCGAT
>JAATFV010000137.1 GCA_015655015.1 Chitinophagales bacterium | reverse complement strand
TTTTTTTAGGGGAGCCGTATGATGTACAGCAGAATTTCTTCACAATCTGTGAGATAGATGCTCTTGATTTTTTTGTGTTCTGAATTTTTATTTTATATTTGCAGCCCCTTAGCGGAAGGCCGCCGGGTGAAAGATGGCCCCGTAGCTCAACTGAATAGAGTAACTGACTACGGATCAGTAGGTTTCAGGTTTGAATCCTGACGGGGTCACCACATTGGAATGGTCTTCATTTTTGAAGACCATTTTCTTTTGGGGGTCGTCGGGATCGGCGCTGGGTCGGCATATCAGCTCGATGGCGCGATTGGGTCGGATGGTTTGAATTGCGTTTTCTTTGAGGACGGCTTTTTCGGGGTAGATCAAACCAATGAGCTGTTGTTTGAGGAGTAGGTCGCCATTTTTGTAGAAGTTGGGCAGGTCGGTGACGAGCTGCAAGCAGGTTTCGACCTGGTCGGTTAGGGTGTTGTCGATTGAGTTTAGTTTGATCAGTTCTTGTTGGAGCCGGTTGATCTCGGGCTGGTAGATGCTTTTGGCTTCGTTCAGGTCGGCTACTTCGATCTCTCCGTCGAAGAGTTTTTTCCTCGCATTCTTTAGGCTTTGTTCATTCTTTTCTATGGCTGCTTTTAGCTGGTCGATTCTTTTGGTCTTGTCCTGGGGCTCAATGTTGAGGTGATGGTGTAATATGGCTCGTTGATAATCGATGGTGTTCTGGTTGATTTGGCAATTGATAGTCTTCAGCTCCTTTAAGAATAGATCGTTGACGTCTTCGGCTTTTGCTCTTTCCTTACAGCCTTTGACGCAATGGTAATAGAAATAAAGTCCGCCGTTGCCCCTGGCGGAACTACCGGTGAGTATCCTGCCGCATTGCTGACAGATCAAGGAGCCCCGGAGCGTGTATTCATCTTTCATGCCATATCTCCGACCTTGCGGTTTTCGCTTTCTGCCATTGAGCACATCCTGGACCTCGTTGAACAGGGCTTCACTGATTAAGGGTTGGTGTTTGCCCTGGACAATCATTGCTTCTTCCTTTTTATAGGTGGGGACATAGATCTTTCCGCAGTAGATGGGGTTTCTGATCATATTCCAGATCTGGCTTTTGCTGACCTTGAGCCCTTTCCCTTTTGCCATTCGCCAGATGTCCATGATATTATGTACTTCCCTCACGACTTCCTGGAAGACCCAGGAGACGACTTCTGCATCTTTACCGGGGCTAATGATCTTGTTGTTGTATTCGTCCCGGCTGTTACGGTAGCCTTTAGGGGCCATGTTGACATGCCGGCCTTCTTTCATGGCTTTTCGCATGCCGGCGATGACATTCAAGGCTCTCCGGTCGTTCTCTACTTCCGGAGCAGCCAGATAAATAGCCAGCATAATCTTGCTTTCCGGGATGCTCATGTCGAGGGGCTGCTCGATGGCCTGCGGTTCGATGCCCAGCTTTCTCAGCTGGTGGATTGTGGCATAAGATTCCGCCACGTTGCGCGAAAAACGGTCCCATTTCAAAAAGAGCAGCAGTTCGGCGGAGTTGCGGTTCTTTTTTATGTGCTGGAGGAAGGCATTGAATTCAGGTCTGTCGAAGGTCTTGCCAGAATAATCCTCCCAATAGACACCAGCGATGGCGATATTGTGGTGGTCGCAATGCTTCCGCAGCTGTTCGTCCTGGTTGCGCTGGCTGTAACCTTTGTCAGCCTGCTCGTCGGTGCTGACACGGATGTAGAGATAGGCTCTTTGCTGATTCATGGTCGTTTATTTGGGTGATAGGAATAACCCGTTTGGCTTTTGCCCGTTCGTGGAAAGCAAGGGTGATTTCGGTTAGGCGGGTGATGAAGTCCCGGATGATGGCTATTTCTTCGTCGGTATAGCTGATGCCGTACTGGTTGAGGATGGCTTTGGCCTTCTCAATGGGAAAAGCTGGTGTTATAGCTGGGGATAGAGGATGATCGGTTTTTGATCGTTCAGTCTTTGTCATGAGGTATGGATTAAAATACAAAGGTGAGACAAGTTCAAAAACTGGTTTCCAGGTTAGGGCGTGTTGGGCCGGATTGTTCTGAACAATTCCAAAAATCGAGCGATTGTGTACAATGGTACTTTTCTCAGCCCTCATTACTTACCATTTGACCGCCATTTAGAAAATCATTGCCCGCATGTTAAGGTCCTGTCGGATTTTGTTGATTTTATTTAACCAACCTTTGGAAGAGAATAAAGGGACAGTTTTTCCTGGTATAGAATAGCGGCAATCGTTTGAGCTTCTTGTACACGTTGGATTAAGACATCAAGAATTCCGGTCGGAACGATGTACTCATCCTTATACCGGGCATCTAAATAGCCATGCTGTAATACCGCATAGATGGCTTCCTCTTCTTTTGTGCTCTTCGGAAATAGCTTGCTTAGTTGGTCGGTGAAGTTTTCGACCATCATGAGCAGACGACTGAGGTTATGGGTATTGGGTCGATAGCCGGTAAAGATGCGAATTAATGCGCCGCAGGTATGTTCCATCGCCTGATGCAGCATAAATGCAGTGAGATCCGGCCTTTCGAAGTCCTGAGAATCGACGGCGCTTTTATAGAAATGTTGGGCCAGTCCATACCAACGGCGCCAGATGGCTTCAAGAATATATCTATCCAGCATTGGTTCCACCATAGAGACAGGTGTTTCTAACCCCGTCTGCCCGGAATCGTAAATGAGCCATCCCTTGTTGCAAAGAGTGCAGAAGAAAGGATTGCCCTTGGTCAAATTCTCGTTCACCGAGTGAACCTTATGGGTGATGCAATGGACATCAGCCAGGGACTTACATTGTTGTTCGGCAGCGAAGCTGATGTCCTGCTCCAATTGTCCCTTCGTGACAGGGGCAATGATAAGTAAGTCCAATTTGAGCCGGGAGGTATCTCTCATTATTCCTTCATCTAAAAAACATCCCCAATCCTGGTAGTGAACGGATCGCAGGCCATAGCAAATGATCTTTTCCGGTTGGACGGCAGTGACGATCTTCTGGACCACTTCGGCAAGCAGCTGTTGGAGCGACCGGGGCAGGATGCCGATGGTAAAAGGTGGAGTGATTGGCATGGATACTTACATTTAGAGTGTTTGATAAAATGTAAGTCTGCTGTAAGCGGAGCTGTCAGGATAAAATTATAAAGGGCGGGCCCCGTCTTACTTCACAGAGGCACGGCCAAGCGCCCGCAGTCGGTAAGCTGATAGTTCTTATGTTTGAAATTGTAAGCCTCTAAATTGGCTAAATTGCAAAAAACTTATAGCTATGCAGACACTACCAGCCAAAGCGCCTGATTACACAGAACAAAACATCTACGTAGGAATAGATGTCCACGACAAAAGTTGGAAAGTTCACATCTTCAGTGACGAATTTGAATTAAAATCGTTCAGCCAGCAGCCTGATGTGGATAGTTTAAGTAAATATCTTACAAGGAATTACCCCAAAGCTAATTTTTTACTCGCATACGAGTCTGGTTTCTTCGGATTTTGGATCCATAGGGCCTTTAAAGATAGGGGTATAAATTGCCGGGTTGTTCACGCAGCTGATGTTCCAACAAGTGACAAGGAGCAATCGAGGAAAAGTGATGCCGTGGACAGCAAAAAGATAGCCAAAGGGTTGAAGAATGGAGATCTTAGCTTTATCCACGTCCCTGAAATTCAATTGGAACTTGACCGCCAGGTTGTCCGGAATCGAACCACTTTAGCCATAGATAGTACCAGAGTAAAAAACAGAATTAAAGGGATGCTCAAACTACACGGAATAATAATTCCTTCAACTATTTGCTCGAAGCACTGGTCGAAAAAGTACTTACAATGGTTGCAATCTATAGATTTTGCCAGTGTAAGCGGAAAATTGGCTCTTGGAAACATGATCGATCAACTCCAGTTTCTAGATGCACAAAGGAGAAAAATAGACAATACCATTAAAGCTCTTTCAGAATCTGAGAGATACAAAGAAGACGTAAACCTGCTTCGAAGTATTCCGTCAATTGGTATCTTATCGGCAATGATTCTGCTCAGTGAGATAGGCGACATAAAAAGGTTCAAGCGTTTTGATGAGTTATCCAGTTACTGTGGATTGGCTCCTAATTGTCAACAGAGCGGGGAAAGAAGACAACCAGCCACCCTAAGCCACCGAGGAAACGCGCATATAAAGAATGTATTGATTGAATGTGCTTGGATTATTGTGCGAAAAGATCTGGCTATTCTTCTTTATTACAAAGAACAAATCAAAAGAATGAAAGCGCAAAAGGCCATTATCAAAGTTACCAGGAAATTACTCAGTAGAATAAGGCATATATTGATCAACAAGACGGAATACGTTCTTGGGGTCATTTAAAATAATTGTACAATATAAAGACGAAGTAGGCATATAAGCGCCAGTGGGCTAATGTAGCCGAAAGGACTACTACCGATAGTTTGCGTCATGCCTTTTTTAAACTGATGTCAAAACTTGCAGTGGTGCATCCAACTGCTTAGAGAAGGTTGTTTTTATATTGAAAAAAAAGGGACACGATGTAAACGAATGATGGCGGCGACCAAGGATCTAAATTCAGCTTTGGTAACCATCATTCCTTTCCATCGTGTGAAGATTTTGTTGCCCTAAATTGAGCAAAGACGTCTTTTTGTAAAAAAAATGCGAAAATTCCCTTGATTTCAACATAGAAGAGGCCCACCCCATATATGGATATAGAGCAGGCTTTCACTATCATCTCGACTGCTTGAAAATTGGCCGTTTTCTGTGAGAGACTTAATAGTGAAGTCCTTCAGGTCATGAAGAACATCAAAAATAATATTTATTAGTGGCCGTAGAAACGGCGTTATTTACTCCTGCGAATATAATAGATTTATTTTATTGATTATCAATAAATTATAATTTTGTCTGGGTGTATTTTTAATAAAATGACTTCCAACCATTTATTACGGTCATCAATAAGGTAAACCTATGTCCGAGTCTATCCACCACGGTACAAGCCTCCGTTATCTCCGCCTATTAAGCGGAATGAAGCAAGAAATCTTTGCACGGAAAATGGGCGTCAAGCAGCAACAAATATCAAAATGGGAGAAGCAGGAAACGATTCCCAGGTCGAGGCTGGAGCAGGCTGCTGAAATCCTAAAGGTTCCGGCAGATCTCTTTGAAAAATTCGATGAAAGCAGTCTACTGAAACTTGCTGCCGGGGTGAAATTGGAAGACATTTTCCCCTCCACAAAGAAGATGGTCGAGTATTTTATGGAAGAGTTGGCGAAGAAAGATAAGCTGATTGAAGAACTGAAATTTGAGTTGATTGAATGTAAGATAGCTAAAACTGAAAATCAATAATCAGTAGGGAAAAGCCTGTTTATTTGGAGAAGACGCGATTTCGCTGATACATGTTGCCTACAATTCAATCATCACCCGGTAGCTTTCAAATGACCACACCAAGACCGCTTCGTCCCCGGTCGCTTCCGCCAGGGTTAGCACACAGGCAACCCGCTCACCCGGCGCAACGTGCGTCGTTTTATCGATCGACACCGGGATAGATCTTTCCCCTGATCGAATCGAAAACAGTTCCGCGATATTCGCCGTATTAAAGAGTAACGAGCCGCCGCTACCGTTCTCGACTGTCACCTGTAAGGACATGCCGTCTCTCGTCCTCTCCACCATGACCCCGACATTTCCAGCTCTAACAATCATATCCAACATCCCCCATACATATTTCTCTCGGATCTCCAGCAGATGCGCCACGAGCCCGTCTACGTCCGTATAAGGATTCAGCTCGTACAACGGCCGACCGTCCAACATCTCGGCCCTGGCCAGCTCATGCCGGAGCCAGGCCGCGTTCTCCATCGCCAGCAAAGTCCGGTCCCGTAAAAAAGAATACGTATCCAGGTATGCCTTCTTTTCATAAGATGGGAAATACCC
>JAATFV010000165.1 GCA_015655015.1 Chitinophagales bacterium | reverse complement strand
GGCGTTTGCATAAACGGGTGCCGGTTTCACCCGCATGCCGGCCGTATTTCACCCTGCCTCGTTAACAAATTACTAATTGAAGGAAGGTTTGTACTTAGTTCCTTGTCGTTTCATTTAAATGAATTACCTTTGTCTGGTAAATTTGAGCTGATAACAGCATTAGTAAGTGAACGATCATTATCTGCTACACCAATCTCCGGTACTAGTTAGTCTTCTTTACTCCCTGCTTTCGTTACTCAGATTGTTATTTATCATTTTTAATCAGTTAATTAAGTATGAACATTTACGTTTCCAATTTAAGTTTTAACGTCACGGACGAAGACTTACAAGACTACTTCGCAGAGTATGGCGAAGTAACTTCTGCCAAAGTAATTATGGACAAATTCACCGGCAAATCCCGCGGGTTTGCATTCGTTGAAATGTCTGACGATGAAGCTGCCAAGAAGGCGATCGCTGAACTGGATGGCGCTTCCGTTGACGGCAGGACCATCGGTGTATCTGTTGCCAAGCCCAGAGAAGATCGGGGCAATGGTGGTGGAAAAAGCGGTGGTGGAGGTTCTTTCCAGCGCAGGAACAACAACTACAGCAATAGCAGGTACTAAGCTAATCTTATTTTGTTCCATACAAGAGGGCTCTTTGTTAAAAGAGGGTCCTCTTTTTTTATGACCTTTAGCCTCTCTATCCTGCATCCCGGAAAACTACTGAAAGGAGTCTGCCTTCTCAAAGCTAACAGCATGCAGCTTTGCAGCTGCCCTCATGCAGCTGTCATCTTACTATAAAAGGTAAGCTCAATGGTGGGGCTGCCAGGTTCGGTATAATCTATGCTGATGCTCCCCCCCAGTCGTTCTGCTGCATATTGTACCTGCCGGAAGCTATTGGAGACAGTACGGTAAAAATAGACCCCGGCATTCCTGACACGGATCACCGTTCTGTCACCGGCGGATACGGATTCGATATGGATACATTCGTTCTGTGTGCTGCTCACTACCCTGTTCAGCAGGTTCCACAATACATAAGCCAGCATATTTTCATCGGACCCGACTTCCAGGTCACGGTCGATCTGATTGATGATAATGTTTCTGCGGCTGACAGCCAGAGGTACCAGCCCCTCCGTTAACTCATCGACAAAGCGATGCAGTGAAATCCTCATGTGCATACAGGTTGGTTGCGATCTATTGGAATTAGCAAATGCGTGTTACAACATTAAAGTAACGTATATAAACTGAGGTTTATGAAAAAAAAGAAGGATTATTTTTTGGGATAAGGCAGAATTACATACTTCCTTATAAATATATTATTTTCAGGGTATGAATGTGATCGGCAATTTGATCTGGCTGTTATTTGGAGGGTTGGCCGCGGCCATTGGCTATATCTTCGGCGGGTTTATTCTGTGTTTGACCATTATTAGGCATTCCTTTTGGTCTGCAATGCTTTAAGATCGCAGGCCTCGTCTTATGGCCATTCGGAAGGAAAGTGGTGCCCACCCGCAGCGGAATGGGCTGTCTTTCCCTTTTTTGTAATATTATCTGGCTGATTTGCGGGGGGCTTTATACAGCCCTTGTCCACCTGGTGTTCGCAGCGATCCTGTTTATTACGATCATCGGCATTCCCTTTGCCCGGCAACACCTCAAGCTAATGGAATTGTCCCTGATGCCCTTCGGCAGGCAGGTTATATAAATAGCTTATAGCCCGGACTTGCAGCTATTTTCCTGGCCTGCAGCTACCTCCAATGTCCCCGCTGCCAGCGATATCCCCTGGGGCCGGACTGCCAACGTCCACCCTGCCACACACGACCTGCCCGGGGCCTTGCCCAGCGGCCTTCATGCCAGACATATCTGCCTCCGCTCCATCCCCAGTCTCCATCGATCCATATATAACCCGGTCCGGGAGCTACAGGCCGCGTATAGACAACTTCTGCGGGCCGGGCAGTTACATATCCTGCTTCACAGCCGGTTGCACCTATAAGACAGCCAGCTATGGCAAGGGTCAACAATTGCTGTTTACTTCGGGTAATATGTCTTTTTAATGGGCTCAGTGAGCTGCTTTGCAAATTCATATAAAGGAATTTAAATGAACAAATAGTGCGATCTCTGGAAATAACGGCCAATAGCATGCCATAGAGAAAAAGGGGTAATTGGCACACAATTGATTGAAATACAAACAATAAAACATTCAATAAAATAAGAGGGGTGTGGTCGGATTTCCCCGGCTGTGCAGCCGTATGCATTATTCGATCGCAATGCAGTAAATTTGCTGTTGAATAAGTTTATAAAGTTTATATGAGTGAAACAACGACGATCCCGCCGCAGACCCTGACGGCTAAGGATTTTGCCACCGATCAGGAAGTACGCTGGTGTCCGGGCTGCGGGGATTATTCCATCCTGGCCCAGGTGCAAAAGGTCATGCCTTCCCTGGGAATTCCCCGGGAAAACATAGTGATCGTATCAGGTATCGGATGCAGCAGCCGGTTCCCCTATTATATGAATACCTATGGCATGCATTCCATTCATGGCCGTGCGACAGCGATCGCTTCGGGACTGAAGGCTACCCGTCCGGAACTGAGCGTATGGATCGTTACAGGGGACGGGGACAGCCTGAGCATCGGCGGCAATCATACTATTCATTTGTTACGCCGTAATTTCGATGTGAACATATTACTGTTCAACAACCAGATCTATGGATTGACAAAGGGACAATATTCCCCTACTTCGGAAGAAAATAAGGTGACGAAGTCCACTCCTTTCGGGAGCATCGATCACCCATTCAATCCTTTGGCCCTGGCTATGGGGGCAGATGCCGGGTTTGTGGCCCGCAGTATGGACCGGGATCCCAAACATCTGCAGCAGATGCTGGTACGTAGTCATAACCATAAGGGCTCTTCCTTCCTGGAGATCTACCAGAACTGTAATATTTTTAATGACAAGGCCTTTGAGATCTTTACCGAGAAAAGCACCAAGCCGATGGAGGCCTTATTCCTGGAGCAGGGCAAACCCCTGGTATTCGGGGCTCAGCAGGAGAAAGGGATCCGGTTGGAAGGTTTCCGTCCTACCGTGGTGGAATTAGGGAATGGAGTCAGCGCGAGTGACCTATGGATCCATGATGAGAGGGATTTTTACAAGGCCCAGATCCTTGTCCGGATGTTCGATGACTATCGGATTGAAGGGCACTTACCCCGGCCTTTCGGCGTCTTTTATGAGACAGACCGGCCCTGCTATGAAGATATGCTGAACCTCCAGGTGGAAGAAGTCATCCGCAGTAAAGGGAAAGGGGATCTTGATAAATTGCTGAGGGGAAACGAAACCTGGACGATCGCCTGATCATTAGAGCCGCCTGCGGGGCCACGCCCCAACCGGGCAAAGCGAAGGTTGCGAACGAGGATTGAGCGGGCAGCGATGCTCAGACGAACGAAATAGAATAAAAACGAAATAGAATAAATAAAAGCCCCGGGAGGATCCGGGGCTTTTTATTGGTTTTTTCACAGCGAAAATTTTTTTTAGGGTGGACCACAGGTCCATTGCCCACCGGGCCATCATCACATTTTTTGCGCTTGAAGGGTTAAGTTGTCAAGAAGCCTTCAGCGAAAAAAAAGAGCCAGCGATAGACATCGCCGGCCTGTGCTTACCTCTGAAACCACAAAAAGAAAGATGTCGAATATTTTTTCATTGATCGCTTAATTGTCTCGGAGACGCCGCTCTTACGTTGCTAAATTTCCATTCCTCGCCTATACCTTGCTGTTATAACCTGTTTTATTCAACCAGACACTTTCCGGATAAATCAATATCTAAAGCAAAAAATTGTAAACGTTGAGGGTTAGATCAATGGATACCAGCCTGGAGCCGGACTACCAACATGGTGGTTTAAAAAGGGTTGCGAACATCACTGCCATAGCAGTAGGGGACAAGATATAAAGAATATGAAGAGATCACCTTCATACGATTAATAAAAACCCGGATATTTTTTGGAAATTGGAATCTTGGGACGGAAATTGGATGGTCGGAAATGAGGAAATTGGATCGGGAGTTTCGTGATATAAGCGTTTTTAAGATGAACGCTTTCAGCGCGTAAACAGGGTAAAAATAAAGACAGTTTTGTTAAAAAGCAATATTTTTTTTAAAGTTTTTTAAATCCGGTCGCGCAAACACCCCTTTTTCAGAAGGGATCAATACTGGAAGGGCCTACTGTACAACGGTTTCAAGCTCTTTATCGGCAGCCCTGAACGTTCTTTCTTTTTTTAAATTGAACCACCATTCAGGAGCTGTTTTCTTCATCAGGGTGTCAATATGGCGCATTCCCAACAGGTACCAGGCCCCTTTTAATTTGCCGCTGAAAGAGGACTGCAGCGCCCGCAGGCTCATAGCAAAACCACTTTCCAGGTATTCCATGTGATGCCAGTAGCCCGCCGGCATGAACAAAGTGTCCCCATGGTCGAGGATCACCTCATATCCTTTTGCCAGCTTGAGGGCGGGAAACCTGTCCAGGTCCAGCTTATTCGCTTTTACGTCGAAATACTTCTCAAAATTTACTAAGCTCAATACCTCCCAGGGCTTACGATAGAGCTTATGCTGCTCTTCGAAAGGGAATAACAGCACTCTTTTCCTGCCGGCAAATTGCGTATGAATGATATGGGAAAGGTCGATGTCAAAGTGCATATGCGTGACAGATCCCTGGCCGCCGACAAATAACATGGGGTAGCGTTTGACAAAATTTTTCATCAGGTGTTCCGGCCACTCGAAATCCTGCGTTAGCTGCGGCGCATGCTCGAAAATATTGAAGAGAAAAATGCGCCATTCTGCAGGCCCCTGGCGGACCATGTCGATATAATCGCCGAATTTCATGTAGCCGTCCGCCGTATTGATAGGAGTATAGGCGTCACTTTTTATGTTATTGTACACGCCGACGTCTACATTGCCTACCACCTCCTTGAAATAGTCCCAATTCCATTTTTTGTATGCCGGCCACTGCCTTGACAATCCGCTGATCACTAATGGCTTCATGGGAGTGTAGTACTGATTTTTAAACTCCTCCGCACTGATAGCGGTCACCCTGTCTACCTCTTTTAGCTGCATGGATCCGAATTTGCGCAAAGTTAATACTAAATTTATGTTAAGGAAATGTTGTTGTACAGGTCGGATTTTCTTTAACTTCCCCTCATGTTACTGCATCTCCATCCAGACAATCCACAGCCAAGAAATATACGGACCATTATTGAATGTTTGCAGGATGGCGGCGTTGTGATCTATCCTACCGATACGATCTATGGCCTGGGCTGCGATATTTTCCAGCACAAAGCCATCGAACGCATCAGCCGGATCAAGCAGGTAGACCCGGCTAAAGCCCAGCTATCCTTTGTTTGTTATGATCTCAGCGATCTGAGCACCTATACAAAGAGTATTTCCACCCCCCTATATCGCCTGTTAAAAACTTATTTACCAGGCCCTTACACGTTCATCCTGCCGGCCAGTAAAGAAGTGCCCAGAATACTCAAAAGCAAAAAGGATACCATCGGCCTCCGTATCCCCGATAACAATATCGCCCGCTCCCTGGTGAAAGAGCTGGGACACCCGATCCTAAGCGCCTCTTTGCCGGGGGAAATGGTGGAAGAATATACGGATCCTGAGCGGATCTATGAAAATTTCAGGAATAGGGTGGATATTGTCATTGATGGCGGCATTGGCGGGATTATCCCTTCAACGATCGTCGATTGCACCGGCGAGGAACCCCTAATAGTGAGAAAAGGGCTGGGAGAATGGGAAACGGAGACCCCGTAAAGCAAAACGCCCTTTAGGGACCGGAGTTGGGAGGCGGATTGGGATCGAATCCGAATTCTTCGGAATAGTCTCCCTCTTCGGGGAACAGGGGCAGGGCGCTCCCTTCAGGACTATCTCCTTTAGGGGACGGGGTGATATTAAAGCTCTTCCGGTGATATTTGCATAGCCCGAACCGTTCAATGGCGCTGCGGTGCGCTTCCGTGCCATAGCCCTTATTGCTGGCCCAGCAATAATGAGGGAATTCATCATGCAGGCGTCGCATATATTCATCCCTCCAGGTCTTGGCCAGGATACTGGCCGCCGCGATGGAAGCATAAAGCGCATCTCCTTTTACGATGCAGCGATGAGGGACCTTTTTATAAGGGGTAAAGCGGTTGCCGTCTATTAATAACAACCTGGGTTTGGGTTTCTTCAGGCCGTCAAGGGCCAGGTGCATGGCCTTAAAAGAAGCTTTCAGAATATTGATCCGGTCGATCTCATCCTGGTCTACCCGGGCGACATTCCAGGCAAGGGCAGTGGATTCGATATAGATCCGGAGCTCATTGCGATGGGGTTCACTGACCTGTTTGGAGTCATTGAGCAGGGGGTGGAAGAACCCGGCCGGCAAGATCACCGCCGCCGCAAATACAGGACCTGCATAACAGCCCCTGCCGGCTTCGTCACAACCGGCTTCCAATAACTCAGACTGGTAATAATTCTTCAGCAACCCCTTCTTTTTTTCAAAAATAGGATAAAATCCTGATCGGGGTCACCCGGGCCCTCTATCTTTACTTTACCTTTGCGGCGCTATGCAATCATCCGCTTCCTCCTCTTCCCGTCCGGTGGCGATCTGGGTTTATACCGGTGTCATTATGCTGCTGGTACAGGTCGTTCTGGGGGGCATCACCCGGCTGACGGGTTCAGGCCTTTCCATTACCCAGTGGAATGTCTTCATGGGAACCATTCCCCCGTTGAGTCATGCTCAATGGCAGGACGTTTTTGAAAAGTACCGTCAGACACCCCAGTTCCATATCCTTAATTCCGGTATCAGCCTGGCTGATTTTAAATTCCTTTTCTTCTGGGAATGGTTTCATCGTTTTTGGGCACGGATGGTAGGGGTGGTCTTTTTGGTGGGATTTGCCGGATTGGTCTGGAAAAAAAAGATGAAAAAGGAAATGGTCCGGCCCCTTATCATCCTCTTCCTCCTGGGGGCCCTTCAGGGGGCAATTGGCTGGATCATGGTGGCCAGCGGCCTGACCGGCGATGCCATTTATGTGGAACCTACCCGCCTGGCCCTGCATTTTGTATTCGCCCTGGGCCTGGTCGTATACGCTTTCTGGTTTGCGCTGCAGTTGTCCGTTCCTGGTCAGGCGCTGTTGGGGACGAATCCGGGAGCCTCCCGCCCTGCCCTGATCTCCCTCCGCCGCTGGACGATCGCGCTGCTCTTTGCCCTGTTCTTTCAGCTCTTATTCGGCGCCCTGATGGCCGGACATAAGGCAGCTACGGTAGCGCCAACCTGGCCTACGATCAATGGGAGCTGGATACCGGATGGTCTGTTCGGCAGATCTTCCTTTTTAGAGGACCTGATCGGAAATAAGATCACCGTACAATTTATCCATCGCGGGATCGCATACCTCCTGCTGATAATGGTGGGAATCTGGTCAGTCCTGGCCTTCAGGCTGGAGAATATACCGGACTATTTCCGTAAGCTCCGATGGCTGCCCGGTTTACTCATATTAGTGCAAATTATTCTGGGTATTACGAGCCTGCTGACCAGCCCGGGCATTACTCCGGGCAGGTGGATGGCTTTTGACTGGCTGGCTCAGTTCCATCAGGTGACCGGCCTGTTATTCTTGTTGACAATTATAGGGATGTTGTACCTTGTAAAACCAATAAGATATTCTGTAACCGTATGATGCGAACCCTTAAATCCTTTTATTGTTTTTTCCCCATTCAACTACTGTTGCTGCATCTAAGAAAATTCCAGGTACTGCTCGCATTCTGGTTGATCCTCTTCAGCACCGTAAATGGAGGATTTATGCGTTCGTATGGTGCGGCGGCCCTGTTCCTTTCTCCGGAATACCTGGGAGATGTGAGCCCAGCCAGCGCTGCCATTGTCGGTATGGCGACAGGCATTTTCGTCATGAGCTGGAATATCACCACGTTCATTTTGTTCTCCCGGCATTTCCGGTTCCTTGCGACGACCACCAGGCCCTTTTTAAAATATTGCATCAATAATTCCTTTCTTCCGCTGGGCTTCCTGATCTTTTATTTTATAAAAGCAGTGCAGTTCGGCGTCTACAAGGAATTGTTACCGGCTGCTAATATCCTCTGGCTTAGCCTGGGATTTCTGGCCGGGTTCATCTTCATCATCGCCGTATCCCTTTTATATTTTTTTCGGGCGGATATGAGCATTATCCGGCGGATGACCCCGGTGATCAATAATCCCAGGCTTTTCAAATCCCAGTTCCGGAAAGAAGAGGTGAAGCTGAACGAGAGCCGGCTGATGCGGGTGTTATGGTACCTGAACTCACCGTTCACCATCCGAAAGACACGCGACGTTAGCCACTACAGCAAGGATTTTATCGAGAACATTTTCAATCGCCATCATATTTCCGCCGTGTTGTCCATCTTCGTAGCGTTTATGTTTTTGATCGCGGTTGGTTTCTTCATGGACAGCCGTTACTTCCAATTACCGGCAGCGGCCAGCATCCTGATCTTTTTTGCTATCCTCATCTCTTTATCCGGGGCCTTTTCCTATTTCATGCAGAGCTGGAGCATTCCTTTTTTTGTATTGCTGTTCTTTCTGTTCAACCTGCTTTATCGCTATAGTGTGATCGACCCCACCAATAAAGCATATGGCCTGAATTATACGAATGAAGTACCCCGGCCCCTGTATGACCGGGCAACCTTGCTGGAAATGAGCTCCGATAAAAAGCTGGCAAGCGATAAGGCGAATATGCTGGCGATACTGGAACGGTGGAAGGCCCGGCAATCCGAGGCCCGCCCTTTGTTATACCTTATCAATACCAGCGGTGGCGGTAATCGTAGCGCCACTTTCACCATGAGCGCCCTTCAACGCCTGGATAGCCTCAGCGGGGGACAGCTGATGCGCAAGACTTTTCTCATCAGCGGGGCCTCAGGCGGTATGCTGGGCGCCGCTTATTTCAGAGCCCTTTCGCAGCTAAGGGAAAAGGGCAATTCTTCTATCAACCCGCAGGATCTTAAATATGTAGACGATATTTCCGGCGACCTTCTCAATACGCTGTTCTCCTCCTTTGTGGCAAGAGATCTGGCTTCTCCGGTCCAGAAGTTTAAAGTAGGGAATCATGAATATGTTAAGGATAGGGGATATGCCTTCGAGCAAAAGCTGAATGCCAACACAAGAGGGCTGCTCAACAGGCAGCTAAAAGACCTGGCGCCGGATGAGGCTGCGGCCAGGATCCCTATGATGTTATTCACTCCCGTGATCACCCGCGACAGCAGGGCGATGATCATCAGCACCCAGCCTGTCAGCTTTTTAATGCGGCCCCGGTATGACAGTACGAGGATTCCCGCGATGGATCCGGATGCGATTGACTTCGGCGCTTTGTTTTCCCGTCAGGAACCTATGAACCTTCGCTTGCTGACCGCCTTACGCATGAATGCAACTTTCCCGTATGTATTGCCGAATGTATGGCTGCCGACCAATCCGGTCATCGATGTGATGGACGCCGGCTTCCGGGACAACTTCGGTGAAATGAATGCGATCCGTTTCCTGAATGCATTCCGGGAATGGGTGCAGCAGAATACCAGCGGGGTCGTGTTATTGCAGCTTCGCGACCGGAAAGCCGGCGGCTGGGAAAATCCTTTTGAATCCGGGGATATTACCGAGATATTCACCAAGCCCCTTTTGCTGCTGCAGGATAACTGGTACAAGATGCAGGAATATAGCCAGAATGATCTGCTGAGCTTATCCCAGAGCGGAATGGGCTTTCCTTTCCGTAAGCTGATCTTTCAGTATGTTCCGAAGACCGAAGATGCGGGAGCAGCGCTGAACTTTCATTTGACCAAACAGGAAAAGCTGAATATTATCGGCTCCCTGGATAATGAGGACAATAGGGCTTCCTTTGCTCAGTTCAGGAGGCTGGCGGGTCACTGATGGGCCACGGGTACACTAGGGCTGTATCAATTGCAGCATCGCCGGCACTACCCTGATCTTAAACTCCTTCGCCGTATCCTTCGGATCTCCGTCAATATGTAAAGGAGCTTCATCCGGATTCTCAATGATCAGCTCCTGCGCCTGGAAATAGAGAACGTTTTTCTTCCCGGCATCGCCGGGGATGTCCTGCAAGGCATTGCCGCCCAATACCTGGCGGATCACAGCAAAGAACATCGGAAGCTTAAGCATTTTTTTTACCACGACGATATCGAGCAGCCCATCCTGCAGGCTGGCTTTCGGAGCGATCGTAACATTATTGCCGAACTGATTGCCATTGGCGATGTTGATGAAAAAGGCATCTACGGAGAAGCTCCGTTCCGGAAGAAACACACCCTCCCCTCCATCGGGAAGAGGCAGCCTGATCCGGAAGGGATAAGGACGGCTTGAAAAAAAATTAGAAAGGGATACCCGGATATAGGTCTGCAGCCCTCTTTTCTTCTGGCGGGCAAATTCATGAGCCACTTTCGCATCGAACCCAATCCCGCAGAGCATACAGGAAAATTGCCCGTTGATCGTAAAGCCATCGATATAAGAAGCCTTGCCTGCAAAAATAATATCCAGCGCTTTGGAAGGATCCTTGGGGATCTTTGCAGCAAATGCCAATCCGTTACCGGAGCCCATGGGGATAATACCGATCCGAACGGGCACCCCCTTTAGTGCGGCGGCTACCGCACTTACTGTTCCATCACCCCCGCAGATCACAATATCCGTGATCTCTTCTTTCTCTATGGCCGGGATCAAAAAATCATATCTGCCTTCCGCATCAGTAGGCAGAATGCTGAAATCAATTTTTTGAGCTCCAGTTTTGCGAATGATCAGGTCCTGCAGGGATGATTTGCCCCCCGTACCGGAAATGGGATTGATAAGATAAATGATTTTTCGTGGCATGCGGCAGCAAAGATCACTTATTTTTTCAAGTGGACCACGGGTCCACCGGGCGAAGCCCCATCATTAGACCCGAATGCCGAACGGTTCACCCGTTTCGGCATTCGCTCATCAACGTCGTCAATGGCCGGATACCGTGTCGACCGGCGACAAATGCAATATCTCCGTCATAAAATGAGAAACTCCCTTTTCCACCCCTTCCACATCATGTGAACGAATGGAAGAGCCTATCACATGCGTACCTGCTTCGGGGATCGCCTGCTTATATTTCTGATCGGCCGGTGTTCCCAGCTGATCGAACATTTCCAGCGAAGCGCTTACTTTCACCGTACTGTCCTGGTGGATCTTGTCCTTATAGTAATAAAAAAGGCCTACGGGTTGTTTCACCTTTTCAAAAGTGCCTTTATTCATCGTAGTTTCCAGTAATTCTTCCAGGGCTACGGCGGCCTCCGTACGGTATTTCGTATACCAGTACTGCCTGTACAGGGGACCATGATCCTCCTTGCTCTCTATATAATCGGACCCTGTTACCATATGGGCGATCTGTAATCCCCAGTGATTGTTCAGCACCCAGGCCGTCGGCTCGTTGATGGCGATATTCGGGGAGAGCAGGACCAGCGCCGCCACATCCTCCGGGTAAGCCGCCGCCAGCTGCAGGGCGAATGTGCCTCCCGTGGAAGTTCCCATCAGGATCACCTTTTGGCCCAGCTGCTTCCCGATGGCAAGCGCTTGTTTGGCAGACTCCCAATAATTATCGGCGGTGAGGTTCGCCATGGCATCCACCGTATCGATGCCATGCTCTGCCATACGCGCCAGGTAAAGGTTGCAGCCGAATTTACGGGCAATGTACCGATGTACGGGATCTCCTTCGCCCTGGGAGGAAGAAAAGCCATGCAGGTAGACAAGTACATACGGAGTCTGGCCTTTCAGGGAGTCATTGGCCCAGACGATCCTGGCCTCATTATCCGGCTTTAGCTTATGTAAGGCCTCCTGGCCGCGGATATAAGTCTCCAGGGCTGCCGGCTCCGAAGGAACGGCCGGTTTTTCCTTATTATAGGATGGAGTGGCAGGACTGGGCCCCAGCAGGTACAAAACGAACAATACGACAGGGATAAGTAGCAGCCATTTTTTACGCATGGGATAAATTTGCGTTCAATTTATAAAATAGACCCCATATATAACAGGGTGAAATTTTTTATCACCGAAAATCTTGCCGTGTTAGCCGCTTATCACAAATATCATCACCGCGGCTTTGCGATACTAAACGTATGCCGGACCGCTGAACGACGAAAGGTTTCGTTGATCACAAATTAACAAAGATTTTTAAAAACTAATCCGCAGGTTTGCAAACTTTTAATAATCACGTCACACAAAAAAATTATGCTTGTTAAAAAACTAATTGCTTCAACCGCCGCAATGATCGCTCTCGGCTGTATCGTCCTGGCGCAGCCGAACGCGCGGCCGAACTCGCAGCCTCCTGGACAGCCGCCTGCGAAGCCGATCCCCCTGGACCCGGCGGTCCGTACCGGGAAGCTGCCCAATGGCTTTACGTATTATATCCGGCACAATGAAGAGCCGGCCAAAAGAGTTCAGCTCTACCTGGTCAACAAGGCAGGCTCCATTCTTGAGGATGAAGACCAGCGGGGACTGGCGCATTTTATGGAGCACATGAACTTCAATGGCACCACGCATTTTCCGAAGAACGAGCTGGTGGACTACCTGCAAAAAGCCGGTGTCCGTTTTGGCGCCGATCTCAATGCCTATACCAGTTTCGACGAGACGGTATACCAGCTGCCCTTACCGACGGAAGACCCTTCCCTGGTGGCAAATGGCTTGCAGATCATGCGCGACTGGGCGCAGGAAGCTACCCTGGATTCCGTCGAGCTGGAGAAAGAAAGAGGCGTCGTCCTGGAAGAAGAAAGGCTGGGCAAGGGGGCGAAAGACCGCATGTCCCGTCAGTATTATCCTGTCCTGCTGAACCATGCCCGGTATGCGGAAAGGATCCCGATCGGCCTGGATAGTGTGCTGATCCATTTCAAGCCTGCCGCCATCCGTCGTTTTCATCATGACTGGTACCGCCCCGACCTGCAGGCCCTCATCGTCGTGGGAGACATCGACGCGGCGGCCATCGAAAAAATGATCCGGGAAAATTTTTCCAGCCTAAAGAACCCGGCCGCAGAACGCCCCCGCACCACCTATACCGTTCCTCTCACCGGGCAGGAGCAGTTCCTGACGGTCACCGATAAGGAAGCCGCTGCTACGGAGCTGGAAGTGCTGATCAAACACAAAGCGTCTCCGATGAAGACCGATGCCGTCTACCTTGCGGCCATGAAACGTTCCCTGTTCAATAGCCTTTTATCGGAAAGAAGATATGCGGAATTAAGCCGGGAGCCCAATCCTTCCTTCGTGAGCGCCAGCATGGGTATCCAGGGCCTGATGGGAGGCCTGGATATGTTCGCTTTTGCGGTGACGGCTAAAGAAGGCCAGCTGCAAAGGGCTTTTCAGCAGACATGGGACGTACTGGAACAGGTCCGGCGCTTCGGTTTTACCCCATCCGAGCTGGACAGGGCCAAACAAAATTATCTCCGCGGGATGGAAAATGCGATGAAAGAAAAGAACAAAATGTCCTCCGCCAGCCTTGTCGGGGAATATCAACACCACTTTCTGCAGGGAGAGGCCGCGCCGGGGATCGACTGGGAATCTACCTTTGTAAAGGAGCATATTGCTTCCATTACGCTGGAAGATATAACAGCCGTCAGCAATGAATATTTAAAAGGGATCGACCGGGATATCCTGGTAACGGCCCCGGAAAAAGAAAAAGGCAGCCTTCCCGATGCTGCCACCGTGAAGACCTGGATACAGGTTTCGGCCGGTAAGGAGATGGTGGCTTATAAAGACGAGAAGGCATCCGGAACTTTGCTGACCGATAAGCTCACCCCTGGTAAAATAGTAGCTGCTGAAAAGGTCGACGCGCTGAACGTCACCCGGTTGACGCTGAGCAATGGCGTGCGGGTGGTCCTCAAGCCTACCGATTTTAAAAATAATGAGATCTCTTTCAAATCCTTTGCTCCGGGAGGCGTCTCTCTCTACAATGATTCCGATTATGAAGCGGCCGCCAGCGCCAGCCAGATGATCGGCAGCTTTGGTGTGGGAGATTTCAACCCCGTACAGCTTTCGAAGCTGCTGACCGGCAAATCCGTGCGGGTAGGGCCCTATATCGGCGCCCGCTCCCAGGGAGTGACAGGCGCAACGACGACAGGCGACCTGGAGACGGCCCTGCAGCTTGTCTACCTGGAATACACCCATCCCCGAATGGACAGCGTATTGTATAACAATATCATCAGCGGCTCAAGATCCGTTCTTCCCAATCGTTATGCAGAGCCGGGCAACGTGTTCAGCGATACGATGGCTTATGTAATGGGAAATTATAATTACCGGGCTTCGCCTCCGACCCTGGAAAAGCTGAACGGGATCACGCTGCAAAAGGTCTATACGATCTACAAAGAACGTTTTGCAGACGCCTCCGGAGCCACCTTCGTATTCGTCGGTAATTTTAACACGGACAGCATCCGGCCCCTGTTGGAACGCTACCTGGGAGCGTTGCCGTCCCTTCATAAAAATGAGCAGGCCCGTAACCTGGGCATTCATATCCCGCCGGGACAGATGATCAAGAATGTATACGCCGGCAAAGAGGACAAGGCCATGGTGCGGCTCGTGTTCAGCGGATCGTATCAATACAGTCCTGAGAACAATCAATACCTTCATGCCCTGGGACAGGTGCTGCAGATCAAGCTGCTCCAGCACCTGCGGGAAGAAGAGAGCGAGGTATACAGCCCCTCCGTTCAGACTGCTTTTAATAAATATCCGGAGAACCGGTATGCCGTGATCGTCGCCTTTGGCTGTGCCCCTAAAAATGTCGACCATCTGTCGGTCATGGTAGAAAGGGAAATGGATTCCCTGCGGATGAATGGAGCAGACCCGGTAGATGTGGAGAAATACAAGGCCTCGTACAAGAAGAGCATGGAACTGGCGTTAAAAGATAATGGCTACTGGCTTGGCTACCTGTCCGGCCAGTATGAAAATAATGATGATGTGCTGCAGGTGCTTTCGGCGGATAAGACACTGGATAAGGTGACATCCGCGTCCCTGAAGGAGGCAGCAGGCCTTTACCTGAAAGGGGAGAACAGGATAAGGTTTGCGTTGCTGCCGGAGAACGCTTCGTCCAAAAATCCGTAAACCTGGTTTTTAGTTTTCTCATGTGTATATGTGGGCCGGTTTCTACCGGCCCTTTTTTATATTTCCCTATTTTTACCCCAATGAACAGATCCTGGTTCCTTTCAGCGCTGATTCTCTTTCTTTTGCCCGGTCATTCCTTTGCCCAGATGACAGATCCGGTATTGGACAAAGCAATGGAAGTCTGGAGCCGTTATTCGGATCACCATAAGGCTCCGGGCCTTTTCCTGCACCTGGACAAGTCGGTGTATGAGCATACCGAACATATACAATTCACCGCCTACCTGTTGGGTGGGGGCAGTGATACGGCCAACCTGTATTCGCTGTATGTGGCCCTGACGAACCCGGCCACAGGAGTCCTGGAAACCTCGGCACGATTTGCCCTTTACCGCGGTATCAGCACCGGCGCCCTCTACCTGCCGGATACGCTGAACGCCGGCGAATATCTGGTTACGGCGTATACGGATCATCGGTTGGAGGGCCTTGATCATCCGCTCTTCCGGCAACAGATCACCCTGCTGCCGGACCAGGCTCCGCATTTTATCCTGGAGCAGGAGCCGGATTCCTTTCCGCTCAAATTCAGGATCACCACGGATTACAGGGGATTGGCCGCCGGCGGCAGCTTCCGGTACCGGCTGCTGGCTGACGGCCGGCTGGTGGATTCCGGAGAGAAGAAAATAGACCCATTCGGAGAAGTGACACTCTCTCCGAAGATCAGCTACGCCTCCGCCGATAATATCCGGATAGCCGCTGTCGTGAAGCGGCAGGACCTGACGGAGTTTTTCTGGGCGCCTCTCCTCAGGGGACTTCCGGAGTGGAAGGTGCGCTATTACCCGGAAGGAGGCGACCTGGTCGATAGTGTGCCCTGCCAGCTGGCAATCGGTATCACGGACAATACCGGCAATGGGGTCCCGGCACGGGGCCGTCTGCTGGAAAATGGTCATCCGATCGCTATCTTCCAAACCGACGACAACGGGTGGGCCCGTGTATATGGCTGTTTATTTCATAAAGGCAGGAACTATACGGTCGATTTCCCCGAAGGCCCCGCCCATCTGACGGTTAAAGGAAGTTTTCCTTCGATACGGACGGCAGGATTTGTTCTGCATGTGCGCAACGGGGTGGCCCGGGATTCCGTCAGCGTCGAGCTGCATTTTCCTGTACCGGGCCTGCCATGCCGGCTGCTGGTCTATAATGAGCATGAGATTGCCTATGCGGCTACGATCAAAGCCCTCTCCAGCTCCGCCAGAACCACCATCCCCGTCAAAGACTGGCCGGCCGGATTGCTGACAATGACCTTGTTAGACACGGATGGATTGCCTGTTGCGGAAAGGAAGCTGTATTCTCCCGGCCCGAAAGTATCGGTGACCATTCTGCCGGATTCAACCTCCTATCATACCCGATCGAAAGTACACCTGCGGATCCGGACCACCGATGAGAACGGCCAGGGTGTCAGCAGCATCTTTTCTCTTTCGGCTGTATTGGCGAGCCGGCTGAAACAAACGGGCAATTTCGATATTGTACGGTATGCAGCGATCGATCAATACCTGCCCGAAGGGCCTTTCCCGGGAACAGCTCCTTTTTATGACCTGCCTTCAAAAGGCTGGGACAACGATACGACCATCAACCTCCTGCTGCTCACCCGGGGCTGGACGAGATATCACTGGGAAGCCGTAACCGCAGATAGTCTGCCGCTGCTGTCCGGGGCGCCGGAGGCCGATTACGGTTATGTATTGCAACGTTCAAAGAGGCTGCATGCAGCACTGCAGATGATCGTGCTGGGAGGGAATAACGGCGCCGGCATATCGATCTTCCATACGGACAGCGCCGGGAGGTTCAGGGTGCCCGCTGTGATGCTCCTTTCCGCCGGAGAGAGTGACATGGCCTTGTCCCTTGCAGGGGGAGATCAGATGGAACAATACAGGATCGCCCTTTTTAATAAATACGATAGTATGAACCGCAGGATCGCAGAAGAATGGTATGTGCCCCCGCCCGGACTACGGGAGGACGTGCTGCCGGATGACAAGAAAGATGATAAGCAGGATTTTCGCCTGGCAAGAACCTTGCAGAAAGTCGTAGTCACCCCTCACGGCAACGGCAGCGGCAGCGGCGGTTGTAAGGACTATGTCTGTATGATGAATGTCCTGAATTGTCCGAACCATCCTTATGGCAGAAAACCTGTGATCGGCGAGACTTACCGTACCCTTGCAGCAGGTAACCAGATCAGGGAAGTCGTGTACAAAGGGTGCCAGCTGGCAGAGCCTGTCTTCCCGCCCTTTGTCTGCCGGGTAAGCCCTATCCGCCTACTGAAAGAGACCTATGAGACCGATTCATCGGTCCTGCAGTCTCCCACTCCCGCCTTGTATACCACTTTGCACTGGTCGCCCTTGCTGGTTACCAATAAAGACGGTGAAACAGCTATTGATTTTTACACCAATGACCTGCCCGGGCGTTACTATAATATTGTACAGGGGGTATCCGGACAAGCCCTGCTCAGCGGAAAGCAGTTTTTCCAGGTGATAAAGGAAAAAGAATGATCAATTATGTCTTTTCTGTTATTTCTTCACCCCGGTGACGGTAAACTAGGAATTTAGGGGGTTTTGACGTACCTTTGCGGGCTCAAAACGGCCCAGGGGGGTCTTTTGAAGGGCCAAACCATTAAAACGATTCGCGCCAAAGGGGTAAATTCCGACGAGCCCTGCGGCGCGATATAATTATCAGGAGTTAATTATGCAAATCAGAAATATAGCAATCATCGCACACGTTGACCATGGTAAGACTACCCTGGTAGACAGGATCTTACACGCTACCCACGTATTCCGGGACAACCAGGAGACCGGGGAGCTGATCATGGACAGCAATGACCTCGAAAGAGAACGAGGCATCACTATTTTCAGCAAAAACGCTGCTGTCGAATACAAAGACACCAAGATCAATGTAATAGATACCCCGGGTCACTCGGACTTTGGCGGTGAGGTAGAGCGCGTATTGAAAATGGCGGATGGTGTGTTATTGCTGGTGGATGCTTTCGAAGGCCCCATGCCCCAGACCCGTTTTGTACTGCAAAAAGCCCTTCAGCTGAACCTGAAGCCTATTGTGGTCATCAATAAGGTGGACAAGCCCAATTGCCGTCCTGATGAAGTTCATGAGGCGGTATTCGAGCTGTTCTTCACCCTGGATGCTACAGAAGAGCAGCTGGACTTCCCTACTTTTTACGGTAGCGGTAAAAATGGCTGGTTCAATGATAAGAACGAACAATGTGAAGATATTACCCCCTTGCTGGACGGTATCCTCAAATATGTACCTGCCCCTAAAGTAGCCGAAGGTCCTTTACAAATGCAGATCACCTCCCTGGATTATTCCTCCTTCCTGGGAAGGATCGCAGTGGGCAAAGTAGCCCGCGGCTCCATCAAAGAAGGACAGTCCATAGCGCTGATGCAGGCAGAAGGCGTTATCAAACGTCTCAAGGTAAAGGAACTGTATACATTCATGGGAATGGGCAAGAAGAAAGCTGCCGAAGTGATGGCCGGCGATATTTGCGCCGTGGTGGGACTGGAAGAGTTCAATATCGGTGATACCATCGCGGATATTGATAATCCGGAGGCCCTTCCGACCATCAGCGTGGATGAACCCACTATGAGCATGCTCTTTGGGATCAATAACTCCCCTTTCTTCGGTAAGGACGGAAAGTTTGTGACCTCCCGTCACCTGCGTGACCGCCTGATGAAAGAGACGGAAAAGAACCTGGCATTAAGAGTAGAAGATACGGAGAGCGCCGATAGCTTCCTGGTATTCGGCCGTGGTATCCTGCATCTGGGGATCCTGATCGAGACCATGCGCAGAGAAGGTTTTGAGCTGACGATCGGCCAGCCCCAGGTACTGGTAAAAGAGATCAATGGCAAAAAGAACGAGCCTTTCGAAAATCTCGTGGTAGATGTTCCCTCGGATTACAGCGGTAAAGTGATCGATATGGTCACCAGGCGCAAGGGAGAAATGCTGGTGATGGAAAGTAAAGGACAAATGCAGCACCTCTAATTCGAGATTCCCTCCCGCGGTCTGATCGGTCTGCGCAGCAATATGCTGACCAATACAGCCGGTGAAGCAGTAATGGCCCATCGCTTCCTGGAATACAAGCCCTGGAAAGGACCTATCCCCGGCCGGAGCAATGGCGTGCTGCTTTCCAAGAACCAGGAAAAGACTACCGCTTACTCGATCGATAAATTACAGGATCGCGGTACCTTCTTCGTCGATCCGGGTGAAGAAGTATATGTGGGACAGATCATTGCCGAGCATATCAAGCCGGGCGACCTGATCGTGAATGCCACAGAAGGCAAGCAATTGACGAATATGCGTGCCAGCGGCAGCGATGACTCCGTACGCATCATTCCTAAAAAGCAAATGACCCTGGAAGAATGCATGGAATATATCCAGCAGGACGAATGCATCGAGGTGACTCCTAAAAAGATCCGCCTCCGCAAGACCATCCTGGATGAGGATGAAAGAAAGAGAACCCAGAAAAGTATGAAGTCGGAAGAAGTCCGTTAATCCGGAACTTTTTTCTATAACCTGTTTATACCTAAAAAAGCTACCTGGTTTAAGGCCGGGTAGCTTTTTTAGGTATAGACCTCTGATGAATAAAAGCAGTATCTTTGTAATCTCAATCAGGTCGTTATGATCAAGTTCTCAGGGCTCCTCCTGCTCCTCCTCTTTTTGTTGGCCGGCAATCCCCGGGCGAAAGCGCAATGTTCCATTTGCACACGGACGGCGCAGCAGCTGGGTGAGGGACCTGCCAAGGCCCTGAACCACGGCATTATGTATCTGGCGCTAACCCCCCTCGCTATCTGCGGTATTGTCGGCTACCGGTGGTGGAAGAATAATAAAGAGGCCTGAGCCACCCCACGATAAAATCCCGCAACGATAAACCGAATGTCATCCAACGAACTTTATAAGCGGAGCCGGTATAAGAAAATACGGGTATCCCATGTCTGTGAGATCGGGGTATTTATGCCGGAAAGGTCCAATGTTCTTGACTTTATCACCAAAGACGGCACCCGGGCTACCCTGGTCGAGCCCGATCCGGACAGGATCCTGGCGATAAAAAAATTTTTCGCCGGCTTCCCGAATATCCTCCTGGTGCCCTATGCCATCTATGACTATAACGGAGTCCTGGAGCTGGCGCAGCGGGGAGAGTCCACTTTCGCGACGGCCCTCCCTTTCAGCCCTGCTGTAGTGAACGACCGATACCAGGTGAGGAAAGAAGATACGTTCAGCGTAGAATGCAAAAGATTTGATGAAGTTGATGACGGCGCCATCGACCTGCTGCATATCGATACGGAAGGCTGCGAATGGTTTGTATTGAAATATTTAAAGAGCCGTCCCGGAGTCATTTCCCTGGAGACCCATGGGAAGACCTATTCAAACCCCTATCTGCCTGAAATATTGGACTGGATGGCCAGGAACAACTATCAGCGGTGGTATATCAGTAAAAGTGACAGCGTTTACTATAAGCAAGGGGCCTTCCGGGTCACCGGATGGGAGAAGCTCAGGCTGAAGTTCATGGATGCCTACATTACCTTCCGGAAATTCCGGAAAGGGATGGGGAAGGGGACGACATCCTAGTGGCTGGACGACGGGCCCGCCGTTAGAATGCTTTTGTATAATGCGATATACCGGAGGATGGTCTCTTCCCAGGAAAAGGATCCGGCATAAGATCTTAACGATGCCGCCCGGTGGGCCTGCTGGTTATAATCCTGTAGCTTCGTCAGCAGCACCTCTTTCATATACAGCGGATCGAAATGCTCCCAATAGGCGACTTTGTCGGAGCCGATCTCCGGCAAGCTGGAGTGCGTGGAGGCAAATACAGGCTTGCCGCAATACATCGCTTCGATAACAGGAAGGCCAAAGCCCTCAAAGAGAGAAGGGAAAAGAAACGCCTCACAATGAGCATAGAGCCAGGCTTTTTCCGATTCGTTCGGCTGGTCGAGCGTAATTATGTTGGTTATTTTTTCCTCCCGGATACGCTCCAGGACCTGCCTGGCATATTTCGAACGCCAGGTCCCTGCGATTACCAGTTTTTTTTCCGGCAATACCTTCATTAAGTCCACCAGCGTGTCCGTGTTCTTTTTGCGTGATATGGCAGACAGATGGAACAGGAAAGGCTCGTTACTGCTCACCTTCGCGGGTCTGGAAGGCTGAATTTCCATGGGGTCGGCAACCCCGTTGCGGATCGTTGTGATCGAAGGATCATTGACCCTTAGATATTGAAACACCTCTTTTTTGGTAAAATCGGAAATAGTGGTAATCGCGGCGGCCCTGTCTATTTTTCGTTGCAGCCCGTTCTTATATTTATCAACTTTATGCCCTTGTTTTTCATGTATAAAATTAAGATCGTGGATCGTGAGCAAATATTTCGTTTTCGAATAATAGGGAACATAACTGCTCGTCTGATGGATCGCATGCCATAGGTCAAATTCGGGCAGCAGGGCAGGAAACCGTTTGTTTAAAAAATTAGTAGTGATATAATGGAACTCCCTGCCAAAATGATTTTTATAGGAAGGCGGCACCAGCAGGTAAATGCTGATCCCCTCTTCGAGCAAACTTTTTGCATGAGGTTGCAATGCCTTTGCAAAACGGGATGAGACTTCTCCCAGACCTACATAGCGGTTCTTCAATTTTTCCAGATCAATCAGAATTCTTTTTACAGGGGGCATATTATTTAGCTAAATATCGGGGGAATACTTACCAAAGACGCTTCCGGCGTCTTTTTGTTCACACCCCGGCATCAATCACGCAAACTACTGATATTTTCGATTCATTTAATCCCTAACTTCACCCCTTTATCCAGTTTTTGCATGACGAATTCCACTTCTGTTTCCTCACCGGGCGCCCGGACAGACAGCCATTCGATCTTAAAAAGGAAACTACCCGGTAAGGGAGATGCCGTATTCTCTATCCTGATCCCTACCTGGAATAATCTCTCCTACCTGCAACTTTGCATAGAGAGCATCCGGAAGTTTTCCCGGTTCCCCCACCAATTGATCGTTCATATAAATGAAGGAAGCGACGGGACCCTGGATTGGGTGACTTCCCAGCCGGATCTGGACTATACGTATAGCGAAACGAACATCGGCATCTGTTATGCCCTGAATATCCAGCGGAGCCTGGCGGATACCGATTATATCGTGTACATGAACGATGATATGGTGGTCTGCCCGGATTGGGACCTTTGCCTGTTGAACGCGATCAGGGCGATCGGTCATAAGCATTTTTTTATATCTGCTACGGCCATCGAGCCTTTTGCTTCCGGAAATAATTGTGTTATCGTGAAAGATTATGGGACGGATATCGGGAGTTTCCGGGAGAAAGAGCTGCTGCAGGAGTTTGCTTCTTTTTCCAAGCCTGACTGGCAGGGAGCTACCTGGCCTCCGAACGTCGTGCATAAAGATCTCTGGGACCTGGTAGGAGGGTATAGTACGGAATTCTCTCCCGGCATGTATTCGGACCCGGATTTTTCCATGAAATTGTGGACGGCGGGAGTAAGGGCCTTCAAAGGAATTGGCAGCAGCCGCATTTATCATTTCGGGTCCAAATCCGTGGGCCGGATAAAAAAGAATAAAGGTTATTACACGTTCATTGCCAAATGGGGTATGACCTCGGGAACATTTACCCGGCGCTACCTCCGGAGCGGAGAGCCCTTTGACGGGGATCTGGCCCCTCCCCTGCTCAGCAGGGGAATGCACTGGAAAAACTTATTCAAACGAGTGTTGACGGCCTTTCGATAAGATGGAAAGATCAGCTATCGTGTTAATATAAAAACCATCCAATGGTCGATCCTCACGTAAACAACCCTAAAAGCCCGAAATTTCATGTAAAAAAATACCTGCATGAGATCAGGTCTGCATTGAAAGATAAGGTCGTACTGGATATCCCCGCAGGAAATGGCGTGACCTCGGAAATCCTGCTGGAGCTTGGCAGTAAAGTGGAGGCCTATGACCTGTTCCCGGAGAATTTTTTGGTTAAAGGGATCGAATGTAAAAAGGCGGATATCACAAAGGGCCTGCCTGTCGCCGATCATCATGCAGATTTTGTTATCTGCCAGGAAGGGATCGAACATTTCAGCGACCAGGTAAAGGCTTTTCTGGAGTTCAACAGGGTCTTGAAAAAGGGCGGTAAAATGATCATCACCACCCCCAGCTATTCGAATCTTAAGTCCAGGCTGAGCTACCTGCTCTTCGAAACGGAATATTTCCATAAGTTAATGCCGCCTAATGAGATCGATTCAGTCTGGCTGGTCAGGGATGAAAATAAAAATGATATTTATTACGGGCATATCTTTCTGATAGGAATGCAGAAAATGAGAGTGATCGCCAAGCTCACCGGTTTCAAATTGAGCAAGATCAATTTTATGCGGGTGAACAAGACTTCCCTGTTCCTGTTCCCGTTATATTACCCCTTTATTTTATTCACCTCCTGGTTTACTTACTGGAAGCTGCTGAGGAAGTGTGATCCCAAAGAGCGGCCGGCCAGGGAGAAAGTATATAAAGAACAATTGAAGATCAATATCAACACGAGGGTCCTCCTGGATACCCATAGTTTTGTCGTTTTCGAAAAAGAGAACGATCCCGACGAGATCTATAATGACATTCACGCGCTTTCGAATCCGCCGGATCAATATTTGTAAGGGGAAAATAGACCTACCGGCACCGCCCATATAGTCATTCCGGGAATTTATTTAGCTTTGCCTGTATGACGAATTTCATTCCTGTTTTTCCCCTGGGGATAGTCGTATATCCTGGTGAAAGTGTGAACCTGCACATTTTTGAGCCCAGGTACAAGCAATTGATCAATGAATGTTATACGGAAAGCAAACCCTTCGGGATCCCCACGGTCATCAACAATAAATTGAATGAAATGGGCACCCTGGTAAGGATCACGGAAATGGTGAATACTTATGAAAATGGGGAGATGGATATCAAGACGCAGGGAGTGCTCGTTTTCCGGACGCTGGAAATGATCCGGTCGATACCGGACAAATTATTTAGCGGTGCCATCGTAAATTATCCGGAGAATATCGAAGGGCCGGGCAAACCGGAATTGATGCAGAAAGTAGTAAAGGCCATCCGGGAATTGCACCGGATGCTCAATATTGAAAAAGACTTTCATAAACCGGATGAGGAATTGACGAGCTACGATGTGGCGCACCACGCGGGACTGTCCCTGGAAGAAGAATACGAGCTGCTGGGCCTGTTCCGGGAAGAACAAAGGCAGGAATACCTCAAACGTCACCTGGGAAAGGTATTGCCCGTAATCGCAGAAATGGAAATACTCAAGGAAAGAGTAAAATTAAATGGTCATTTCAAAAACTTATCTTCGTTCAAATTTGAGGATTAGCATGCCCACCACCCTTTGCTTCGATTTTGGCAATACCCGTATGAAATGTGCTGTTTTTACGAATGGCGTATTCTATCAGGAACAGGTATTGGAAGATGACAGTGAAACAACGATCAGGGAGCTCATCGATCATTACAAGCCGGACAAATCGATCCTCTCTTCGGTGATCCACCACAACCCGCTCCTGGAGGACCTGTTGCAGCAGTCTACGCATTTTCATAAGCTCGATCACCGCTCTAAAGTTCCCATCACTACGCCTGTTGGCAAGCCGGATACGATCGGAGCTGACCGCCTGGCGCTGGTAGTGGCGGCAGTGGACCTTTTCCCAGGAAAGAACAACCTGGTGATTGGACTCGGGTCTGCCATCACTTATAACTACGTTAACAAATACCATGAATTTATAGGAGGCGGCATTTCGCCGGGCATGGAAATGCGCTTTAAATCATTGCAGGCCTTCACGGCCAGGCTGCCGCTCGTCAAAGCCGATTGGAATTTTCCACTGGCAGGTTACGATACAAGGACGAATATCCTCAGCGGAGTGATCCTGGGAATGGCTAAGGAGATCGAAGGGATCATCGGGGCTTATGAAGAGAAGTATGATAACTTTAACGTGCTTTTAAGCGGGGGGGATGCGGCTTATTTTACGCGCCACCTGGAAAAGCAGTATTTTACAGATCCCCACTTAATTTATAAAGGGCTATATGTTATCAGTGAATTCAATCAATAGACCCATGCTGTTCCTCCTGCTGGCGGCCTGCATTTTTTGCAGCAGCTGTGAGAACAACCCGAAAGAGGTGGCCGCTTTAGGGAAAAGGAAGGCCATGCCGCCGGAAGAAGCCGGGCACATCGAAAGCTTTCTCAGTGAAGGCGGGAAAGTGAAAGGAAAGCTCACATCGCCTTATATGTTGCGGTTCCAGCGGGCCGATACGCCTTACGCCGAATTCCCCAGGACGCTGCACGTTGACTTCTATAAGGATTCTGTAAATAACAAGGATTCCATTATTATAGAAAGCCAGATGGATGCCCTGTATGGAAAATACTTCCAGAACCAGAGTAAGGTCTACTTACGGGATTCGGTGATCGTAAAGAATATCCTGAAAGGGGATACGGTGCATTGCCTGGAGCTCTGGTGGGATCAGCATACGGAAAAGTTTTATACCGATAAGCCGGTACGCATCTATACGAAAGATAAGATCCTTTTCGGCACCGGAATGGAGGCGGACCAGAATTTCCGCTGGTATACGATCAAGAAGCTTACCGGATCTATCCTCACTTCCGAGAATGCCGGTATCAGTAAATAAAGCGAAAGCAGCTCCTACCCTCAGCAGCCCTTCATTTACCCTTGCGATTTACAGCAGCCAATCAATTGGTAGTCAGCTTATAACACCGCCAACCTCCGCGGTCGGGCAAGATTATTTCCAAAAAATCAATTAAACGTTTGTTTAACTCAAACGTTTGTTTAACTTTGCACCTGTAAAGTAATTCATTCATTGATATGTCAGATAAAAGAGAAGATATTCTTACAGTAGCCGAAGAGCTATTCGGGGAAAAGGGATTTGACGGGACATCTGTAAGGGATATCGCCCAAAAAGCCGGGGTCAACCTGGCCATGATCTCTTATTATTTTGGCTCCAAGGAAAAATTGCTGGAATACCTGATAGAATTCCGGGCGGGATACGCTTATGGCATCCTGGAAGAGCTGAATAAGGACGAGTCCCTCAGCCCCTGGAATAAGATCGACAGACTGGTGGAGTTCTATGTTGACAGAGTTCTCAACAACCTCCGGTTTCACAATATCATGTACCAGGAAGCCGTCAGCAGCCGTTCGGATGAGATCCGCGACAGGATCATCGCTATCAAGATGCGCAACCTGGAGCAGATCACGAAGATCATCACGGATGGACAACAGAAAAAATTATTCCGCCAGGTGGACGTCGCCATGACTGTAGGTTCGATCATGGGTACCATCTCTTCTTATACGCTGTCGAGACCATATGGCTGCCAGGTCCTGGCCCTTGGATACGATGTCAGCGACGAAAATTACCGAACGAAGCTTGCCCCACGACTGAAGGCCCATTTGAAGCAACTATTAAGGGCCCATTTGGATATCAAAAATGAAGAATAATAAATACAAGAACATGAATCGCGAAGCGTTCACGAACTCCTTAAAAGAGAAAATTATGTCCGTGAGTAAACAATTAGCCGGGGCTATCTTCTTCTTCCTTTTTGCTGCTTCTTCTTCCTTTGCACAAACCGCACCAACCAGGACCCTGGGCCTGGACGAAGCTGTGCAGCTGGGGATCCAGAACAGCAAGCAATTGAAAAGATCGCAGTACAAGATCGACGAGGCCCTGTCCCGCCTGGCCCAGGCAAAAGATGCCCGCCTGCCCAGCGCAAAGGTGAGCTTTCAATACCTCCATGCGCTCATGATGTCCCGGGTGATCGACATTCCCGGGGTTACGAAGGACCCCCTCAAGCTGCCTTTTGATTTTCCGGCTTACCTGGGTACGCTTTCCGTGACGGAACCCATCTTTGCCGGCAACCAGTTCAAATATGCCCGCCAGTCTGCTGACCTGATGGTGCAGATGAGCCGCCTGGATGCGGATAAGGATAAGGATGATATTACCTGGCTGATCATCGATTCCTATATCAATTATAACAAGATCCTGCAAAACCAGCTGATCGTCGCACAGAATATGCAGGATATACAGGGCAAGCTGGAAGAGATCACCAAATACGAAAGCCAGGGGCTGGCCACGAAGAACGACGTGCTGCGTTATGAGCTTCAGCGTTCACAGATGCAGCTGACGGAGATCGAGCTGGAGAACAACCGGAAAATAGCCAACTTCAATATGAATATCCTGCTGGGTATCCCGGATTCGACTCAGCTGATCCTGCCGGCTCCCACGTATAAGCTGGATGAGCATCCTGTTTACACGGAGCTGGTGCAGCTGGCTGAAACCAACCGCCGGGAGCTGCAGGACCTCTCCTACCAGACCCGGATAGCCGATATCAATGTCAAAAAGATACATGATCAGCGCCAGCCTACGGTAGCCGCTTCGGGAGGCGCGTATTACATTAATCCTACCGGCCAGGTCATTCCGACCAATAACAACCTGATCGCGCCCATTACCCTTGGTATCGGCGCCTCCTGGGATATCGGAACCCTGTGGACGAATAAGAACAAGGAAAGGGAAGCTGCCCTGCAGCGCCAGGACCTGAATACCGGCAAGGACCAGGCCCTCGATGACATCCACCAGGATGTGAACAAAAACTTCATTCTCTACCAGGTATCCCTGGAAAAGATAAAAGTCTTACAGGTCGCCGTCACACAGGCAGAAGAGAATGAACGGATCACAGAATCGAAATTTAAGAACAACCTGGTGAACACGACAGACCGGATCGATGCGCAGACATTGTTGTATCAATCCCGCGTCAACCTGGAGCTGGCTAAATCCGATGCAACCATTGCTTATTATGATATGCTGAGATCCACCGGAAAGATCCACCTCTAAAATTTTATTAATTATACTTTTTTCAAAACTGCGTTTTTTATATGGAACAGAATAACACTCAAACAAAATCCCGCAAAAAGCTCATTTTCCCTATCATCCTCTCCCTGGTGCTGGTGGGCGCCCTGGTCTTTTCCGCCAAAGAGTATATTTATTATCAGTCCCATGAAGTGACGGATAATGCCCAGGTGGATGCGGATATCAGTCCTGTGGTCGCCAGGGTGGGCGGGTATGTTAAAGAGATCCGTTTTAAGGACAACCAGTTCGTTAAAGCCGGCGATACGCTGGTAGTGCTGGACGACAGGGATTACCAGGTCAGATTACAGCAGGTCGAGGCGGCCCTTACCTCTGCCCGTCAGTCTGTCGATGTATCCGAATACCAGGTATCTGAAGCAAGGACCAACATCGCTACGGCGCAGGCAAATGTCGCCGCCGCTAAAGTAAGGGTATGGAAAGCGAATGAAGATTACACCCGTTATGAGAATCTGTATAATGATCATGCGATCACAAAAGCGCAATTCGATGATGCAAAAGCGGAAAAAGACGCCGCCGAAGCTGCTTTGATCGTAGCGCAGACCCAGATACCCGTACAAAATACACGTGTCAGCACCAATCAGAAGCAGGTAGGAGCGACCGCCTCCAACCTGGCTTCAAGACAGGCCGATATCGATTTTGCAAAATTGCAGCTGACATACACCGTTATCACCGCCCCTGCGGACGGGATCGTTTCTAAAAGAAATATCCAGCTCGGGCAATTGGTCGCGGCGGGCCAGACCCTTTTCGCCGTCGTGAATGATAAAGGCATTTACATCACAGCTAATTTTAAAGAGACGCAGATGGAACACCTGACCATAGGTGAAAAAGTAGATATTATTGCCGATGCTTATCCTGACAAAACCGTTCAGGGATCCGTCGAGTCTTTTTCGGGAGCTACAGGCGCTAAATTTTCCCTGCTGCCTCCTGATAACGCTACCGGCAACTTCGTAAAGGTCGTACAGCGGGTACCGGTAAGGATCAGGCTGGAAGCGGATTCCGCCTATATGCGTCTGATACGTCCCGGCATGAGCGTCCAGGTGGTCGTACATACTAAATAGAACAATCCGAAATATTGTTTACTGAAAAATTGTGAGTTATGGCTGAACATGGATTTAGAAAGTGGATCATTACCATAACGGTGATCGTTGCTTCCTTGCTGGAGCTGATCGATACCACGATCGTGAACGTTGCCCTGCCGCAGATCATGGGCAACCTGGGGGCAACCCTGGAAGACGCAGGCTGGATAGTGACCGGTTATGCTGTAGCGAATGTGATCGTGCTGCCCATGTCCGGGTGGCTGGGAGACCGTTTTGGCCGGAAAAATTATTTTCTTACTTCGATACTTGTATTCACCTTCGCCTCCATCCTCTGCGGAAACGCGCATAGCCTGACCGAACTGGTCGCTTTCCGGCTGTTACAAGGGCTGGCCGGCGGTGGGTTACTGTCTACGGCACAGGCAATCCTGATGGAGACCTGGCCCCGCGAAGAGATCGGAATGGCGACGGCCCTCTTCGGGTTGGGAGCCGTAGTAGGCCCGACCGTAGGTCCGACCATCGGAGGGTATATTACAGATCATTTCGCCTGGCCCTGGATCTTTTACGTGAATATACCCGTAGGCGCAATCGCCGCCTTCTGTGTATCCACCTTTGTAAAGGAGTCCCCGCGATACGCCAAGGGCAAGCCCATCGATTGGTGGGGTATTGCGTTATTGGCTATCGGCGTGGGAAGTCTCCAGGTCGTTTTGGAGAAAGGAGAGACGGAAGACTGGTTTGCCACTCCTTATATCTCCGTGCTGAGCGCTACTACCGTTTTGGCAGGTATTGCCTTTATCTGGAGAGAACTGAGCACCGATCATCCCGTAGTGAATTTTAAGATCCTGAAGAACCGGAGTTTTGCCGTGGGGATCGTCACCTCTTTCGTATTGGGCTTTGCCTTATACGGGTCCGTGTTCATTTTCCCTGTATTCTGCCAGAACTTACTGGGATTTTCCGCCCAACAGACAGGACAACTATTATTCCCTGGCGGGATGGCCACCATCTGTATGATGCCCTTTGTGGGGATGATGCTGAAAAGAGGTGTTCCCGGTCAGTTATTGGCCACCGGCGGATTCTTTTTATTCTTTGTTTTCACCTGGATGCTTTCGAACTCGACCCTGGAATCCGGCACCGGCGACTTCTTCCTGCCGCTGATCGTAAGGGGCGTGGGCATGGCCATCCTCTTCGTGCCATTGACCACCCTGGCCTTACAGGAACTAAAAGGGCCCGAGATCGGACAGGGAGCAGGATTGAACAATATGATGCGGCAATTGGGTGGTTCCTTCGGGATTGCCATCCTCACTACCCTGATCCATACCAAATCCGGGGTGGCCCGTACTGCCCTGCTGGAAAACATCAACCCGTACAACCCGGCTTTTGTACAAAGACAACAGGCACTGGTACAAAGTTTTATGAGCAGCGGACACTCTGCTTTGGATGCCCAGCAGATGGCCAACCAGGCACTCGAAGGCACCATCATCAGACAGACCCTCCTTCTTACCTATGATAACCTGTACCTGACCATCGGGATCTTCGTACTCTGCTGCATTCCGATCGTATACCTGCAGAAATTTAAGAGAAATGTAGTCGTACCAACTGATGCGCACTAAGATATATATAATGAATTGAATGGAGATATAGCAAGCCGATTGAAGATACGAACGACTGGAATTTTAGGCAGGAATCGCTAAACAGACAGGAATTAAGAACAGCCCGGAAGCTTCAAAAAAAGAGGGTAGCTCGGTGACAAAAAGTCGAGCGTGCCCTCTTTTTTCTTATCTTTTTTCCAGGGTCCCGGGGAACCATCGGCAAGAGAGCCGGGTTAAGAAACATCGCTTCTTCCAGGTCTTTAAAGGACAGCCCCTTAAAGAAGAAAGGCCCTGAATTTCTTCAGGACCTTTCAATTTTTTTGTACGATACCTTACCAACATTTTTCGTGGCCATCAATAGGTACAAATTTAAAGTGTGTTTGTTCGTAGGATTGGATCTTTTGGATTTGGATTTTGGATTTCTACTTGATAAGTTTTGATCGATTCAGGATTCAAGGTTTTTTCAAGGATGTTGACTTCTTTTGGACTTTCTGAAGGATTGGTTGGATCTGGTTTTTCTTCGGATTTTTGGATTGGTTTCTCTTTGGATTTTCATTCATTCTTTCAGTTGGTCTTTCTTCGGATAATTGGACTTTTGAACCCGTGCATCAATCATACTTAACAACACAAACATACAACACAGTAATAATCAGTGCAAGAGAAGAAATGCTATATTTCTAACCTGCAGTTTTTACCACCATTTCCGTAATTTTACGAATACCACTTTGTGGTAATACCCTATTTTTTTGGGCACATCATAAATTAGCCTATTTTGTAGTTCTTAAAGCAGTAGTAACTATTCATTTATCTATGAAAAATTTTGAGAACAAAACAGTGCTGATCACTGGAGGCTCCAGGGGTATCGGGAAGGCGATCGCCATCAGATTGGCCCGGGAAGGGGCTAATATCGCCATCGTCGGCAAGACAGCAGAGCCCAATCCCAAGCTGGAAGGGACCATTTATACGGCAGCCGAAGAAATTACCGCGGCCGGCGGCGGAAAAGTGCTTCCGATCCAGGGGGATATCCGGTTTGAAGACAGCATTCATTCCATTGCAGAGCAGACCGTCCGCGAATTCGGAGGGATCGATATTTTGATAAATAATGCCAGCGCGATCAATCTGTCGGCGACGGAGCAGACGGAGCCTAAGAGGTATGATCTGATGCATGGCATTAATGTCCGGGGAACGTTCCTAATGTGCCAGGCCTGTATTCCCCACCTGAAAAAAGCAGTGAACCCGCATATCTTAAACATGTCGCCCCCCCTGAACCTGGATTCCCGCTGGTTTGCCCCTCACCTGGCCTATACCATGAGTAAATACGGGATGAGCATGATCATTTTAGGACTGGCAGAGGAGCTGAAGCCACTGCGGATCGCTGCCAATGCCCTTTGGCCAAAGACTACTATTGCGACGGCTGCGGTGAAAAATATATTAGGAGGAGATTTTCTTATACAAAGAAGCCGCACCCCTGAAATTGTCGCAGATGCCGCCTTTTATATTTTGCAACGATCTTCTTTTGAGACGACAGGCAATTTTTTTATTGATGAAGACGTTTTACAAAAGGAGGGGATAACCGATTTTGTGAAGTATGCGGTTAACCCTGATCAGAAATTAATGAACGACCTGTTCTTATAGGAACTTTTGTTCTAATATAATTTAACGCTTTTCATTTTTAATCCTGGGTAAAAGGCAACATCCACCTCCCGTTCAAAGCCGGGAGGTTTTTTTATACCCCCTAAAACCCCACCCCCTGCCCCCTAAAGGGAGAAGGGAGAATACTTGTGGAACTACGCCCGTCTGCCCGCGATCAATAAGGCAGCAGCTGCCAGGCCCGTATCCTTGATCAGATTGACAATGGGGAACCTCCGGGAGCCATCATCAGGGGCATTGACTACAGCCGGCAGATGAACCGTCAGCACAATAAGAAGCAGGAAAACAGCCAGCAGAATACCCGCCAGGCGGGTCTGTTTATTGATCAGAAAGGCAATTGCAGCGGCGATCAGGGCCGCACCGGTAATGTAAACCCATGCCGCTCCGCCCGGAAGGAAAGAAGGCACCATTTTTTGGAAGCCAGAGACGTTTACGAAATGATTGATGCCGAAAAAGCCAATAACCACGGCATACAGGATCGTTCCGATCTTGAAGATAGTTGTATTGTCCATATGGCAATCGTTTTAATACAACCAATTTAACCAAAAATCAGGGAAGCGCAAACGGCATTCTTTGCACACCAGGCAGCTCCAGCCGGTTCACTTTAAGCTTCCGGACGCTCCAGCGTCTGTTCCGGAGTCCGTTCGGGCCGCATCTGGGGGAATAAGAGTACATCCTGTATGCTGGGCTGATTGGTCATCAGCATACATAACCTGTCAATGCCGATGCCGATGCCGGAGGTGGGGGGCATCCCATATTCCAGCGAACGGAGAAAATCCTGGTCGATGAACATCGCCTCATCATCTCCGCGCTCCATCAGGCGCGCCTGCTCTTCAAAACGTTCCCGCTGTTCGATAGGATCATTCAGTTCGCTGTAGGCATTGGCAATCTCTTTGCCGTTGATCATCAGCTCAAAGCGCTCTACAAGGCCATCCTCAACACGGTGTTTCTTGGTAAGGGGGCTCATCTCTACGGGATAGTCGATGATAAAGGTCGGCTGGATATAGGTATGCTCGCTTGTGTTGCCGAACAGCTCGTCGATCAGCTTACCCTTGCCCATGCTGGGGGCCACATCGATCTTTAATTGCCTGCATACGTCACGTAAGCCCGCTTCCCCCATCCTGCTGACATCGATGCCCGTATTTTCCCGGATCGCATCCAGGATCGAAAGGCGTTTGAAAGGCGCCTTGAAGCTGATCGTCTTATCTCCCACGGTGACCTCAGTTGTGCCGTGCAGCGCAAGGGCAATGCGTTCGAACAGCTGTTCCGTCGTCTCCATCATCCAGAAATAATCCTTGTAGGCGGTGTACCATTCCAATACGGTAAATTCCGGGTTATGGGTGCGGTCCATTCCTTCGTTACGGAAATTCCGGCTGAACTCATATACCCAGTCAAAACCTCCTACGATCAGCCGTTTGAGGTACAGCTCATTGGCGATACGCAGATAAAAAGGAACATCCAGCGCATTGTGATGCGTAATGAAGGGCTTGGCCGCCGCCCCGCCGGGAATGGCCTGGAGCACGGGGGTATCCACTTCCAGGGCTCCCTGTTCATTCAGAAAATCGCGTATGGTATTGATCAGTTTTGTTCGTTTGACGAACGTCTCTTTTACGGAAGGGTTGATGATCAGGTCCGCGTACCGCTGGCGGTAGCGGAACTCCGGATCGGTCACTTCATCGAATACATTGCCCTGTTCATCCCTTTTCACCACAGGCAGGGGCTTGAGCGCTTTTGCCAGCAGGGTGAATGTTTGTGTATGGAGAGATGTTTCCCCGGTACGGGTGATAAATACATAACCCGTTACGCCGATGAAATCTCCCAGATCAAGCAGGTGTTTGATCACCTTATCGAACAGGGTCTTATCCTCGCCGGGGCAGAGATCGTCCCTGCGGACATATAGCTGGATGATCCCCTTGCTGTCCTGGATCTTTATAAACAATACTTTGCCTTTGTCATTGATGCTCATGACCCGGCCGGCAAGCGTTACTTTGCTGAAGGCTTCTTTTTGCTCTTCTGTATACTGCTGTAAAATATCAGCGGAAAAGTGGCTCACGGGAAACAAGGCGGCAGGGTATGGTTCTACCCCCAGCTGTTTCAGCTCTTCCAGTTTTTCCCTGCGAATGATCTCCTGCTCCGATAAATGTGGTGTGTTCATAATCCAAAAACGATTGAAAAGTCCGGCAAAGGTAAACGAAATGGGGATAGCAAAATGTCCAGACTTAATTCAGCGCCAGCAGGACCTGCCAGGCGGCATTCACCTTCCCCCCGGCCAGTAGCTCCTTCGCATAGGAGTGAAGCTCCTTTTCCATTTCCTCGGGATTGACGGAATAATACTGGAAAATATTTTTGAGCTTTTCGTCGTGAAAGGAAGGATCGACGGAGGGCGTCTCATGAACATTTGCCAATTGTCCCAGGTCATTGCCGCTGAGGATCCTGCTGTTGCGGATCGCGCCGGGAAGCGCGTCTACCCCGATGCCCAACCGGATATTGGGCTTTTCCACCAGGAAGAGATTGTGCTCATCGACCCTGCAGTACCAGTTGCCCCCCAGCCGGGCTATATGATGCAGACGGTGTTGATCGATCATCTTTTTTTCATCCAGGATGGTATCATCCACGTGCATGCGCAATGCTTCACAGATCACCAGGTTGCCCGCTCCCCCCTGCTCTCCCAATGGTTTTACCTCGAGCACCCTGCACTCTATTTTCACCTTGCTTTCTTTTACCATGGGAGGTCTCACCAGGGTAGCGGCCTCTTCCGTGAATCCCGCTTTCATAAATTCATTGGCCTCTTTGGGATATTCACAGCTGGCCAGGCTTACCTGCTGCACCATCGCATAATCGACAATATTGATCACGACTTCAGGCACTTCCAGCACATTGTGCAAGGTGTGCTTGGTCGTATTATCCCTTACTCTTCTGGCAGGGGAAAAGATGAGGATCGGAGGGGTCGAAGAGAACATATTGAAGAAGCTGAAAGGGCTCAGGTTCACCTGCCCTGCCCCATCGATCGTACTGGCAAAACAGACAGGACGGGGAGCTATGGCATATTGCAGGTAGTTTTGCCGGTCCACGGAAGAGAGCTCTTTCAGATCGAGGATCATGCCGTTGCCCCTTTTTTCTTTTTTTGTAACAGGGAAAGATCACTTTCCTCCCGCACGATCTTATTATCCAGTATTCCCAGGCCATCCACCTCCAGCTCCACCACATCGTTTTCCTGCAGCCACTGCTCCGTATAATCCGGGTCATTCAACTTGCCTGTGCCATTCAATTCCAGAAAACATCCCGTTCCTACCGTACCGCTGCCGATCACGTCACCGGGATAAAGGTCCACGCCGTAGGAGGCTCTTTCTATGATCTCGGCAAAGGTCCAGTCCATTTCGGCTACATTTCCGTCACTCACCTGTTTGCCATTCACCCGGCACTGCATCCGCAGGTTCCAGTTTTTCCCGGTATGCCCTTCTTTACAGGGCACTTCAAAAGACTGTAGCTCGTCCAGGGTCACCAGCCAGGGACCGGTGACGGTAGAAAAATCCTTTCCTTTGGCTGGGCCAAGGTTCAACAACATTTCTTCCATCTGCAGGGTCCTGGCGCTCATGTCATTCATGATCATCAGTCCGCCTATATAGTCATCCGCTTCTCCGGCGGGAATATTCCTGCCATGCCGGGAAATAACGACAGCCACTTCCAGCTCGAAGTCCAGCCGGTCGAAATGATCCGGCATGCAAAGGATATCGCCGGGCCCTTGTATGCTATGATGATTGGTAAAATAAAAGATGGGGTATTGATCGAACTCGGGGATCATCTGCACCCGCCGGTTGCGACGGGCTGCTGCAACATGCTGGCGGAAGGCGTATCCATCCCGGCAGGAAGGAGGAAAGGGCACCGGGGCCAGTATACGTACGCTGCTGACGGGGATGGCTTTGCCCCGGCCGATCAGCCCTTCCCGGATACTCAGCTCTCCTGCCTGGGCTATGGGCAGCAGCTCATCCCAATAATTCAGGAACAAACTCATCGTGTTCGGAATATCGGGGTGGATCAGCTCCATATCATATAAAAGGCCATCCACCTGGACAGCCAGCTGCTCATGCTCCTCTTTCAGGTAAGAAACTAATTTCATCAGTAGTAATTTGTCCGTTCAATGGCCTGATGGATCAGAACCGATTCATGGTTGCAATCCGTTTAAGGCGCCAAAGTTAAAGGAATATTTTATTCGTCTTCCGGGATATAATCCGGTGTGTTGCCGTAAATTTAGATGGCCCCGGACCAATTTTTAACGGGCATGAACCTTGCGGAACCATAGTTGTTTATTACATAAGGGATACTATCTGGGGGTTTACCGGCATTCTTCGTATTTTTGTCGTCGGATTGTGGTCATGAAAAGGTAGGATTAAGTGGATCTATAAATTAAATTACGATGAAATTTGAGAAAATACATAATAAGGGTCAGGCGCAATTATTTAAGAATCAATATCTTGAAATGCTGACCAAGACCCATCCCCTGGTAATTTGGGGCATATATATCCCAATCATCAGCTATTCATTGTATTACAGCGGCAGCAGGCTGGATTTCTCCGTGGCCAGGGTCGCTCTTACTTTTCTGGGGGGCATGTTCTTCTGGACCTTTTTTGAATACCTGATGCACCGGTATGCTTTTCATTGGGTATCGGACAATGAGCGGGCAAAAAAATTCATCTATGTCCTGCACGGCAATCATCATCATTTCCCCAGGGATAAGGAGCGCCTCTTCATGCCGCCTGTGCCCAGCCTGATCATCTCCTCCGTTATTTTCTTCATCATGTACCTGTTCATCCGTACCAACGCCTTCATGTTCTTTCCGGGGTTTATGCTGGGCTACCTGCTATACGGCAGCGTACATTATGCCATCCATGCCTGGAATCCGCCTTTCAGATGGATGAAGCCTCTCTGGCGCAATCATCATTTACATCACTATAAGGACGAACATCGGGGATTTGGGGTGAGCAGCACGATCTGGGACCGGGTGTTCGGCACGATGTTCGATCTGAAAAAAGAAAAAGAAGACAAGGCAAAGGTAAAGGAGCTGATGTACGAGTCCCACCATTCCTGACCCTAAGGAGATCAGCATGTAAGGATCTTACCATCTTTCTTCATCGGAGAACGTATTATCTCCTGTTGGGAATTGCCGGCGGGTCTCTATCTTTTGGAATTGTCTTTCAATGACTAATTGCGCAATAATCTTTCCTGCCGCCTCTCCGGCATTTTCTTTCAACAGATGCTGCAGCCTGGTCTCGCTGATATCCATCCGGTATAGAAATTGTACAAGAGCGCTAAAATCTTCCAGGATCATGGAGTTGAACTTCTCCGCGAGCAGAGATTCCAATGCTGCAGGAGTAAGGCCTTCCCTCAATTCCAATCCATAGCCATTCAGGTCTTGTATAATTAGCGTAGTATCCATACAGTATCATTATTCATTATCATTATTGTCCTGTTGCTATTGTCCATTATTGCCTGGCCAGTTAGAATTTTTCCATTACACCCAGGCCAAACAGCGCAAAGTCATATTTCACCGGATCCCGGGCATCCAGGATGCGCAATTGGTCTGTTAACTCCAATGCCGCCTGCCAGTCCGGCTGGGGCCGGGTGAGCAGGCCAAAGTGTTTGGCAACCCGGGCGACATGCACATCAACGGGGCAGATGAGACGGCTGGCAGGTATGCGGTTCCAGATGCCGAAGTCCACACCCTTGTCATCTTTGCGGGCCATCCAGCGAAGGAACATATTTATACGTTTGCACCCGGAGTTTTTCTCCGGGGACGAGATGTGTTTACGGGTGCGGGGCGGCGCGTCTTCCAACGAAAAAAAATAGTGGTGGAAAAAGGAAAGCGACTCCTCCGCCCGGTGGCTGTCCCCTGAATCCGGCCCGTTTGCCCCCGGCAGCAGGAAGGCATCCTCCAGCGAGGGGTACAGGCTATAATGATGCTTGAAGAAAGCGATGAAATACAGCAGGTCGGTGGCATTAAAGGTCCTGTGTTTGAAATCCAGGAACCTTTTGAGATCCTGCTCCTCGTGCTGCAGAACAAATTGATAAGGCGAATGGTCCATTAGCTGCATCAGCTCCTGCGACTTTCGGATGATCGTAGTCCGGTTGCCCCAGGAAAAGATCGCCGCCAGGAAACCGGCTATCTCGATATCCTGTTTTTGAGTGAACTGATGG
>JAATFV010000193.1 GCA_015655015.1 Chitinophagales bacterium | reverse complement strand
TTTCAACGGACGGGGCCTACCAGCTGGCCCGTAACAAACAGGCGGACGTGTATGCTTCCATTGAACAGGACCTGTCCGTTGCCTCTTCTTTTTTGCCCCTTACCTTCAGCGGCGCAGACATCGGCAGGGCGACGAAGGGCGCCGCGCAGACACTGCTGGCAAAGGTGTATCTCACCGAGCAAAAGTACAATGCGGTTACGACTGTCCTGGACTCGGTGATCCATTCGGGCGTTTACCAATTACTGCCCCATATAACCGACGTGTTTTCCACCGCCAACAAAATGAACCAGGAAGTAGTCTTTGCCGTCCGTTTCAACAAGTCGATTGCAGGTCAGGGACATGCCATTCCCGCCTATTTCGACGATCCTATTCTGGACCCTGCGCTGCTCAGCGCCTACCCGGTGGACGACTCCCGGCGCGACTTGCTTACTACGACTGCTTCGGGCAGCCACAAGCCGGTGAAAAAATATTTCGACGTTCTGGATTCGGCCACCAATACCGTCGGCAATGATTTTTTGCTGTTACGTTATGCAGATGTTTACCTGATGGCTGCCGAGGCGCTCAACGAGCAAGGGTACGATGCTGCCGGAGACGCAATGAACTACCTGGATTCGGTGCGTTCCAGAGCGATGGCGCCCCTGTTTACGGCGGCAGAACTGCCGGACCAGGCCAGTTTCAGAAGCGCAGTGCTGCAGGAAAGGCGGCTGGAATTTCCCCTGGAATGGCAAAGATGGTTCGACCTCACCAGGACCAACACCGCCACGCAGGCGTTAAAAGCCCTCAATCTGAATATACAGTCCTGGCAATATCTCTATCCTGTGCCGCTGACGGAAGTAAATATCATCAACAACGCCCGGACCTTCCCCCAGAACCCGAATTATTGATAACAGTTAACAGCAGTAAATATGAAAAATGGTTTTTCTTTGTTGATGGCGCTTTCATTCCCGTGCCTGATGGCCGGATGCAAAAAAACGACCCCGACGACAACGCGGACACCACCGGTGGCGACCATTGCCGGCGTAAGAGCCCTTGAAGACATTCATGCCGCCAGCGGCGCCACCGTTACTATCCCTGATGGTTACTCCATTACCGGCGCCGTTATTTCCAGCATAAAAGAGGAAGATTCGAACACGGTGTATATTCAGGACTCTACCGGCGGCCGGGGATTGAAGATAAGGTTCGATGCCCACCATACCTACAATGTGGGGGACATTGTGCAGGTATACATCGCCAGACAGCAATTAAGCATCGTACAGAACGATTACCAGTTGACCAATGTCCCTCTCATTTATGCCAACAAGACGGGCACGGGTCCTGTAACAGGTCGCCCGGCCACCGTAGAAACCGCCATTGCCAATTTTGATCAATGGTCCTCTTCCCTGGTCAAGTTCCCCGGCATGAGAACAGCCGGTCAGACCAGCGACAGCACCTTTCTTTTGAAAGACTCCTCCACGGGCCGTACCATTCCCGTACTCATCAGCCCCCGGCTCAATTATACACTGCCCGACAGCCTGATGTCCATCACCGGTTATCTCTGTAAAGTTAACGGCGACGTGCAGTTACGCATCCGCACATCTGCCGATGTCATCCAATATCCCGTCCGTTCAAAGGTCATCGAAAACTTCGACATCGGCTCCTATCCCAACTATGCCAGCGGTGATCAGACCTACACGGGCTTCGTCAGCGGCAAGTGGGTGTTGAATGATGCCCTGGTGGCAAACGACCCCAACGCCGACCTTATCGACGGAACCGGCTCTATTCGTATCCGCGGGAAGTCGGCCCCGGCTGGTTATCTGTATACGGCATTCGATATGAAAGGCCTGAACAACATCAGCTTCCGGTTCGGCGGTTCGAAAAATAACGAGGGCGCGGATTCCATCCAGCAAACATCCATCCAGGTCTTCATCTCCAAAGATGCAGGGACCACCTGGACTTCCGTCGGGAATTTCCTGGGCAAACATGCCCAATTTGCACCAGTAGTAAATATACCTGTCAGTTCCCTGCCGGCGGACAACCTACGGGTGAAATTCCTCAACACCTCCTTTTTACGATCGTCAGGCGCCAAGATAAGGATCGATCTGGATGACGTTGCGTTCACCCTGTCGCAGTAAGTTGATCACTATTAACTATATTATATGCTAATGAAATATTTCATCGGACTATCGATCGCCTTATTCCTTTGTCTGTTCACCCGGGCTCAGTCTCCTTCCGAACAACTGAACCAGCTCTTCGATGCCCGCAGCAGAAAGGTATTGGTTGCGGCGCATCGGGGGGATTGGCGTAATGCCCCGGAAAACTCTCTGCAGGGGCTCCTGAATTGTATCGCAAAAGGAGTTGATATCGTCGAGCTGGACCTCAAAAGAACAAAGGATGGACAGTTGATCGTTATGCATGATCCAACCATCGACCGGACCACCAATGGAAAAGGGAAACCGGGTGATTATACGCTGGCTGAGATAAGGAAATTCAGGCTCAGGAATGGCCTCGGGCGTGTATCCGGTCACCCGGTGCCTACTTTTGAGGAAATGCTGCTGGTTGCGCGGGGGAAAATCCTCATCGATGTAGATAAGGGGTATGATTATTTTCCCGATGTCGTGCGTTTGCTGAAAGAAACCGGCACGTTGAACCAGGCCATTGCAAACATCGACGACGATACCAGTCTGGACAGCGTGGAGGCCAGATATGGACAGCTGGACGACCGTTTAACCGTGATGCCCATTATCAATTATGGCCGGCCAGGAGCAGCCGGCATAGTATCGGGATATAAAAAACACCGGCGTACCATTTTTCAGCCGGTATTCGACACTGACACGCTGCTTTTACTGGATAGCCTGCCTGCTTTGAGGGCCGCGGGATTTGGTATATGGCTGAACAGCATGTGGCCGAAATTATCCGGCGGGCATGACGATGATAAGGCCGTGGAGCAAGGGCAATCCGCTGCAACCTGGGGATGGCTGGTGAACAAGAGCGCCAGTGTCATCCAGACCGACCGGCCGGTGGAATTGAAGGCGTTCTTACGTTAATTTGTAAAAAGAAGAGGCCGTTATCGGTTGGTGGCTTGCAGCTTGAGGGACGATCCTCTTACGATCAATTCCGATTTAATGATAATGGTGTCTGTCGAATGGGCGGGAGAGATACCGGTCAGCTGGTCGAGGAGAATGCGGGCCGATGTTGCTCCCATTTCTTCTCCCGGGTAGTTGATCGTGGTTAGTTTGGGATCGATGATCTTCGAGATCACATCATTATTAAATCCTACGATGGCAATATCTTCGGGTACCCGGAGGCCGGCTTCTTTGAGGGCAATAGCGAATACGGCGGCGCAAAAATCATTCGTAATAAAGATCCCGTCAGGCCGGGGATCCATCTTCATCACCAGGTGGGCGGACCGGATGGCGGACGCTTCGCTCAGGTCGTTGACCAGCAGGAGGTTCGGGTCGAAGGTCAACCCGTTATCGGCCAGGGCCTGCTGATAGCCCTGCAATCGTTCGGCGTACACATTCCGGTTGAGGCTGGCCGTGAGATGGGCAATGGACCGGCAACCCTGTCCGGCCAGGTGCGCTGTCGCTTCATACCCGGCTTTTACGTTGTCGATGATCACCCTCGTTCCATATTTATTGTCTTCGGCCCTGTCGAAAAAGACGACCGGTATTCCTTTTTGCACGAAAGGGGCAAAGTGGTCCAGGTCTTTTGTATCGAAAGCGAGGGAAGCTATCAATCCATCCACTCTTTTATGGAAAAGGTTATGGGCATTGGCGACTTCTTTCTGCCAGGTCTCGGAAGAATGCCCGATGATCAGATCGTAACCGGATCCGGCGGTCACTTTTTCGATGCCTGCCAGCACGGAACTGATGAACTGGCTTTTTAGTTCATGTACGATGATGCCGATGGTATTGGTCTTTTGTCTGCGGAGATTGCTGGCGAAATTATTGGAGCGATACCCCATTTCCTTTGCCATATCCGTGATCCGTTTGCGCGTCTTGACATTGATAGCCGGATGGTCTTTCAGGCCCCGGCTGACGGTGGCCGGGGAAAGATTGAGCACTTTGGCTATATCGTAAATGGTAATATCTCTTTTAGACGTCATCGGATTCAGGCTAATTTAGGCGTAAAAATACGGATTTTAAATATATTATTGCAATCGGTTGCAATTTGAAAAAAAGATCTATATTTACCCGCTATTTTTT
>JAATFV010000073.1 GCA_015655015.1 Chitinophagales bacterium | reverse complement strand
TGAAAATATGTTTGGCTTCCGCCTGCAGGCGGAGCAGCTGCAGCACTTCCTGGGTGATTTTTGCAATATCCAGCAATTGAGGTTTGATTGCTTCGGCCTGCATCTGACTTTTGGCCCATTGCAATAAGTTTTCCATCAATCCGGTGGTATAGGTCAGCTCCGTGACCACTTCGGGGATCAGGATCTTTATTTCTTCACCCGGCAGGTCATATTGCACGATGTTTTTGAAAAGGGTACGCAAGGCATATATGGGAGATTTCAGGTCATGAGCAATGACGGAGAATAATTTATTCTTTAAGGAGTTCAGCTCGGTCAGTTGCAAAGTCTGTCCTTCCAGCAGGGCCGCTTTTTCCGCTATATCCGCCTTTTGCCGGAGGATCTTGAGATTGCTCCGTTGCAGCTGAAAGTTCTTGTCGTGGGTCTGGTGCTGGTACCGGGTAGTTTCCGTCTTGATGAGCAGCAGGCCATAAAAAATAAAAAAGATGGCCAGCAGGTGATTGAACAGGTAGAGATAGTAATGGTTAGTTTCTACGCGGTAGTCATAATCTTTCCAAACGATGCAGACCAGGAAGTAGCAGGTCATGGACAGGGAGAAAGAAAGGACGATATTAAAGATATTCCGGAGGAAGAATACAGACAGGACGCCATACAACACAAAGAAAAATTCGATGCCCATGTCTATTTTCAGCGCATATACCAGGCTGGTCATAATAGGATACAGCATGAAATAACACATCCTGGAGAATTCATATTTCTCATAGTAGTTGGCTGTAAATACCAGCAGGCTGATCAGGGCGGGGGAACAGGCTATTAACCATAAGGGAAGAGGCAGAGGGCCTTTTGTGAGCACAGCTATGAGGGGGATTACCGTGCCGATCAGGAGTCCGATAAAATTCATCAGGTTAAAAATGCCCAGTTTCCTTTTTTCGAAGCTACCCAGGGATGCCCTGTATCCAATATTGCGGATATAGTCCTGGAAACGTAAAATTTTCTTTAGAGCCTTATTCATGGTATCAGAGCCTTGAGGTTTAGCCTGGCGGTTTTATCCGGATAAGGATAGGAAAACGTTTTAGCTTTGCTGATCAGAACATCAAACGTACTTCGTACGTTTTTATTTAGATGGTAAATTAATAACTTATTTACTGAGATAAAAATTTTTACATATTATCAAAATATATAATTCGTAAAAAATAATAAGACAAATCCTCTGCCATAGCTTGCTGGTGCCCGATCTTAGCATATTTTCAGGTAGCCGGCAACGTAAGATTTCCCCTATTGGGAAAAACAGGCAGATGCGGCGAGTTTCAATCCATGCTGTTAGAAGCTCCGGGAGGTCCGGAGCCGTCAGGAGTTAGAGGATCACCGGGAGGGGGGCTGCCGGGAACTTCGGGACTGTCAGGAGTCAGGAGATCGCCGGGGGTTCGGGACTGCCGGGAGTTTCGCTGTATAATCGGGGTCGCAGCCGGGCTTTTGCCTTATTGAAGATATGCCGGCCTTTGTCGATGCCTTTGCGCAATTCTTTCTGTTCTTCGATCGGCAGATGGGTAGTCTCCTGGCAGGCGGTGCTGCAGCACCCCTCATATCGGGAGGCGCAGGCCGGACACTGAATGAACAGCAAATGGCAGGCTTCGTTCTTACAATTCGTATGGGTGTCGGCAGGCTGACCGCACTGATGGCAACGGGCAATGATCTCTTCGCTGATGCGCTCGCCCAGACGATCATCGAACACAAAATTCTTCCCTTTAAATTTATTCTCCAGCCCCCTCTCTTTTACCGTATTCGCATAATGGATGATCCCCCCTTCCAGGTGAAAGACGTTTTTAAACCCTTTATGCAACAGGTAGGCGCTGGCTTTTTCGCAGCGGATGCCTCCCGTGCAATACATGATGATATTGCTGTCTTTATTGTCCTGCAGCATCTCCACCGACATAGGCAACTGTTCCCGGAAAGTGTCGGAAGGAACTTCGATGGCTTTTTCAAAATGCCCCACTTCATATTCGTAGTGATTGCGCATATCCACGACAATAGTCCCCGGGTCCTGTGTCAGCTGATTGAACTCTTCCGCATTCACGTACCTGCCCTTATTGCTCATGTCGAAGGCCGGGTCATCGATCCCATCGGCCACGATCTTCTCCCTGATCTTTATTTTCAATACCCAGAAAGATTTTCCGTCATCGTCGACGGCAATATTCAACCGCAGGTCCCGCAGCGGGGCGATGGAATGAAGATAATCCCGTAACCATTCAAAATGCGATCGGGGAACGCTGATCTGGGCATTAATGCCCTCAGACGCAATATAGATACGGCCGAAAACCTTCTTTTCATTCAGGGCTGCATAGAGCCGGTCCCGAAATTCCTGCGTGTCGCCGATGGGAAAATAATGATAAAATGAGATCGTAGTGCGGGGTTCCGCCTCCTGGTATAAACGTTCTTTCAGCTCCTTCTGAGAGACGCGATTGTGTAAGACTGCCATTTTTTTTGAAATTTTAAGGACACATTCCGGGTGAACAAAATTTCTGAACGGCGCAAATCTACGAAAAAACCGGGAATGACGGCCAACAATAGTAACAGTCTCCAGGCAGCAAACGGCTCACAGCTTGCAACTCGCAGCTATTTCTTCCCCTGTATATTCCCTCCCAGCAATCCCCCCAGCCCGAGGCGGATACCGGTCTGCCCATAGTGACCATTCAGGTAAGAAGCTACCACATCCACCCGTAAGAGCTTGAAAATATTCTCCAGCCCCCCGAAGACTTCGACATAGTTATTATCCCTGTTGACATAGAACGCATTGGAACCGCCGACCAGGTGCCAGTTCAGCCGCTGGAACAAGGGGATCTTATTGGTTAAAAAACCATTGAAATGATGTTCAATATGGCCGGTGGCATAAAAATTCGCTATCGTACTGTTGGAATAATAAGGGGCGAGCTGGAAACTATTCAGGTATTCACTGGCCACAAAAGTCTGGTTACCATTGAAATGCTGATAGTCCTGGATAAACACGCTATTGGTATTTAAAAATCCGCCGATGCTGAAGCGGTAACGCAACAGTCCTTTCAGCTTAAAATTTGTTTCATCCCAGACGGAGAACTGCCATTTATCAAAGTTGACATCACTGCCCAGGAGCCCTTCCCAGCCCTTTTGATACGCGAGGGCAAAGGTGGGGAATTTAGAACCAAGGGAGATCCTGCGGTCAGGGAATTCCACATAACGCTGCCCTGGCTGGAATTGTACGTTGAAGCCCGTCAGGAAAGCCTGGTGCCGGGAGAAGGGCGCACTCAGCTGCTCGAAAGGATAGTTAGGCGTAAAGTCCCGGTTGCTGCCCTTGATCAGGGAGTACCCCGTGGTATTATTCAAAGGGATCCTATCCTCATACAAGGCATTGACGGTAAAATGCAGCCCATTGTCATACCGCTGATCCACCTTTAATTCGGAGAAATAATTCTCATAGATCTTCATATAGTTCCTGCGCAGGAACAGCGTATAGAAGTCATTTAGATATTCGGAGATGGGGTTGGCCGGATTGAACTGGCTGACCCTTTTCCCCCCGGATAAGGACCAGGACTGACTGGTGGAATTGAGCCGTACCCCGCCCGGAGTTTCATCTTCATCGAGCTTTTTACCGCTCTTGCGCCGCTCTTCCGGCGAACGGGGCCCTTTTCTCCGGTCCCCGACCTCATTCATAGAGGAGTTTTTATTCAGGGAGAGGCTGCCCCAGGCATTCACATGGGTATTATGAAAGCCATAACGGATATGCGGAGAAAACACCAGCTCCCCTCCCCCTTTCTTAAAGGGCCGGATCAGCGACCCCGCAATATTGGCATTGAGCCCTTCCACCGTGTTATAGCCCATATTGGGCAAGAGGGCTTCCAGGGAATACCGGAAGGGACTGGCAGGGTTAAAATTGGACCTTGAAAAACCATTCCATACCACCTGTCCGAAGGTAACCGGTCCCTGTTGCTTAAGCAACGAGTCCCGGTTCTTTTTGGTGCCCATGGAGTCCCGGTTGTATTCATAAATGCTGTCCTTGATCTTATAATCTTTCAGCTCTTCCGGCTCCAGCTGTACGGGACGTACGGAATCCCAGTAAGCCTTGGTCTTTTTATTGGCCGCCGTATCGAATTTCATCAACACATTGTTGAAGTATTTTTTTCGGAACCGGGGAGTTTCTTCGTATTTACTGTATACGTTCAGGAAATTCCCTACCGCATCGATGCCGAACAGCTTGAAGGAAAAGTAGACCACCTGGTCCTTGACCTGCCATACGCCCTGGCTGACGGGCATATGTATCTGCCGGATCTGCAGGGTATCCAGGATCTCCAGCTGCGCCGTTTTAACCAATAACAGGTCCAGGCTATGGATACGCCACTCCCCGTCCACGATATTGATGGTGCCGGAGAAGAGCGGTTCGTATTTTCTGCGGGGGATGACCTGGATCTTATTGATCTCTTTCCCGTCCTCGAAAAAGGAGCCCAGGTATTTGTAATGATAATAGTTAAGGGCGGATTCCGCGATGGGTGAGATATAACCCCGTGGATTCAATTGTTCGGCGAATACGGTAACATTGCTATTATAGAAATTGATAAAGGTAGGCAGGCTGAAGCCGTATCCGTTGGAGCCGCTTTCCCTGCCGGAGATAACTTCCAGCTTGACCTTATCGGGTTTTTTAAACGCGATCTTCGTCAATGACTCCGACAGGAAGATAATTCCTTTCCCTGCCGAATCCACTCCCAGATCCTTTCTGTCATTGTCTTCCAGCTTCTTCCCCAAAAATTTTGAAGGCAGGGCACGAGTCCTGATCAGGGTTTTGATATAGGCTTCACAAGTGAAGGAATCCAGGGGCGCTTCATACTCTTTTCGCTTCTTAATGGCATGCCGGATGATCGCATAGGCAGGGTCTTCCCCACCGGGGCGTACCACTATTTCTGCCATGGATAATTGCTGAAGGGATAAGGTGAAATCAACTTTCTGAGCTTCCTCCCCCAGGGTGATCTTTTTTTCCTGGCGGGCATACCCCACGTACTGGCAGGTAAGCGTATAATTACCCGGGGACAGGTCCAGGGAATACCTTCCTTCATTGTTGGCGGTGACGCCCCTGGTAGTACCCTTTACCAGGATAGAAGAATAGGGAAGGATATTTCCTTTATCATCCGTTACGGTGCCGGAGATCCTGGTAGCGTACCCGGTGAAAAAAGTCGCTGAGAGTAAAAGAAAAAGGAGTAAAGTTCGTTTCATTCCTTGTTATGGGTGGTTTCCTGGGTGAATCTGAGCCTCCAATTAAAGGCTACTGCGAATATAGAGCAGGGAGTCTTATTAATAGGTGAAAAATCGGAATATTCAACCCAAATGCTTATTTTACCTGTAAAATCCCTACGTGGTGTACCCTAGACCCGTCGTTATACTTATTTCCTTATCAATAAGTTCAGCCTTGTTTTGCAGGGCCCAGGCTCCTGATATTGGGTATCTGATTGAAAAATCAGAGGCTGCCCGGCAGGATACGGAAAAGGCCATGCTGTATGATTCGATCGGGAAGCTGTATTGGAACAGGAATCCCGACAGCGCCATCCTGATGGCGCAAAAGGCTATAGAAATCTCCCAGTCAAACAAATTTGAAAAAGGGCTCGCTTTTGGCCTCCAGGTCAAAGGAGTGGCCTATACATGCAAGGGGAAGTACCCGGAAGCTCTTAACTGTCATTTGCAGGCGCTGCGCATCAGCGAACGATTGGGCCTGGAGGATCTGATCAGGGGTAATTTCAACGATATCGGCATGTTGTATACCGCTATGGGGGAATATGCCAAAGCGCTGGATTACCTGGAACGGGCGCTGGAAATGACCCGGAAGAGCAATGACAGGACTCTTCTGTCCGCCTTGCTGGTGAACATCGCGGAGGTCCACCGGAAAAGGAATCAGCTCGATTCGGCCATCGTCTATAATATGCAGGCCCTCCAGATCGCCCGGGAGAAATCCGATTCATTGACGATGGCTATTACTCTTTTAAATATTGGCGACATTTATAATAAAAAGAGCCAGCCCGAAAAAGCCCTTAGCTACCTGGGAACATCGCTGCAAATTTCGGAAAAGATCAGGGATGTGGAAGGAATTGCCTGGTCTAACAGCCTGATAGCGGAAACCTACTATCAATCCCATCAATACGAAAAAAGCGTCGGGTATGCCGAAAAGGGGCTGCTGCAGGCAAAGAAACTGGGGATCAAAGAAGTGACAAAGCTGGCTTATCATACGCTCTATTCCGATTATAGGGAGCTGGGAGATTATGAAAAGGCGCTGGAGGCGAGGAACGGGGAAGTAGCGCTCAATGACAGTCTCTATAACCTGGAAAAGGATAAGGAGATCAAACGTCTTCAATCGGACTATGACCTGGAGAAGACCCAGCACCAGCTCGATCTGCTGAATAAGGACAAGCTCATCCAGCAGAGTCAGATCGCCAAAGAAAGGATCACCCATTATCTGTTCGTCGGTCTGGCGTTCCTGTTGGGATTATGGGCGTTCATCCTCGTCAGGAGCAATTCGCAGAAACAGCGGCTCAATAAGCTGTTAAAAGACCAGAATGAGGAGATCGTAACGCAAAACCGGCAGCTGGAAGACATCAATGCCATTAAGAATAAGCTGTTGTCCATCATCGGCCACGATCTGAGAAGTCCCGTCAGCAGCCTGAAAGGATTTGTCGACCTGCTGCAAAGCTCTACGCTGACCGAACAGCAGATCCGGCATTTCAGCAACCTGATGAGCAATAGCCTGGTCGGTACTTCCCATTTGCTGGACAACCTTCTGTTCTGGGCCAAAAGCCAGATGGAAGGCATGCGGGTAAATGCAAAATACTTTGACCTGCTGCCGGTCATCCGCCAGAACAGGGATCTGGTGCAAAGCCGGGCAGAAGAGAAGGAAGTGTCGCTGCAAATCGATGAGGCAAGAGGCCCGGTACAGGTATATGCAGATGAGACCATGGTAGACATCGTGATCCGCAACCTGGTGGAAAATGCCATCAAATTCTCCCGGCCGGGAGATAAGGTGACGATCGGCACGTTTACGAAAGCGGATTGTGTCACCATCCTTATCCGTGACACCGGTTTGGGGATACAGCGGGAAGACCATTCCAAGATCTTCAATAAATTCGTTTCCTATACCACTTCCGGCACTTCCCGGGAAAAAGGCAGCGGACTGGGCTTGTCCTTATGCAAGGAGCTGGTAGAAAAGAACGGAGGAAGGATCTGGTTTGAGAGCGAACCCGGAGCGGGAACCTCTTTCACGTTTACGCTGCCTGTTCTTCTTCCCGAGCCTGTGAATTAAGATCCCGGGATTTTTTACGGGTCGTCAAAAAACTTCCTGCCAGGGCTGCACCGCCGCCTACCAGGGCTCCGATGAAGGCCGTCACCAGGATGAGCAGGAAAGAAGAACCGCCGAGTGGCAGGATCTGAGCAATCTTTCCCGATAAAATGCCGTTATTGGCCGTATCGATGCCCCAGGCCAGTCCCCCCCATAATAAGAACAAAGCCAGAAAGCCTGACAGAAAAGCCCAAAATGGTCGTTGCGGGATCAGGGCGCTGATCAAACAGGTTGCCAAAGCGAAGAACCACCAGGGAAGGTACAGACCGGAAAGAAAGCTTAACAAGGCGATCAGTAAGGTAGTTATCAGAAATTTCATGTTGAATTTTGTGTTTTGAATTTTGAATGCAGGACTTGTTTGTTGCTTGAGGCTTGCGCCTCCGGCTTAAGGCTTGATGCTTTAGCCTTGCGCCTCCGGCTTAAGGCATGCAGCATTTTATGGCTTCAGGTGAACGGTCCATTTGATCTTGTTTTTATTCTCTCTCTCGTCTTTATCCATGACCCATAGTGGATAATATTTACCTGCGGCCCAATAGTCGATGAAAGTATCATAATAGGAGCTGCCGGGGTTGCCGCTCTGACCGCCCGGATAGACTCCGTAAGCCTCTGTCTTCTCCGAAAGCTGAACGACCATCCGCCAGCTGGGTCCATGAAATTGTTTGGCGGCGTTAATGCTGTGCGTGCCCCCTCCTATCGGAAGGTGCATGCGGCTTAATGCCGGCAGGCGTAATAAATGCCGCGCCCAGGTATCTTTATATTTCCCCCAGGCCAGCCGGTCATCTTTCCCTGCCTGCACCAGGTCCGGTATCGACTTTAAAAATGCCTCCGTGACCACCTGCTGCAGGGTTTCTTTTTCCGGAGTATTGATATTATCGATGAATTGGTAGGTTGTATCTTTTAGTAAGGCCTCCAGGAGGGTGCTTTCATAAGGGCGCATTACCGACAGGCTGGTCTTTGAGAACTCATCATCAAAGATGATATGCTCCAGATGGTCCCACCATCGATTGAAGATGACGGGTCCTTCTTCGCCGGGATCATTGCGAAGCTTCCATAATTTAAAAATGTTCAGGTAATTTTTTCCCTCGCCGCTGAGCCGGGACTCATCGATATTCCGAAGCAGGAGAGGCTTGGCCATGTCCGCGAAGACATCGTAGTTCTCCGTTTGCAATTTCATCATATCACTCGGCGTGATCGAAGAGTCCATATGGCTGAGGAACCGGTTGATGGTCAGGCCGCGGTAAGGAGGGAAATCTGTGCCCAGGAAATAAGGGTAGGAAGTATCTACGGGCAGCTGGTTGGCACTGCTGACAAAGCCTCTTTCAGGGTCGATCATGTACGGGTTTTCAAAAGCCCTGATATTTCCCTGCCACATATAGGAGCTATCCTCTCCCGGCATGACAAATTCCCCCTGTCCTTTCCACTTTGCCGGAAATTCGCCCTGCTGCCAGATAGCGATCTCCCCCCTTTTGTCGGCGAATACAAAATTCTGTCCCGGTGTCTTGAAATATTCAAGCGCCTGTTTATAGTCAGAGTAATTCGTGGCGGACTGGAGGCGGCTGAAAGTGGCCAGCTCATTGGAAGGATCGTTGGCTTTCCAATGCACGGCGTAGGATTTGGCGGCAGGAACATCGGAAAAGCCTGCGAATCCGGCATCATACATGACAGGACCGAAAACGGTGGTGGCTACCGTGTCGTAGAAAGGCAGCTCCTGCCCTCTTACTTTGATGGTGTCTATCCACTGGCCGGCCGTTTTCCAGTCATTATTGAACCAGTAGGCCTGCCGGGTATTGTCCTTAAATTTTATGGTATAGTAATCACGTACATCTCTTTCGGAGTTGGTGATGCCCCAGGAGCAGCTGTCATTGAAGCCGATGATGACATAAGGAGCTCCCGGGAAGGAGACCCCATAGACATTATATCCGGGTGTCCGGATCTGCATCTGGTACCAGATAGACGGCAGGTTGGTGGAAAGGTGGGGATCATTACAAAGGATCGGGCTATGGCTCAGGGTCTTCTTTCCACTGACAGCCCAGTTATTGCTACCATTGCTTTTTTCGGGTTTCAGCTCCCGCGCCATCACGGAGTCCATATTGTTAAAATAGAGAGAATCCGCCGAGGCAGGAATTTTCGGCTGGATACCGGCAGGCAGGAAGGTGGTGCCTTTGGGAATGATGGGATCCACACTATCCTGAACGGGCGGATAGAGCTTTGCAAACGCCTCCTTATTAAAAAAGCTTTTGGCATTGGTCAATTCAAAATCGTTGTCGTGCCCGGCCAGGTCATAGGCCATATACTTGATGAAGAGGGCGATCTTGAGGTTGGTCCACGGTTCCGGCCGGTAATTGAGCAGCTTGTACTCCAGGGGCAGCTCACTTTCTCTGAGGTTCTTTATGTATTCATTGACCCCGGCGGTATAGGCATCACAATCCCTTTTCGAGACCGGGTCCTTCTCTATTTCTTCAAGCGCCTTTTTTGCTCCGTATACCATACCCAGCCTGCGCATGGACCGGTCATATTTCAGGTAGCTGTTCCCTTCTCCCGGCCCCAGGATCTCGCTCAATCTTCCGGCTGCCGCATGAGTCTGGAATTCCATCTGCCATAAACGGAATCTTGCGTGGAGCCATCCCTGTATGAAGCAGGCATCCTGCTGGCTGTTCGCGTATACATGAGGGATAAGGTATTCATCAAAATGTACTTCCGCCTTATTTTTCAATCCCGGCAGGGACAGGGTAGCGTTGAAATCCTTCCCCACCGGCTCTGCATTTTGCCAGCAGCCATGTTGAGGGCTGAGGAATTTCCCCAGCGGCGGGACCTTATCCCATTGGGTATCGAGACAAAAGATCAGCCCGGCCGTTAGCAGAAAAGTGATAAGGAAAGGAATGACTCTCATACGCTATGTTGAAGGTGATTGGGTAAAAGGCTTAAAAGTAATGTATTTTTTTAAATTCCCTGAATAGGTAATACCACAAAATGGTATTGTCGGAATGCTCACTTATTCTAAAATTTGCACTCAGAAAGACATCGTAACTATTACAAAAATACATTTAAACTATTAGGACAGTTCAGGTGGTTCAGGTAGATAATAGGCCGGTCTCAGCAGTGAGCCGGCTTATTTTTAAACACTATGTGAATTCAACATATACATCCAAAAATAATTGGACGGTGAAAATGGAAAGGCTTTTATAATTCCGCGATCAGCGCATCCAGCTCTTCGATGGTATTAAATGCATGCAGGACAATCCTCAGTCTTTCACTTCCTTTCGGAACGGTGGGATACAGGATAGGACGAACATCCAGTCCTGCAGCCTGCAACCGGGCGGCCAATGCTCTTACGGCTTCATTACCCGGAACGATGACGCCCTGGATGGGGGTGGCGCTGTTCAGTCGTTCGAAGCGCAGAGAAGCCTGTTGGAAACGAACGATCAGCTGCTGCAACCTGTCTCTTTCTTTATCCATCTGAGGGAATAATTCATAAGCTTTGCTGATAGCCAGCACGCTGCTTTCCGGCAGCGCTGTGGTATAGATGAAAGCCCGCGAGAAATTAATAAGGTAATCCCGAAGTTGCGGACTGCCTAAGATAATCGCGCCGTGGCAGCCAACGGCCTTGCCGAAAGTATGAATACGCGCGAAACAGGCTGTTTCCAATCCCAGGTGCTGCACCAGCCCCTCCCCTTTTTTGCCGATGACGCCGGTGGCGTGTGCTTCGTCTACGATCAGGTGAGCTCCATATTGTGCGCATAGGGCTGCCATGGCCTGAAGGGGGGCCTGATCGCCATCCATGGAGAAGACGGATTCCGTGACGACGAAGAGGTTGCCTTCGTGAGACGGATCCCCCGGAGCGGCCGCAGCCTGCAGTCTCTTTTCGAGGTCGGCCAGATCATTATGTCCGAAGGAGAAGGAGCGGGCAAAGGAGAGACGCATTCCATCGCGGATGGACGCATGGCTCAGGTAATCGTAGAAGATGGTATCTCCCCGCTGGGGGACGGAACTTAAAAGTCCCAGGTTGGCATCGTAACCTGAATTAAAGATCAGGCCGGCCGCTGCCTCATGGAAGGCTGCCAGCTCTCTTTCCGTCTCTTCGATGAGGGGATAGTTGCCGGCCAGAAGGCGGGAGCCGCTGCTGCCGTGGCGTACAGGACGATCGGGGCCCCGGACAACGTCCGATTGGGTTTCCGGCGTCGGATTGACGGCATGGAAATCGAACAGGTTCTTTTCGATGAGCCCGTTGGTGGCAATGCCCAGGTAATCGTTGGAGCAAAAATCCGTTTTGCCATCCGGCAGGCGCAATTGACGGAAAGCGTTCTGTTCCTTCCGTTCGTTGAGTTTTTTATGCAGAAATTCTTCGCTCAAGAGGTGAGTTTTCCGGCAAACCTACATTAAAATGCCCATCCGCCAATGTTAGAGGCCGGCGGCAGATATGACCGGAATTCGATAGGTTTGCAGCATGGAAACAGTTCCGGAACAAAAGAATATCCTTGGCCTGCAATTACCTACCGATCCCCGTTGGGTGGACCTGGCCAGCATCTCGCTGGAAGACATTCTCACCGATCATGCCTGGTGCGAGCAAAAAGCCGCCACCAGCTGCATCTCCCTGATCCAGCGATATTCCGAAAAAGAGAAATTAGTGCAGGACCTCTCCCCTATCGTAACGGAGGAATGGGGGCATTTCCGCCTGGTCCTGGCCGAGCTCAGCAAAAGGAAGCTTACCCTGGGCCGCCAGCGGAAGGACCAATATGTGAACAAGCTGATGGAGTTTCAGAAAAAGGGAGGCAGTGATGAAGAACGATTCCTGGACAAGCTGCTTATTTTTGCCCTGATAGAAGCCCGTAGCTGCGAACGGTTCAAACGGCTGAGCGAGGGACTTGAGGACGACTACCTCCGACAGTTCTACCGCCGCTTTATGGAAAGCGAGGCCGGACACTATCATCTGTTCATTGAGCTGGCGGAGACCTATGTCGAAAAGGAGACCGTACGGTTACGCTGGAAGGAATGGCTGGAATTCGAGGGGGGCGTGATGTTGGATCTGGAGGTACGGGGGGACAGGATTCATTAGGAAAGTAACTCCATAAAAAACCGGACCGGAATGCTGGCTCCTGTCCGGTATGCCAACCCAGGTTAATTATCCGATAAGTAAGACGACATTAAATAAGCTGCGACTGCCCAAAGGACAGTCGCAGTTGGTAGATTCACTTAGTCTGTTTACTGGTTTAATCATCATCCCTGTCCTTGCCAGGTGAAGTCTGCATAAAGGCCGCCCGGGTCGGAACCGGCACAAGCGCATTCTCCCCTTTTATGGATTTCCACAGCATGGCATTCATGAGCACATCGGGCACTACGTCTTCCCGGGAAAAATCCAGCCCCTTCGCCATCCCCGCCAGCTTCGACTTTGAGGGATTCATATCATTCAGGTTGATATTGGAAGGCAGCGCCGTGAAAGGAGTCGCATTGGCATTCGCGGTAAAAGAACGGAACATCGGTACCGCAGCGGCATCATATTGCGTCATCGGTTCCATGCCCAGGATCAGCTCCATGGTATGCAGCATGGAAGAAGTCGTATACATGGTATGGTCTACAAAATGTCTTTTCACATACCCACCGGCGATATAAGCCGGAGAACGATGGGCATCCACATGATCAGGACCGTTCTGCGCATCGTCTTCCAGGATGAAGACCACGCTTTCCTTCCAGAGCGCGCTTTGGCTCAGGTGTTCGATCAGCTGTCCCACGGCCAGGTCGTTGTCCGCTACATGCGAGAAAGGAGTCGGACGTCCGGCTGAAGTGCCTTCCGTATGATCACAGCCCAGGCGGATCGTATTGAATTGCGGCACGGCGTTGATCGCCAGCAGGGAGTCGAATTCCCTTATCCATATAGTGGTCCGGGAAGTATCGGTGACGTGCAGATCAAAATCCAGGAAATCCGGAGCAACATGCCCTGCCAGGGAAGGTATCGCACCTTTACCTTTGTTGGAAAACTCGCCGTAGGTACGATAAGTAAGACCGGCTTTTTTAGCCTGGTCCCAGATATAGTCTTTATTGCGCATCGTGGGGGAAGCCAGGTTCCCGCCCCGGTGCCCATAACTGTAAGGCCAGAGTTTTTCCATGTAGTCCGTCGCATAGGCTCCCATGCTCCAGTTATGCCCATCGGCACTGACTTCTCCATCCACATAGAAATTATCCAGCAGGACGAATTGACTGCACAGCGCATGCTGGTTAGGTGTGATGTTCTTTCCGAATAACACCAGGCTGGTATCGCCATTACCTTCTGTGATATCACCCAGCACCTGGTCATAGGTACGATTCTCCTTGATGATATAAAATACGTGCTTGATCGGCGAAGGACCGCCCACTTTAGAAGGAATGGGATTATTCGTTTCACCGGCTTCGTCTATTACGAGCTCTGTAGCTTTGTTATACGGCGTGTTCTTATATACAGCCTGAGAATAAATAGCCAGCTGCGGATCGGAAGGGATGGGGATCATGCTGAGGGTGCCCATGAGCAGGCCTCCGCCAATGTATTGTTCACGGATTTTTTTATTGCGGACAGAATCTCCCTGATGGATGAACACCCGCTGCCGGACATCGATAGGATTCGGGCCCTGAGGATTGGGAAAGGAGGAAAACCCTTTGCCATTGGCGACAAAAAGTTGTTTGCCTATCACACGGACACAGGTGGGATACCAGCCGGTAGGTATAAATCCCCTGGATACGCTGGAACCCGGTTGATGAACGTCGAATACCGCCACACAGTTATTATCCGCATCGGCAACAAAGAGTGTTTTTTCATCGGTGCTGAGCGCCACCCCATTGGTGGTAGAGCCGGTGCGGGAGTCGGGATACAGGGCGGCGTTCAGGGTCTCCAGCACTTTCCGCTGCCGGATATCGATGACGGAAACACTGTTGTCGTCCGCATTAGCGACGTAGAGGACGCGACCATCCCTGGAGAGACAAAGATCATTAGGATGGCTGCCTGCAGCGATACTATCGGTGAACCCGTTGGTATCCGTGTTATAAACGAGGATCTTCTTTCCGCCCCAGAGGCTGATATACAGCTCTTTCCTGTCCGGGGACAGCAAGCAGGTATACCCTTCACTGCTAAGAGGGAGCCGGGACACTATTTTATTGGTGTGGAGATCGATCGTATAAAGGCTGTTATTCTCTTTGGTGACAGTGTACAGCAATCCTTTCTTCTCGTTGAGAGCGATGCCGGTCGGAGACACTTTATTCGGCAGCGGAGCGCCAAGCCGGATCGTATCGGTATTGATCAGCTTGCCGGAACGGATCGCGTATTTAATGATCCAGTTGTCGTTGCCGCCGGAAACATAGAGTGATTTTTCGTCATCGCTGAAAATAATGCCGCCCCAGGCAGTGCCGATCTCGACACTATCCAGCTGCCGGCCGGCCCGGGTATCTATCAGCTGAATGGATTGTACGCTCTGGCCGTTATTGGTGATAGCAGCGTATTTGCCGGAATGGCTGACAGCGATATTGAGGGGCAGGTCCCCCAGCGGAAGGCTGGAGCCTGCGGGAGTCAGCGACCAGCCATTGGGAAGCCGGACACGATGGCTCTCAAGAGTGCTGAGATCCTGGGCATTGGAATAGAGGAAGCAGGATAGCATAGCTATGGCTATCAGCGTGTGTTTATTCATAATAAATTTTAGGTAATAGCAAAAATAGGGACGGAAGGCCGGAGATGTTGCACGGTTATGTTAAGCCTCCATTAAGAGAATCTGAAGACAATCTGTATTTTTAACAATACGCTTACTATCATATTCCCTTTGCATATTAAAATTATAACTCAAGCCCCTCACTCCAACGTCTGGCCGGCCGAAAAATAACCCAGCTCTTCGGCCAGGTCCAGGAAGGGGTATTTCCTGCTGAGCTCCCGGGTCTTTTCGAAATGATCCAGCAGAAATTTCTTATGGGCCCGGGTGGTGGGCTGAAATGGCTTGTGACGGCGGGCGATGAGGATCTTTTTCACTTCTTCCATGAGCTGCTGCGAGGGCTCGTCGATAAAATGGCGCGTGAATTTCTCCAGCACGAAACTGGTGGCCTGGTAATTCGGGTGGACCATATCGATATCATAGAACCGGTAGTCCCGCAGCACATCGATGACCAGCTCATATGCGGGGAAGTAAAAAAGCCTGTCGAATTTGTTCACCAGGTGATGAACAGACTCTATCAGCCGGGCTTTGCTGCGATTATTCTCAATGACCCCATCGCGGATATGGCGCACCGGGCTGACAGTAAAGATCACCCGAAGACCCGGATTAAAATAAAATAATTGATACAGGCAACTATCCAGTGCCGTATTGATCTCTTCGATCGTCATCAGGTGCTTGTGAAAAGCCTGTCCGGGAGCCCGGTGGCAATTGGCCACCGGATAAAGGCTGCCTGCGACGGCGGGTTTTCCAGCCGCAGCAGCTGTACGGGCCGCTGCATTCTGCAGGGAGGCGGGCGCGTCCGGCGCCAGCCGGTAGGAGAAAGAAGTGCCCAGGGTAATGATCAGCCACCTGGCTTCCTTTAGAAAGGCATGCGCCCGGGACTGTGACTCGTTGATGGCCCGAAGGCATGCGGTTTTATCCGTATGAGAAAAAAGGCTATGGTGTTGCCAGCTTTGCCAGAGCTCATTAAAAAAGACCAGGTCTTCCTCCCCGTATTGCCGGTTCTGTATATAAGACACCAGGCTGGAAGCAACGCTGGCCGGATCGAACAGGATGCCGTTGGGGTTCTGCAATACATCGAATTTTAAGTCCCGGAGATTATTCCCGATATGCTCCGTAAAACAGGAGCCGGTCAGCATGATCTTATCCTGGTAGCGGATGGGCTCAGGGAGGGACGGTATTTGTATCGGCAGCTGGAATTCCATGTTAAGCTATTATTTATCGGGAAATTCGGATTATCAGGATACCATCAAGCCGGATGTTTCATTACCAGGCTATCAGTGTTATCATCGGGTCAGGTGAATCTTTCTTAGCCGGCAGTCCTTGCGTTATACAAAAATTTCGTCCGCAATACGCAGGCTCTCCTGTAGCGCGTCCATATCCAGCTTCCCCAGCAAGCCGGGATAATCGGAATGACTGAGCTTCCTGAAATAGTCGATCATCCATTCCGTGTCCATATTCCCCACCAGCTCGTCCCCCGCCATGGGACAACCGCCGATGCCTTTCAGGGCCCCGTCAAACCTTCGGCACCCGGCCTGCAAAGCGGCATCTATCTTGGCTTTGCGGCCATGAGGGCTGGAATGTAAATGCACGCCGATGGTATAATCCGGCACCTGCATCATCAGGTAATCCGTTACGGAAAAGACCTGTTCCGGGGTGGCCAGGCCTACGGTGTCCGCGAGGGAGATGGTCTTTACTCCCAGCAGGGTCAGGGCGTCTACCCATTGAAAGACGATCTCTTCCGACCAGTGGTCGCCATAAGGGTTGCCAAATCCCATGGATATATAAACGACTAATTCTTTTTCTCTTTTGATGCAAAGCTCCTGCATTTCTTCCACAGTGGCCAGGGAGCCTTCGATCGTCTTATTGGTATTCCTTAGCTGGAAAGTCTCCGATATGGAAAAAGGAAAACCCAGGTAGCTGATCTCGTCGAAATCGGCGGCTTCTTCGGCTCCCCGAAAATTGGCGACAATAGCCAGGAGCCTGGTGGACGTCCCCGATAGCTGCAGGCCGGCGAGCACCTGCCGGGTATCCGCCATCTGCGGGATGGCCTTCGGAGAAACAAAACTGCCGAAGTCGAGAGTATCAAATCCCACTTTTAACAGAGAATTGATATAGTCTATCTTTTTTTCCGTAGGAATAATATGCGGCCATCCCTGCATGGCATCACGGGGGCATTCCACCAGGGTAGCCGGCAGACCGACGCTGAACGGCATAGTCCGGCCGGCGGGTGCGGCAGGCTGTGGGGTCTTTGGCGTGTGTAAAGGACTCATGACAATCTGTTTTTCATGGCTACGAATACGTGATCGTTTCCACGCGCCAAAGTTAGCGCTTAAAGCGCTAACCCCGAAATCCGATGGCCTGGCCGATAATAGGGACCAGGTTCATCGGGTGATCGGCTCCATCCCTATTGGTGTAGAAGGTGCTGTACGGATCTCATAACATTGTTTTGTTAAGGGTGGATTTGGGAAGCTTTTTCTTATTCGCTGGTTTGTCTTTAGCAATAGCCTCATCGATAATAGGAATGAGATCCTCGGCCAGTGCCTGTAACTTATTGACCTTATAAATCTTTCCATTGCGGTCGATCATGAACGGGTGCGGGTACCCGGTAACATTATAGGCTGTGATCAGGGGATCTTCCGTGCCTCTTCCCGCCGTATACAAATTCACTACGTTCTCCTGGTCACTGGAAGTATAATACCCGCTCTGTACGCTTGTGAGCCAGGTCTGCTTCTCCTTATCGATGCTGATCGTGACAAAGGTCACATCGGGATTGTCTTTGAATTTTTCCTCCACCCGGGAAAGCTGGTATTTATAAAATTTGCTGCAGGCGCCGCAGCCCGTGTACCAGAGATCGACGAAAACGACTTTACCGCGAAGATCACTCAGCTTCCGGATCCCGCCCTTGGTATCCGGCAGGGCGAAGTTATAAGCCGTACGGCCCGTGCCCTGATTGTTGTATAATTTAGTGATGAGCCCCGCTGAAAAATTACTTTGCACGGTGGATACCGCATCACGCAGCACCTCCTGGCTGTTATTCAGATAAAAGAAATCTTTCAGCAGAAAATCAGTGATCAGCTTATCCCGGAAGACACCGGTATAATTCTCCTTCAGGTAATCATACTCCTTTCCCTTTCCCATGGGACTAAGATAATAAGCATATTCTGTCACGTAATTGATATAGTCTTTCGACAGGGGCAGGACAAACCGGTCAGAATCCGGTATAGCCACCTTTGCATGTTCGTCATATACTTTCCGGAACTGAGCTGCCAGCGAGAGCCTGAACGTTTCACTGACATTCGGATCGCCCTTGCCGGGCATACTCAGGGAATATGCCCGCACATCCGCTGCTTCCGTCTCCCCGATGAGGTTGACCTTCGTGATCCGGTAAGCAAGGTCAGACATGCTCTTTTTATTCTCTTCGAGAAGGCTCAGCTTATAATCGAGAATGGCTTTATTATCTTCATACATACGCTCCAGTCTGCCAGGGAAGCTGGCATAGTAGGCCGAATCGACCTTATCCGGGGGATGGGTATCGAAAGGCTGCTTCCGGGTATAGGAAGTCTGCAGCCAGTGCTGGGTGCTGCTGTCCAGCGAGAAAGTAAAGGCGTTTTTTTCGGATCCTTCCCCGGAAAAATGTACGCCTACCGTCCGGTAACCCATCATCGAATCCGTCGTATCGCCGTAAAAACGTACATATGTCGGCCGGAGGCTGTCAATGCGGATGTTCAAATGATCCCCCGGCTCCAGGAGGTATTGGGGAATAAAGGACAGGTAGGAGCCAAATGTCAGCTCCATATCCTTTACCAATGAAAAATAAACCGGATGCACCAGGGAATCGATCCTGAACCGGAAATGGCCGTCTTTATTCGTGCCGATAAAACTCCGGTAGGGAACATTGTGCGTGCTTCTCTCTGAAAGGTTGTCATTCCAGACGTGTAACCGGATCGTGTCACCGGGTCTGGCATCTCCTATAAAACAATCTATCATAGCGGAAGATCTCGTTTGGGCGGTGGCTCTGGCCGTTGTTATGACTAAAATAAATAAAAAGAAGGTTCTTGTATTCATGGTAAAACTGATTTTTAAATGATCGTTAATGGTGAAACTTACCGGGCATTTTGTTTAATGCCCCCCAGAGTCATTACATCCGGAGGGATCGGCAAGGTATATAAGGGGCTTTTGGGCGGCAGCGTGTAGGTCTGACCGTTCAATACCCTTGTCAGGGTTATGTTGGCTCCTTCCCGGTTAAACCTCCGCAGGTCCATCCAGCGCAGGCCTCCCCGAAGCTCCAACTCCTTTCTCCTTTCGGTGAGCACCTGGTTCAATGCGTCGGCGGCATCTGTCGCCGTATAGGGAGTGAACACTCCGCTGAACCTTTTCGCCAGCAGGGTATTCAGATCACTCATAGCTTCCGTGGTCTTACCGGCCCGGGCAAAACACTCCGCACGGATCAGGTAGACCTCATCGGTAGCCAGGCCGCTGAAGGTGAACAGGGAGCCGCCGTAACCGCCGCGCGGACCGGGCAATCCTCCCGTCAGCTTGAAATAGAGGGTTAGCCGAAGGTCATTGGGCGCATAAGACCGGTAGAGATTCGAATCGATGATCGCGATGCCTATGAGCGGGATCAGGACCTGCGCATTCCCCGAAAAGGTGGACTGGAAGATCGCTTCCGCATTGTTGTTCTTAAAAGGCAGTGTCCCCACGGCAACGGTGTTATAGTCGATCAGCGAATTATATAGCTGCAGCGCGCTGTCCGCAGCAGCTCCGGCCCGTTCATAGTTGCCCATGCTCTGGTAGACCCGGGCCAGGCAGGCGTATACGGCAGTTCTGGAAGGCCGGTTGCGGTTGGCGGTGGGAAAAGCCGCCGGGGTGAGCTTGCCGGCCGTATTCAGGTCGTTCAGGATCTGATCGTAGGTTTCCTTAACCGTGGAACGGGTGGAAGCAGCATTGATATCCGGTGTCAGGCGAAGAGGGATGCCGGGATCGGTAGCAGCCGTAGTGCTGTCATAAACTGGTGCAAATACCTGGGCCAGATTAAAAAATGCGTAAGCGCGATAAAAAAGTGCATACCCCGTAACGGTATTGATGTCATTCTGATTGCCGGCAGTTGCTTTCATCTTCGAGAGACCATCCAGCACCACGTTTGCATTGAATACCTGCTGGTAAGGAACATTCCAGTCATCGATATTGGTAGTCCCGGCAAAAATATCAGGCGCCCATATATAGGTGTTCCGGTCCACCACATTCGCTGCCTCAAAGTTCGTATAGGTCAAATAGTAATTATCGGCCGAGGCTTCGCCCAGGCTCGGAGCGATATTCATGGTCTGGTCCTCGTCCAGGATAGCCTGAAAATCCTGTATGGTGGAAGGGATTACAAGGCTTGTCTGAGGTTTGGCATTCAGCAGCGTTTCCTTTTTGCAGGAACTGACCGAAAATGCCAGGCAAAAAAAGACAGGCCGCCATTTTTTATATCGATTGATTATTTTTTCCATGGTATTACTTTTAATTTCATTGAATGGGGTGGGTTATTAATTGAATGGAGTGGGTTAAAAATCCAGTTTTACTCCTCCGGAAATCGTTCTCGGGTTCGGATAGACCAATCCGCTGCTTTGCGGCACGAAATCCGGATCGATCCCATATTTGTTGGCCCTCCAGAGGATGCCTATATTATTGGCGAACAGATAGAACCGTACTGTTGCAAATGGAAGGCTGGCCACCTGTTTTTTGGTAAGGTCATAGCTGAGCGTAAGATCCTGCAGACGGATAAAATCCCCTTTTTGCACCAGTATGTCCGAGTTCTGATACGTTCCGTCCCGGTTGGAATTGTCGGGATAGATCATGGAAGGCACATTGGTATGCAGCTCGTCGCCGGGCTTTTGCCACCGCTTCTCATAATCTGCGGTACCGCCGGAACCGCCTGCAGTGCTGAACAACATGGTGTAGTTTACAGACGGCCGTTTGAAATAAGAGCCAAATTTATATCCTATCAGGAAAGAGAACGTCAGCTGCCGCCAGGTTACCGTATTACGCAAGCTTCCGTAAACGGGAGGATTGAGCGGGCCCATATATCTCAGGTTATCGAAATTGGTAGAAGTCTGGGCGCCGATATAATCTGTACTGGCCTTCCCGTCCAGCATCACCTGCGGATTGCCGGAGGCATCGAGACCAGCCCACTTATAAGCATATACAGAATAAAGCGGATGACCGGCAAGCGGATTGAAGAAGCCGGTATTATTATAAATGCCTATGCTGCCTTTATTCGCTTTAAACACCGTTACCTTGTCGATGGCATAATTGAATAAGAAAGTAGTGTACCATTTTATTCGCCTGTTCACATTGATGGTGTTGATCGTAACATCCATCCCATGCGCCGTCATATCTGCCGCATTTCCAGTATAGCTGGAAGCTCCTACTGTGGGATCCAGGGGGCTGGGTGCTATCAGGTCCGTTCCTTTTTTAACATAATACTCAAGGGTGCCGCTGATGATATTCTGTCTTAAAGCGAAATCAAGGCCGACATTTACCTGGTTGACTTTTTCCCAGCGCAGGAAGGCATTGGGCAAATTGCTGATATAGGCCGCCAAAGCGCCGTAAGTGTTGTTTCCTCCATAGGTGGCCGTGGTCAATGCCGCCACGCTGGAATTTACATTTCCCTGGTAGCCATCCGTCACCCGAAGCTTGAGGAGCGGCAGCCAGCCAACATGATAAAATTTCTGGCGGGCTATGTTCCAGGCGGCGCCGGCCGACCACAAAGGCACCCCTTTATGGTTCGTATTGACCCCGAATAAATTGGATTCATCCCGGCGGACACTTAACGTGGCCGTATACAATTCGTTATAAGTGTACCCTGCATTGGCAAAATAGGAAATGAAATTATTAGTAGTTCCCACGTTAGTAATATTGGAAGGGATCTGCTGGGAATAATACCCGATAAAAGGAGGATAGAGACCGGAATAATCCATATTGACGCTGGTGGCTGTCCCCGGATCATATCCGTAGAGTCTGTTCGAATAGGAAAACCCATCCAGTTTCCTCACTTCCGCACCGGCCAGCACAGTCAGGGCATGCAGGCCACGCCAGAAGTTACTGTAGCTCAGCAACCCGCGCACGTCATTCGATTCATACGTGTTCTCAAACCTGTCCAGTATGCCGCCCAGCGGGATGGGCCTTGTCACCGTTCCCGATCCGTAATTGACCTGTGAATAGGTATTGATCAGGTTCCGGGTATAAAAAGTGGCCTGACTTTGATAATTCTGATTGTCCGAATTTCCCTTATTGTACTGATAGGTGGCAGAAGCCTCCAGGCCCTTTATGATCTTATACTTCAGCCCCAGGGTAATATGATAATCCGTCAGTTTGGTAACATCATCGGTATTATGCAGCTCATCGAGTGGACGGTAGTTCCAGTCCAGCAGCTTCCCTGCTCCTGCCGTATCGGTATAGACGCTTCTGTAACCGCCGGCATACGGAACGGCTAACGCATTCCCATTGGCATCCGCCAGTTTTATATACGGAATGGCAGTACCCAGGCCATTCATGTTATTGATATTCGTGATGGATTGTGTAAATTGGATATCCGTTGTCACTTCTATCTTTTGCCGCCACATGGAAAAGACATTCCCTCCCCTGATCGTTACGCGGCTCATGTTATTGCCGATCAGAGAGGGCCGGTTATTATCATAACCGGCGGAAAAAGCATATTTGTTCTTCGCATCACCTCCGGTAAGGTTCACCGCATATTGCTGGTTCACCATTTTCTGAAAAAAATATTTTTCGTCGTCGCTCCGGTTATCCACTGTCCGGTAGGTATTGATCATAGCTGTCGCCTGCTCAGGTGTGATGTTACCGGCCGACTGATCCGCCAGCAGCTGCACTACCGGGGATATCTGTAAATAATGCGTAGCAATGGTATTGTTATAAAATCCCTTTCCATACAGGAATTGCTCTACATCGATATAGTCGCTGGAATTCATCCAGGGCTGATAATGCAGGTCCGGCTTATTGCCTACCGTAACGTTCCCGTTTACGGATACTTTGAGCGGTTGATTGTATCTCCCTTTTTTGGTGGTGATCACGATGACCCCGTTGCCGGAGAAGGCGCCCCAGATAGAGGCGGCAGCGGCATCTTTCAATACCGTGATGCTTTCCACGTCATTCGGATTGATGGTGCTCAGATCGCCGTCATAGGGAAAATTGTCCACGACGATCAGGGAGTTGGGATTGGAATTGATGGTAGACCTGCCCCGGATGGAAATAGTGGACTGATTGATCTGTGCCACGGCCCTGTTTACGATGGCATTTTTATTGAAAGCAACCCCGCTGGTCACATTTTCCAGCCTGTCCAGGATATTCGTGGACACGCTGCGGTTGATCAGGGCATTGTCCACCTGCGTGAAAGAGCCCGTAGCCCGTTCTTTAGGGATCCGCTGGTAACCGGTGCTGACCGTCGCACTGGACAGTTCGGATAAGGCTGGTCTGATCACCAGGTTGTTCAGCACGAGGGCAGCCTTGTCTTCAATCGTTATATTTTTCCGTAAGGTGCCGTATCCCACAAAAGAGACTTCCAGGGTGTAATTCCCCGGGGGAACATATGGAATGCTGAATTCGCCGGTGGAGGAAGAGGCGACCCAAAGCTTACCGGGCAGCAGCCTGATATAGGCCCCTTCTACAGGATACCCCAGGCTGTCCCTCACAATTCCGCTGAGCGCGGGGGCAGCCGGGGGCGCTTCGGCATTGGAAGACCCTATTGCCGGTGGAGCGGCCGGGGGGACCTGTTTACGGATGGAGATCGTACGATCATCGATCGACCAGGCAAGTCCCTGCCCCTTTAAAGACAGGTCCAGCAGCTCCTGTACGGACACGTTTTTCAGGTTTAGCGTGACAGGGTTGGCTTTTTGAATAAGATCGTAATCGTAAAATACGATGTACCCGGCCTGCTTTCGGATCTCGATAAAAACCCTTTCCAGCGGCAGGTCCTTCCCGGAGATGGAGACCGTCTGGGACAGTCCCCTGGCCCCGGCGCTGAGAAAAGCTACAATAAGCAGGGTGATGGTCATTTTCATGATCAGGAATACATGAGCCTTAAGTTTCATAACTTTGTCCGAGTTTTGGGTTTGATGAAATAATAAGCAGTCTTGTCAGGACTATGGTTATTGATGCTGTCTGCCCGGAACTATCTGCCGCTCCGGGGCCTAATCCGGAGCGGTTTTATATTTCCGTCAGTTCATTAATGGCGTGGTAAGGTCATTAATGGCGAGGTCAGTTCATTAATAACGTGGTAAGGTCTGGTCGAATGATAAGGTTGTGGCCATCGATAAAGTTGGTTCTTCTTAAAATTTCACCGTAATCTTTCTGCCGGTGATCTGGAACTTCACATCATTTTCTTTCAGAATCGTCAATACTTTGGATAAGGGCAGAGATCGTTGCAGCCCTCCCGCGAAATGGCGTTCCGGTATTTCTCCTTCATAAACAACTTGCAGATCATACCATCTTGCCAGTTGTCCCATGACTGAGCGTATATCCGCTCTCGTGAAATTGAAATACCCGTTCTTCCAGGCAACGGCCTGTTCGGTATCTGCGTGGAGGTTCCATTCCATCTGGCCGGAAGGCTCCAGGGAGATCTGCTCACCGGGACGCAGCAGACGGTCATTTCCCCGGGCGGCGAATTTGATACTGCCTTCGAGCAAGGTGGTCCGGATGCTGGCCTCGTCCCCATAGGCATTGATATTAAAATGCGTACCTAATACCTGCACGGTCCCTTCCTCTCCCAGCCCCGTTCTGATCTTCACGGTAAAAGGGAGAACCGGCCGGCCGTGCGCCACTTCGAAATAAGCTTCTCCGGTGATCGTCACTGTCCTGCCTTCCGATGAGAACGTAGTAGGATAAGTGATCGAAGATGCCGCATTCAGCCATACGTCTGTGCCGTCCGGCAATTGCAGCCGGTATTGTCCGCCGGCAGGTGTGCTCACAGTATTATACAGGATATTGGCGGCCGGGCCCGCGGTTTGAGCTTCCGCACTGGCGCCTGCCGAACCGGAACCGGCTGTTCCGGATCCTGCCGGACCCGGGAGATCTGCGCGATAAGCCAGCTGCCCGCCGCCCAGCTTGACGATGCTGGTAGCTCCCTGCCGGACCAACACCCCTTCGGCGGCGCTGTCCAGGGTGATCTTACGGCCATCGGCCAGGGTAAGGATCGCCTTATTGCCCCCCGCGGGAATATCGCCCGCCGCCAGGACCGGGACCGGCGTCCGGTCTGCGGACTTATGCGTTTGCCACTCGTACAAGCCGGCACCGAAGAGCAGCAGGATGGCTGCAGCCGCCGCCCACCATTTTGTTCCTCTGCGCAAGCGACGGGAAGCGGGAAGCTGACGGATAACAGCTGCATCTGAAGTAACAACCTCAGGAGCAGGAATATCAGATCCGGCAGAGGAATCAGCCACAACAGCAAAGTCACCCGCGGCAGCAGGTTTCTTCCTGATCGTCTGATCCATCTCCTCCAACTCATCCCAGGTATTGGAGATAAGTTGTTGCAGCGTGGCTTCCATGCCCGGCTGCCCGGTAAGCGCAAACAGCTCCCGTACTTGCTCTTCATTGGCAATTCCTTCCAGGTAGAGCCGGTATAGCTCCTGTAATCGGTTATTTGTATTCACTAAGAATATTTTTATTGGCAACAATAGTGAGGTGATAAGACCGGCTGAATCCGGACCTTTACGCCGACCTTATTAACCAGAACGATCGCCGGGAAAAAGAGTACTAGTCCGGAAACAACTTTTTTATTTATTGGACTGCCAGATGGAAACAGCAATGATCAGACAAGCCAGGTCGGTATGTCCTGTTATGTACTCCCGCACGGATTTTATGGCATCGGCCATATGATTGCGGACGGTATTGCGGGAAAGATGGAGTTTTTGGGCGATCTCCTCATAGGTGAGCTCTTCATCCCGGCTGAGTGTATAAATGATCCTTTTTTGCGGAGGAAGCTGCCGGATAGCTGCCTGGTGCAGGCGGGCAAGCTGGTCACGGATCAGGATGTCCGCGGGATCTTCCTGGAGGGTGGCCAATTCGCGGAGAGTAACCATATTGTGGAAGATCTTCTGTTGAAAAGCCTTATCCCGCCGGGCTTTGCGAAAAACGTCCATGATATGGTTCTCCGCCATTTTCCGGATATAGGAACGGAGGTTGGTGTCCGGGGGCAGCTGCCGGCGCTTTTCCCAGAGCCGGCTGAACACTTCCTGCACCACTTCTTCGGCGATATCTTTTGACTTGGTAAGATAGAGCGCAAAAGCGAAAACCCTTTCCTGACAACTGTCGTAGATGTCCCGGAAAGCCTTTTCATCGCCTTCCGCCAACTGCTTCAGCAGTTCGTTATTGAGTAATTCAGTAGACAATCAGCCTTAACCTTTCTATGGATGTATTAAAAAAAGATAAGGCTTGGGGTGCGGTGCTATTAATACGAATATAAGAAAAAAACAGCCTCCTTCCCAGGGAAACGGAGGAAATGTAAAGTCGGTTTTACCAATAGGTCCCCGGCTCAGGACAATCTTTTTTTCATGGCTTCGTATAAAATGATGCCGGCAGCTACGGAGACATTGAAGGAATCAAAATCACCGGCCATGGGAATGGTGAAATGTTCATCTGCCGCCTTATGGATATAGGGCTGTACGCCATTATCCTCGCTGCCCATTACGATACAGCAAGGCTCGGCCAGGGGTAGATCAAACACCTTTTTATCGGCTCCCATTTCGCTGGTAAAGACCTTGATCCCATTCAGGTGCAGGGTATCGACCGCTTTGAGCAGGCTGCTCACCCGGCATACCTGGACGATGCCCAGGGCGCCGGCTGAAGACTTCATCGCTTCTTCGTTCAGGGCTCCGACGCCTTTATCGGGAATGATCAGGGCCTGGGCCCCGCAACAGACGGCGGAGCGGGCGATGGCCCCTATGTTGCGGACGTCCGTAATCCCATCCAGCATTACGAATAAAGGAAGGGCTCCGCTGGTGACTACGTGATCGATCACTTGTTGCAGGTCCAGGTATTGTACCAGGCCGGCAAAGGCAACCACTCCCTGGTGATTGGCCCGGGTGAGGGAATTCAATTTCTCGACCGGGACGATCTGGATGGGGATATTGAATTCCTTCGCCAGCTCTTTTATTTCCGCGAGGGATTCGCCGGCCGTATTACGCTGCAATAAGATCTTGTCGACGGCCTTTCCGGCACGGATCGCTTCGATCAGAGGCTGACGGCCGATAAGCAGGCCCTTGCCGCTGCGCTGGGGTCCTCTGTCGTCCCGTTGTTCCCGGTCGCCCTTATAAGCTTGCCCACGGTCACCGCGTTGTGCTCTCCCGCCCTGATTACCCCGGTTTCCCTGATGAGACTTCCCCTGGTCGCCGGATCGCTCTCTGCCGCTCCGCTCTTCTCTGTCTCCCTGTCCCCGCTCTCCGCGGTGAGAAGGCCTGTTGGATTTATCAGTCATTACTTCTACAATTAGCCATTAGTTTATATCTCAACCATTTTTACCAAAGATCAGGTCGCCATTCATGAGCATCAGCTTCACTTTTAGTATCGCCGCCACAGACATGGAATCCGTGATCTGTCCTTTTTGCATCATTTCAAAGACTTCTTCAAAAGGCAGCTTGCGCACCACTAATTGCTCCGTCTCTTCCGGCATGGCCTCATGCTGTTCCAGCTGCCGGGCGAGGAACACGGTCGCCTTTTCATCGGTAACGGAGTTGGAGAGGTGCATCTCCAGGAGGGGGGTCCATTCCTTTGCCACCAGTCCTGTCTCTTCCCGTAATTCCCGTTGGGCCGATTCGACGGGTGTTACGTCGGGTTCTCCCCCGCCTTCCGGGATCTCCCAGCTATACTGGTCCAGGGTAAAACGGTATTGTCCTACCAGCCAGGTATTCCCTTCCTCGTCCAGGGGAAGGACGCCGATGGCTAAGTTCTTAAAATGCACTTTTCCATAGATGCCTTTCCCTCCGCCCGGGTTGATGACCTGGAATTCGGTAAGGCCGATCCATTTGTTGTCATAGACAGACTGTTGGGAGAGGATGGTCCAGGGGTTGTGGGATTCGTTCATGAGGCAAAAATACGAAGGGACCGGCGATGAGCCGGTCCCTTCCTGAAAAAAGTCTATTTATTTAATGCCGAACGCTTTTTTAACTTTTGGTACGTAATCCAGCTTTTCCCAGGTAAACAGCTCTACTTTTTTCTTCACTACTTTACCATCGGGGGAGGTAAAGGTCTTCTCCACGATCTCCGGTTTGCGGCCCATGTGACCGTAGGCAGCCGTTTCGCTATAGATCGGATTGCGCAGTTTCAGGCGGGTCTCGATGAAGTAAGGGCGCATGTCGAATAATTCCATTACTTTTTTCGCGATCTGGCCATCGGAGAGCTTTACTTTGGCTGTGCCATATGTATTTACGTTGATGCTGGTGGGCTGGGCTACGCCGATAGCGTAAGACACCTGAACCAGTATTTCGTCTGCTACTCCGGCAGCTACCAGGTTCTTGGCGATATGACGGGTAGCATAGGCTGCTGAACGATCCACCTTGGAAGGATCTTTTCCGCTGAAAGCGCCGCCGCCATGAGCGCCTTTACCGCCATAAGTATCCACGATGATCTTACGACCTGTCAGGCCGGTATCCCCATGAGGACCGCCGATCACGAATTTACCGGTCGGATTGATATGATATTTGATCTTATCGTTGAAGAGGCGGGAGTACTTTTTGTATTTGGATTTCACCCGGGGGATCAGGATCTCGATGATATCACTCTTGATCTTCGCCAGCATCTTGCCTTCTGTGTCAAAGTCGTCGTGCTGGGTGGAAACGACGATAGCGTCGATCCTTACAGGCTTGTTATTATCGTCATATTCCAGGGTGACCTGGCTCTTGGCATCGGGACGAAGCCATTTGATTTGTTTATTTTCCCTTCTCAGGGCAGCCAGCTCCAGCAGGATCTTATGGGCCAGATCCAGCGCCAGGGGCATATAATCGTCTGTCTCATTGCTGGCATAACCGAACATCATACCCTGATCGCCGGCTCCCTGCTCTTCCTTTTTCTTCTTGTCTACACCCTGGTTGATATCGGAAGACTGTTCGTGAATGGCGGAAAAAATACCGCAGGAGTTCGCTTCGAACATGTATTCGCTCTTGGTATAGCCGATCTTGCGGATAACACCGCGGGTAATTTCCTGAACATCCAGGTACGCTTTAGACTTTACTTCGCCGGCTAAAACAACCTGGCCGGTCGTTACCAGGGTCTCGCAGGCTACTTTCGACTGGGGGTCAAAAGCCAGAAAATTATCAATCAATGCATCGGAAATCTGATCGGCGACTTTATCGGGGTGACCTTCAGAAACACTCTCGGAAGTAAATAAATAAGGCATGGGAATAATACAGATTTAAAAAAAAATAATGGGTTTTTTCTTACGCTGGCAAAGATAATTGCCAAAAACTAAATAATTGTACAATTTATTGTATATCTGCACAAGTTATAGTCAGATTATTCTATCCCGAATTCCCTGGCGGCGCCGTAGTGCTCCTGTATGAGCACCTTCTTGCCCCTGATCCTCCCAGTTCGTAGACCAGCTTTCCGGCGGCGCCGAAGACGATGGCCGCGCTGTACAAGACCCCGCACGGCAAATCTTATTTGCTCTTATTTGCTCAGATCTGTGTATAACTGCAAATAATCTGTTAAATCCGACTCGGTATTGAAAGAGAGCACTTTTTTGCCCCTGATCTTCCCAAATTCGTCGACCAGCTTCTTATCGATCTTCTCGGCGCCGAAAGTGATGGCGTCGGCATAAGTAGCCCCACCGCGGAATAAAGCGGTATTGTTATCCTCTTTATAAGGTTCGAGGTCTTTTTCCTTGATATTGGCGTGTATATTGGCCAATTTAAGGAAATCTGCACCCAGCTTTTCTTTGAACGTATTTTGACCGATCGTGAATACACATTTGCTATGGGCGAAAACCGGCTCTTTTTTGTAAACGGTCTTCAGATAGAGGGGGATCAGGCCTGTCATCCAGCCGCTGCAATGGATGACGTCGGGAGGCCAGCCAAACTTTTTCACCGTCTCCAGGGCGCCTTTGCAATAGAATACCGTCCGGAGGCCGTTGTCCTCATACCATTTCTCCTGTTCGTCGTGGAAGATCGTTTTCCGCTTAAAAAGATCCTCATTGTCCAGGAAATAGACCTGTAAACGGGCATTGGGTAAAGAAGCCACTTTGATCTGCAAGGGGTAGTCATCATTATCCACCGAAACATTGATCCCGGAAAGGCGAACTACCTCATGCAGCCGATGCCTGCGTTCATTGATCACTCCAAACCTTGGCATAATGCACCTTACTTCAAATCCCGCTTCATTCGATTTAATCGCCAGCTTATTCACAATCTCCGCAAATTCTGTCAGCTCTAAATAGGGTGACATTTCGTTGGCAATAAATAAAATTCTTTTCTTACTTAACATTATTTGATATAATTGGTGAGACGAACCTTAAACAAAAACGTCCTAAAAGATCCAAACATCTTAACGAAATAGTTTGCAAAGGTAACATTTTTTTCGTTCAATCGGCACTGTAGCTGCTTTTGACGAGTATTAAACCCTAAAAGATGATTTTATTTAAGAGAGCCGAAGACCTTACCGGCTGGTTGAAGGAACAAAGGTCGGAAGAGAAATCCATTGGTTTTATTCCCACGATGGGGGCCTTACACCCCGGACACATATCACTTATTGACATATCAAAAAAAACGACAGATGTCACTATTTGCAGTGTTTTTGTAAACCCTACCCAGTTCAATGATCCTAAGGATTTTCAGAAATATCCGATAACGATCGAAAAAGACATTTTTCTGTTGGAAAAAGCGGGTACGGATGCCTTATTCCTGCCTGAAGCGGAGGAATTATACCCCGGGGGGACGAAAGATCTGGAGAAATACGAGCTGGGAAGGCTGGAGACATTGCTGGAAGGGAAATACCGGCCGGGACATTTTCAGGGGGTATGCCAGATCATGCGGCGTTTGCTGGACATCGTAGTGCCCGACGATCTGTTCATGGGGCAAAAGGATTATCAGCAATGTATGGTTGTCCGCCGACTGCTGGAGATCATGCGATCTTCTACCCGGCTGCACCCCTGCCCTATTATCCGGGAAGCTGACGGGTTGGCCATGAGCAGCCGCAATATGCGCCTGACGGCGGAAGAGCGGGAAAAGGCGAATGAGATTTACGATGCGCTGGTTTTTCTGAATCAGCAATGGGAAGTAATTCAGGGAGGGAGAAGCCGCCGGGAAGATATTGGAGGGAATCGCTGGCAGGAACGGTGGAAGTTTGCCCATTACCCGTCCAAAAGTATGGTGGAAAACCTGTCGCTGGCAAAGGAAGTCCTGAAATTTAAGGGATTCAGGATCGATTACGTGGAAATCGCCGATGCGGTCACCCTGGAGCCGGTATTGGACGAAAACGGGTGGTGGGTCGAATCCGACGTAGACACCGGAGGCGGGGCTGTTGCCCTGATCGCCGCATTCCTGGGAGAGATACGGTTGATAGATAATATGTTGCTCTCATAGAAAAAACGGAGGTAGATATTGTTACGATAGATTTGTATAATTTTGCACCGCGTATCTTAAAACAGATGCAAAATCTATGGACATAGAAATTCTCAAATCAAAAGTGCACCGGGCTGTTATTACGGAAGCCAATCTGAACTATGTGGGTAGCCTGACCCTGGATGAGGACCTGATGGATGCAGCGAACATGATTGAAAATGAAAAGGTACAGATCGTAAATGTAAATAATGGTTCGCGGATAGAGACCTACCTGATCAAAGGGAAAAGGGGTTCGGGTACCTGTTGCCTGAACGGACCGGCAGCCCGGCAGGGTGCGGTAGGTGATATTGTCATTGTCATCTCCTATGCGCGAATGGAGTTTGAAAAGGCTAAGGGGTTTAAGCCGTGGATCGTTTTTCCGCGGGAAGGAAATAAGCTGTAATTTGTAGCAGTCATGAAAAAGAAACTCCGGTCGATCGTTCAATATCTTTTATTCGCTGCGCTGGCAGCGTTTTTTGTGTGGCTCAGCCTTAAAGATATGGACAGCCAGAAATGGGCTCAGCTGAAGGATGCCCTGCAGCGGGCTGATTACTGGCTGCTCGTCCCTGTCCTTTTGTTGTTGCTGGCCAGCCACTGGCTAAGGGCGCTTCGATGGAGACAGTTGATGGAACCGATGGGATATCGGCCTTCGAAAATGAATTGTTTTTTAGCGGTGATGATCGGTTATTTTGTCAACCTGGGGGCGCCGCGTCTTGGTGAAGTGGTGAAATGTACCGTCATAGCCCGTTATGAGAAAGTACCCGTCGATAAGCTGGTAGGCACCATTGTCGCAGAAAGAGCTTTTGACATGATCTGCCTGTTAGCGGTATTTGGACTGACCCTGGTGTACCAGTTCGACATTATCCATTCACTGACTTCCGGAAAGATCGACGTCCTGTTCCGCAATGCCAGCGGGCAGACCTCTTATGTAAAGATCGGTTCCCTGATCGCCGGAGCGCTGGTGCTCTTCTTTCTTGCAAAATGGCTGCTGGGCAAATTCGGACATATCAGCATTGTACAAAAGGTGAAAGGGATCGCTCTCAACATCTGGCATGGACTGACCAGCGTGAAGGCGTTGAAAAATAAACCACTTTTCATTGCATACTCGGTGGGTATCTGGGTACTGTATTGGCTCAGCACCTGGTTTGGTTTCCTTGCGATCAGCGCTACGAGGCACCTGACCCTTGTAGATGCCCTGAGCGTGCTGGCGATGGGAAGCATCGGGATGATCGTATCTCCGGGAGGCATCGGCGCCTACGCCTTGCTGGTACAGAAGACCGTGGCCTTTTATGATGTTCCTGCCCTGCCTTATGGACAAGCCCTGGGCTGGTTGTTGTGGTTCGGGCAGTTCCTGAGCTTTATCCTGTTCGGTATTGCCAGTTTTATCTTATTGCCAAGAATAAATAAGAAAAGAGTTTATGAAGTTACCCCAAATCATTCCGCATAAGATATATGACCTTTCGGGATTGCAGCACCAGATCAGCCGCTGGCGTCTTCTGGGCAAGACGGTCTCTTTTACGAACGGTTGTTTTGACATCTTGCACCAGGGGCATATCGCTTCTTTGTCAGATGCCGCCAGGGAAGCGGATTTTCTGGTAGTGGGTGTCAATTCGGATGCCAGTACCCGGAGACTTAAGGGAGAGCAACGCCCGATCAATGATCAGCAGGCAAGGGCTACCCTGCTGGCCGCCCTGCTGATGGTGGATGCCGTCATTATTTTTGAGGAAGATACACCTTTGGAGCTGATCAAAACCGTTTTACCGGATGTCCTGGTAAAGGGTGGCGATTATACGCTGGAGCAGATCGTGGGCGCCCGGGAGGTGATGGAGAGCGGAGGGCGGGTAGTGATCAATCCGATCGTGCCGGGTTATTCGACCAGCGGGCTGATTGAGAAAATTCACAGGTTGTAAACGGTTGATGGTCGTTGCCGGGGAAATGGCAGATTCATTTATCCCCTATACATACGTTCTACTTCCTCGACAATAGACTCGATGACCTGGTCATCGCCCTTGGGGTCGTAAGGCTGCTTGAGGTTGCTGCTGAAGAAAAAGGCGATGGTTTGATATAAACGTGCGTCGAAGCCACCTTTATATTCCTTGATAATTTCGTAACAGTTGTTCCCTGTCTGGCGGTTGATGAGCTTCATCAGGATCCGCCCCTGATAGATCGACAGGTTCGTCAGCGGGGTGGTGAATTCCCTCTTCAGGTCTTTTTCCCGGGATTTTATATATGTTTTCCGTTCTTCTTCCGAAGAGAGCAACGCCAGCTTAGCGTTCATTTCATTCAGGATGATGCCGGCCTTTCGTGCATACGGATAGGTAACGTACACAGCGTTGCGAAGGCGGGTCCACTCTTCGTACTTTCTTCGCATGGCAGGAGGCATGGGCCTGAGCACCCAGGTGTATTCCATGGTATGGGCGGCAAGAAATTCTCCATTATATAATTTGGCGGGAACAGGGATGGTGTCATTAGGGCCTAATTCCGGCATCGGAGGCTGGGAAACATTTGGGAGAGTGTCGGCGGACTGCCTGGCAGGCGTTGCCGGCTGTTGGGCAAATAAACACAAATCCGTCAGCAAGAGTACGGAGAGAACGAGGGCAACCCGGTATTTGTTTTGAAGACAGGTCATAAGCGCTCTTAAAGTTACTAAAAACCTTTAAGATTAATACGTTTCGGAAGTAGGTGGTAACCCTCCGGGCATTAAATTTCCGTTATGGGCCGTCCTTTATATGTTTCCGGCTCGTAGTTATAAGCTGGCCACTTTTTCCCGGCTTGCGGCTTTCGCCGGCTTGTCCTTGTCTCTTACGACTCGTAGCTCTACCTGTTGTCTGCGCCATACAATGCTCATTATGAACCCTATAATCATCAGGATCGTGCCAATCCACAAGATATTGATCTGGGGGAACTCCAATACTTTCAGGGCGACAAAGGGGATCATCGCGGAGGATTCCTTCACTCCCAGCTCGACTTTCCTTCCGTCCGCTACCTTGTTGAAGCGGAAGGCCAGGTTCTGAGCAAATACCGTGTCATTGAGAAAGACAGGGGCATTATCCTTCAGATAGAAGGCCGGGCTGGCAGTGTAACGCATACTATCCTTGCTGAATACGGTGACTTTAGCCACCAGGGCGGTGTCCGATCTTAAAAAATGGAATTTTTCATTGTTCGGGTTGACCAGGACGGTATCGAGTATGATAAACCCTTTGGAATAGTAGATGGTATCTTTCAGGGACAGCGGGTAGTTCCTGAACTGAATGGTGTCATCCCTTTTTTGTTCGGGGTTATCGGTAGCGCTGATATAGGTAAAGATATCCCGGTCCCAGTAATGATATTTGTCCGGGTTAGCCGCGATCTCCTGCTGTCCCTTGGTGGATTTCATCCAGTTGGGATAGAGGTCGAATTGCCGGCTGCCGTCCTTTTTCTGAAAATTGATATGGTAATAAGTGGTCTTGCTGAGAGGGTCGACGGAGTCGCTGCTGACAAAGGTAGTCCAGTATTTACCCATATCGGTCCGGATGCCTTTGAGGAGGGTGATATTCTCCATGGGGTTCTGCTTGGTCTCTGGAGCAAAGTTGAGGTTGATCCCCGTCGTATTATAAGACAGGACTTCTTTCTTGGCGGAAGAAAGTAAGATGCCCACCAGCATGAGACCAAAGCCAACATGGGCCACGGAAGGGCCCGCGGCTTTCAATTTCCCTTTCAGTCCCGACCAGATATAGGTGGTATTGGCCACGACGGCATATACAGCAGCGAAGATGCCCAGGTGGATGGCGACCAGGAAGCCGGTCCCATAAGTGTCATAATGCACTCCTCCGAAGGCGCTGATGAGAATGGATATGACCAGCGCGATCGCCGTGGGAAGCCAGATCTTTTTTACGATATAGTCCTTTGAAGTCCGTTTGTACTTCAGGTATTGGGCGACAGCCGTAAAGAGGCCGAGCAGGATGGCGACGAATATTTCGATCCGGTTGTAGGCGAAGGGGGCGTCGTCTCCGATGGTCCATTTCTTTTTCGTGAGCAGGTTGAATACCGGCAGGGAGGTGGAGAAGATAATGAACATGGAGGACAGGAAGAGGATCAGGGAGCCGATGAACATCCAAAATTCACGCGAATCTGTAGCCTCTTCTTTGACGATATGGGGGATCTGTTTATACCGGACGATAAATAAGATGAAGGCCGGGATAAAGAAGATCAGGACCAGGATAACCAGCTGCGCGTGTATGCCGGCGTCGACAAAGGCATGTACGGAGCTTTCTCCCAATATACCGCTCCGGGTGAGGAAGGTCTCCCATAGCACCATACAAAAGCTAATGATCAGGAAAAAATAAGTGATCCTGAGGGAATGGCCGGTAGCATTATAAACGACCTGTGTGTGCAGGCCTGCCACCATGATCAGCCAGGGGACCAGGGAAGCGTTCTCCACAGGATCCCAGGCCCAGTAGCCGCCGAAGCTGAGAGATTCATAGGCCCAGGCGGCGCCCATCATGATGCCGGTGCCCAGCAGGCAGGCGGAGAAAAGGGTCCAGGGCAGGGCTACTTTCGTCCAACCGCCATATTCGCGTTTCCAGAGACCTGCGATGGCAAAGGCAAAGGGAACGATCGTAGAGGCGAATCCGAGGAATAAGATCGGAGGATGGATGACCATCCAGTAATTCTGTAACAGGGCGTTGAGGCCCTGGCCATCCTGCATCTGCGGGAAGCTCATATAGTCCGGCCGTTGGAAGATAGGGGCATCGGCCATTTGCTGGCGAACGAGGATGAAGGGGTTGATACCTACTTTGGCGCCGAAAAAATACAGGCCCATAACCATAGTAGCCAGGAACAGCTGGGCGAAACTGATGACGGTCATTACAGGGGCTTCCCATTTTTTGGCCTTCCGGATCAGGATGAGACCGAGAATGCAATGCCACATGGTCCAGAGCAGGAAGGCGCCTTCCTGGGATTCCCAGATACAGGCCAGCAGGTAGTTGGCCGTGAGCTCTTTACTGGAATGCTCCCAGGCCATGTTGTATTCAAAATAATGATGGGAGATAATGTAAATGATGGTGAAGAGCACGGAAAATACAGCCAGCACATCGAGGCCAAAGGCCGCCCGGGCCATCCGCCGCCAGCTGCTCTCCTCTTCGGAGGTCTTCGCGGTGGTAGCCTTATAATAAGCTACCAGGGCTACAAAAGAAGCGGCAAAAGATAGAAGGGCAAAAAAATGCCCTATTTTTCCGGGCAACAGGTGTTCGCCTACATACTCCATAGCTTGTTATTAATTTTGAGTGAGGCTTTTCCTGGCCGCATTCGGGTCGTCTTTATACTTGGAAGGGCATTTGAGCAAAATGCCGTCTTTCCTGGATATTTCAAATACATCTCCGTTCATCTTGCCCTTTAGGGTGACACGCTCCGCTTTTTCGAGGTCATAGGGCTTTTCATAGTAGTAGACTACTTTGGCCGTATTGCCCAGGGTGTCGCTGATATGAAAGCTGAGATAATTCGTGTTCTTCACCGGGTCGTATTCGATAGGTATCTTATTGTCCAGGTGGGCAATGATAGTAACGGTCTTTCCGGGCTTTTGCCTGGCAGAGGCGATGGTCTCATAGGTGGAAAGGTCACCCATGAAACTGATCAGCACGGCAATAGCTATTGCGATGCACACCAGTATGACTATTTGTAGTTTCTTCATAACAGGGAGCAAAGTTAGGCCAAAACAATCACCGGTCTCTTAGATTTTTTTGAAAACCACAATGCCATTATGTCCTCCGAACCCGAAGGTATTGCTCATAGCCACTTTTACAGGATGACTGATCGATTGCCCCAGTAAAATATTCAATCCGGCGGGTATTTGCGGGTCCAGATCCGTAGTATTAATGGTAGCGGGTATGAGGGAATGCCGGATGCTCATCAGGCAGGCGATGGCCTCGATAGCGCCAGCCCCACCCAGGAGATGGCCCGTCATGGATTTGGTGGCGCTGATGATCAGCTTTTTCGGCTCATTGCCGAAAAGGCGGGTAATGGCGTTAATCTCGCTCAGATCGCCTACGGGCGTGGAAGTGGCGTGTGCGTTCAGGTAATCCACGTCTTCCTGGTTGAGCTCCGCATCTTTTAGCGCATCCTGCATGGCCCTTAAAGCGCCTTTGCCTTCAGGATGGGTGGCTGTCATATGGTAAGCATCTGCCGTCATGGCGGCGCCGGCTACTTCCCCGTAGATGACCGCTCCTCTTTCCCGGGCGTGGTCATAGTCTTCCAGGACCAGGGCGCCGGCCCCTTCCCCCATGACAAAGCCATCGCGGGCGATATCGAAAGGGCGGGAGGCGCCGGTGGGATCGGCATTATTGGTAGACAGGGCTTTCATGGAGTTAAAGCCGCCTACGGAAGCTTCGGTAATGGGGGCTTCCGAACCACCCGTGACCATCACCTTTGCTTTTCCCAGCCGGATATAGTTGAGGGCGTCCATGATGGCGGTGTTGGACGTGGAGCAGGCGGATACGGTCGTATAATTGATCCCCATCAAGCCATATTTGATGGAGATCATGCCGGAAGCCATATTGGCGATCAGCTTGGGCACAAAAAATGGGCTGAAGCGGGGGGTGAGCTGTCCGCCGGAGCCGTCCTCGTTCTTTGGCGATCCGCTGGCGGCATATTCCCTGACCTGGTCTTCAAAGGTTTGCATACCGCCCTGTCCTGTTCCCCAGATCACGCCTGTATCAAAAGGATCCATGGAAGAGAAGTCGAGGCCTGCATCTTTTATCGCCTGGTCTGCGGCGGCCAGCGCATATTGAGCGAACAGATCGGTTCTTTTGAGTTCATTCCGGTCGAGAACGCCGGTGGGATCGAAATTCTTCACTTCACAGGCAAAACGGGTCTTGAATGCGGCGGGATCGAATTTAGTAATGGGCCCCGCGCCGCTCTTTCCGGCTATCAGCTGATCCCAGAAAGTGACTGGTTCATTTCCCAGGGGGGTAATAGCGCCGATGCCTGTAACAACTACTTTTCGCATGATTAAATTTTTATGGATGGATTTTAGTCTTTTTAGCTATTCTTTTAGTCCTTTAAATATTTAGTCCTTTAGATGGTCCGGTATGATCTCTTTGAGGTCAGTGACCTGAAAATTTGCGTTCATGTCTTTTAAAAGCTGGCCGATCATCCTGTCAAATATAAGGTCTCCCAATACCCGGGATAATAATAAGGAGGACAGGAGTCCTGATTGAACGATCAAAGCCCGGTCCTGCGCCGTTCCGGGAAATGACAGGCGGCCTTCCGTTCGCCCTTTTTCCAGGCAGGCCGCCATCCAATCCAGGATGGTCCGGCACATTTCCTGTACTTTATATTGCATAGGTTCCGGCAGCGTTGCGTAATCCGGGGTGAGGGATCCTGTCAGGCAGATGCGTCCCTTCCGGCTGCTGTTAAAGAAAACCTCCACTAATTTTTTCAGCTGTTCGTCCCCCGGCAGGTCCTGTGTTTCTTCCTTAAGGCGGGCCATCCCCTCCAACTCCTTGTCAATCACGCTAATACCCAAGTCCGATTTGGCGGGGAAATAATAATGGAGAGTGGGTTTGCGGACATCCATGATCCCGGCGATATCCGCGTAACTGAAGGCATTGAAACCCCTGGTACGAATGAATTCGTCGGCGAGTGTAATGATTTCGTCCCTTGTCTCTTTCATTTAAAAAGCAAATTTACTTACTTACTAGTAGGTAAAAAAATGACACTTTCGAAGTTTAAACATCCTTTTTTCGCACATATTTTGGTCATATCCCCAATACTGTCTTACCTTGCGCTGCATTCCTACAAAGAGGCTTCTACGATCATGACAGATTTATCGCTTTTTGACGCCAATGGCGCGAGCAATCCGAAGAACAATATTTTCGGTCTCCCTTTCTCCGAAGAAGACGCAAGATTGGTCATCCTTCCCGTGCCCTGGGAGGTCACGGTTAGTTATGGAGCCGGAACGGCGAGAGCCGCGGAACATATCTTCCACGCCAGCATGCAGGTGGATCTTTTCGACGCTGAGACGAATGATGCCTGGAAGAAAGGTTTTTTTATGCGCCAGCCGGACAAGAAGGTATTGATGAAGAGTGATTACCTGCGCAAGGAAGCCGAATTATATATCAATTTTACTTCCAAGGGAGAGATACTGGAGAAGAATAGTTTCATGTGTAAATCCCTGAAAGAAATCAATGAAGGCAGTCTCCTCCTCAACAAATGGGTGTACGAGCAAACCAAAACCCTGCTGGACAACGGCAAGCTCGTTGCTTTACTGGGAGGCGATCACAGCACTCCCCTGGGATATTTCAAAGCCATTGCGGAGAAACATGGTGATTTCGGCATCCTGCAGATCGATGCGCATTGCGATCTTCGCAAACGTTATGAAGACTTTGTATACAGCCATGCCAGCATCATGTACAATGCCCTGGAAGAGATCCCTCAATTGAAAAGACTGGTGCAGGTAGGCGTAAGGGATTATTGCCAGGAAGAAATGGATTATATCCGCAACAGCAATTACCAGGTGATCACTTATTTCGACAAGGACATTAAAGAGCGTGGTTACGAAGGGCAGAGCTGGAAACAGATCGCTGATGAGATGGTCAGCCATTTGCCCGAGAAAGTATATATCAGCTTTGACATTGACGGCCTGGATCCCAAGCTTTGCCCGAATACGGGTACGCCGGTACATGGCGGGTTCGAGGCTGAACAGATCTTTTACCTGATCAGGAAGATCATCCAGAGCGGGCGCCGCTTCATCGGGTTTGACCTGGATGAGACCGGAGTGGGCGAGTCGGATTGGGATGCCAACGTAAGCGCCCGTATATTATGGAAACTTTGTAATTTGCTGGTGGCAAGCAATTCCTGACCTAATTCCTGATATGCGCTACCCGTATGTAGTAATTCTCAAAAAAGATAGTGAGCGGACCATCGATTTCATTAGTATCCTCCTGTGCCTTTTTTCTGTCCTGAATTTCCTCAACGTACAGATCGGGGCGAATCATTTCCAGATCTTCTTTAGTGCTTTTGCGGCGGTGGTCCTGATCGGGACCGTGCTGAATATCGTGCTTTCCCGGAAGGGGCGACAGGTACGCTACCGGTACTGGCTGCTGATCGCCGGGCTGGGCTGGCTGGGTATGCCCTTCCTGCCCTGGCTGGGAGTCCTGTTCTTCCTGCAATCTTTCCTGGAATACCAGGTCAAACGTCCCCTGGAGATCGGTTTCAGCAGCGACCGGGTGGTGGTGAATACCTTGTTCAAACGAAGTTATCCCTGGACATCCTTTAATAATGTCGTGTTAAAGGATGGGCTGCTGACCCTGGATTTTAAAAATAACCGGCTGCTGCAGAAAGAAGTGCTGGAAGATGATGACGAGGACGATGCGGATGAAGAAGAATTCAATGATTATTGCCGGAGCAGGCTGAAGGAAGCGGACCGGGGAATGATCCGGGTGTGAAAAAATCCGCAATAGGATTGTAAGGCAGACACATGAGCGGGTACGAATGCTGCCAAATTTTTATGGAATACCGGCTCTTTTGCATCTATACAGGAAATTACTGCTGTATGGATTCGATATCCCTGCCTGTCGTTCATCCCGCGTTCGAGAAACTAAAGCGTTCCGGCACCTGGCTGCATTTTGCCGCAGGCCTTCTGATCCTCTCCCATGCTGTCAGTCATTTCCGGCAGCCGGAGTCCCCTCCCCTTTATTTCTGGTGCCAGCTGATCATTTCCCTTGACATTTTCATCCTGGTATTAGCCGGCAGAGATACGCTTCGGCAATTGCCGAAGGTAAATCTCTTTTTCCGCCTGGTAGAGATCCTCTTTTTCCTGGGTATCGGGCTGGTGATGTTATTTGCGCATAACTGGGTGACCGCCACCGTACATCTCAGCCTTAGTTTTGGCTATACCTACCTGTTCTATTGCGAAAGGGGCCTTCGTTCGGCAGAATTGCTCTCTTTCCACCATATCGGCATTACCGTTCCCGGGATGCCGGAGGACCGCTTCTTTTTATGGACGCATATCAATGATATTGAAGCCTTTTACGATTCTATCCATATCAGCACTTCCCGGGACATCCATTTACGCTTTGACCTGCGGAAAAATCTTGATTTCGCAGAACTGGAACAAATTCACGAATTTTGCAGGCATTATCTGGGGAAGGGTTGCTAATGTGCGCCCGGGAGGCATAGGTCCTGTGCCCGAAATAAGCCAGAAATAGCCTTTAGTATGCTGAAACAATCACCGTTCATTCTCTATTCCGACGGAAAGGGAAATATTTTTGAAGACATTAGTTTGTATGCTACCGGCCGTAGCGGCTGGGATGCCCTGCCTGTTCCGGAAGAGGACTGGATCGAGCTGCCGGAAGGAGGTTCCCTCTATGAGCTGCCCGGGCGAAGGGGTATCGGCATCGACGTGCTCACGGGGGAAATGCGTCTTTGTACGAAAGGGTGGGCTGTGGCTGCTTTTATCCCGCCGGCCCATACCGGGCTCTACCTGGCGGCTTATGAAACGGAGAAAGGCGCCCCTACCCTGCCCCTGTTCTGTTATACCGCCGCAGCCTGGCAGGATTCTAAATTCTTTGTGCCGGCTGTCCGTATCGAACAGGATATCCGCCAGGATTGCGAAGGGTATGACTGGGATACTATCAATAAAGGAGTATCGACTATCCTGGAAGCCTATCCGCAGAACCGGCTGATCCGACACCTGGCAGAGAATTGCTGCCTTACCTACCATTGTCCGGCAGCCCGAAACTATTTCATGGGACGCTGGGAATGCCCGGTCCCCAGCTCGCCTGCCTGTAATGCGAATTGTCTGGGCTGTATCTCGTTCCAACCCCAGGAGGAATCGATCACCTCTCCCCAGGACCGGCTTAATTTCAAACCCTTGCCGGAAGAGATCGTGGAATTCACGGTACCGCATTTGCAAACGGCGCCTTTCCCAATCGTCAGTTTCGGCCAGGGATGTGAAGGGGAGCCTCTGCTGATGTGGGAGACGATCCGCGAGTCGATCCTGGAAATGCGCAAGCATACCGACAGAGGCAGCATCAATATCAATACGAACGGCAGCAAGCCCAACGCGGTTCGCGCCCTCTGCGAGGCAGGGTTGGACTCCATACGGGTGAGCACGAATTCCGCCCGGAAGTCTGTTTATGAAGCTTATTACCGCCCGAATAATTACACGTTTGAAGATATTGTGGAGAGCCTGAAAGTGATGCGGAGTTATGGCGGCTGGACATCCATTAACTATTTTGTTTTCCCGGGGATGACGGATAGCGTGGAAGAATATGAGGCCTTGCGCGAACTGATCCGGGAGACGGGGCTGAACATGATCCAATGGCGTAATTTCAATATCGATCCCGACTGGTACCTGGGTAAGATCGGGGTGGTCGAAACCGGGGAGTTTCTGGGAATCAAACAGCTCATGGAGCTGATCCATGAAGAGTTCCCTGAAGTGAAGTTCGGCTATTTCAATCCTCCGATGGAAAGGATCAAGGGGAGATTTGAAGTGGATTTTGCTCATTAGGGAGCTCCGGGGAATTTCCCTATTTTAGTCCCATGCAAAAAGTCATTATTGTCGGTGCAACTTCAGGGATCGGGCGGGAACTGGCCCGGATCTATGCGGGATCCGGAAACCTGGTAGGCGTGACGGGCCGGCGCCAGGAGCTGTTATATTCCCTGCAATTAGAATATCCCAATCATATCGTTACAGAATGTTTTGATGTTACCGGGAGCGAATGCATTTCGCATCTGGAAAGACTGATCGAAAAATTAGGAGGGCTTGACCTGCTGGTTTACAATTCCGGCATTGGTGAATCCAGTGAAGTCCTCAACTGGGAGATAGAAAGGAAAACCACCACGCTGAATGTCGATAGTTTTTTGGAGATCGCTGTTTATGTGTTCAATTTCTTTGTCCGGCAGGGACACGGTCACCTTGCCACGACTTCCTCCATCGCTTCGATCCGGGGTAATTTCCAGGCTCCGGCCTATAGCGCCAGCAAGGCTTTTCAGAGTGTTTATTTTGAGGGGTTGCATATAAAGGCAAGAAAGACCGGGCTGCCGGTCTTTATCACGGATATTCAACCGGGGTTTGTGGATACGGCAATGGCCAAAGGGGATAACCGATTCTGGGTACAGCCTGTGGACAAGGCAGCGAGACAGATTGTCGCTGCTATCGGGAAGAAAAAGTGGAGGGTGTATATTACAAGGCGTTGGTGGCTGGTCGCGAAGATCTTTAAATGGATACCGGATTGGGTTTATCATAGGATGGGGTGAGGATGACCGGTCGGCGACGGGATTTGGGACTGGGGCGGCGTTCCTGGCCCGGATTTTTATAAATTTAACCTAAGTTTGTTAGATATAATACAACATAGAATGCGGATTACAAGACTTCATTTAAAGAATTTTAAACGGTTTACGGATCTTACTATTGAGAATATTCCGGAACAGGCCAAATTAGTGTTGTTGATTGGGTCGAATGGCTCGGGGAAGTCTTCGATTTTTGATGCGTTCAATAGTGTAGCAAAACTTCGTGCACCAGTTTCTATGGAACCTTCCTACTATTTAAAAAACAGAATTCCATCAGAAGTCAACATTTTATTCGATGATGACAGTAAACTGAGTTCAAAAGAATCTATAAATGTAAATGTAAGAGAATCTATACCTGAAGACGTCTATAAAAAATCAACTAAATTTATTGGCAGAAGCAGTATCCGAATCGTACCACGAATTTCTAATCGTGGTAATGTAACCGCTATAGAAAAAGATACCGACGGACCACAAACTTTTATTGATGCCGATAGTCGATTTGACAATGATTTGTCTATGTATATGCAGCAAATTGATAATGCTTTGCGTGAGCCTGTATTCAGTGGCAGATCGGCTGATACTCTTAAAATATTCCAGGATTTTATACAGCCACTAAACACATCTCTTATCAACATCTTTGGAGGTGATGTCACTACTACAATCCAAATTGCAGAATTTCAAAATGCTACCACACAAAACAATGGAAAATTAATTTTCAAAAAAGGTGCCTCCAAAATAAACTATGACTTGCTCAGTCATGGCGAGAAACAGATAGTGATTTTATTGCTCAATTTCATCGTTCGTAAAGAACAATATCAGGATGCCATTATTTTCATAGATGAAATGGATTGTCATTTAAACACGGCGTTGCAATCAAAGCTACTTGAAGAAATTGTAAATGTCTGGATTCCCGACGACGCGCAATTATGGACAGCCTCCCATGCGTTGGGATTTATCGATTTTGCCAGAAAATCAGACCATGCGTCTATCTTAGATCTTGATTTGTTGAATTTTGACGTTCCCCAAACCATTCAACCTCAATCAAAAGATCGGCTTGAAGTATATGAAGTTGCCATCCCCAAAACGATGCTTTTTGATATTCTGAAAGGTAAAAGGCTGGTGGTTTGTGAAAACCAAAACGATGAATATTTTAATTTGCTACAAATACAGGATACGATCTTTGTTGGCCTGAAAGATTCAAGGGATGTTTTTCTTAATGTAAAAAGAGATCCCAGGTATCATTCTTTACGGGACAGGGATTTTCTAACTGACACTGAAATTGATCGCATAAAGGGTAAATATCCTAATCATCATATTTTACGTTATTATGATTTTGAAAACTATCTTTATCATCCGGATAATATTGCAGAGCTAGAAATTACGGAATTTAATAAGGAGATTTATATAAAAGAGATTATCAGGCAAAAGGGTGAAAGAATACATTATATTCTTGCCACTTTGGCTTCCTCAAGGCAGAATTATGAAGAATTCAAAACGGATCCGAAATTAAAAGACAAGGAAATTGATACAATAATTGATGACTTTAAAAGCGACAATTTTGAGCGGTTTTATAAATATTTTGATATGAAAGATCAGTTCAATAAATCTTCCCTGGCCCCTTTTAATCTTTCTAAAGAAAAGCTGGTGCAAACGAGTTGGTTCAAACAGCAAATTGAGAACATACTGAATAGTTGATGCCAGTCAATATGCTAAATATCCTATGCAAGCTTAAGGCAAATGACCCAATATTTGATCCTCTAATAATGCATAAATAGCCATAGAGGGCCACCGCTTTTGAGTTAATTGATTGGCCGGCAAGTCATAGCACCGAAGAATGGAGAATTTTTGGCACTTCGCTTGCAATCTTATAAGTAAATGACTCAAAGTATATGAAAAAGAAGCAACTGTTCGCAACGATAGTCCTTGCAACTGCAGTGGTTGGCGCTCTGGGAGCAGCCATGTGCGTGATCAGAAAAAATAAAGAGAAACGAAGACTGGCTGCAATATCGGATGCAGGGTATGAACTGGCCTATGATCTCCATTACCCGACGCGATATAAAGTTAAATAGAACCTAAAATTCCCCAGATGGGGCGATCAGGCAACAATCCGGAGGCAATTTGGAGGGTACCGGCATCGTTATCAGCCAAATAAGTGGTAAATTCGTAGAATAGAACAAGACTTTATGACAGATAATTTTGAATCCCAAAAGAATGCAAAAGCTTCAGGTTATACCCTGTTGATCTGCGTGCTGTTGCTGATCCTGTTCTTTTACGTGAGCTGGACTCATCCCGTGCAGGTCCCTCCAGTGGTAGAAGAAGGCATTGAAGTGAACCTGGGAAATAGTGACCAGGGAATGGGAACAGATCAGCCTTATCTGCCGGGCAAGCCTTCCGAACAGGACCACGAAAAATATACCCCGCCCAAACAGGCCGTTGTGGATAAAGAACCCGTGAAGGATGTGGAAACAGACCCTAAGGCAGATGAAGATGCTCCCGCTATTAAGAAAGCGGCGGTTACCAGGCCCAATGCGACAAAGATCCCCGATAAAGAAGTGGTTAAGACACCGGTCCGGCCGGTGAAAAAACCGGATATTCTTCCTGCACCTCCCAAGCCTGCCAAACCGAAAGCCGTATTCCATGGGGTGAATGGCACGGGTACGGGGGGAAATGATGCGGATGATTACAAGCCGGGCGGCAACCAGGGTATAGCCGGCGGACATGGCGATCAGGGGCAGCCGGGAGGGAATCCCAAATCTGATAGTTATACCGGAGGGGGAAGGGGGAATTCAGGCGTGTCTATCTCCCGGGGACTGGCAGGAAGGCATATTACAGGCACTCCCAGCTTCACGGATGATTTCAATCAAAATGCAAAAGTCGCCGTCGATGTCCATGTCGACGCCAATGGAAACGTAACAGATGCTGACTATAACCCCAGGGGGTCTACTACTTCAGATGGCTCTATGAAAGCCATCGCCATCCGCAAGGCAAAACAGGTAAAATTCAATTCCGGAGGGGATGAATCGGTCGGGACGATCATTTTCAATTTCAAGATCCACGATTAGGGCGGAAGGGAATATCTTTGTTCCCCATGAACTACGAAGAAACTTTAGCATATCTTTTCAGTAAACTCCCCATGTATAGCCGCATTGGGGCTGCCGCTTACCGGGCCGACCTCGACAATACGATCCGCCTTAGTGCGTTTATCGGCAATCCCGAGCGAAAATTCCGGTCTGTGCACATAGCAGGCACTAACGGGAAAGGCTCTACCAGCCATATGCTGGCCGCTATCTTCCAGGCAGCCGGTTATAAGACGGGCCTGTATACATCCCCTCACCTGAAAGATTTCCGGGAAAGAATAAAGGTGAACGGGGAAATGATCCGGGAGGATTTCGTAACGGATTTTGTGCAGCGTATCAAGCCGTTGTCTGAAGAGATCGACCCGTCTTTCTTCGAAGTGACCGTTGCTATGGCTTTTGATTATTTTGCGCGGGAGCAGGTAGACATCGCCATTGTGGAAGTGGGGCTGGGAGGAAGGCTGGACAGTACGAATATCATTCTCCCCGAATTATCTGTCATCACCAATATAGGATATGACCATGTCAACATGCTGGGAGACACGCTTCCTAAGATCGCGTTTGAAAAAGCGGGCATCATAAAAAAGGGTGTGCCGGTCGTAATCGGCGAACATCACCCGGAGACAGCCCCGGTTTTCCAACAACGGGCAAAAGAAGAAGACGCTCCGCTAGTCTATGCCGACCGGCAGCGATTTGTCTCCGACTGGAAATATGAACGCCATCACCTGGTGGCAGAGGTTACTGCTTCTCCGGTGTCTGATGATAAGGTTTATTATAACCTTGACTTGCCCGGCATTTACCAGACCCGCAACCTGTTGACGGTGTTGGAAGCAGTTGCTGTCCTGCATGGAAGAGGATGGAAACTGGAACATGCTGCTGTCCATTCCGCCCTGAAGCAGGTGAAAAAGCTAACCGGGCTGCATGGCCGGTGGGAGCTGATCCAGGAACACCCGGATGTTATTCTCGACGTCGCCCATAATGAGGACGGGATCAGACAGTTGGTCCGGCAGATCGAGGTGACGGACCATGAGGAGCTGCATATTGTCATAGGTATGGTAAATGACAAAGACATTTCGAAGGTGCTTTCGCTGTTGCCGCGTCCTGCTACCTATTATTTTACGAAAGCACAGATTCCAAGGGCCTTGCCGGAAGAGCAATTAGCGGAAAAGGCAAGAAAAGCTGGTCTGGAGGGTCAACCCTATCCTACCGTGACAGAGGCCCTGCATGCAGCAAAAGCGCATGCAAGGCCGAGAGATCTGATATTGGTATGCGGAAGCGTGTTCGTTGTAGGTGAAGTGTGATAGCAAATTTATAACAAAAGCCCTGACTGCGCTTTGGCGCAGTCAGGGCCGGAGGGTGTTGTGGCGGTAAGCCAGACCTGTCCAACTTATTTTGCAGAAATTATATCGATGATCACCGTTCTGTTGTAAAAGCGTTCTTCGGGCAGCGTATTTTTAAAGGGCGCCATGCCGGGATCTTCTCCAAATCCATAGGTCTCGAATTTAACCCCGGTTTTACCGGTACGCAGCAGGGCTCTTTCAATTATCTGCTGAGCTCCTTTTGCTCTGTCGCGGGACAAGGACTCATTATATGCCTGCTCTCCTATTATATCCGTATGGCCGTGAATAATTACCGTTTCATTATTTGAGATCAGCGGAGTGACGACATCTTCCAGGAATTTTTCATAGGAGTCGATCGTCTTCGACCGGTCGAAATCAAAGAGGATACTATACCGGAGTCCTTCCTGTTTCGGGTCTTCTCTTTTTATCAGGCTGACCGAGCTCTCTTTGCTGATAGTGCGTCCGCTTTTCGTTTCCCCTGTCATCACGATCTTATAGTTACCCTGTGTATTGGCTCCCAGGATGGCTTTTCCCGGGATCGCGGCCTGGTCCTGCGTGAACGGTCCATAATGCTGCACATTACCTTGTTCATCCGTCACATCTACGGACCAGGATTTAAGTACACTATCGGCTCCGCCGGCATTGAAAAGCACCTGGCTGTCCATGGGATCTTCCTGCCTGGCCTTAATTCGCACTGGCCGCATCAGAGAGGTGGTGGCTCCGCCGACCTGCATCAGCAATTCGGAAGAATTACTGCCAATATCCACCCGCCGGTCTCCCTCCCGTAACAGGACGAGATCATTTACGGCACCCGGCTGCTCGGAGGCAATTACCGGCTTGTCCCTGCCTTCCGTGGAAATCCGGGAAGCGTCAATTCCAAAAACAGTCACTAAATATGTTTTAACATTGCCTGCCAGTAATTTTCCTTCTACCGGGTTCTTATCCGAGGAGCCCGTCAGCATAATGGTGCTTTGCGGATTGGACCGCATACGATCTCCCAGGATGTTCAGAATATTGTAATACACGGACAACTGTCTGGCAGAACGGCCGCCATTCAAATCATCGGGCTGCCCCTGCTGCAATTGCTCCTCTTTGAATGATCCGGCCTGAGCGGGAGTCAACAATATATAGCGGTTGGGGATACTGGTAGATCCCATGTCGAAAAATACCGAATTACGAAGGGGGAAAGTCTCTGTAACTTTCCTGTTCAGGGAAACGACCTTAGGCGCCCGGACCGAGAACTGGATGTCTTTATCTGTGGCGATGGCGGCAACCGGAACTGGTCCCGTGACAGGCTTTAGAGATGCCGCTTTCCGGGCTGTACCGAACTTCAGGGCTATTCCCGCCCGGATGGTATAGAAGGACCAGGATTCTGTGGAACGGGGTTCATGACCGAAATCTGTCTGAAAAGCGGCAAACGGCGAGAGCGTCATTTGGGTAGGGCTCGTGCGGGATGAAAGCGGGATATCTATACCGGCGCCGGCCTGTCCCGAAAATACGGTCTTGTGAATATCACTCCATTTGTCCCGCGTATCGGATTGTTTCGCCTGTGTATAGGTGAATGACTTAGCTATATTGAAGCTGATTGTTGGTCCTGCGAATATATAAAAGGCAGAAGAAAAGGGAGCCAGCCGCAAACTTGGTTCGATGGCAATATAACTCACATTGGTTGATAAAGTCGCTTCACAATTACAGGGAGCGATCACATTCTTAAATTTACCGCCCCGGTTGTCATACGCTACGTTTAACATTCCGCCCAATACCCGGTTGGGCCGGTATTCCGTCAATAAAGAGGCATAGGGTCGGACGCCATTGCCTTTATGAAAGGCGGTCGGGACAGTCAGATCATTGTCAAGCACCTGTGTGGTGCCGCGGAAATAATTAAAATTGGCGGCGCCAGATTCACCGAACCACCATTTGGGCTGCGGCCGTTTCACTTCCTGTGTACGGGCTGTTATCCCGGCGAGGGCCAACATTAAAAAGAGAATTGGGAATTTCATGGTTGCTGTATGAGATTGTGACATAGAATTTTTCTTTAAAAATTATTGCTGGTACTGGCCATTTTCCAGCGGGTACGATTACTTATCAAGGTACATTCACGGTAGTGTTGACCATCGTAACGGAAGCATTCAGGGAAATCGCCCTGCCATTCAGGACAGTTTGCACTTCATTACCGGCCGTTGAAAAGGTGACTCCTGAGGGAGCGATGATGGTGCCCACCATAATTCCTCCACCGGCGCCGTTGATGACCGCCGTGCTCCCTACATACCAGAATACATTTTTAGCCTGCGCACCATTGATGAGTATAACACTCCGTGCTCCTGCGGGTCCGGCCGTTCCCACCGTCAGACCGGCTGCAGTCTGGAATATCCATGTGGCATTCGGGTCACCTTTGCCATCCAGCGTCAGGTCTCCGTTGGTGATCTTAAAAGTGCCGCTTGCAGCCTGGTATACGCCCTGGAACAAAGTCAGCCCTCCCAGTTCACCAGCCCCCGGATCTGTGCCGCCTGGTTTCGAAGCCGGAGAAATACTATTATAGGCAATCGTGGCGTCGGACAAGGCACTCGTGGCCATTGTAAACGAAGTAGCCGTACCCGGCGCAGGTGGCGCCGTAAAGATCCCTCCCTTCACGTTGCCGACGTTCAGCGGCGTCTCCGTGTATATGGCTGCGGTCAGGCCGTCATGAAATCCTGTTACGAGGGTGGAAGCCGCCGTGGTACCCAGTCTGCCATTGTTAATGACGGTATTCAATCCCTGGTTGGTCACGCCCGCGGATCCGCCAAAGGCTCCGAAAAAGGCTGCGATCCCAAGAGGTGGCGGTGGTAACAGCGTAGTGAAGCTCCATGTGTAATTACTTACCAGGGCGTTACCGGCAAGATCTTTGGCGCCGGTAGTAATGGTTGCATAATAAGTCTTAAAAGTAGCAAGATCGGCTAATGGGGTAAAGGTAGCGGTGGTGCCGGCATAGGTCACTGTTCCTGCGACCGGGAGGTCCCCATCATTTAAGGTGAAAGTCAACGCCGTAATAGTCAGCGGGTCCATCGCCTCGCTGAAATTGGCGGTTATTACCTTGTTAACCGCCACACTTGTAGCCAGATTCAGCGGATCGGTACTGATCACCGTTGGCGGAGTAATATCCTTGAGCGTTGTAAAATTCCAGGTGTATTTACTTACCAGTGCGTTACCGGCAAGATCTTTGGCGCCGGTAGTAATAGTGCCGGTAAACGTTGTATTCCCCGGAAGACTAACAGCGGGAGTAAAAACAGCGGTAGTTCCCGAATAGGTAACCGTTCCTGCCACTGCGGTGCCGCCAAGCGTCGTATTCGTTATCTTAAAGCTTGTTGGGATACTCAAAGGATCCATGGCCTCGCTGAAAACCGCAGCAATCTTTTTATTGGGCGCCACGCCTATGGCTGCATCTGCGGGATCGGTAGAAATAACGGTTGGAGCGACTATATCCGGCCCTTCTCCTGTCGTGAAAGTCCATACATATTCACTCACCATGGAGTTTTTTGCAGGGTCTTTGACGCCCGTAGTAATGGTGGCCGTATAGGCAGTATTGGGCGCCAGCATAACAGCCGGCGTGAAAGTTGCCAGGGTATCCGCGTAAGTAACCACACCGGCAACGGGGGTGGCGCCCCGGGTCAGGGTAAAGGTCATAACATTCAACGTAGCGCCATCCATCGCTTCGTTGAAGCGGGCAGTGATCATGGTGTTCGTGCTGACAGCTACCGCTTTATCCAGTGGAGTCGTAGCAACTACTATAGGACAAACGCCAACAAGACCGGTCTCCTCAGTAACTTTTTTACAGCTAACAACGAGAACCAGCGGCAGCAATAATATCAACAATTTTGTCCTGCAAATTTTCTGGAAAAGAGTTCGTACACCAGGAAGTAAACTTTCGCTAACGAAAGATCTTTGTTTCATAATTAAGTTTTAAGATAGAATATAACATTTATGATCACTCGAAATAACACAATGGGGATAATTGTGCGATAAAGCGGAACCTGAAAGAGATAATAGAAACAAAATTGTGTTATTTAACATTGTACATCATTACACCATTATTGGATTTAGTTTCACAATTCACATGTTTTTAACATAATAAGTGTATTCTGATTGATGGAATATGTGAATTATATAACCTATTGCGGCAATTCTGTAACGATTTTCAATGAAATGATTTCAAACTTTGAAAGATCAATACCATTCAAATCAGAAAAAATGAAAAAGAAACTGCTGCTTGTTATAAGCATTGCTTGCATATCCTGTCATCCCCAATGGATCCTCGCGCAGGCGCCTGACCTGGGTACGGCCTCCTCTTTTGCGGTATTCACTTCCACCGGAGCATTTGGCAATACGGGCGTAACGGTCATCTACGGAGATATCGGGAACAATGGATCATTTATCACCGGCTTTCCTCCAGGAACAGTGACCGGGTCAATTCATTCCGTTGATGCTGTTTCCGCAGGGGCCGCCAGCGATTTGAGCAATGCTTATGCTTTTTTGTCCGGGCTTGAATGCGGCGCCTCCGAAGATGTTACAATGGGAAACAACCAGGTGATCACGCCCGGTGTTTACTGCCTGGGAGATGCTTCAACAATAACCGGAGATCTGATTTTAGACGGGCTAGGCAATCCGAATGCGGTATTCGTCTTCCAGGTAAACGGCACTTTGACAACCGGCAAATTTTCAAATGTCGCCCTTATCAATTTAACGTCCCAGGATCATGTATTTTGGCAGGTAAATGGCGCGGTCTCCCTGGGTGATAGTTCAGCTTTCCGCGGTAGTATCCTGGCCAACGGAGCCGTTACGTTGTTGGAAGGCGCAGCACTTGCAGGCAGAGCTCTTTCGCTCTCCGGAGCCGTTGCTCTCAATACCAATACAATAACAATAACCGGCAATGTTATTCCCTTGCCGATTGAATTGCTTTCGTTTACTGGTAAGTGCGACCAACAGGGGGTAATCTTAACATGGAGCACAGCCAGTGAAAGCAATAATGATCATTTTTCGATCGAACGCAGCACCGACGCGGCCAATTGGATAGTGGCCGGCTCCGTTAAAGGAGCCGGCAATTCAAATACACTGCGGAATTATTCTTTGACCGATATGGATCCCTGTAATTCCATTTCCTATTATCGCCTCCAACAAACGGACCTGGACGGCAAATTCAAATACTCCAGGGTCATTTCTATTGCGAATTGCCTGGAAGCCCTCATTGAGCTCGCTATTTACCCCAGTCCCGGCAGCGGGGTATTCAACTTATCATTCAAGGGAGACAGAGATAAAGTAGAGTCGATAACTATATATAATACGTCGGGGCAAAAGGTATATTATTCATCGAAGTATCAATCTGTGATCGACCTGTCGGGCAAAGAGGGCGGTACCTATTTCCTCCATTTTCAGTCAGCTTCAAAAACCATCGTTCAAAAGATCATGATCAAAAAATAAGGGCCAGCTTCCGACAGAACGATATGGGGTTTGAAGGAAAAGACTAAAAGTTAATATTTCAAAGCCCCCAGGCGATCCAGGGCATAGAACAGGGCGGTGACGTGCATGCTCTGTATGATCTTATTTTCGCGCAGAAATTGCCTGACCTCTTCCATGGTGAACAGGTATACTTCAATCTCTTCGTTGTGGTCCAATTCCTGTTCCTGCACCAACTTGCCGCCTGTGGCGAGGTAGATATGCATCCAGTTCGTATTGGTAGAAGGGTTCGACGAGGTTTTGCCGAGGTATTCTAACTTTCCGAACCGATAACCTGTCTCTTCCAGCAATTCCCTTTCGATAGCCGCCTCCAGGGAGGGATCGGTGTCGTCCACACAGCCGCCCGGGATCTCGTAGTTGGTCAGTCCAAGCGCATGCCTGTATTGCCTTTCGAAGATGAACTTCCCATCTTCCGTCAGGGCAACGGCGGTCACCCAGGTGGGGAACTCATATACATAATAAGGTGTGATGATTTTACCGTCGCGGGTCTGGCAGGTGTCTTTGCGCAAGGTAAACCAGGTGTCTTTGAACAAATATTCGGAGGAGAGTGTCTTCCAGCTCAGATCTTTCATGTCGAAGTTTTGCATTTTATGTTTTTAAAGGTCCACACAAACATGGAAGGCCAGGGGATTCCGGATCTGCAATAGTCCGGGTTCAGGGTCGGCTACCACCTGTTGCGCTCACGCAGCGAGGTGATATGGGCCGTATGGTGCTTACCATGCCAGGAATAATTACCAAGGAGATACCATAAGGTCATTTCCTTTTTTTGTTCGGGGTGGAAGACAGTTCGCTCCCAGTCTTTGATGGTAAGATCGCTGATAGCGGAATACCACCGGGTATGCAAGGCATATAGTAAAGTAATGGAAATATTTATAGGGATCGTCGCGACATCCTCCAGCTCTGCCCACCGTTTTTCTTCATAAGGGCGGATGGAGGGGTTGTCTTCGGTCATTCCCAGCTTGAACCGGCAATAGGCGTTGATATGACTGTCGGCAACATGATGCACCACCTGTTGGACCGTCCATCCTCCTTCCCTGTAAGGGGTCAGCAGCTGGGCTTCATCCAGGTTAACAATGGCATTTTCCAGCGCCTGCGGAAGGAATTTGATATCGTTCAGCCATTCCTCTTTCAGCTGGCTGGAGAAAGGCTGTGGTGTGTATTTGCCGATGGGGTAACGAAGGTCTTCCGATGATTCTATGCTCATGAGCGGTGATTTGAAGGTGATCCGGGTTGTTCGGTCTATAGATCTATAGTTTCAGATAGAACTGTTTCATCAATACTTGCCTGGCGGTTGTCAGCCGGCTTGTGGGCTGAAAGCCCTGTTATTCCCGTTCAGTGTTCGGCCCGCAGCGTATGCCCGGTCAGGTTGATGAATACATCTTCCAGATTGGCCTTTTTCACTTCTTTGGGACGTTCGAATCCGGTGGCTACCAGGTTATCGATCAGTTTATCCGGGGGATCCAGGGCGATGATCCTGCCGGAGTCGATGATAGCCACCCGATCACACAATACTTCCGCTTCATCCATATAATGGGTGGTAATGATCACGGTGGTGCCTTTAGCCCTGATATCCTTGATAAGATCCCAAAGGTTCCTCCGGGCTTGTGGGTCCAGTCCGGTGGTAGGCTCGTCGAGAAAGATGATCTTTGGCTGGTTGATCAGGGTCGTAGCGATAGAAAAACGTTGTTTCTGTCCACCGCTGAGCTCTTTGTATTTTGCTTTGGCTTTATCGCGGAGGTTGACCATATCCAGGAATTCCGGGGGATGGACCTTTCTGTTGTAAAGGCCGCCGAAGAGCTCGATGAGCTCGGTCAGGTTGAGGCCCGGGTAATAACCGGAGGTCTGTAACTGAACGCCGATGATCTTTTTTATCTCGCCGGGGCTTTTGTCGAGATCGAGCCCGTCTACGGTGACTACTCCACCCGTTTTATCCCGCAGGGTCTCGATGATCTCGAGGGTAGTGGATTTCCCTGCGCCGTTGGGGCCCAAAAGGCCGAATATTTCTCCTTCCATTACGTCGAAGCTGATGCCTTTGACCGCCTCGAAATCGCCATACTTTTTAGTAAGGCCTTTGACTGAAATAATTATTTTTGCTGGCATGGAGGCAAGTTACACCCATTCTGCCGCCGGGCAAAATTCCTTGGGCAACGGGTTGGCGACCCGATCCCCTACCCTACCCTTCTCCGGCCTAAAGACCCGAATAGGGCATCCGGCTGATCGGGGCCGGCTTGTCCGGGGCCGGATGGCTTACATGAAAAAATCGGTCCTCCGCGAATGCGGAGAACCGGTCAGGGAAGACTTGTCTTTTATGGCTGCGTAAATTTCTTCTCATAAGATAAATTTTAGGGTAATAAAAAATGTTCAGACACTGCTAATAAAAGGACTATTTTTTATTCGACACCGCGTGGGATTTGAACGTGTAGGCAAGGCCGATGCTCAATACCCTCGATTTTATATCCGTATTATCGCCCACATCCGTTTTATTAATGTTGGTCAGGCCACGCATATAACGGACATTGATACCCAAACCTTTCAGGGCCCCTTTTTGTAAGTCATACCCCAAACCGACACCCGCGCTAAAATCCGTTCCTTTATAATAGGACTTGGCATCGACACTTTCTTCATCGTTATACTTTTCTTTTGCAGAGAGTAGAATTCCGAACTGGGGGCCGGCCTCTATATAACCGCCGAACCCGAACCTATACTGTATCAAAAAAGGAATAGTGAGGAAGGAATGCCTGATCTTAAATGTTTCATCGGTGCCCAGATCTTTATAATTGGCGCCTTCGCCGGAATAGTTCAGTCCGAGATGAAATGCGATGGGACCACTAAACTGATAATTGGAGAATATTCCGAAATAAGGCCTTGCCAGCGTTTGGTGATAAAGACCCACGGCTGGTTCCGTAGCCAGGTTGGCTCCTACCCGGGCGCCGAAGGAAAATTGGGCATTAGCAGGCAGGATCGTACAGGAACAAATGGCTGCTACGGCTAAAAACAAGATAATTTTGGTTTGCGTTTTCATGATTTCTTTTTTTGATGATTTAGTATTTTTTTACAGCAGCAAATATGTCTCACTATTCCAACCCGGGCAATACGCAATTGATCGTATAGGCTGCGTTTGAAAAAATGAGCTAAATTACCTTATCAGCCTTTTTACGTAGTTTGAATAACCGGCAGATATATTAAATTTGTCCAATGGTGAGTACAAAAGTGATTTGCATAGTCGAGGACAAGCCTGAATTACGGGATGCAATGGCCATGATGGTGCAAATGAGCGAAGGGCTGATTGTCGGAGGCTGTTATGCCAGTGCGGAAGAGGCTACGCCCGCCATATCCGAAATAGTACCGGATGCAGTACTGATGGACATCAATTTACCTGGCGTTAGTGGAATTACCTGTGTGGCAGTTTTAAAGAACCTATTCCCGAAAATGCTTTTTTTGATGTGCACGGCCTATGAGGACAACGACAAGATCTTCGATTCCCTGAAAGCCGGAGCCAGCGGTTATATCTTAAAAAGCGAAGGGCCCGCCAGGATCATGGAGGCGCTGGCCGAAATGCTGCTGGGCGGCAGTCCCATGAGCAGCTCCATAGCGCGTAAGGTGGTAAACAGCTTTAAACAACAGGAGGAACAAAATGAATTGATCCTGAAGCTTACCGAAAGGGAAAAATCGGTCCTGGACCTGCTGGCCAGGGGAATGATGAACAAGGAAGCCGCGGCGGAACTGGACATTAGTCCTGCTACCATACGTACGCACGTTCAGCGTATTTATGAGAAGCTCCAGGTAAATACCAGGGTGGAGGCCGTTAATCTATACCTGAAAAGATAATAATGTATAAAATCAGCTTTATTTTTTTATTGGTAACGGTGGTTTTATGCATGAAATGCCCTGCCCAGATCTCACTGATTGACAGCCTGAAGAAAAGGGCGGCTTTAACGGAAGACGGAAAAGAAAAACTTGTTTTGTTGCAAATGCTGTGCAGGCACAGTAGCTCTATGCCCGCGGATACCTTCAGATCTTATGCTCAGCAGGCTTTGCAATTGGCGCTGTACCAGCAGAATGAACCTGAAATATGGGAGGCAAAGTATATGTATGCCTTCTCCCTGCAACAAAGATCCTTTACAGATTCTGCTTTGCCGATCTGCGATCAGCTGCTGAAAGCGATCAAACCGGTCGATAAGCACTTTGCCCTATTTCATGAAGTACTGGGATTAAAGGCGACCTGTTTGAAATCCCAAAAGCTCATAAAAGAGGGCGTAAGCATTGTCTACCAAATGCTGGCGAGTTCCGAAAAGTTTGGCGACACCGATGGACAGATCAATGCGTACAACTACCTGACCACCATGGCAGGTCAATTAACCAATTTTGACAATCCCAAAGCCAATGACATCTATTTAAGAAAATGTATAACCTGGTACCTGAAAGCAATAGCCTTATTTAAGGACAGCAGCTATTATAAAAAATATGACAGGATCCTGGTAAACTTAGGAATAACCTATTATCAATTGCCAAAATCAAATTATGATTCCGCCCTGTATTTTATTGATAGGGCGCTGGTATATGCGAATGAGCAACATCAGCTACGCATTATGGCTGCCTGTTTAAGCGGCAAAGTATCCATTTTTCATGATAAGAATATGTTGGATTCCGCCGAATATTATTATAAACAGGAAGTAGCGATCGAACAGGAAATCGGCGACCCGGAAAGGATCGCGATATCTTACACCACTTTACGGGATATCTATCACGAGCGGAAAGATTACAAGACAGCTTTATTCTATGATATAAAAGAAAGAGATTATTGCATTAAAAACCATGTCCCTATCGATCCTGTTCAATATGTAGATTTTGCCCAGGATTATAAAGGTTTGGGCAACTATAAGGCATATGGGGAAATGCTGGATACCCTTTTAGCTATAAAAGATTCTTTATATCAGGCAAATTCTGCGGCCTCTCTGGCCGAAATGCAAACCAAATACGAGGTTGAAAAGAAAGAAAACACCATTATCCAGCAGGAGTATAATATAGCTAAGAAACGAAATACCATCTACATCATTACCGGATTGTTGCTGTTGCTGCTGGTCATTAGCTTTATGACGATTAAGAACAGGGAACAAAAACAGCGGCATCGGATAAAGGAAATATACATGGAGAATGAAAGGAAGACCCAGCTGGCTGTAGACGACGCCAAAGAAGACGAACGCAAACGGATCATAGCCGATCTTCATGACGATGTAGGCGGCGGCCTGAGCACTATAAGAATGGTGAGTGATCTGATAGCCCAACAAAATGAACAAACACAGCAGCTAAATACCTATGCGCTTAAGATCTCCAGCATCACGAAGGAGGTAACACAACGTATGAATACTATTGTGTGGGCCCTAAATGCAGACAACAATACGGCGCAGAATCTCATTGAGTATATCCGGGAATACGGTTCCGCCTTTTTTGAAGATAGTCCTATAACATTCAAATGCAACCTGCCTGAAGGGGCAGGTGATTTTTTATTGTGAGGGCTCCCCCGTAAAAATATATTCCTTTGTGTGAAATAGGCGCTGAATAATGTGTACAAACATTCGGGGGCGAAAAATG
>JAATFV010000076.1 GCA_015655015.1 Chitinophagales bacterium | reverse complement strand
GGAGGTACCAAAGGACAGAAGGCAAAACATTAAGTCAAGGAAAGGCTTAGTGTATTAGATAATAAGAGCCGTGTGATGCGAGAGTATCAAGCACGGATCTATGAGAGACCCGGGGTGAAATCCCCCGGGTCTACTCGACAATCATGCTAATTTGAATACTATGTTCCGATACTTATTTTATTCCCTGTTTTTTCTGCTAATGGTCCCCGATAGTTATGCCCAGACAGCTGGTTATGCACAAACATCCCGGCTGGACTCTCTTTGGAATGACCCGGCCATCGAACAAAGGATCGAAAAAGGCATCGAGGCCAATCGTAAAGGAAACTTTACCATCCCCATCCCGGCCTTCAAAGGCGCTACGGAAATAGAGATCCGGCAGGTGAAGAACGATTTTTATTTCGGCGCCAACGCCTTTATGGTAAACGGATTCGAGACCAAAGAAAGGAATGAACGTTTTGAATCCCTCTTCTCATCCCTGTTCAACCTGGCTGTCGTTCCCTTTTTCTGGAAAACGCTGGAACCGGAGCAGGGCCATCCCCGGTTTGACACGGCCAGCGCACCCCTCTACCGGAGACCGCCCCCGGACAGGGTATTGGAATTTTGCCGTAAATACGACATCACCCCCAAAGGACATTGCCTGGTATGGAACAACCCGACGCATTCCATCCCGGACTGGCTGCCGAAGGACACGGCTGTTATCGAACAGCTGTTCGCCCAACGGATCAGGACGATCGCCGGCCGGTATGGCTCTTCCATTCATATGTGGGACGTGGTGAACGAGGCGCTGCATTACTTTCCCGGGGTGATCATGCCGGAAGATTATGTCTTTAAGTCCTTTACGGTGGCGCAAAGTGTCTTCCCGGCCGGCACGCAGATCATGATCAATGACGTCACGAGCCTCTGGCAGACCAACAACCAGGAATACAGCCCTTATTACCTGCTGATCCAGGGCCTGCTGCAAAGGAATATAGGGATCAAGGCGATCGGGCTCCAGTTCCATTTTTTCAGTGAGGACCTGTTCAGGGAGACGCTGGCCGGAAAAGCCATGACGCCCGCACAACTATTCAATATCCTCGATCTGTACGGAAAATTTGAAAAACCCCTCCAGGTTTCCGAAATTACTATCCCGACCCTTCCCAATAATGAGGAAGGCCGGAACAACCAGGCCAAGCTTACCCGCAATTATTACCGCCTGTGGTTCAGCCACCCCGACGTTCAGGCGATCATCTGGTGGAACCCGGCAGACGGAACCGCCGTAAAAGGAGAGGACAAATGGAACGGCGGATTCGTGAACAATGATTTCTCTCCCAAACCTGCCTATGATGTCCTCAACAACCTTATCAACAAAGAATGGAAGACGACGATCCATAATACCCGGATCCCCGACGGCGCTAATAGTTATTCATTCAGGGGATTCTATGGAGATTACCTGGTAAGAATTCGACAAGGAAAAAAGATCACCGAACAAAAAATAAGCTTCCATCAACATGAAAATCATTGATCTCAAAACGCGCTGTGTAGCCATTCCCCTGAATGCCCAGTTACGCCACAACACGGGAGTGCATCCCGGCTATTTTTTACGCACGATCCTGGAACTGATCACCGACGAAGGAATTATCGGTCTGGGTGAAGTAGGAGGGGGCGATCAGCGCGGCGCCCTGCAGAAACTAAAGCCCCGTATCATCGGTCTCGACCCCTTCCACCTGGAGACCATCAAGCTGAAAGTGCTTCGCAGTATTTATTACATGTCCAATGCAAGGCTGTATGCTGCTATTGAAATGGCCTGCCTGGATATCCAGGGAAAAATACTCAACAGGCCCCTGAGCGACTTACTGGGCGGCAGCGTACGCAAAGAGATCCCCATGATCGCATATCTGTTCTGGCGATACGACCGTCCGGGAGGCGGCGACGACACCCGCGCGGAAGACCTGGCGGATCTTTGCACAGAGCTGCACGAGACCCTGGGCGTCCGCTCTATGAAACTGAAAGCCGGCGTGGAAGATCCCGGCGAAGAAGCCCGTGTGCTGGAACTATGCCGCCGGCAGCTGGGAGATGACTTCGGCCTGCGCATCGACCCTAACGGCGTATGGTCGGTCCCGACAGCCGTACGGATAGGTAAAAGGCTGGAGTCTCTCAACCTGGAATATTTCGAAGACCCTTCCTGGGGACTGCAGGGCAACGCCGCCGTACGGGAGCAGATAAGGATCCCTATCGCCACCAATATGTACCCCGCCCGATTCGACGACCTGGCGCCCGCGATCCGCATGAACGCAGTAGATATCGTGCTCACGGATATCCATTATTGGGAAGGCCCCAAAGGAGTAAAAGACCTGGCCGCCATCTGCAATACCTTCAATCTCGGGCTGGCGATGCACAGCGGCGCAGAATTTGGCATCGAGCTGGCGGCGATGCTGCATACGGCGTCCACCATCCCTGCCATGACCTTTGCCGGAGATGCACATTATCATTACCTGACGGACGATATTATCGAAGGGGGGCTGATGCAGTATAAAAATGGCGCTATTAAAGTGCCGGAAGGACCGGGCCTCGGTGTTGCGCTGGACGAAGAAAAAATGAAACGGTACGAAAAATATTATGAAGAAAAGGGAGATTACTACGCGCGTTTTCACCAGGACCCCCGGCGGCCCGACTGGTATCCGATCGTAGGAGGGATTTAAGAAAAATTTCAACTGCATGCAACTGAAAAATAAAAAGGCGCTGGTAACAGGCGCATCCCGCGGGATCGGAAAGGCGATCGCCCTGCGACTGGCAGCCGAAGGCGCCGCTGTCGTGGTGCATTATCACCATGACACCGCGGAAGCAGAGTCCGTTGTCGCTGAAATAAGGCGATCCGGCGGACAGGCGCAGGCCCTACAAGCAGACCTGCAGGACAGACAGCAGGTACAACGGTTGGGAGAGACCGCCTGGGCGGCTTTTGAAGGACTGGATTTCCTGGTGAACAATGCCGGCATCTCCTACAAACGACATTTCCTGGACCAGACGGAAAAAGATATCGACGATTTCACCGACATCAATTTCAAGGGAACGCTCTTTCTGACGCAGGCTGTCGCCCGTAAAATGGTCAGCAGTGGAACGGAAGGCGCCATCTATACGATCACCTCCATCAATGGGATCTCCCCGGGCGTGGGACATAGCGTATATGGCGCTACCAAGGGCGCCCTGGAAATTCTCATGAAGGGCGTGGCGCTGGAGCTGGCCCCCCATAATATTAAAGTGAATACCATCGCTGTCGGTGCTATCCGAACGGATATGAACGCCGCCGTCTGGCTGGACCCGGAGAAGCTGGCCCTGGCCAATAGCAATATTCCCCTGCAACGGTTGGGGGAAGCGGAAGAAATAGCAGCGGTCATCTGCGGCCTGCTGGTTTCCGGAAGCTACATGACAGGAGCCAGCCTGACGATCGACGGAGGATGGCTGTTGAAACATGGTTTTGAAAACCCGAAACCTTATAAAAAATTAAATTTCTTTTATGCAGAATCACCGATATATGCAGAATCACCGATCGGTTTTCATCCGGACTTTTTATTTCCTGGTCTTATTGTTTAGCCTCTCTTTCCATCTCCTCCGGGCGCAGGAGCTCTGGCGTCCATGGTATATCACCCCCCGGAGCGGAGCACAGCATATCGACCTTTCCGGCGACTGGGAATTGTCTTACAAGGATTCCCTGTCCAGCGGACCCGGAGAGC
>JAATFV010000198.1 GCA_015655015.1 Chitinophagales bacterium | reverse complement strand
GAAACAGTATAATCAATTAGCAACAGTATAAATCATAACGATAACCAACGATCATATCTAAGCAATGGAACTGAACAAATACAGCAAGACGCTCACCCAGGACATTACACAACCTGCCGCACAGGCTATGTTATACGGCATCGGACTGACAGACGATGACCTTAAAAAAGCACAGGTCGGCGTCTGCAGCATGGGTTATGACGGCAATACCTGCAATATGCACCTGAACGACCTGGCCAAGCTGGTCAAACAAGGCATATGGGATACCGAATTAGTAGGACTTATTTTCAATACCATCGGCGTGAGCGACGGCATGAGCAACGGCACCGACGGCATGCGCTATTCCCTGGTCAGCCGCGATCTTATCGCCGACTCCATCGAAGCAGTATGCGGCGCACAATATTATGACGGACTGATCGCCCTGCCGGGCTGCGATAAGAACATGCCCGGCTCGCTGATAGCCATGGGACGCCTCAACCGCCCCTCTATCATGGTCTACGGCGGCACCATCGCACCCGGTCATTACAAGGGACAAGACCTCAATATCGTTTCCGCCTTCGAAGCACTGGGACAAAAGATTGCCGGCAAGCTGGATGATGCAGACTTCAAAGGGATCGTTATGAATTCCTGCCCCGGCGCAGGAGCCTGCGGAGGAATGTACACCGCCAACACCATGGCCGCAGCCATTGAAGCCTTAGGGATGAGCCTCCCCTATTCCTCTTCCAACCCTGCCCTTAGTGAAGAAAAAAAGAAGGAATGCCTCGCCGCCGGAGCAGCCATCCGTTTCCTCCTGGAAAAAGATATTAAACCCAAAGATATCATGACCCGCAAGGCATTTGAAAATGCCATCACCGTGATCATGATCCTGGGCGGCAGCACCAATGCCGTATTACACCTGATCGCCATGGCCAGGAGCGTAGAAGTCCCCCTCACCCAGGACGATTTTCAGGCCATCAGCGACAAAATCCCCGTACTGGCGGATTTCAAGCCCAGCGGTAAATACCTGATGCAGGACCTGCACGAACACGGAGGTATTCCCTCCGTCATGAAATACCTCCTGCAGAAAGGTTTGCTCCATGGAGACTGCCTCACCGTCACCGGCAGGACCCTGGCGGAAAACCTGGCGGCCGTTCCCGACCTGGACTTTACCAAACAGGATATCATCCACCCGCTGGAACATCCTATCAAAGTAACCGGTCATTTACAGATATTGTACGGCAACCTCGCCGAAGGCGGCAGCGTAGCCAAGATCAGCGGCAAAGAAGGCGAACGGTTCGAAGGTCCCGCAAGAGTTTTCGACGGAGAGCATGAGCTGATCGATGGCATCAACTCCGGCAAGATCCGGCCAGGGGATGTGGTCGTCATCCGCCACGTCGGCCCCAAAGGAGCTCCCGGCATGCCGGAAATGCTCAAGCCCACTTCCGCCCTCATCGGCGCCGGACTTGGGAAAAGCATTGCGCTCATCACAGACGGACGCTTTAGCGGCGGCACCCACGGCTTTGTGGTCGGTCACATCACCCCCGAAGCCTATGAAGGCGGCACGATCGCCCTCGTGAATGACGGAGACATCATCGAGCTGGACGCAACAAAGAACACCATCACGCTGAAAGTAGACAAGGCGGAATTGGCAAAACGAAAAGCAGCCTGGGTACAGCCGCCTTTGAAAGCGACAAAAGGACTGCTGTTCAAATATGCCCGGCAGGTAAAGAACGCCGCAGAAGGATGCGTGACGGACGAACTATAATTAATTTAAAAACATTTTTATGAGTAACCTTACATCAACTCTCGAAGCCACCCAGTTAAAGTCAAAAACCGCAGGCGCTCCCTCCGCAAAAGGAGTCGCAAAGGTGGTGCGGGAGTTGAGCGGCTCCGCCGCTGTACTGGAAGCCTTTATAGCAGAAGGAGCCGATATTGTCTTCGGTTATCCCGGCGGCGCCATCATGCCCATTTACGACGCCCTTTATGATTACCAGGACAAGATCAAACACATCCTCGTCCGTCACGAACAGGGAGGCATTCACGCTGCACAGGGATTCGCCCGGACCTCCGGAAAAGTAGGCGTTGTCTTCGCCACCAGCGGGCCGGGAGCGACCAACCTCGTTACAGGCTTAGCAGATGCCATGATCGATAGCACTCCCCTGGTAGCCATCACCGGCCAGGTATTCGCCCACCTCCTGGGTACGGACGCCTTCCAGGAAACAGATGTGATCAATATCACCACTCCCGTGACCAAATGGAATTACCAGGTGACAGATGCAACAGAGATCCCTTCCGTCCTGGCTAAAGCATTTTATATCGCCAGAAGCGGCCGGCCCGGACCGGTGCTGATCGATATCACCAAGAATGCACAGATCCAGAAATTCAGCTACGAAGGATATACTCCCTGCGAACATGTACGCAGCTACCGCCCAAAGCCCATCGTTCGTAAAGAATATATTACAGAGGCTGCAAAGCTGATCAATGAAGCGAAAAAACCCTTCATATTATTCGGTCAGGGCGTCACCCTGGGAGAAGCCGAAAAAGAATTCCAGGCCTTTGTGGAAAAAAGCGGGATCCCCGCCGCCTGGACCATTCTCGGCCTCAGCGCCCTGTCCACCGACCATCCCCTCAACGTAGGCATGCTGGGCATGCACGGCAACTACGGACCCAATGTGCTCACCAACGAATGCGACGTATTGATTGCCGTGGGTATGCGATTCGACGACCGCGTCACCGGCCGCCTGGATAAATACGCCAAACAAGCCAAAGTCATTCACCTGGATATCGACCCGGCGGAGATCGACAAGAACGTAAAGGCAACAGTAGGCGTATGGGGCGACTGTAAAGAGACCCTGCCCCTGCTGACAGCAGCGGTGGAACGTAAGACCCATCCCGAGTGGCTGCAGAAATTCAAAAATTATTATAAGGAAGAAGTAGCCGCCGTCATTCACCACGAACTCAATCCCGCCACCGGAGAAATGACGATGGGAGAAGTGATCAAAACATTGAACGGGCTCACCGGCGGAAATGCCGTCATCGTCACCGACGTCGGCCAGCACCAGATGGTAGCCTGCCGTTATGCGGAGTTCAATCAGTCCCGGAGTAATGTCACCTCCGGAGGATTGGGCACGATGGGCTTTGGCCTGCCCGCAGCCATCGGCGCCAAATTCGGAGCCCCCGACCGAACCGTGGTTACCATCATCGGCGACGGCGGTTTCCAGATGACCCTGCAGGAGCTGGGAACGATCATGCAAAGTGAGGTCGATGTAAAGATCCTCATCCTGAACAATCGCTTCCTGGGCATGGTCCGTCAATGGCAGCAGCTGTTCAATGACAAACGTTATTCCTTCGTAGACATCGCCAGCCCCGATTTTGTAATGGTAGCCAAAGGGTATGGCATAGCCGGGCAAAGCATCTCAGAAAGAGAAGACCTGAAAAATGCCGTAAAGACCATGCTCGACCATAAAGGCTCTTATTTACTGGAAGTATTCGTAGGAAAGGAAAACAATGTATTCCCGATGGTGCCACAGGGATGCAGCGTCAGCGAGATCAGGCTTAAGTAGGGCCTAAACATATTTTGAAACCTAAAAAAAATCAGGCATGAAGCAAGAATATACCATCACCGTGTACACGGAAAACCAGATCGGCCTGCTTAACCGCATCGCCATCATCTTTTCCCGGCGGAAGATCAACATCGAAAGCCTCAACACCTCCCCTTCGGAAGCAGAAGGCATCCATCGCTTCACCATCGTTATCAATGAAACGGAAGAAGTGGTGAGAAAGCTCTGCCGCCAGATAGAAAAACAGGTGGAGATCCTGAAAGCCTACTATAATACCAACGAAGAGATCATCTGGCAGGAAATGGCCCTGTACAAGGTATCCACCGATGAGATCGCCGAAAAAGTAAAAGTGGAAAGACTGCTGAGGGAATACGGCGCCCGCGCCGTAGTGATCCGGAAAGACTATACCGTATTCGAAACCACCGGCCAGCGGGAAGAAACGGACAAGCTGGTGGAGGTGCTGGAACCTTACGGACTGATCGAATTCGTTCGCAGCGCCCGGGTAGCCATCATTAAGGATAGCAAAGGCTTCCATGAAAAACTGAAAGAATTCGAGCTGACCGAGCCCGGCGAAGAGCTCATTGAAAACGAGTTCCTGGGACAACAGGGAGAAGTCTTCACGATGTAATAAATATTTTAATTATTTCTTAACTACCCCTCTCTGATTGGGGTGCCAAAACAAATAAAAATCGATCATGGCAAAATTAAACTTCGGCGGCGTAGAAGAAAATGTAGTAACACGGGAAGAATTTCCCCTCTCCAAAGCACAGCAGGTATTAAAAAATGAAGTAGTAGCTGTCATCGGCTATGGGGTTCAGGGCCCGGGTCAGTCGCTGAATCAGAAAGACAATGGCATCAACGTCATTATCGGTCAACGCAAGAATTCCAAGTCCTGGGATAAGGCCGTCCGTGACGGATTTGTTCCCGGCGCCACTTTATTCGATATCGAAGAAGCCCTGGAAAAAGGCACGATCATTTGTTATTTATTGAGCGATGCAGCCCAGATCCAATTGTGGCCCACCGTTAAAAAACACCTGACACCCGGAAAAGCGCTCTATTTCTCCCATGGTTTCGGCATCACCTTTAACGAACAGACCGGCATCGTTCCCCCCAAAGACGTGGACGTATTCCTGGTAGCGCCCAAAGGCTCCGGAACTTCCCTGAGAAGAATGTTCCTCCAGGGTCGTGGCCTCAACAGCAGCTACGCCATTTTTCAGGATGCCACCGGGAAAGCAAAAGAACGCTGTATCTCCCTGGGTATCGCCGTTGGCAGCGGATACCTGTTCGAAACGGATTTCCGCAAAGAAGTATTCAGCGATCTCACCGGGGAAAGAGGTACCCTGATGGGAGCCATACAGGGCATCTTCGCCGCACAGTACGAAGTGCTGCGCAAAAAAGGGCACACCCCTTCGGAAGCATTCAATGAGACGGTAGAAGAGCTGACCCAATCCCTGATGCCCCTGGTAGCAGAGAACGGCATGGACTGGATGTACGCCAACTGCTCCACGACCGCCCAAAGAGGCGCCCTGGACTGGTGGAAAAAATTCCGCGACGCCACCCTGCCCGTATTTACAGAACTGTACGAGAGCGTAGCCGCCGGTAAAGAATCCCAACGCTCCATCGATTCCAACAGCCAGGCCGACTACCGCGAAAAGCTGGATGCCGAACTGAAGGAATTACGGGAAAGCGAATTGTGGCAGGCAGGCAAGACTGTTAGAAGCCTGAGACCCGAAAATCAGCCGGCTAAATAGGAACGCCACGGGCGTTCCGGCCGAAGGCCCATCATTAGACCCGCAGAAAAAAATCCTCGTATTTTTTTCTGCGCTAAACCAGACAGGCCGCAAGCCTGTCACGAAAAGAAGAATAAAGAAAAATAAAGAAGAATATATATTAAATGTCCGAAAGCACAACCATATCTCCGGCAGCCTGGCCCCTCCCCCTTCAGGGGGAGGGCTCCCCAGCGCCAGTTTCCGCGATCGCGCGGGAATTAGGACTGGATTTCCACAAAGCCGCGGAGCGGTTAAAAAAAATAGTCAACCGTACCCCCCTCATCTTTAATAACAACCTCTCCCGGAAATACAGCTGCCGGGTCTTCTTAAAACGGGAAGACCTGCAGGTTGTCCGCTCCTATAAATTAAGAGGAGCCTACAACATGATGGTGTCCCTGCCAGTAGAACAATTAAAGAACGGGGTCGTATGCGCCAGCGCCGGCAACCACGCCCAGGGTTTTGCCTATTCCTGCCGCAAGCTGGGAGTCAAAGGAGTCGTCTTCATGCCCATCATCACCCCCAGGCAGAAAGTCAACCAGACTAAAATGTTCGGGGAAGACAAGATAGAGATCGTGCTCACCGGCGATACCTTTGATGACTGCGCAATAGCCGCCCGGCAATTCACGGAAGAGCATAAGATGACCTTTATCCCCCCCTTTGACGATGCCCGCATCATCGAAGGACAAGGCACCGTAGCGGTAGAGATCCTGGAAGATCTCCCGGACATCGATTACCTCTTCGCCCCCATCGGAGGCGGCGGACTGGCCTCCGGAGTCGGACTCTATTTCAAAACAGTATCTCCCAACACCAAAATCATCGGCCTGGAACCCGAAGGAGCCCCCTCCATGCTGGCAGCCCTGAATGCCGGACACCCGGTGACACTGGACAGCATCGAACGATTTGTAGACGGCGCCGCCGTAAAAAGAGTGGGAGACCTCACCTTCCGCATCTGCCGGGAAGTGCTGGATGACATGCACCTCGTACCCGAAGGAAAGGTATGCTCTACCATCCTCAAGCTCTACAATGAAGACGCCATCGTGGTCGAACCGGCAGGCGCCCTGAGCATCGCAGCCCTGGACGATTATGCCGAAGCCATTAAAGGAAAGACCGTCGTATGCATCGTCAGCGGCAGCAACAACGATATCGACCGCATGCAGGAAATTAAAGAGCGCTCCCTTCAATATGAAGGCCTCAAGCACTATTTCCTCATCCGCTTCGCCCAACGCCCCGGAGCCCTGCGGGAATTTCTCAACCATGTACTGGGACCCGGTGACGATATCACCCGTTTTGAATACATGCAGAAACACAATAAGGAAACAGGCCACGCCCTCGTAGGCATTGAATTACGGGCAAAAGAAGATTATGAGGCATTGCTCAAAAATATGGAACAGCACCAGATCGTCTATACCGAATTGAACAAGAATGACACCCTGTTCAGCTACCTCGTCTGACGATGTTTTTTCTGGGGAACATTCCTTGCAAATCAGGCAAATATCCATTGAAAAAATAACCCTCCCGATCAGCTTTTATCCGGCTGAATCTGTGGATAAGTCCCTAAGCCCCTGTGAATAAACTATAATTAATAAAAATTTAATTAACTCTGAATTTTTATGTAATTTTATTAGCTTGCTTGCTATCCTCCTTAGAATAAACGCTAAGATTACGTGTAAAAATTGAAAAAAGTCTAATCTACTCATTGCATATGGTAAGTAACGGATTATACGCCCCTGAATTTGAACGTGACGCGTGTGGTATAGGTTTCGTTGCGAATATTAAAAGCAACAAATCACACCAGATCGTTTCAGATGCATTGACGATCCTGGAGAACATGGAACATCGCGGGGCTTGCGGTTGTGAGAACAATACGGGTGATGGGGCCGGGATCATGATCCAGACGCCTCATGAATTATTTTTTGATGAATGCGTCAAGCTGGGCATTCATTTACCCGCCTACAGTAAATACGGCGTGGGCATGCTCTTCTTCCCCCGGGACATACGCCTGAAAGAAGAATGCCGCGACATCTTCTCCCGCTCTGCCGAAAAGCTGGGTCTCGAGATCCTGGGCTATCGCAAAGTGCCGGTGAATCCCGAAGGCATCGGACCTACCGCCCTTTCCGTAGAGCCGGAAATGGAACAGGTCTTCATCGCCTGCCCCGACCACATCAAACAGCCCGATGACTTCGAAAGGAAACTATTCCTTCTGCGCAACTACGCCAGTCATACGATCAACAACACGATCAAAAAAGATGCTATTGGGTTTTATGTAGCATCCCTCTCCTATAAAACAGTCATCTACAAAGGCCAGCTGACCAGCGGCCAGGTGAGAAATTATTTCCCGGACCTCAGCAATAAGCGGATTGTCTCGGCCTTCGGACTGATCCACTCCCGTTTTGCCACCAACACCTTCCCGTCCTGGAAGCTGGCCCAGCCTTTCCGTTATATCGCACATAACGGCGAGATCAATACGCTGCAAGGCAACCTGAACTGGCTGAAGACCGGGGAGAAAGCATTTACTACCCCTTACTTCACCAAGGAAGAAATGGACATGCTGCTGCCGATCATCACACAGGGACAATCGGATTCGGCCTGCCTGGACAATGTCATTGAATTGCTCACGCTTTGTGGCCGCTCCTTACCGCATGTCATGATGATGCTGATCCCGGAAGCCTGGGACGGCAATGAACAGATGGACCCCGTAAAAAAATCCTTTTACGAATTCCATGCCTCCATCATGGAACCCTGGGATGGACCTGCCTCCATCTCCTTCACGGATGGGAAGATCATCGGCGCCACCCTGGACCGGAATGGCTTACGTCCATCCCGGTATTGCGTCACCACGGACGACCGGGTCATCATGGCCTCCGAGACCGGCGTATTGCCCATCGATCCCAAGCTCATAAAAGAAAAAGGAAGACTGCAGCCCGGCAAAATGTTCGTAGTAGACCTCGAACAGGAAAGGATCATCAGCGATGATGAGCTGAAAGGCTCCATCTGCTCGCAGAAACCGTATGCAGAATGGCTGAACAAATATAAGATCCGCCTGGAAGAGTTACCCGAGCCCCGGGTCCTGTTCACCCATCTCGAACACGACCAGATCTTCAAATATCAAAAAGCATTCGGCTATTCGACCGAAGACCTGGATACCCTCATCGCCCCCATGGCCATAGACGGCAAAGAACCGCTCGGTTCGATGGGCACCGATGTCCCCCTGGCCGTATTAAGCGACCAGCCCCAGCATCTCAGCAGCTATTTCAAGCAACTTTTTGCCCAGGTGACCAACCCGCCCATCGACCCCATCCGGGAACGACTGGTGATGTCCCTGGCCACGTTTGCCGGCGGTAATTCCAACCTGCTGGAAGAAGACCCGCTGGCCTGTCATAGCGTAGCCCTCAAACATCCCGTCCTCAGCAATCATGAGCTGGAAAAGATCCGGAGCATCGACACCGGCATCTTCCAGGCCAAGACCCTGCAAACCTATTTCAGAGCCGATGGCAAACCAGGCTCCCTGCAGGCAGGACTGGATCGCCTCTGCCGGTATGCAGTAGACTCCGTGGAAGACGGATTCGAAGTCCTCGTCTTAACGGACAGAGCCATCGATTCCGACCATGCCCCCATCCCGTCCCTGCTGGCGACCGCCGCCGTTCACCACCACCTCATCCGCAAAGGGTACCGCGGACAGGTAGGCATCATCGTGGAAGCAGGAGATGTATGGGAAGTCCATCACTTTGCCTGCCTGATCGGGTTTGGAGCTACGGCTATCAACCCCTACCTGGCCCTCTCCACCATCCGCGATATGAAGCTGACGGATAAGCTTGAAACGGATCTCGACGCCGAACAGCTCAAGAAGAACTATATCAAGGCCGTCTGTGACGGATTGCTCAAAGTATTCTCTAAAATGGGAATATCTACCCTGCAGTCTTACCAGGGCGCCCAGATCTTCGAGATCATAGGACTTAACAGAACAGTAGTAGACAAATACTTCACCGGCGCCACCAGCCGCATCGAAGGAATGGGCCTCGATGAGATCGCCAGGGAGACACTGGCCAAACACTTCTTTGCCTTCAGCCGCAAGGATGTTCCCGTAGAACGTCTCCCCGTAGGCGGCATCTATCAGTGGAAACGCAAAGGGGAATTTCACCTGTTCAACCCCGCCAGCGTACACCTGTTGCAATATTCCACCCGGATGAACGACTACAGCACGTTCAAAAAATATTCGAAGGTGGTGAATGACCAGAGTGAAAAGGCTGCCACCCTGAGAAGCCTGCTCGCATTCAAACGCAACCGCCCCTCCATTTCCATTGACGAAGTAGAGCCGGCGGAAAGCATCTACCGGAGATTTGCCACCGGCGCCATGTCCTTCGGCTCCATCTCGCACGAAGCCCACTCTACCCTGGCCATCGCGATGAACCGTCTGGGAGGAAAGAGCAATACCGGCGAAGGAGGAGAAGATGAAATGCGTTATGAACCCCTGCCCAACGGAGATTCCATGCGCTCTGCTATCAAACAGGTGGCATCGGCCCGGTTCGGGGTCACCAGCCACTACCTGACAATGGCCGACGAGCTGCAGATCAAGATGGCGCAGGGAGCCAAACCCGGAGAAGGCGGCCAGCTGCCCGGACACAAAGTAGACGAATGGATCGGGAAAGTACGCCATTCCACCCCCGGAGTGGGACTCATCTCTCCCCCGCCCCATCATGATATTTATTCGATTGAAGACCTGGCGCAGCTGATCTTCGATCTGAAAAATGCCAACCGCGCCGCCCGGATCAGCGTCAAGCTGGTATCAAAAGCCGGCGTAGGCACCATCGCCGCCGGCGTAGCCAAAGCCAAATCGGATGTGATCCTGATTGCCGGTCATGACGGTGGTACAGGCGCCTCTCCGATAAGCTCGATCAAACACGCAGGTCTTCCCTGGGAGCTCGGCCTGGCTGAATCCCATCAGACCCTCGTTAAAAATAAATTACGGAGCCGCGTCGTGCTCCAAACAGACGGACAATTAAAAACAGGCCGGGACATTGCCATCGCCACCCTGCTGGGCGCCGAAGAATGGGGCCTCGCTACAACGGCCCTGGTCGTCGAAGGCTGTATCATGATGCGCAAATGCCATCTCAACACCTGCCCCGTAGGCGTAGCCACCCAGGACCCTGAACTCCGCAAACGGTTTACCGGTGATGCAGACCATGTCGTCAACTTCTTCAAATTCCTCACCCAGGAGCTCCGCGAGATCATGGCTGAGCTGGGATTCCGCACCATCAACGAAATGGTGGGCCAGGTAGATTGCCTGGAAGTAAGAGAAGATATCCGGCATTGGAAATACAGCAAGCTGGATCTTTCTCCCATCCTTTATAAAGAGCCCGCCTCCCTGTATACCGGTCTTCACAAATTGGAAGAGCAGGATCACGGCCTGACCGATGTGCTGGACTGGAAATTGCTGGAAGCAGCCGCACCGGCCCTGGAACATCAGCAGAAAGTATTCGCTGCCTTCAATATTAAGAATACAGACAGAACAGCGGGCACGATCTTATCGAACGAGATCTCTAAACTATATAAGTCCGCCGGCCTGCCCGAAGACACCATTCACTTTAAATTTACCGGTACGGCAGGTCAGAGCTTTGGTGCTTTCAATACCAAAGGAGTGACCCTGGAGCTGGAAGGAGATGCCAATGACTATTTCGGCAAAGGCTTGTCCGGCGCCCGCTTAGTCGTCTACCCTTCACAGGATGCAGGTTTCGTTCCGGAAGAAAACAGCATTATCGGCAATGTCGCCTTCTACGGCGCCACTTCCGGAGAGTCCTTTATCCGGGGAAAGGCAGGAGAAAGATTCGCCGTTCGTAATTCCGGCGTACAGGCCGTAGTCGAAGGTGTCGGCGACCATGGATGCGAATACATGACCGGTGGAAGAGTAGTGATCCTGGGAGATACAGGCCGCAACTTCGCTGCGGGCATGAGCGGAGGCATCGCCTATGTGTACGATGTCAGAGGACAATTCCCGGCGCTCTGTAACCAGGAAATGGTCGACCTCGATCCGGTAGGCCGTGAGGATATCCAGGAACTAAAGGACATGATCCAGCGCCATTACGCCTTTACCGCCAGCACCGTAGCTAAATTCGTCCTGGACGACTTTGAGAACCAGCTGAAAAATTTCGTAAAAGTATTTCCGAAGGACTATAAAAAAGTTCTGTTGGAAAGAAGCCATAAACAGACCGTTCGTTCCTGATGATCGATCAGGCAGGCCACAGAGAACAAGCCGCTAAACGGCTCAACCCGGGCAGGCAACAGCATTAGTCACGAACTCCGGTCAGGTTCATTGACAGTAGCCCTGCGGGAAATTTTTGAGAACGCGGAGTCGGCTCTCATGTGTGACTCAGCCACTCCGTTGTTCTCTGTGGCCTGCTAAAGGAAACGAAAGAAAAGATCGAACGACCCCGGGAAGAGAAGACTCAAATCCCGAAAGGATCAAATTTCAAAAAAGGGCTCAGGTCCCGACATTTAAATTTAACAATCAGAATCGCAAGAGACATGGGCAAACCAACCGGATTTCTGGAATTCACCAGAGAAACACCCTCCAAGCGCCCGGTGCAGGAGAGGAAAAATGATTACAAAGAATTTGTATCCCGCTACTCAGGCACGGAACTCAACCACCAGGCCGCACGTTGCATGAATTGCGGCATCCCTTTCTGTCATCACGGCTGCCCGCTGGGCAATATCATTCCGGAATTCAATGACGCTGTATATCGCCAGCATTGGCAGGAAGCATATGAGATCCTCACTTCCACCAATAATTTCCCGGAATTCACCGGTCGTATCTGCCCTGCCCCCTGCGAAAGCAGCTGTGTATTGGGGATCAACCAGCCGCCGGTGACCATCGAAGAAATTGAGAAACACATCATTGAGATCGCTTTCGATAAAGGCTTCGTTAAAGCCCGCAAGCCCTCTCTGAAGACAGGAAAAAAGGTAGCCGTCGTCGGCTCCGGCCCCGCCGGACTGGCCGCTGCCGACCAATTGAATGCAGCAGGTCATGCCGTAACAGTCTTTGAAAGAGATGACGAGCCCGGTGGCTTGCTCCGTTATGGCATCCCCGATTTCAAGCTGGAAAAATGGGTAGTCGCCAGAAGGATCAGGCTTCTGGAAGAAGAAGGCATCGTCTTTAAATGCAACGCCAATGTAGGGGTCAACGTCAGCATTAATGATCTGCTCAGAGAATTCCATGCGATCATACTCGCAGGCGGATCCACCATTCCACGGGACCTGCCCGTTCCGGGAAGAGAGCTGAAAGGGGTACATTTTGCTATGGACTTTCTGAAACAGCAGAATAAAAGGGTCAGCAACTTAGCGGTAGGCGGAGAAGCCATTATGGCAACAGATAAGAACGTAGTGGTCATCGGGGGCGGTGATACGGGCAGCGACTGCGTAGGCACTTCCAACCGGCACAAGGCCCGTTCGGTCACCCAGTTCGAATTATTACCCAAACCTCCGGAAGGACGGACCACCTATATGCCCTGGCCTACCTATCCCATGACGTTAAAAGTCACCTCTTCCCATGAAGAAGGAGTGGAAAGACATTGGGCCGTCGCTACCAAAGAATTTATAGGAGACGGCAAAGGCAATCTCAAAGGCTTAAAGCTGGTCACCCTGGAATGGAAGATGACAGAAGACGGAAGAGCTGCCCAGTTCGTAGAAGTACCAGGCAGTGAAAAAGAGATCCCCTGCGAGCTGGCCCTCTTCGCCATGGGCTTTGTTCACCCACAGCATGCAGGCCTCCTGCAGGAACTGGGAGTGGAGCTGGATGAAAGAGGAAATGTAAAAGCCACCGAAAAAAACTACCAGACCAATATCGCCAAAGTATTTACAGCCGGAGACATGCGCCGGGGACAATCCCTGGTCGTATGGGCCATCAGCGAAGGCCGGGAATGCGCCCGGAAAGTCGATGAATACCTCGTAGGCCAATCCCTTTTGGAAAGAAGGGATCAGAGCCTCATTGCTCTATAAGGCGCCACCTAAAGCGCCACGGGCGCTTTGGCCGAAGGCCCATCATTAGACTCGAACGCCCGAAAGTCCATCTTTCGGGCGTTCGCTTTCCCCCAAACGCCGCAGGCGTTTTCCCCGCCCAACAACATCCCCACTCCCCGCGAGCCCACTGCCAGCCCGTCCGAAGTCATCACCCCCAAGGGCACCCCACCCGCCAGGAGCATCCCCTCCATCCCTCCAAAAAGCCTCCCCATCTCCCCCAATCTCCCTTTTTCCATTTTGAAAAAAATCCATCTTCCCAATTAATAGCTTATCTATTTTAAACAAAGGCTTAAATTTTCCTCCTTTTTTTAAACAACTTCGATATTTATAAATATAAAGAAAATACAAAAATATCCACAATTGGTTAACCTTTAGTTAATTACAATCACTTAACACCGTTAATTAATTCATATTATGAATTATCTTATATAATGAATATTTACAAATAACATCATGATTTTACTATATTAGCATTACAGATATCACTTATAAATATTTTTAATGTGAAAGTCGATTTTCATTTTGAAAACCTTCGGTAGCAAGACCCGAAAGTCTAAAAACCATCGCCTCCTTAAAATCCAATGATCTGCCCCCCCACCCCAATACTGCCCACCCCGGGACAGTGATGGGATCATTTTAACCAAAACCAGAACCAGTTCAGCCGTCACCCGGTTCAGGTAATCTTTTGCCCTGATCATTACCACCCATTTTCATTTTGTTTAACCAAAACCAACAGTAATGCTAAGAAATATCACTCTTGCCCTTATCGCAACCACCTTATCTGTTTCCGGCTGGGCCCAGACAACAGCAACAACGACAACAGCAACAACGACAACAGACACCACCAGGACCTTAACCGCAGCACCGGCTCCCGCTTTAACCATCACCGGATCAGCAGACCTTTATTATCGCTACGATTTCAATAAGACCAATACTGACCTCACCAGCTTTACCAGCTCTCATGATCAATTCAAGCTGGGAATGGCCAGCGTTAAGCTGGAGCACAAAACAGCTAAACTGGATGTGGTAGCCGACCTGGGTTTCGGACCCCGTGCCCAGGAATTCACCTATAATGATGATGGAATCGTTCAGGCTATCAAACAATTGTATATCAGCTACTCACCCGCCGACTGGGTGAAATTTACCGGAGGTACCTGGGCCACCCATATCGGATATGAGGTACTTGATGCTTATGCCAACCGTAACTATAGCATGTCCTATATGTTCACCAACGGACCTTTCTCCCATACAGGAGTTAGAGCTGACTTCACCGTAGGCAAGAGCAGCATCATGATCGGCGTTTCCAATCCCACCGATTGGAGAAGCATTCCGGGCGACAAACAAAACAACAAGAACCTGATCGCCCAGTATAGTTTCGCCCCCAATGACAACTTAAAATTTTTCCTTAACTACGTAGGTGGTAAAGATGCTGATGATAACAAAGTACATCAATACGACCTGGTGGTCAATGCAAAAGTCAGCGGCCTTTTCAGCCTGGGAGTGAACGGCACCGTCAATAGATCCAACGCCCCTGCGGAAGATTACGATGCAGGTCATACCTGGTGGGGCGGCGCTCTTTATCTCAACCTGGATCCCAAACCCTGGTTCGGACTCACCCTCCGCAGCGAGTACTTCAGCGATAAGGACGGCATAAAACTTCATCCCGTAGATGGCGCTGCCGGCGCGAAGGTATTTGCCAACACCCTTTCCCTTAATTTAAAAGCAGACGGCTTCACTTTTATTCCTGAATTCAGATATGACCACGGCAGTCAGGAACTCTTTACTAAAAAAGACGGTACGAATACCAAATCAGGCGCAAGCTTCATATTCGCCGCCATCTATTCATTCTAGCTTATTTCTAACGATTGCTTGTTACCTTTCGAAATACAAAAGGAGCGCATAGAAATGCGCTCCTTTTAAACTTTACAACGTGCCAGG
>JAATFV010000192.1 GCA_015655015.1 Chitinophagales bacterium | reverse complement strand
TTCCTGTCCGAAGGGGCGTTCCTGTCCGAAGGGGCGTTCCTGTCCGAAGAGGCGTTCCTGTCCGAAGAGGGATTCCTGCCTGAAGGGGCATTGCAGTCGGATTTTGAAAAGGCAGCGATCTGCTGCACCAGCCCGTAAGCCACTCTTTTCCTCAGGGAATTATACGCGAGGTTCAGCAGGTCCTCCTCTTTTTCCAGCACATTCCTTGTGATCAGCCGGATAAACTGCTGAGCGATCCTGGCGTCGCAGGTGACCAGCTCCAGGAAATCGGCGGCAGGGATCAGCATCAGGCTGGCATCTTCCAATATGGCCGCGTTTTCCCTGTAATTGATATTTTCCAGGATACAGGTATATCCCCAGAAATCGGATTCTCCCACTATATTGGTGATGTATTCTTTCCCGTCCTGATTGATCTTATAGACCTTTATTTTACCTCTGATGATATAGTATAACATTTTGGGCCGCTGACCTTCGGTGTAGAGCACATGGTTCTTCTTATATTCACAGACTTCTCTTTGATCCTGGTTGAGCCTGACCATCCCGGATTTGCCGGCCTGTTCGAGGAAACTACTGATGCCCGACAATCCTGGTAAGACATCTGGAGTGACCGGGTCCGATTTTTTTAACCGGACTTCGATTGCCGTCAGCAGCTCTATGCTATCAAACGGTTTCGTAAGATAGTCGGCTGCCCCCAGCTCCATTCCCTTTCTGAAATCCGCTTTTTCGGACTTGGCCGTGAGGAAAATAAAGGGAATATTCCGGGTCTCCTTATGTTTGCTTAGAAGGTGCAGGACCCCGTAGCCATCCAGCTGAGGCATCATGATGTCGCAGAGGATCAGGTCCAATCGTTCTTTTAAAGCTATCTCTATGCCCGTCTTTCCATTATCCGCCGTTAGAACGGTATAGTCGGATAATTCCAGGATCTCTGCAATATTTTCCCGAACTTCCTCATTGTCTTCGATGACCAGTATTCGCGTACTCATAAAATGCTTTTTAAGATTGATAAGGGCGGCTGCGGCAGGTGGATGGTAAAGCAGCTGCCTTCTTCCAGGACGCTCCGTATCTGAATGGTTCCATGTAAGAGTTCCAGGTATTTGCCGATGATATGAAGCCCCAATCCGGATCCCTGGATATTCGCGGCATTCCTGGCCCGGAAAAAACGCTCCAATAAATGCTGCTGGTCCTCTTCGGATATACCGATCCCTTTGTCCTGAACGGAGAGGCTGAAGTCCTGTCCGGATAATTGAAGATGGATGCGGATGACCGTATTCTCTCCGGAAAATTTAATCGCATTGGAAATCATATTGATAAATATGTTTTTCAACAGGTGCATATCGACGTGAATGGTAGGCCGCTCAATAGTATGCAGGAAGTCGATCTGCTGACCGGGCTTAAGCAAGTGCTCCATTTCCCCGATCACCGACTGAAGCTCCCCTATACAGTTTCCGGCATTCAATTCCTCTGTCCGGGCCATTACCTTGCCTTCTTCCAGCTTCCCAAGGGAAAGGAAGTCTTCCAGAATTCCTTTCATGCCTTCCACGGCTGTTTTGATCCGTTGGATATGTTTCTCCTTCTTCTCCTCGTATTCTTCAGGTTTATACTTTCCCAGCAGCCAGGCAGAAGACAGGATCGTGCTCAGCGGTGTTCGGAATTCGTGCGAGGCGGTGGTGACAAACCAGGACTTGAGCTCGCCAAGCTCCCTTTCCGATTCGAGGGCTTCGCTTAATTCCTTTCTTGACCGCTCTAATTCCGCCAGGGTTTCCCTCAGCATTTTAGTCCGGTCATCCACCTTTTGCTCCAGCTGTGCGTTGAGCTGCCGGATATCGTGTGTCCATTTTTCCAGGTCTGCATTCTGCTGCAGGATCATCGCCTCGCCCCGCTTTCTCACGGTGATATCAATGACAAAGGCAATGACAAAGGTCTCTCCGTCCAGGGCATAATGGCTCAGGCTGACTTCCACCGGAAATTTGGTCTCATCCTTTTTCAGGGCGTACAACTCTCTGCCTTCACCCATCCTTCTCGGTTCGGAGTGTTGATAGAATTCTTCCCGGTGGCCGACATGGGTGTCGTGAAGACTATTGGGGATGAGTATTTCTACAGGCCGGCCGATCACATCGGTTTTAGCATATCCGAACTGGATCTCTGCATACTTATTAAAGTTGATGATGATCCCCGTATGGTCGGTCACCACGATGCCGATGGTAGCATAGTTGAATAATGCTTCGAACTGATTTACCATAACCCCGGAATTATTACTATTTCAGGCAAGCTTCCCCTCAGCGCTGCGAAAAATGATCCCTGACGAAAGCATGTTCCTGGTTCTCCGTCATTTTATCAGTCTGCTTAACTTCGATCTTTATTTTTTCGAAATTATGATTGGCTCTCAGGACGTTCAATAATTCTACCTTAGCATTCGTAGGGCCGAAAAGGACTACGTCGTCATAGTTCTTAATAGTTTCTATCAGCTTTTTGTAATATTCCGATTGTTGATGCTGTTCCTTATTATGCATCACATTTTCACTCTTACCGAGTGTCTGCTCTTTTGCCTCATGCGTAAACCCCGATGTTATAATAGTCGTTTCAATGGGATCGGTTGTGAATTCCATTACATGCGCGTTGGCATGGTCCATCCAAATGCCCAGATTTTTTACTATTTTCATGTGTATAATGATTTGTTGTGTTTTTAAGATATTTTTCGACAATTGTCCGCTTTGCAGATGGGAAACAAAAACAGGGAAGGATAGACATCCTCCCCTTTATATTAAACCCCTATCCTATTGTATCTGAGGTACAAGATAGTTTAAGGTCTTTTTTAAAGGTTACATAATTCGATAATTATGTTATATAATTCACACTTTTTAAATTTTTCATCCGGTTGCGGATCAGACAAAGGATAACATTTCCTGTACATTTTCCTTTATTTCATCCATCGTTATCCCTTTTGTTATATATGCTTTTGCATTGGCGGAGTAACACAGGTTCTTAATATAATTAGCGGACGAGCTGCTATATATTATTTTGGGAATTTTATTATAGCGTTGATCGAGCTCCAGTACCTTTAATGTCTCCAGCCCATTGAGCAAAGGCATATTATAATCCAGTACTATTAAAGCCGGAAATTCTTTGTCAGGCAAGGCGTGAAGATGGTCAACCAGCATCCTGCCATCATTCAAACAGGTGATCTTATAATGTGGGTCTACTTCTGTGAAAGCCCTGCTTAGAATATCCTGATCATCCGGGTCGTCTTCAACGATCAGGACAGTCCGGTAGTCTTTTCTTTTATCATTGGGGTCATTAGGGATGTTTACTAATAAAGAACATCCCTGTTGCGGATTTGAATGAATTTCCATGGTGCCGTTATATAACTCTACCCGGTTCCTCATATTGGTAATGCCGGAACCTTTGCGCTTTAGTGCGGGATCAAAACCCCGGCCATCGTCTGTTATAGATAAAAAGATCTGATCTGTAACACCCATGCTGATCATTATGTTTTTTGCGTGGGCATGTCTCAGGATATTCGTCAGCTGTTCCTGTATTATTCTGAAGAGCGAGATCTTGATCTCCTGATCCAGATCGTCCAGCGTCTCTCCATATTCCAGTGTGATGTTGAATGTCCTGGTGATCTGGTACGTTTCGAACAATTCCTCCAAAGAGTCTTTAAAACTAATATCTTTCAAGGTGGGAGGTGTCAGTGAGTTTGAAAGCGTTCTTATTTCATTGATCGCTTTTTCCAGTATTTTTTCTCCCCGGTCGATAAAGTTGATCCTTAATTCTTCGTCTGACTTGGCGAATTCCAGGTAAAGCTTCGCGGAAGTCAGCAGCTGGTTTATATTGTCATGAAGCTCTTTGCCGATCAGATCGCGTTCTTTTTCCTGCCCTTTGATGGTTGCCAGCGTTATTTTTTGTTGACGGGTAACTTTCAGGAATGCTATTTTTTCTTCCAGTTTGATTTTTTCCGTGATATCGCTGGAGGTGACCAGGACACAGGGCTGCTCTTTATAAGTAATATTAAAGTAAGTGGTTTCTGCAAGTATCCGTTCACCATTTCTTTTTCGATTGAGATTCAATACGGTGAAGGGGTCATGAGTAGTTTTCATGAACTCATTATACAGGGTTAATTTTTGAATTTCTTCGGGAGGGGCGATCTCCAGGATGGTCATGTTCAAAAACTCTTTTTCGGAATAGCCATATTGTTTAATGGCAGCGTTATTAACAAATAATACCTGCAGGGAATCCGACTCAAACATCCATTGTGGAATATGGCTGCTATTGAATAGTTGTTTAAAATTTTTATCACTTGCCAGTAAATCTTCTTTTAAACCTTCTATTGTGATTATGTCATCTGTAGATCCGATATTACTTTTTTTAGCTTGTAAAGGTCCGCTGTTTTTACCGTCGATTGTTATATAATATTTTAACAATCTTACATTATTCACACATTGTCGTCGTTTCGGAGCATTTTAATTACGCTGCTTGTAAAAAAAAGGTAGCTTTACTACAGTCTCCCGGCAAACTACCTGTCAATGGAATGAGCTGATTTTCACCCTACACTGCTTTGATCTTAATAAGAGCAGAGATCACTAACCTTTTATATAAGTAAATTTATTTGCAATGATTCCGGATAGTAAAAAAACAATGGTAAGCTTAAATTTTAAAAAATCCCTGACGGGAATTAATGGATTCGACGAGATCTCTGATGGCGGGATACCCAAAAACCGTCCCACCATCATATATGGGAATACAGGATCCGGGAAAACAATTATGTCTATGGAATTCCTGGTAAAGGGAGCCGTAAAATATAATGAGCCGGGCGTTTTTATGTCATTTGAAGAAACAGTTTCGGAACTCATTCATAATATGGAATCTGTCCATTTTGGCCTGACCAGCCTCATAAAAAGCAAGAAGTTATATATTGAGTATCTGGATGTTGAGAAAAGCCAGGTTGTTGAAGCCGGAAGTTATGACCTGGAAGGCCTG
>JAATFV010000065.1 GCA_015655015.1 Chitinophagales bacterium | reverse complement strand
AGGTTGCGCAGGCGTATGAAAGAGCCATCTTCCATAAAACGGCTGCTTTCGAAGTTGTGGTTGTAACTGCCGTCTGCATTGGCGATGTTGGTGATCCGGGGGATGTCTGTCTTGTCGCCGGGCTTCTGCCAGGCGCGTAACATGCTGGCCAGCATGGACCAGGAGGTGCCTCTGTTGCCGGCATGTTCCTGGAAATAGCGGTTCATATTAAACACTTTGTTACCCTGGGAGAAGTACAGGAAGAAATTAAGATCGAAATTCTTATAGGTGAATGTATTTTTCAATCCGCCGAAGTATTTGGGCAATGCATTTCCTACGATCTGGCGGTCATCGGTGGTGATCTTGCCGTCTTTTGTAATATCCTGGTATACGGCATTACCTGTCTGGGGATCTACGTATAATTGTTTGTATAACCAGAAGGAGTACATGGAATAACCCTGCTTGAGCTGTACCCAGTTCCGGTTGTATTGGGTGAAGGGAGTGGGCAGTTTGGTGATCAGGTTGGCATTGTGCGAGATGTTGAAGGAGGTGGTCCATCCAAAATTTTTCGTCACGATATTATTTGAGGTGATCTCGAATTCAAATCCTTTGTTGCTCATCTCGCCTAAGTTCTGGAAAGTGGAGATGAAGCCTGTGGCGGCGGGGATGGGGACTTGTAACAAAAGGTTGGTCGTATGCTTGTCGTAGTAGTTGAATTCCAGCTTCAGCCGGTTGTGCAGGAAGGCAGATTGAAGGCCCAGGTTCCATTGGCGGGTGGTCTCCCATTTAAGATCCGGGTTGGATAATTGAGAGGGAGCTACGCCGGGTAAGTCCTGGTAGTTGTTGCCGCCGTTCCAAAGTCCGAGGGAGGCGAAGTTGGCGATGTTCTGGTTGCCGGTCCAGCCCAGGCTGGCTTTGATCTTCAGCTCATCTACGAAAGAGACGTTGTCGCGGAAGAAGTTTTCCTGGCTGATCCTCCAGGCGAGGCCGGCGGAAGGAAATTCCCCCCACTGGTGCCTGCTGCCGAAACTGGAAGAGGCATCGGCCCTGAAGTTGACATCGGCTATATACTTATTGTCATAGCTATAATTAGCGCCTCCAAAATAAGAGATCAGGCCGGAAGGGATGACACCTGTAGTGCTGCCGGATGTGATGGCGGCAGAGGATAATGCTTTAAACTGAATGCTGGGAAAATTGGTGCCTCTGACGGTAGCGTTCTGGTATTGGGTCTTCTGAAGCGTGTTGCCGGCGAAGACGGACAGGAAATTTTTTTTATGGATCGTGGTGTTATAGTTCAGCAATTGTTCGCCGATCCAGGTGACGTTGCTGGAAGTCGCATCGGTGGCGCTGCCATTGGTCGCTTTTCCCTGGCTCAGGTTGGCGTTATAATAGACAAATTCATGGTAGGTATTATCATCCAGGCTCCAGGAACTTTTGAAGCTAAGGCCGGGCAGGATATTCCATTTGAGGTAACCGTTGCTGATCAGGTGTTTGCCATAGGCATGGTCATTGTTATTGGCGAACAGGATATAGGGATTATTGAAGCGCTCGGAGTTATTGTAAGATCCATCCGGTTTGAAAATGGGGGTCAGGGTTGGGGTATGCAGACCTGTATTGAGGATACCGCCCGTATCACCTGTTGGAGTGAGCGTGCGGGAAGTTGTAGAATAAGCCAGGCTGACGCCGATCTGAAGGGCCCTGTTCATGGTGTGGTCGATATTGGCCCGGAAGCCCAGGCGCCGGAAGTCCTGCAGCTTGAGGATGGACTGCTGGTTGGTGAAGTCGCCGCCCAGGTAAAACTTTGTTTTGTCGTCTCCTCCCGACACCGATACATTATGTGTTTGCTGCTGAGCCGTCCGGAACACCAGGTGGAGACGGTCGTAGGTACCGACGGAATCGGGATTGGTATAAGGGCGGGAGGCAAAGGCGCCTCCGTCATTGAGAAAGGCCTCATTCAGTATTTCCGCATGTTGGGGACCTGTCACCAGCTTCCAGAGCTTATCATAATGAGCCAGGCCGTATTGTGAGTTAAAGCTGACCTGGGTCTTACCCTTACCTCCTCTTTTTGTAGTGATGAGGATCACGCCGTTGGCTCCCCGGGCTCCATAAACGGCTGTCGCGTTGGCATCTTTCAGGACCTGGACGCTCTCAATATCGTTGGGGTTGATGTCCGCCATGGGGTTGATGGTGTTACCGCCCTGTCCCAGGGATTGCAGGGGGGAGCTGCTCAGAAAAACTCCGTCGATCACATAGAGCGGGTCATTGCCTGCGTTGATGGAGGTGACTCCTCTTAGCCTCACCAGGGTGCTGCCGCCTTCCACACCGGATGCGGCGGAGATCTGCAGGCCGGGGGCAAGCCCCTGGAGCTTCTCATTAAAACTTGCTCCGTGCAGATCTACCAATTGCTGGCCGCTGACCTTGGTGAGAGAGCCTGTCAGGGTGCTCTTTTTCTGCTGGGCATATCCGACGACCACTACTTCGTCCAGCTTGTTCTGAGAGGGTTCCAGCCGGATGAGCAATTGCCGGCTGTTGCCTGCGGAGAGCTCTTTGGTATGGTAACCGGTAAAAGACAATAAGAGTATCGTCGATTCATCGGGTACGGCTACCTGGAAATTGCCTTCGGCATCCGTTACTACAGTGGTGTTGGAGCCTTTCACCCGGACGGTGACGCCGGTGAGCTTCTCCCCGCTTTCATCGACCACTTTTCCTTTCAGGCGGATGGGCGGAGCGGGGTCCGCGGAAATGCCGGCTATTGTCGTCTCCGGAGCTGGTTTTGTTTTGATCAGGATATTGGTGCCGGCATCTTTATAGGAAAGATTTCTTTTCCCCAATAGCTCATCCAGCACTTTGTCGAGCGGCTGGTCCGTTACGATGAGGGTAATATCTTTTTCATTACCGATCTCCTGTGCATTATAGATGAATTTGAAGATCGTCTTGTCTTCTATGATGCTGAGGGATCTTTTCAGGGTAACATGCCTGAGCTCCAGGCTGAGCCGGACGCTGTTGAGAGGCTGGCTGTCTCCCCGGTAAGCAAAAAGGGTGAGGAAGCCGGTGAATAACAGCAGGATCGTCAAAAATGTTACCCGCATATTCCTTGTAAAGCGGTTCGTAAATTGCGGGAGCCTGATCAGTTGGTTAGTGTTGGTGTTGTTACGCATAATTTTCAGATTAATAGTCTATCATTTTAGTAGGGTTTTAACTCAAAAAAAATCCTCTTATCCCGGACATCCTTTCCCGGAAAGTGTGACTGTCCGGTTGGTCTCATCGATGGTGAAATGGATATTGTTGATGTCGCATAAGAGGGTAAGCAGGTCCTTCAGCCGGATGGTATTATCGAAAGTAGCTGTATACTGACAGGATCGCAGCGCATTGCTCGCAAAGGAGAAATGGACGCCATACCAGTTTTCCAATAAGCCGGTTATCTCTTCCATGGTGGCTGTTTCGAACTGCCATTTGCCGTTGATCCAGGAGCTGTTTCCTGCGGGGGCTTTTCTGATCTCCATCCGGGAAGACACCACATCATAAGCCATTTCCTGGTCGGCCGTCAATACAGCCTGAGCGTTACCCGTTTTTAGTTCTTTCACCGCTATTTTACCGCTTTGTACAGAGATATGGAGCAGCGGCTCATTTTTATAGGCATCGATGTTAAAGGCGGTTCCCAGTACTTGTGTTAAAATGCCCCGGCTTCGTACCAGGAAGGGGCGGCTGTTTGCAGGGCTGACTTTGAAAAACGCCTCGCCTTCCAGCTCTATTTCCCGTTTGGCGGAGAAATCCTTCCTATACCGTAGCTGGCTATTGGCATTCAGCCATACTTCCGATCCATCCGGCAGGCCGATCTTTTGTATTTTCCCGGCTGGGCTGTTCAGGGTTACCCACCCGCCGGCAGCAGGGTCGCTACGCCGGAGGAAGAAAAATGCAGAAGTGCAGATGACGAATAACAGGGCTGCTGCGACAAGTCCTCTTTTGATAGGTATCCTTTTAACGGACGGGGTTGTTTTAACAGGCGGGGTTATTTTGGCGGGTTCGGTTATTTTAGCAAGCGGGGTTATTTTTACGGATGGGGTTATTCGTTCTATAGATGAGGCCGGTGTTCTCCGGGTTTCTATATATTGTAACATCCTTGCCTTTACCTGCTGTTCTTCATCGGGGTAAGCGGAGGGCCATTCCACGGTGTCCCGGTGCGCGAGACGGTACCAGGTCATCAGGGCCGACTCTTCTTCCGGCGTGGATTCGTTATTGAAATATTTTTCTATTAAATGATATAGGGATGATCTTTCCATCAGTTACTATTGTCTTTAGACAATACGTATCCTGGCTCTCTATTTACCCTTAGTGGGTGTAAAAAAAAATATCGGGAGAAGATGAAAGCCGGTAAATCAGAAGAAGATCCATATGAACAAACCGGATCTTTTCAGGGAGCCACGGAGGGTTTTGAGCGCCTTGGTAAGATGAGCCTCGGCAGTCTTAACGGAGATGTTCATTTCTTTGGCGATCTCCGGGAGGGTCATTCCTTCTTCCCGGCTGTATTTAAAGACCAGTCTGCATTTTTCGGGAAGCTTCTCTACGATGCCCTGAATATATTCTTCCAGGAATTTACCGTATATTTTTGTCTCTTCAAATTGTTCTTTGTGCGGATGATAATTCTGCTCCAGGAGGTTTTTCCGTCTTTTTTCATTCAGCAATTGACGGAAGACGGTGAATTTAACGGCAGTGGCGAGATATGCGGGAAGGGATTCGATCAGCACATCTTCCCGGCGTGCCCATAAGCTGAGAAAGACTTCCTGCACGGCTTCTTCGGAAGCCTGGCGGTCAGCCAGCCGGTTAAAGGCTATGGCCAGTAATATTTTCCAATATCGGTCGTATATCTCTCCGAAAGCAGCAGCCGAACCGGATTTCAATTCCCATACCAGGTCTTTTTCCGGTGCCCCGGACAAATTAGACCGCCTGTTCGTTCCTGATGAGAGCCTGCTACTCATTAATCTATTCAATTAGTAGACAAATATATAAATTTAACCGATAAAATATTTGTTCAAGTCAATTTAGTCTACTAATTTAGTAGACTAAAAGAATCAGACATGCATTTATACTCCTTAAAATCCCTGGTCGCTGTCCTGCTGCTGCTTGCAACGACCTGCTATTGTAAGACTTTATATGCCCGTGACCTGCATGGGTCATCCGTTCTCTGCCGGCAGGGCCTGTCTCTGCAAAGTCTGCCCGATATGTCCGGCCAAAATAAGGTCAGACCCGGCCAAGACCAGTATACATCTGGCAACGATCATGATAGATCCGGTCAAAACCAGGATACATCCGGCCAGAGCAAAGAGATCGTCATTAACGGGAAGGTCACTGCCGGTGATTCGTCTTCGCCATTGGAAGGTGCGGGAATACTGGTAAAGGGGACTAAGAATATAACCGGCACACAGGTGGACGGGACTTTTACGCTCCTTATCAAACCGGGAGACAAGGTATTGGTAATCACGGCAGAAGGGTATAAGGCCCAGGAGGTGCCTATCACCAGGGCTACGGAATACTATGTGACCTTGCAACCGCTCTGACCGCCCGGTAACCGATGAGCCGTCTTACGAAACCGATGGATTTTCAATGAGCCATCTTCATTAACTAAAAACACTAATATGGACAAAGTGATGCCCGGTATTTTTCGACTGGGGAAAAATCTGACCAATACACATTTACAGTATTTTCATACACATGGAGTTATCCAGTTCAGGAATTTTATCGACAGGGAAACGCTGACCTTGTTTATCAGGGAGATCAAGAGCGCCGAACAGTATTTACTATCCAATAACATTACCAAGGTGAATGGGATACCGCTGAAATTCGGTCATGATACGGACGGGTCCTCCCTGATCCAGCGTATTGCCTTTGCCTCTCATTATTCTCCTGTACTTAAGGAGTTCTTACAGGATCCCCGCCTGAAGGTGCTGACACAATTCCTGGGGAATTATGAGGGCAGGATCGGAGAAAATGAAAAGGACGGGCTGGTAGTGAATCATTATGTCAACACCGGGACCAGCGCCTTTACGCAATTAGGATGGCATACGGACAGTCCCAGGGATCTTTTCCTCGGCAGCCGGATCCGGCCCATGCTGAATGTGGGCCTTCACCTGGATGACTGCCCTTATGAGAACGGCGGCCTCCGGGTATTGCCGGGTACACATGAACAGGGGTTGTTCAGGCTGTTATTCCGAAAGAAATATTTTATCGATCATACTCCCGACAAGCGGGAGGTTGGATTTAATATCGAAGCAGGCGATCTGACCGTGCATGATGGCCGTTTGTGGCATCGGGTGCAGCAGTCTCCATTCGAAGGGGAAACAAGCCGGCGAAGGGTGATGTATATTCCTATTATCACCGGCGCCTACCGCCCTAAAACGGTCCATAGCTCCACTCCTTTTTATCATAAGCTGGGACAGCTTGCCCTAAACCGGCCCGGGAACAAAACGGTCCTTTCCCTGTTAAAATCCAGGAAGAAAAAATGGGCGGCCTGACAGCCTGGCCTCCTGTACCATGAATCAATTATTTAAATCCTTCTTATAAAATTTAATCCAATGGCAATCCATACATTTATTACAAGGGTACAGCTCCAGGGAGCGCAGCCAACCGATCTTGAAAAGTTAGATATCGAGATGGAAAGGGAATCTTTTAAAAGAGTGAATACATCCCGGAGCAAGGGCGGAAAATATCCGGTCGGTCCCACTGAATATAATCTTCACGGCAATATTTCCCTACTGGATGTAAATGGCGCTGTATCCCGGGCAGCCAACAGAACGGGAAAGAAATATTCTTTTACGGTGATCCGGGAAAAAAGGACGCCTTTGCTATGACAAAATTCTTTTTTCAACCCATTAAATGCTGTTATTTTCATTGCATGTAGTCGTTAGAGGCGGTGTGTCTACACCGCTTTTTTTCATATGCGTATAAAAGCGAAACATGTCTTTTTATTTTTGTCTACATTTTTGTCTACATTTTTATAGACTATAAAAATCAATACATTTATAGCCATTTATATACCATAACCTGTAAAATAATGAAAAAATATTGTTACGTGCTGACCGCCAGCCTGTACTGCCTGTTATTTGGCACGGGCATCTATGCACAAGCCGTTCCGGCTTATCAACAGGAAATAGAAAGCTGGCATACCAAAAGAATACAGAACCTTAAAGCGGCCAACGGCTGGCTGAATCTTGTCGGTCTGTACTGGCTGGATGAAGGAAAAAACAGTTTTGGGAGCGGGCGGCAAAACAAAATCATTTTCCCGAAAGGGACTATTGCCGAAGCGGCGGGTTATTTTGAACGTACCGGCAATACGGTAAAACTCGTAGTCCAAAACAATACAGCTATAAAGGTAAATGATCAACCTGTCACAGAAGCGGTGATCTTCGGCGGTGATTCGCTCCGTCCTCCTGTGGTCTCCTCCGGCAGCTTACGATGGACGATCATCCGGCGGGATGATAAGATCGGAGTGCGCCTCAGAGACCTGGAAAGTCCGCTTGCGACCCATTTTAAAGATATCGATCGTTATTCCATCGATCCCGGCTGGAGGGTACAAGCCGCGCTGCAAGCAGAAGGGCAGCCCCGGAGCATTGCCATCACGAATATCCTCGGGCAGACCAGTCAACAGCAGACACCAGGAAAACTGGTTTTTACCGTAAATAACAAACAATATACCCTGGATGCCCTGGAAGAAGGCGACGAGCTATTTATCATTTTTGCTGACGAGACCAGCGGCAACACGACCTATCCATCGGGGAGGTTCTTATCTGTAAAAAAGCCGGGGAAAGACGGCACCACTATCATCGATTTTAACAAAGCCTATAATCCTCCCTGTGCGTTTACGAATTATGCCACCTGCCCATTACCTCCCCGGCAAAATGTCTTGCCGTTAGCAGTGACTGCCGGTGAAAAAAATTACGGAACTCACTAAAACAATAAAATACGCCCGGCAATGCAGCGGTTGGTTGCCTGAATATCTTCCAAATCCCGGGGTATTAATCCCTCGATTTACTGTTTGCCAAAAGGCGGTCGAGTGATAAAGGCCCGGACCCAATAATGATGAAGAGGCACAATAGCGTAAGTACGAGGACCGACAGCCAGAGCTCGGAATTAACATAGGGAGAGGTGATGTTCACGAAAAATACGGCTCCAAATACCACAGGAAATTGCAGGAGGGCCCACAATCTCGTATAAAGCCCCAAAAAGATAAGGGCGCCGCCCAGTACATGCACATAGGTCACATAATAAATGATTGCAGTTATGACTCCCGGAGGTTGGTTGATGGCTTGATGATCAATGATCAGGTATCGTAGATATCCGGCATTGTTTAAAAAAATAATTCCTTTGACAACTAAAAAAAGTCCCAACACCATTCGAAGCACATCCAGGATCTTGGGATGATGCTGATCACCCCAGTTCGAAATTTTATGCGTCAACTTCATGACAAGCTATTATTTATATGGTTAGACAATATACCACAAAAATAGGCACTATAGGGAAATAACCATATAAATAATTGATTATTAAATAGTAACAAAGGTTACCCGGGGGAGACCCGGATGGTATGCATTTAAGGAACTCTTTAGCGGCCTGCAGGCGCCTGGATGTTGTTGCTGACGAACAACGGCCCGTGATAGTCGGCATCTATATTCCGGAATTTGCCTTCCAGCATGCTTTGCCCGGCATTTCCGGGGTTGTTGCCTTTGCCCAGGGGCCAGGAACCCTTTGTCTCCGTGATGCTGATCCCGCCGATCGATGCCAGGGCCAGTCCGAAATCGGTGCAATTATTCCGGTTGAGGTTATAGGTGAGGTGATCGTAGTATTTTATGACCTCGATGATTCTACTGAATCTTTTATAGGAAATAAATTTTCCCACCACTTCATCCCAGTCGTGGAGGGTATCATTTTTGAAAACAGACGAGGAACCGGCATGGAGTGGAGTGGCTGAAAGAATATTATTCTTGAGCGGGTAAAAACCGAATGATCGGGATACTACCGAATTATCGTTATTGTATTTGATCAGTGTGATGAACATATGCCCCACATTATTGATATGGGTGAAGGATCTTCGTCGTCCGGAGACGGGTTGTTTTACGTGAACGATCATGGCATAGGAAGAAGCAGGTTTGCCGTCGTCGAAAGAAGACCATATCTGCTGGCCCGGTATAGGTAAAGATTTAGCGGTATAGGCGGACGTGGGAAGGGTCTGATATGATGTATCCGTATTTTCCAGCCCGGCATAGGCGGTACTATCTAATATGGGGAGAGCCTGTTCTGCGTCCGCAGCCGGGAGGCCGGGAGTAATAATTACAGGGACTTTATACCAGGGCGTCAGCGTAACCTTCTTATATTCCAGGGCTTTGGAATAACATTTCATAGCCAGGGGATATAATTTAAGCCGGACAGAAACAGCCGCGAGGTCGTTGAAGAACCGGTACCCTACCCTGCTCTCCCGGTTGATCTTTTTCATCCTCAATATTCTCAGCAGGCGGGTAAGGGCCTTTAGGTCGTCTCCTGTTGTCGTATAATCCGTTTCGGCATCCAGCAGATCGGAGGACATCTCGTCGTTTTGATGGTAGCTGTTCCGGACAGGCAAAAGGGAGTCCATCCCGGATATAGCCGCTGCCGTCGGCCAGCCGAGAGCATGTACATGTATACAGCTGAGAATAAGTACGAAACTCAGAAATAATTTCAAAATGCCTTGTTTATGGTTCTTGGAACAATATTATTCAATTTTTATTAGTCTACAAAATTAGTAGAGTATAAATGCAGAAATTCCTGGAACAAAGGGGCAGCAGGATCGCAAGATTGACCAATCCCTTCCGAACGGGGTTGAAATGCCGCAAAAAACCTGGTTATTATTCCAGGGGTATTCCGGCTACCTCAACATCCCAATGAGATAATAAGATCTCAAACCGGTGTTGTTCGGCTTTTCCGAACGCAGCCTGGTCCGGATAAAGCTCTTTTTTATAGGGAGCCGTCAGGTTCTCATCGAAGGCCAGCGCCGCCGTCCTGAAAACTACGGTGACCCGGAAATCCCAGCGGGTGTCTTCGCCGGCATGAAGACGGGGGGATTCTGCCTTGATGCTGATCACATCTCCCTTTTCCTGCGCCTTTTTCAGCAAAGGATAGTGATTGGCTTTCCACAAGGCGATGAATTCATCGGCATAACCCCATTTTACCCGGTAATAATCTTCGACGGCGAAATATTCAGCGGCCGCGGTTGCGCTGGTACTGCCCGTAGCGCCGGCTTTTGCGGGAGCCTTTTGAGCCAGTCCCTGGAAGGCAAGGGAGGATACGGCAAAGGCAATGAAAACGCTTTTCATTTTCTGATTGATCGGTGATGACATGGTGGTTTGTTTTATTTAAAAGTATAAGTATAATATTTATTCCCCTTTCTTAAGGGAGCCAGAACAATTTTGCTGTTACTACATCCTGCCCGCCAGGCAGGGCCTTGACAGCATCCGACCAATTAGCGGGATTGGAGGTCTGCTCTGCAGGAGGATAATATAAGCGCAGTGGGAATGTACTGACAGCCGCTACAGGGGGGCTGATGGTATTTATATCCGGAAAGCCTAACCGGCGTATTTCTGTCCAGCTGTCCCAGTTACGATTTGCAAAAGCGATCCATTTCTGGTAACCGATCTTTTGTTTCCACGAGCCTGTGGCCGTAGCATATGCCACCAACGGCTGGTTGAGATAACTGATCGCATCGGTCTGGGTGCCGCCCCAGTAACGGATAGAAGCAGCCACGGCGCTGTCATAATAAACGGCAGCCGTTCCCCCGGTAGTTATACCTCTTTCCGTGGCCTCCGCCAGGAGGAAGGAGGTCTCGCTATAGTCCAGCAGGTCGCCGGGAAAAGTGGGCGATAACCATTGGGGCGAAAAAGAAGAAAGTGTCGTAGCAGAGTTACCGCCTCCTGCGATCCCTCCGGAATAATGTCCATTAATGTCTTTAGTGAACAGCAAAGGCAACCGGGGATCGTTCCAGGCCAATAGGGTATTGATAAAATAGGAGGCCGGGCTATAATAGTGAAGGTTGGTCCCGTTGACCAGGTCCTGCCAGATCGGGTTGGAATTAACCACCGAGCCGGCATCATAGGCGAAAACAGCATTATCGCTATTGGATTGAAACACGCCGGTAGTGATAGCCTCCTGTACTTTTTTAGCGGCTGTGGCGGGATCTGTGTCAGCAATGAGCAGGGCAAGCTTCAATTTAAGGCTGGCGGCAAATTTCTTCCATTGGGCAGTATTCCCCTGATAGATCTGATCGGCTGTCCCCAGTGAACCATAGCTGGTATTCAATCCTGCAATGGCTGTATCCAGCCTCTGCAAGAGGTCATATTCGACGGTCTTCGCATCGTCATATTTCGGAAAGGGTATGGTGCGGTTCAGCGCCTGGGTGTACGGGATATTCCCATAGGTATTGACCAGCAGGCTGTAGGCATATACTTCCAGGATATCGGTTACGATCAGATCGTTCCGTAATATGTTCGGGTCGGGCACATCCGTCGCAAATAAGGATTTGGCCTGTGACAGGTTGCTCAGTGCCGTGGTGTAAACAGCTGTCCACCAGCCACCTGGTGCATTATTCGTGGCAAACTGGTAATTCGATTCGATGGCAAACGTATTCTCCGACCAGACCTGGGCTACTAACCGGAATGGGGCCTGGCTCCAGCTATCCGAGGTATAAAGATCCACCAGGCCTTTTTCACCGGCTAAAAATACAGCTGCCGAAGGGGCCGTTAAAGAAGCCTTTGGATTATCGTTCAGGCTGGTGATATTCTTTGTGCAGGACGTCGCCAGCACAGGAAATAGTATATAGAAAAATAGTTTTTTCATTCTTTTCAATGTTAGAATTTCAGTTTAACGTTAAAAGCGAAGGTCCGGACACTGGGATAAACGCCCGTCTGATAACCGATGGAGGCATTGGGATTATAAACGATCGGGGCGCTGGAGGTGGGAGTCGTCGAGGCTGCTCCCTGTTCCGGGTCGGCGTAAGGCAGATTCTTGTGGATGATCCAGAGGTTCCTTCCGGTCAGCGAAAAGTCCACTCCCCTGACAAAGCTTGCTTTACCCAGCACACCATCGGGCAGGGACCACGTGAGAGCTACTTCTCTTAGCTTGACATAACTGGCATCATAGACATAGGTCTTTGCGGCAATGCTGTTGATGGAGCCGAAAGGAAATTTACTGGCTTTATTAATATCGGATATATCTACCGGGGTCGTATTCGGCTTGCCGTCTGACGTCACTCCCTGCAACACCAGTCCCCCACCCTGGCTGACGGGGCTTCGTACCGGTTTGCCCTGGCTGTTGTTTCCGGCAGTCTCCGGAATTACGCCCGACCAGGAAGCATAGTCCATGTCGAGAGAATAGACATCCCCGCCTTGCCGGACATCTATGAGGAAGCTGAAAGAAAAGTTCTTATACCGGAAGCTGTTGGTGATGCCCCCCAGCCAATCCGGGTTGATATCGCCGATGTCGGCCTTTGTAAGGCTGTCGGGGTAACCTGCTGCATCGATCAGCCTTTGTCCGTTGACATATTTATAATCTGTTCCCCGGAGGATCCCGCTGGACTTCCCCGTTTCGGCCACCAGCTGGATGGCGTTCTGATAGGAGGCAATGGTGTAAGAGGGTTGATTGTTATAGAGAGACAATACTTTGTTGTTGTTCTTGCTCCAGTTCAGCAGGATATTCCAGCTGAAGTCTTTTGTCCGGATGGGAACGGCATTGACACTTAGCTCAAACCCGCGATTCTGCACGGTCCCCCCGTTGACATAGAACTGGGTAAAACCCGAGGCGGCCGATGGAATGATCGGAGTGATCTGATTGATCAGCCTTGACTGGTAGTACGTAAGATCGAATCCAATCCGGTTATGCAGAAAAGACGCTTCAACACCCACCTCATAAGATCTGTTCCTTTCCGGAACGAGATTGGGATTGTTATTGGTCGTTGTATAGGTGAACAGGGTCTGGCCATTGAAAGGCGTACCGGCGGAATAGGTATTTTGTGTGCTGTAGAGCGGGGCATCGTTACCGACTTCTGCGTAGTTGGCTCTTAACTTCCCATAAGACAGCCAGCTGAGATCGGGCAGCAGCCGGCTGAACAGGAAGTTACCCGATACTGCCGGATAATAGTAGGTCTTATTGCTGTTGGGCAGGGTCGAGCTCTGGTCCCTCCGGAGAGTGGCGTCCAGGGTCAGCAGCTCTTTGTAGCTGAGGGTGGCGCCGGCGAAAATTCCATCCACTTCTTTTCGGCCGTAGAGTTCCGTGGGGGCATTGGGAGTTTTGACGGAATTGGACAGGGAATAGAAATGAGGGACCACCAGCCCTCCGCTCGTAGCGTCCGAAGTGGAGGAGTTCACATTCTGCCGTACATTCCCGCCCAGCAGGGCCTTCAGGTTGAGGCCATGGCCGAGATCCTGGTCATAGTTCAGCAACAGGTCATAATTCGTCTCGGAGAAATTACCCAGGTATTTGCTATAAGATGGTGTCTGATAAGATCCCACGGCAATACGGGTCTCGAAAAGCTGATCGTAGCTGTCTTTCGATACACGACCCAGCAGATTGACATGATCCGTGATCTTATAGTTCAGGCTGATATTACCAAAATACCGCTGACGGGAGTCATTATTGTAATTCTCATACTGGGTCCAGTAGGCATTGTTGTGGTAAGCCGCCTTGGGTAGATTGCCCGGAGCGGCGGTGGCATATCCCCCCAGGATATTCCAGGAATTATTGGTGCGTGTCCGGAAATAGTCCGCTTTTTGCGCATGTAGGTCCACGTTGGTAGGCCACCATTGGCGAAAGTCGCGGATCGCGGTATTGGTGGCGCGAAAATCATAGCTGCTCCTGTTGAGCCCGTTCTCATCGGTATAGCTGATCAGGCCGCCCAGGGTGAGCCGGGAGCTGAGATTATAGCTGAGATTGAGGTTCAGGGAAGTCTTTTTGATGTTGCTGTTCGGCAGGACGCCTTTATCATAGCTGTTCGAATAGCCGGCTTTGACACTGGAATTATCATTGGCTGCGTCGATGTATACGCTGGTAACAGAAGTGACGGGCGTTACGAGGAAATCGGTGGCATTGTGATGCGGTGCGGCGACCCAGGGTGTGGCTTTCCCATAATTGGGATTACCCGGGGAAAAGGCATCCCAGTTATAAACCTTTAAATTGGGATTATAAGCGGATCCCCAGACCTGGTCCTCATCTGTCTCTACGATGCTGACCGGCTGCCCGCCGCTGCCGACGGCCGGCTGATAATAGAAATAACCGTCCGGAGAAGTAGCCCCGGCGCTCCCATACCCCTGTCCGTACTGTGTCTGGTATTTTGGAAGGGTGCTCCGGTCGATGGAACCTACCTGGGTGCTCTGGCTGACCGTGATGCCCAGCTTCTTGTTTTTAGGATTGGCCTTTTTAGTGGTAAGCACGATCACCCCGTTGGCCGCCCGGGAGCCATAGAGCGCAGAAGCTGCGGCCCCTTTCAAAACAGTAACCGATTCTATGTCGTCCGGGTTGATATCAGAGGCCGGATTGCCCAGATCATAACCGCCCTGATTCTGTGTACTGTTGTCATAGGGAACGCCGTCCACGACGAATAACGCCTGGTTGGATTGTGTCAGGGATTTGGAACCCCGTAAGATCACATTGGAGCTGCCCCCCAGGGCATTGCTGGCCGTGACCTGCAGGCCGGCCACTTTGCCGGACAGGTTGTTGATAAAATTGGTATTCGGGGTCCTGTTCAATTCCGCGGCAGATACCTGCTGGGTAGCGTAGGGAAGCGAGTTCCGGCTCCTTTTGATGCCCAGCGCGGTAGTAACGAATACGGAATCGAGGTTGTTATTGAACCGGGACGGAACCGTGTCGGAAGAAATGCGGGGGGTATCCGCAGTCTTGCCGGAGGTACCCCGGTCCTGCGCCCGGATGATACTACCTACGAAAAGGAACAGGAATAAAGGCAGGAGGAATGTCATTTTTCTCATAATACAGTTGTTTTTCTTACTATTCTTCGATCGGTTCTTATACTTGATATTATGGCAAAGATATTATCCTACAAATTTAGTAGACTAATAATTCATAAAAAAATATAACTTAAATGTATAATAGAGTATTAAAACAGTTTACAATCACAAACTTGTGAATATTTCAACACCAATGGAGACGGTTAACTGAAGTTTAAGAGACCTGATATGTGAAAATCCGGGAAAAGGTATCTCCTTTTCCAGGTGAACCGATTTATCCCTAATATTGTGGTGATTAGAGGTGCCGAACCTCCTTTACAAACCCATACTTGAGAACAGTATTTTTATAGCGATGAGCTTATCGGTCGCCAATACCTTTATTAATAATCCGGCCATCTGGGCTAAGGAATTCAACCGGGGCGCAAAAACAGCCTTTCACCACCTGTTCAGTGCATTTTACCCGGAACTGGTCTACTATATAAAAAATATTGTTGATAACCTTGAAGTGGCAGAAGAACTGGCGGACGATACTTTTCTCAAAGCCTGGAAGCTGCCGGACAAGCACTTTTTAGACGAAGATGAAGCCAAAGCCTGGCTCGTTACGGTGGGGCACCGTGCCGCGCTGGACCATATTAAGGTAAAAGGCCGTGGCGACGCCCGGTTCAGGAAATATCTAATTGACCAGAAACCAGAGGAAACCGAAGACTTTAGCAAGATTCTTGAAAATCAGGTCATTAAGGCTACTTTACTTAAAGAAGTGCTCACCGCACTCGATCAGCTGGGCGAACAGCAGCGGACGGTAATCCGGCTAACATTGGAAGGATTGGACACCGCAGAGATAGCTGCCATCATGTCCCTGCCTTCCCAGACAGTGCGAAATTATCGCAGTAAAGCCATCCGGAATTTACAAAAACACTTATCCAACCTGGCCTTTATATTCCTGCTCCTTTTCGTGTCCCGGAACGGCAATTAAAAAAAACATTCCTCCGTGGGTTGCTTTTCCCAATTTGTCGTTTTGTAAGCAGGAAACTAAATCCTATTGAGAAAATGAACAAACATGTGGACGAGCTGGTGCTCTTACTTAAACAACAAGTGTTCTGGGAAGAGCTGTCTGCCGAAGATAAAGCGGCATTGCAGGTTTGGGCGGACGAAGAACCGGAAAATCAGGAAATGCTTGATTGGCTTTCCGATAGCTCCCGATTCAAAGAAAGTCTTTCTGAAATGGAAATGATCCGGGCCCGGGTGCCGGCAGCCATCAAAAGGTTTGATCTGGCGACCCGGGAAGATCAGAAAGGTAATGTCTCCAGGCCGATGTTTTGGTTTTTGGTAGCCGCCGCCAGCATAGCCGCCTTGAGTTATGGTGCGTTTTTGTTCTGGAAAACCACGCACGTAAAGCTGCCGGTTCATCCGCCTATTGAATTTGCAGCCATCCAACCCGCAAAGGATCGGGCCATATTAACCCTGGGAGACGGCCGCAAAGTGAACCTGGATAGTGCCGGCAAGGGGGCTGTTTTTCAACAAGGAGCTGTGCAGGCGATCAAACAGGATTCCGGACAACTTTCCTATGTCAATACCACGGGTGTCATTCCAACGGGAATCATCTACAATACCCTGACTACCCCGCGCGGTGGTAAATATACCCTCGTCCTGCCGGACGGTAGCAAGGTATGGTTGAATAATGCGTCGTCTCTTACTTACCCCACGGCTTTCGCCGGAGGGAAGCGGGAAGTTACCCTAACCGGTGAAGGTTATTTCGAGGTGAAGCATTTACAGTCCGTACCCTTTACCGTATTTTCCCGGGCGGGGAATATCCAGGACATAGGCACCCACTTTAATGTGATGGCCTTTGAAAACGAACCGGTCACTAAAACGACCCTGGAAGAAGGCGCCATAAGTGTAACGGTAGCTGACAAGACGATCTCTTTAAAACCTGGCCAACAGGCGCAAAGAGATGATCACAACAGCCTGCTCGTAAAGGACGCCAAAGTTGAACAGGAAACGTCCTGGCTGCACAATGAATTTGTGTTCTCAGATGCCGACCTCTATAGCGTAATGCGGCAAATTTCGCGCTGGTATGATGTGGAGGTGATATATAAAGGAAAGGTGCCTAACCGGCTCCTATCGGGATCTGCGCCAAGAAATACGCAATTATCGACCATCCTGCAATTACTCAGTGTTATCAATGTACATGCAAGCATAGAAGGCCGAACCGTAATAGTAGAACCATGAGCACTATCCCCACTTTTCGACTACACACGTAGTATGAAAATTCAAACCATGACCCCTTCCTATAAAGATTACCACGATTGCAAGGTTGCCCCTTATCCCTTGATTAAAGTTTGACATGCCCATAAAAAAGGCCAGCGTGCTTCCAACACACCGGCCTGGAAGGTTATGGGCAAAAAATGAAATCAGCCAGACTCAATTTTTTAACACCAAAACCCAAACGAAGGTATGAAATTAAGGAACCCGGGCAAACAGCCAGGCTGGCGTTTGTCCTTAAAAATCATGGTCTGCATGAAACTGGCAGCATTTTTACTGCTTATCGGCACCATCCAGGTCAGCGCCAGGGGATATTCCCAGGAAAAGATTAATCTCAGCTTGAAGAACGCCCCCATGCAGGAAGCTTTTTCTGCTATCCAAAGGCAAAGTGGCTACCGTTTCTGGTTTGACCCCGCTTTAAAAAAACTGGCCAAACCTGTCAACATCGATGTTAAGGATGCAACACTCCTGGTTGCCCTGGAGCAATGCTTCCGGAATCAGCCTTTTACTTATACCATCAAAGAAAAATTTGTGTTGGTAAAGCTGGTGAAGGAGATGCCTAAAAACGATCTTGCGTTAGATGCGCCCCCTGATAGTATCAGAGGCAAGGTGGTCAACGAGAAAGGTGAGCCCATCCCTGGCGCCTCTGTTTATGTAAAGGGATCAAAGAAAGTAGCGACGACGGATGACGCCGGAGAGTTCCAGCTAAAAAATATCAACTCCGATGCTGTTTTAATGATAAGTAGCATCGGGTATGAAAACGCGACGGTTGAAGTCGCGGGTAAGCTTGCCATAACGGTCAAACTCAAAATGAAGCAAGCAGTTTTAGGAGATGTGACTGTTTCTGTTTCAACTGGCTACCAGCAAATACCGAAGGAGCGGGCTACCGGATCGTTTGCTCAACCGGATAAAGAACTATTTGAGGGCAGAATCTCAACGGATGTGATGAGCAAACTGGACGGCATTACCAGCGGGCTGTTGTTTAACAAAGACCCTTCTACCGGAACAGGCTTACATATCCGGGGGTACAGCACTATTAATGCCAATGCATCGCCTTTGATCGTGGTAGATAATTTTCCTTATGATGGAGACATTACTAATATTAACCCGAATGATGTGGAAGGGGTGACTGTCTTAAAAGATGCCGCCGCCGCTTCCATCTGGGGAGCGCGCGCAGGTAACGGAGTCATTGTCATTACCACCAAAAAGGGAAGATTTAACCAGCCGTCGCAGGTGAGTCTAGCCGCGAATGTGACTGTCAGCGGGAAACCCGATTTAAGTTACAACCGCAGCTTTTTGAATTCCAATGATTTTATTGACGTGGAACAAACTCTCTTTACCAAAGGGTTTTACGATGCTGATTTATCCAGTACTCAATATCCGCCGATTTCTCCGGTAGTAGAAATTCTGGCGAAACAACGGGCCGGAATTCTATCTGCTACCGATGCCGCCAGCCGGATCAATGCACTTCGCACCCTGGATGTACGTAAGGATTTGAAAAAGTATTTTTACCAGGGACTGGTTAACCAGCAATATGCGCTCAATATGAGCGGAGGCAGCAGGAATACCACTTATACGATGTCTGCAGGGTATGATAAGGATCTATCGAATGCTGTCAGGAATTCCAATGACCGTATTACCCTTAATTCTTTGGGCTCGTTTAAACCAATAACCAACCTGGAAATTACAGGAGGAATCAACTATACACAAAGTAAGACATATAGTAATAGTAATATAAGTGCTATAACCACAGGAGGACAATACAGTAAAAGTATCTATCCGTATGCGCAATTGGCGGATGCCCAAGGTAATCCATTGCCCATTGTCAAAAACTACCGGGATTCTTTCGTTTTGGCAGCACCGGGTAATGGCCTGTTAAACTGGCAATATTATCCTTTGATTGAAAAAAATCTCTCTGACAATACTACAGGGTTGTACGATACCCGCCTTCGCGCCGGTATTAAATATACTGTTATTCCCGGCCTCAGCCTGGAAGGTATTTATCAATATGAAAGGGGAAATAACAAGCAAAGGGTATATTATTCACCGGAAACGTATAATGCCAGAGACCTTATCAACAGGTATACCAATCCATTTACCACTCCACACACAAACAATATCCCTAATGGTGGTATCCTGAATATCTATAATATTGATTATGTATCTGTCAATGACAGAATGCAACTCAATTTTAACCGCAACTTTGGGGAGTCGCATAATATCATTGCCCTGGCGGGTGTGGAACAGAGAGAAGTGACAGGGGAAAATGATTACAATAATACATTGTACGGATATTCTTCCTCGACAGATGTCTATCAGAGTGTTAATTATAATACCAATTATACACTCTATCCTTCCGGTTCGGCTACCATACCCAATGCTTTTTATCTGGATCACACCACCAACCGGTACCGGTCTTATTTCGGCAATGCCTCTTACACCTTCAGGGATAAGTATACTTTATCCGCCAGCGGCCGGATTGACCAGGCTAATTTATTTGGCGTAAAAACGAACGATAAGTCAGTTCCATTATGGTCTGTGGGGGGTAAATGGGATGTTGGTAAAGAACGCTTTTATGCTGTAAAATGGTTGCCTGGCTTACAATTAAGGGCGACATACGGTTATAGCGGCAATTTATTGAATAATGGTACTGCCTATACTACAGCTACTTATTATTCTTCGAATAATAGCTTATTCCCGTCCTTTTATCAAATAACTTCTCCCGGAAACCCGCAGTTGACCTGGGAAAAAATCGGGATGTTAAATATAGGTGCAGATTTCTCTCTGGCTAAAAATATACTTTCCGGCAGCCTGGAATACTTTAATAAAAATGGGAATAATCTAATAGGAACCGATCCTGTTCCTTCCAGTACAGGTTTTGTTTCCGCTACTTTAAATTATGCCAACATGAAGGGGCAGGGTGTTGATATTGTTTTAAATTCAAAGAACATCAACAGCACCTTTCAGTGGGTCACTTCTTTTATTTTTAGTTATGCGGAGGATAAAGTAACCCAATACAATGGAGGAAGCAGCCTCTCCACCACTATTGTAAAAGGAAGACCGGTAGAAGCATTGTACAGTTTCAAGTGGGCCGGATTGGACCCTAACACCGGGGATCCAAGAGGGTATGATACGACAGGGAAAGTAAGTACCAACTATTCCTCTTTATTACCGGTAAGTGCTAAACAAATGGCATATGATGGAAGATCGGCGCCTACTGTTTTTGGAGGTATGAGAAATACTTTTTCTTATAAGGGCGTTTCCCTGTCTGTTAACATATCTTATAAATTTGGCTACTATTTCCGACGCAGTTCTGTCAAATACTACAATTTATTTTATAGCTGGCAGGGAAATGTGGATTATGCCAACCGCTGGCAGAAACCCGGAGATGAAAAAATAACGAATGTTCCGTCCCTGCCTTCTTTGCCGGCCAACTCCTTAAGAGACCAGTTTTACGAAAGTTCTGAAGCATTGGTAACCAATGGAAGCCATATTCGGTTACAGGATGTTATCCTGAGTTATGACCTGGAAAAAACACAATTGCATCAATTGCCCTTAAAACATGTGCAACTTTCCGTTTATGCCAACAACCTCGGGCTTATATGGAAGGCGAACAAATACGGGATTGATCCTGATTACCAGAGGGCAGCTTACCTGCCGCCTAAAACTTTCGCCTTTAGTTTAAAAGCGAACTTTTAAAGATCTCAATTTTAGTTTCGGTTAACTGTTCATTCAAAAAAAATATGTATGAAAAAGAAAATATTTAATTACTCTAAACAGCCGTTTGCAAGACATTTTATGCTGTTTATTCTGTCATGCATCCTTCTGCTGACCTCTTCCTGCAAAAAAAATTGGCTGGACGAAAAACCGGATAGTCACCTGGCTGTATTAAGCAGCTTAACGGATTATCAAACGCTCCTGGATAACAGGTCATTAAGCGTATCTAATTACATCGGAGAGGCGGCCACAGATAATTGTTATGTAGCAGAGATCAATTTCCCCTGGCTTAATGTTTCAGAAATAGCCGTCTATATTTGGGCGCCTAATGGTTATGGCGTCCCTACCATAGATGTATGGGGATTATATAATGGAATTTTTAATTGCAATACTGCTTTGGCAGGACTTGGTAAAATTGATCAAAATTCAGGTAACAAAGATTTGTATAACCAGGTATACGGAAGCGCGTTATTTTGGAGGGCTTTTACATATTATGAACTGGGACAGGCATTTATGAAATCTTATGATTCAACATCTGCCAACACTGATCCGGGCATTCCTTTACGGCTGGATGCGGATATAAATGCGAAAGTCGGAAGGGGAACCGTAAAACAGGTTTATGATCAAATATTTTCGGATCTTTTACAGGCTTCCACTTTGTTACCTCCATCAACACAAGTGTATAAAACCCGTCCGAACAAAGGATCAGCCTATGCAATGCTGGCCAGGGCTTATCTGGCAGTTGAAGACTATAAAAAAGCACTTTCATATGCCGATTCCTCCCTGAAGCTCAACGGCACTTTATTGGATTACAATACTGTAACACCCTCCAGGAATTTTGGCATGCCGGCTTTTAACAAAAATCCGGAAGTCATCTTTTACAGTTGGACTTCCAGCGGCCATCTCAATATGTATAATGCAGAAATCGATTCGTCCTTATACCAAATGTATTCCACCAATGATTTAAGAAAGACCTATTTTTTTACATCCAGTAGTTCCTATACCGGAGTGAATGGCATCTCCTTTATAGGCACCTATGACGGAACCAATCAAAACGCATTTTTTACGGCGCCGGCAGTAGACGAATTATATTTAATCAGGTCAGAATGTTATGCGCGCACCGGTAATATTTCTGCGGCCATGAACGATTTGAATACCTTATTAATAACGAGGTGGAAAAATGGAACGTTTGTGCCCTACACAGCGGCAGATATGAATGATGCCTTAACAAAAATATTGACGGAGAGAAGAAAGGAATTGATCATGCGTGCAACAAGGTGGACAGATTTACGCAGATTGAATAAGGATCCCAGATTTGCAACTACACTTACCAAAATATATAACGGAACTGTTTATACCTTACCGCCCAACGACAACAAATATGTTTATCCTATACCGGATGATGAGATTTTATATAGCGGGATAGCACAGAATCCAAGATGATAAGGTTAGGGGATACGCTCCATAGCTAGTTAAGCTTTATCACAAGGGGTGCATAAAGCACTCCTTTCCACAAAAAAATTAAAATGAATAAAAAAATTATAGTCTGCCTGCAGATTCCATTGCTATTCGCCGGCCTGTTTTCATTTTCTTTCGCACAAGAATCAATACAACCTTTACACATTGGTGATTTATGTCCGGAAGTAGAATTGTCTATGGTCAATTATTCCGCATCAACAGCAAAGCTGTCAGATTTCAGGAAGAAAGCGGTCATTCTGGATTTTTGGGCCACCTGGTGTGCTCCTTGTGTAGGCTCGTTTCCTAAAATGGATTCCATGCAGAAAGATTTTCCGGAAAAATTAATCATACTGCCTGTAACCTATGAGGATAAAACCTCCGTTGAATATTTCCTGACTAAGCTCGGACACGTTAAAAAGATACAACCTGTTTCTGTGGTAAACGATCAAAAGCTAAATAGGTTGTTTCCCCACACTACTGTTCCCCATTATGTATGGATTGATAAAAATGGCATCGTTCGGGCCATTACTTATCCTGAATCATTGACTTTGGCCAATATAAAAGCCTTTCTTACCGGAGAAAAATTGCGTTTGCCGGTAAGAAATGACGAGAGGGTTCCGGTAAATATAGGTTCAGACTCCTCCCTCTCTTCGATCTTGCATTCAAAAGGTGCATTTGATTTTGGAAAATCAATTGGAGAAGATAGTAATATCACGACACTTCATCTGGCAACAAAATATATCCCCGGTTACCCCGGAGGAGGTAATTATGGTCACCACAATTGGATAAGCATGTCCAACTCTTCTATCATTGCACTCTTTGCAATAGCTTATGGAGAAGGGCTTCGATTTTTTGGCGGATGGAGCAGATTGCAGCTATTAACAAAAGATTCAACCAGATTTACGGATAATTGCGGTCCGGGGCTTGTTAGTCTTCAGTATCGGAATATGTGGCGCCCGCAACCAGGACATTTGTATAACTATATATTGAAGGTTCCTGTCGGGGACTCTGCTAAGAAATTCGAAATAATGCGCAAGGATATTAACGCCCTGTTCCCCTTTGTATCGGTTGCCATCGAAAAACAAAACCGGCCTTGTCTGGTATTGAGACAAATTCCAGGTAATAGTCTGTTTAAGTCTAAAGATACCGGGCAATCAACCATTGAACGAAATCCCTATTATTTAATTTGCAATAGGTTCCCTGCAAAATCTTTTTTAATGGTTTTGCAATTGGCGTATCAAAATAATGACCTGCCGGTAGTTGACGAAACAGGTTATACGGGTAACCTGGACCTGCATCTGGAAGCAGAAATAGGCAAACCAGAGGCCCTAAATGTTGAATTGAATAAATATGGCCTCGCTCTCATAAAAGAAAACAGGCCAACTGATATTTTAGTAATTAAAGACTTGAATAATTAAATACATGTATTTACTGTCCCGGTTTCAAGTTCTGTAGGCGACCCGGAAAATAACAAATCCATAATATCGACCGATGGTCGTTTTTGTAATTTGCTGCCTCAATTTTTACTAATTATGTTGACACGGTCCCTCGTCCTTGCAATCTTCTGCACCCTATCAGTGGTCATCGTAAGGGCCCAGGATCTCTCAATCGGAGGGGAATGGAAATTCATGACAGGAGACCAGCCGGGGTGGGAGGACGCTGCTTTCAATGACTCCGCCTGGAAGACTATCCGGGTCGGTGCTCCCTGGGAAAGACAAGGATATGCCGGTTATGATGGTTTTGCCTGGTACCGACGGCATATCGTCATCCCCTCTTCTATCCGCAATAAGGTTTTTCTGAAAGAAACACTGCGGTTTGATTTGGGAAAGATCGAAGATGGAGATGAAGTATACCTGAATGGGTTCCTTATCGGTAGAAATGCGGGGCTGCCCGGGGATATAAAGGCTGGTTTCAAACGGATGGAAAGGTCTTATCTCCTGCCGCTGAGTGATCCGCATATCCGGTGGGATAATGACAACGTGCTTGCCGTCAGGGTTTGGAATGGGAGAAGGAATGGAGGAATGTATGAAGGCCGGTATGGCGTCAGCGCCATGGATGTGACAGACTTCATCACTTTGAGACCGTCAGGGGCCGCTTTCCGGCTGGCCGGCGGAAAGCCCTTCACCAGGAAAGTTGTCCTGATCTCTTCCAGTGAAAAATATTTATTTCGCGGCAGGCTCAACATCCGTCTGACGGATCCTTTTTCCGGTGTGGTAGTCTTCAGGCAAACGATCAATGCTAATTTTGATCATAACCGGCCTTTTGAATATACTTATATTACTCCCCTCCCGGAAAGCAAGTCTTATCGCATTGACTATAGTTTCGAGGACAACAAAAGCGGCCAGCAGCTGACCATGGCGGAAGACATGCCTTATATTCTTACACCGATCGACCGTGCCGCTCCCCGGATCAACGGGCCGGAGGTTTATGGAGTAAGACCCGGCGCCCCGATCCAGTATAAAATACCCGTAACGGGGCAAAGACCGCTGACATTCCAGGCAGCGGGTCTGCCTCCTACGCTTCACCTCGACAGGCAACAGGGCATTCTTACCGGTTCCCTGGCTGAAAAAGGAAGTTATACCCTGCAATTGACGATAAAGAACGGAGCCGGCACCGTCACCAGAGATCTTACCATTGTCTGCGGAGAAAAGATCTCTCTCACCCCTGCACTCGGCTGGAATAGCTGGAACTGCTGGGGACTTACCGTCAGTGATGAGAAAGTAAGAGCTTCCGCCGATGCAATGGCCGCTAAACTGGCTGACCACGGCTGGTCCTATGTGAACATCGACGATGGCTGGGAAGACAAAAGAGATGCACAGGGAGAGATCGTGCCGAACGGCAAATTTCCCAACATGAAGAAACTTTCCGACTACGTGCATGCTCTTGGACTGAAAATAGGCATCTATTCTTCTCCCGGCCCCACGACCTGTGGCGGCTACATGGGCAGCTATCAGCATGAAGACCAGGATGCCGCTACCTATGCCCGCTGGGGGATCGATTACCTCAAATACGATTGGTGCTCTTATAGTGAGGTCGCCCCAAAATCTCCGACACTTGAAGATGCCAAGTTCCCCTTTATCGTTATGAAACAGTCCCTTGATAAAGTACACAGGGATATCGTGTATAGTCTTTCGCAATATGGAGCGGCGGAGATCTGGAAATGGGGAGGATCCGTCGGAGCCAATTCCTGGCGTACGACCGGCGATATTTCCGATAACTGGGGCAGTCTTTCAGGCATTGGTTTCCGCCAGGATAATTCTGCTCCTTTTGTAACTCCGGGCGAATTCAACGATCCGGATATGCTCGTAGTGGGCAAGGTAGGCTGGGGTCCGCTGCTTCATAATTCACGTTTGTCCCCTGACGAGCAATTCACCCATATCAGCCTTTGGTGTCTGTTGTCCGCGCCCCTGCTTATCGGCTGTGACATGAGCCAGCTGGACGATTTTACATTGGGGTTGCTGAACAACGACGAAGTGCTGGCCGTCGACCAGGACCGGTTGGTCCGGCCCGCTTCCAAAGTCCTGAACAGGGACAGCCTCCAGGTCTGGGTGAAAGAGCTGAGTGATGGATCAAAAGCAGTGGGACTCTTCAACCTGAAAACTGTTCCCCTGAAAACAACCGTCTCTTTTTCAGAGATGACGCTGCCTTCGTCTGCAAAATTGCGGGACTTATGGCGTCAGCAGGACCTGGGGCGTTACAGGGATTCCTTCCCGGTCCGGATAGCTGCGCATGGAGTACTGTTGCTGAAAGTCAGCGCAGTTAAGTAGTTTATTTCCACCTGTTAAATGATTTTCGCATTCTTTATCAATGCCACCAACTCCGGCCGGTTGTCTTCGCCCCATAATACAATTGCATTGATTATTGGTATCAGGGGTTTGCATAAATCAGTCAGCTCGTACTCCACTTTCAACGGCAGACCCGGGAAAACTGTTTTAGCCAGTAATCCATGTGCTACTAATTGATTTAATTGGGTGTCGAGCACTCTTCGTGTTGTATCAGGTATCCGGCGTTTTAATTCGCCGGGGCGTTTGATGCCATCGTGAATGAAGTAAATGAGATTCATTTTCCATTTTCCGTTGATTACCTCCCGGAACAGGTGCAGCCCGCAGTCCAACGCAACAGGAATCTTCCTTTGATACATTAGTAACGTTTTTTTCTACCTGCAAAGGTAGAAAAAGGATTAATTAATCAGGTATAGATTAATTAACCCGTACTTGCCTGGCGTTTCATTCATCGCGAACTTTGACCGCTGACATAAAACAAAAGATGACGCGGCGCGAAAGGTTTTAGAACAAGGTCTTAAAATTCAGCAGACATATTGAAATGATGAAACAACAATTTAAAATGATGAAACAACAAGTATCTCAAACGATCCAAACCGCTATTAAAGAAAATCGCATTCGCGGAGCTATTGTCCTGGTTGCTCAAGATGGGAAATTGATTGGCGAAACCGCAGAAGGTTTCTTTGACGTCGAAGCCGGAGCTCCAATGAAGGCAGATGCGATCTTCAGGCTGGCCTCCGTGACGAAGCTCTATGTTGCAGTTGCCACGATGATCCTGGTATCAAAAGGTAAATTGAAATTAGAAGATTCTGTAGACCAGTATCTGCCTTACTTCCAGCCTCATTTGACAGACGGTTCAAAACCAAAGATAACAATTCGACATTTGCTCACGCATACATCGGGTCTTGGTTATGGTTTTCTTGAAAAGGAAGATGGGCCGCTTCATCGTTCAGCCGTTTCTGACGGGATGGATATAACTAACCTTACCTTAGAAGAGAACCTTCGCAGACTTTCAGCTGTTCCGCTCAATTTTTATCCGGGGTCAGCCTGGCTTTACTCACTGTCATTTGATGTTCTGGGTGGAGTATTGGAGAATATTGAAAATAAGCCGCTGCCGGTGATTATCCGGGATCTGATTACCCAACCTCTTCATTTAAACGATACCGGCTTTGAGATCAAAGATGTAGCCCGCCTGGCGCCGGCATACATGAACGCCGACCCTGCGCCTGTCAAAATGCGTGCAGCAGAGAAAATAAATGGCTTTGAAGGGTTGGCGCCAGTGCTGATGTCACCGGATCGGGCGTTTCAGAAAAATGCTTTTCCCTCGGGCGGCGCCGGAATGTTGGGTGCTCCCAAAGACCTTCTGGTGCTCCTCGAAACATTGCGAACGGGGAGTGATTTGCTTTTTCCGCAATCATTCGTTCAGGAGATGAGTAAAAATCAAACCGCTGCATTACCAGTAGCAGGTTGGCCCGGGTGGAGCTATGGCCTCGGCTTTTCCATTTTAGCGGATCCCCGGGAAGCAAACACTCCTGAGTCGGTTGGTACCTGGCGTTGGGGCGGAGCCTATGGACATTCATGGTTTGTCGATCCTGAAAAGCGACTTACGGTGGTCGCCTTTACGAATACAGCTCTCGAAGGAATGTCTGGCGGGGGGCGTTTCCCAATGGATATCCGTGATACAGTTTACCAAACACTTTAGAAGCTCCCCGGAGCCAGATACGATGCTAAAAGGATTGGATATTATTAATTAATTTTGTCCGATCATGCTGATACAATACAAAATCGGAGCCGGGCATCCGGGACCCGACCTGAAAGCTTTTGAAGAGACACTGGCTTTCCCGGAAGGTTTTCACAATGTCAAAGTACCTGCCTTTGTCGGTGAAGGTGTATTGACCGCCCTGGAGATCAATAATGACTTTCATGCTAACTTTCAGTTCTACCGGCTGAACGTTCCCCTCCAGGTTATAAAAAAAGCTACAGAAGATCCTTCTGACTGCGTCTATATCGTCTTTTTTCAGCTGGACCTTCCGGAAACCGCCTATATACAGGAGAACGAAGTGGTCTATGACCATGATGGCGTAAATGTATTTACGCAAGCCATCGACGTGGTGCTCAAATTTCCTCCACATTCGAGCCGGAATGTCGTTTGTATCCGCATCGGCCGTTCGCGGCTGGAATCCATTCTGGGGGAAGGTCATCGCGCCTATCTTAACAACCTGCTTCGCCAGGAGAACTCTTTTTTTATCCATGAGCCGATGTCTGTGGAGATGCGCGGACTATTGCATGAATTGAGAGCGCAGCCTCCTGCAGCGTTGCGGCAGCTCTTTTATCATGCCGGCGTGATGCAGCTGCTCTATCTGCTGATGGCACAGCTGAACAAAAGGACGATCGAACCCAATCGACATGGAGACCCCGTACATATCGCACGTATCTTCCAGGCCCGGGCCCTGCTCGTCAGCGATCTCTCCTCCCCGCCCACGATCGCCAGTCTGGCCCGCAACGTCCTGATGAGCGAATCCCAGCTCAAACAATCCTTCCGGGAAATATTTGGGATCAGCATTTACCAGTACTTTCAGCTGATGCGATTGGAAAAAGCCCGCCAGCTGCTGGCAGCAAACAACCGGACCGTGAAAGAGGTAGGTTATGAGCTGGGCTTCACCAATATTGGACACTTTTCCCGCCTGTTCGAACGGATCTACCATGAAAAGCCAAAAAAATTCCAGCTCAGGCTGCCGCAGGATGCCGTTTGACACCCGATCTCACCCGATCCGACACTTTTTTTAGCCGCTATGACAATTTAAGCTCCAGTTAAGTTGGTTCCTTTGTTTTTAGAATATCCCGATTGACTGGATACTATCCCGATTGACTGGCTTTAAAACAAATTGGATTAGACAACATGGAAACAGGCTTTAGAAAGTGGATCATTACGATCACTGTCATTATTTCGGCTATAATAGAGCTGATCGACACGACCATTGTAAACGTATCGATCAATACAATGAGCGGTAACCTGGCAGCTTCCCTGGAAGACACCGCCTGGGTCATTACTTCCTATGCCATAGCCAATGTCATTATTATTCCCATGACCAGCTTCCTGGCAGAGAAGATCGGCCGCAAACAGTACTACATCGGGTCGATCATCCTCTTTACGGTCGCTTCGATGTTGTGTGGTTTATCTAACAATCTCTGGGAGCTGGTAGGCTGGCGTTTTTTGCAGGGTGTCGGAGGGGGCGCCTTACTGTCCACGTCCCAGGCTATCCTCTTCGAAACCTTCCCTCCCAAAGACCGCGCCCTGGCCAGTGGCTTATTCAGCCTGGGGGTCATCATTGGTCCCTCTATAGGCCCGGTGCTGGGCGGTTATATCGTCGATAATGCTTCCTGGCCCTGGATCTTCTTCGTCAATATCCCTATTGGTCTGCTGGCCGTCATTCTTTGCGCCTATTATCTGCACCCTACACAGCGGTCGCGGGATGGCAAACCGATCGACTGGCTGGGAATAGGCCTGCTGAGTTTAGGCATAGGATCTCTGCAGGTCGTGCTGGAAAGAGGGGAAACCGATGACTGGTTTGCTGCGACCTATATTGTTGTTTTGTCTGTTGTGGCCGCACTCTGTCTGACACTTTTCGTCTGGTGGGAGCTTCGGGTAGAATTTCCTGTCGTCAATTTACGGGTGCTGAAGAGTTTGACGCTTTCCGTTTCAGCGATCATGACCTTTATCCTCGGTTTCGGATTGTTTAGCGCCGTATTCGTCTTTCCCTTATTCTCCCAGCGTATCATCGGTTACACCGCTTATCAGACGGGGCTGATGCTTTTGCCCGGTACGCTGCTGGCTGCTTTTATTTCCCCTTTTCTGGGTAAGCTGATGCAGAAAGGCGTCAGACCCCAATATATGGTCATCACCGGCTTTGCCCTGACCGCCATTTTCAACTTCTGGCTGTCCCGTTCCAATCTCGAATCCGGGGCCAGCAACTTCATCGGCCCATTGATCCTGCGGGGAATGGGGGCTTCGCTGCTGATCGTACCGCTGACCGCACTGGCGGTGTCCGAGCTGGCTCCCCGCGACATTCCCCAGGGAGCTGCCCTCAACAACATGATGCGGCAGATGGGCGGCTCCTTTGGCATTGCGCTCATCAACACCTATATCGCTCATCGCGCCGCCTTTAATCGCACGATCCTGATCTCCCATGTGACCGCCACCGACCTGCCTACACAGGAATGGCTTCGCCAGGCCACCAATCGTTTCGTCTCCGAAGGCTCCACCCTCTGGCAGGCCTCACGCCAGGCCCTGGGCGCATTGGAAGCTACGATCGTAAAACAGACCTATCTGCTGAGCTATATGGATGCCTTCCTGTTGCTCTTTCTGCTGAATGCCGTTTGTATACCCCTGGTGGTGATGACCATCCGCCGGAAGAAGGCGCTTCCTCCCGGTGCTCCGCCGCCGCCAAAAATAGAAGCGGAGGCGCATTGAGCACCGCTCAAAACGAAAAGGGCGCTTTTAATTTTCATCACTAATTTAGTCTTCTAAAAATGGACGAATGACCATCGCAATTACCGGAGCTTCAGGTTATACTGGCCGTGTGCTGATCCCTATGCTGGCGGCTGCAGGACACTCCCTGCGCTTGCTCATTCATTCCGGGATCCCTCCCACGGATGCACAGTTGATAAAAGGCGACCTGCTGAACGAAGACAGCGTTGCTGAACTAGTCAGGGAGGCTGACGTAGTGATCCATATGGCTGCCGTCATCTCCATACAGGACAGGCCCGACGAACAGACCCTGAAAGTGAATATCACAGGGACCCGTTTATTGCTGGAAGCGGCCCGGCGGGCGGGTGTGCAGCGGTTTATTCACCTGAGTTCTGTCACCGCCTTTGAACAGGCGCCCTACGGGGAACGTTTGGATGAAAGCCGCGTACCGGTCGCAGCCGCGCGGCACAACTATGACTACTCGAAAGCCGTCTCCCAGGCTGCAGCCCTGGAATACAACAGTAAGGGGCTGGAGGTGATAGTCCTGGCGCCCACAGCCAGAATAGGCCCCTTCGATTATAAGCCATCTCTGATAGGGACTGCGGTTATCGACATCTGCAATCGCCGCATACCGGCATTACCTCCTGGAGGCGTGGACTTCGTGGATGTCCGTGATGTGGCCGGCGCCGTGGCCGCTGCTTTGAACAAAGGCGTTCCTGGAAACGTTTATCTGTTGAGCGGTCAATGGGTGTCTTTCAGAACGTTGAGCACGGATATCGACAGGATCACAGGGAAAAAAGGGGTGATCCCGGTCCTACCTCCCTGGTTGATATTTGCTGCCTTGCCCCTTGTAAAGGGGTGGGCGAGATTGACAGGAAGCACCCCATACTACACCCGGCAGGCAGTCTATAACCTGCTCTACAGCAATAGAAGGATTGACTCCGGCCGGGCCAAAACTGACCTGCATTTTCAGCCGCGGCCTTTTGAAGAGACACTAAAAGATACAATCGCATGGTTCCGCCAAAATGGTATGTTATCGTTATGATCTGCTGGATAGCAGTCGGCATAGGCGCCGGCAGTTATCTGTTGCGGCAGGAGGCGCCTTATGGACGCTTCAGCAATAAGAAATGGGGACCGATGATCAGCAACCGGTGGGGATGGTTCCTCATGGAAGCTGCCGTGCTGGCGGCATTCGCTTCCCGGATTGCCTTCCGCCAGTTCAACTGGAAATCTCCTTCGGGTATTATGGTCGCCCTGTTCTTTGTCCACTACGTACACAGGAGCCTGGTCTACCCGTTCATGATCCGGACCAGGGGCAAGCGCATGCCCATCGTGATTATGCTGTCCGCCATCCTGTTCAATACGGTGAACGGCTCACTGCTGGGCATCTGGTTTGCCCGGTTGGCGTTTTATCCGGCAGATTGGTTCCGGTCGCCGCTCTTTGTGACCGGCGCCGCCCTTTTCATCGGTGGCCTGGCCATCAACTGGCAATCCGATTATATCCTCATACACCTCAGGAAGAAAGGGGAAACCGGTTATAAAATACCGCAGTCCGGACTTTTCAAATATGTATCTTCGCCTAACCTGTTGGGGGAGATCCTCGAATGGGGCGGTTACGCCTTACTTACCTGGAGCCTGCCCGCGCTTGCATTCTTTGTCTGGACCTGTGCCAATCTCATACCACGGGTCCTTTCCAATCACCGGTGGTACAAGCAGCACTTCCCCGATTATCCCCCGGACAGGAAAAAACTATTGCCTTTGATATGGTAACCCTATTACACATCTTACTCTTTTGGGCCACCGTCAGCCCTGCACAGACACCGGGCGACAGCATTCTGCATGTCTGGCAGACCCGGGAAAAAGACGGTAAAATTCTAATGCTGAGATCCGGGAACACCTACTACGCAAAGATGCTGTACGGCAAGCAGCTGTTCGAGGCCGACGGGAAGACCTATAAAAAGGACATCCACAATCCCGACCCGGCGCTCCGGTCCCGGGAACTGAAAGAGTATACCCTGATTAGCGGGTTGACGTACCAGGACGGCAAGTGGACCGGGGGAAAGATCTATAATTTCCAGGATGGCAACAGCTACGATGTGACGATCCGGATTGAGGGAAAGGTCATGAGCATGCGCGTGTTCAAAGGAGTGCCGGTTTTTGGAAGGACGCTGACATGGGACATGTTAGAGTAATCCGGGCTTTTTCCTGCTCCAGGATTTAACAGTTCCCTGTAAGCTTAAATTTCCCTGTAAAATGCAACATCATTGTTATTTTAAAGGATTTTGATTTCCGGGCAAAACGTACCTTTGCCCTGTGAAACCTTTCTCGCTCATATTGGCAATTATAGTACTGGTACAAAGCTGCCTGCCTTGTTCGGATATATTTGCAGTGAGTGCAGATACCGGGACAGCCACCATCACCAGCTCGCATGGATGCCAGAATCCGCAAAGCGATTTATGCTCTCCGTTCTGTCAATGCGGCTGTTGCACCGGGTTTGCTTTTATCTTTCATCCGTCGCCGGTCCTTGCCATCCTGCCGGAAATTTCCCTCCAACACACTGAATTTTATCTCTCTTCTATCCGAAAGGTATCTCTTCCTATCTGGCAACCGCCACAATTGGCTTCTTAGCTACTTCCTTTTATCATCACTATTTGTTGACAAATCAAGGTTATGACGAACTCGTGCGTCATCAACCCGTAAATAGCCGGTTTACTATTACCAGGCTGTTTCAAAATATTAATATTATGTTCGATAAGATCATTCATTTTTCCATACGAAATAAGTTGGTTATAGGCCTGTTTACGCTTATCCTGGCTGCCTGGGGCGGCGTTTCCCTGTCCACGCTGCCGATCGATGCGGTGCCGGATATTACCAATAACCAGGTGCAGGTGATTACGCAGGCGCCTACCCTGGGGGCGCAGGAGGTGGAGTTATATGTTACGGCGCCGATCGAGCTGGCCCTGGCTAATATCGCAGACGTGATCGAGAAACGGTCTATTTCGCGGTCGGGCATTTCGGTGATCACGATCGTTTTTAAAGACAGGGTGAATATGTACTGGGCCCGGCAGCAGGTGAACGAGCGGCTGCAGGAGGCGGAGGCCAATATCCCGAAAGGAACGGGGCAGACTTCTTTGGCCCCGATCGCTACAGGCCTGGGTGAGATCTACCAATATGTACTGCACGCAAAGAAAGGCTATGAACAAAAATATACGGCCATGGATCTTCGTACGCTCCAGGATTGGGTGGTGCGGCCGCAGTTGGCAGGCACGGAAGGGCTGGCGGAAGTGAGCGGCTGGGGCGGTTATGTCAAACAATACGAGATCGCTTTGGACAACGAAAGGCTGAATGCGCAGAATATTACCATCCCGGAAATATTCGCGGCCCTGGAAAAGAACAATGAGAATACCGGGGGCTCTTATATTGAACAACGCAGCAATACGTATTTTATCCGTGGCCTGGGGCAGGTAAAAAGTCTCGGTGATATAGAGAAGATCGTTATTAAGAGTGTAAAGGGCATGCCGGTGTTGATCCGGGATGTGGCGCTCGTACAATTCGGAAGCGCCAACCGTTACGGGGCAGTTACCCGCAACGGAGAGGGAGAAGTGGTGGCGGGAGTAGCCCTGATGCTGAAAGGGGAGAATTTCAGCAAGGTGATCGCTAATGTAAAAGAGCGGATGAAACAGATTCAAAAGTCCCTGCCGGAGGGAGTGGTGATCGAACCATTCATTGACCGGACGGAATTGGTGGACCGGGCAATCGGAACGGTGAAAAAGAACCTGCTGGAAGGGGCAGCGATCGTGGTCCTCATGCTGGTATTGTTGCTGGGGAACTTCCGGGCGGGGCTGCTGGTGGCTTCTGTAATTCCCTTGTCAATGTTGTTCGCCTTTGGGATGATGCGAACTTTTGGGGTGTCGGGCAACCTGATGAGCCTGGGCGCGATCGATTTCGGGCTGATCGTGGATGGGGCGGTGATCATCGTGGAGGCGATCATTTTCAGGCTGACGGAAAGCAGGGCCTTTCCGGGAATGCCCAGGCTGACACAGCCGCAAATGGATGCGGAGGTATATGGAGCGGCATCGAAGATCAGGAGCAGCGCGGCCTTTGGAGAGATCATCATCCTGATCGTCTACCTGCCCCTGTTTGCCCTGGTGGGGATAGAAGGGAAGATGTTCCGGCCGATGGCGGAGACAGTGGCATTTGCCATCCTGGGAGCGTTTATTCTGTCGCTGACGTATGTGCCGATGATGAGCGCCCTGGTCCTGAGCAGGAATACTACCCATAAGAAGAATATGTCGGACAGGATCGTGAAATTCATTCACCGTGTATACGAGCCGCTGCTAAAATTTGTATTGCGCTTTAAGATAACGGTGGTCGGGCTGGCGCTGGTCCTGTTGGTGATCAGCATCACCCTTTTTAACCGCCTGGGCGGGGAATTCATTCCCACCCTGGAGGAAGGAGATCTGACCGTGGAGATCGCAATGATGCAAGGCGCTTCTTTAAGCCAGGTCGTTGAGACCTTCGGCAAAGCGGAAAAGATCCTGAAAGAGAAATTCCCGGAAGTACGGCAGGTGGTGACCCGGATCGGCAGTGCGGAGATCCCCACGGATCCTATGCCATTGGAAAAAGGGGATATGATGGTAGCGATGTTACCTAAAGAAAAATGGACCAGCGCCCGGACGAAAGAAGAGATGATCGGGAAAATGGAGAAGGCCTTGTCCGTCATTCCGGGGATCAATGCGGAGATCACGCAGCCGATGCAGATGCGGTTTAATGAATTGATGACGGGGATCCGGCAGGACGTGGCGATTAAAATATACGGAGATGACCTGGACATACTGACGGGAGAGGCGGATAAGGTGGCAGGGCTGATCGGAAAAGTGAAGGGTGTGAACGAGCCCTACGTGGAAAAAGTAGCCGGACTGCCACAGATCACGGTGGAGTACAACCGGGATAAAATGGCGCAGTATGGTCTAAACATCCGTGATGTCAATACCATTCTGCGGACAGCTTTTGCTGGCAATATGGCGGGAGTGGTATTTGAAGGGGAACGACGATTCGACATGGTGGTGCGCCTGCAAAGGGACCTGCGTGAGAATATTGTAAATATCGAAAACCTGTTTATTCCCCTCCCTTCCGGCAACCGGGTGCCGTTGAACCAGGTAGCGGGTATATCGTTTAAGGATGCACCTGCGCAGATATCAAGAGAAGATGGCAAACGAAGGATTTACGTAGGGTTCAATGTCCGGGGGCGGGACGTGGAGAGCACGGTATTGGAAATTCAGCAGACCCTCGATAAGAACCTGAAACTGCCGTCCGGTTATTTTACGACCTATGGTGGCCAGTTCCAGAACCTCCGGGAAGCCAGGCAGCGGTTGAGTTTCGCTGTTCCTGCGGCCCTGTTGCTGATCCTGGTGTTGTTGTATGTGACTTTCCGCAGTCTCAAACAAACCCTGCTGATCTTTACGGCGGTTCCCTTGTCGGCGATAGGCGGGGTCTTCGCCTTATTGATACGGGGCATGCCTTTCAGCATTTCTGCGGGCGTCGGGTTCATTGCCCTTTTCGGGGTGGCTGTATTGAATGGCATAGTCCTGATCGGTTATTTTAATCAATTAAAACAGGAAGGGGTCACCAATATCTATCACCGGGTAATAAGAGGAACGGAAGTCCGGCTGCGTCCCGTGATTATGACGGCCTCGGTGGCCTCGCTGGGTTTTCTTCCGATGGCCTTGTCGGGGAGCGCAGGGGCGGAAGTGCAAAAACCGTTGGCCACCGTTGTCATCGGGGGGCTGATCACAGCGACTTTTCTCACGCTGTTCGTATTACCCTGTTTATACCTCCTTTTTTCAGGAAAAGAAAAAACTACTACTAAAGTCATGAAACCAGTATTACCGGTATTAGGGCTCCTGGGGTTACTCACCATGATGGGAGTACAGCCGATAAAAGCACAGTCAATAAAGGAACAGTCGGTATCAGCACGACCGACAAAGGCTCAGATGATAAATGCGCAAGCGATAAATGTACAGCAGGCCAACGCGCCGACAACCCCGTTGGCCGTGTCTTTTTACATCGACCTGGCTTTAAAGAATAACCTGCAGATAAAGACCTCGGGGCTGGAAGTGAAGCAAAGCCAGGCTTTGCAGCGGTCTTCCTTTGATCCCGGTAAAACCAATCTCCTGTTGACACAGGATCCGACCAGCGGCGGTAATATCGACAACTCGATTGGGATCACCCAGAACTTCGCCCTTCCCGGCTTGTACAGGAACCAAAAAAACGTACACCGGGCGCAGACCTCCCTGCTGGAGAACGCAAAGACCATGACGGAAGGAGAAATTATAAAGGAAGTGAAGCTGGCTTATTATAACTATGTATACAGGCTAGAGAAGATTAAAGTACTGTCCTTTCTGGACAGTCTTTATGAAGATTTTTCCCGGAAGGCGGGCGTACGACAGCGGACAGGGGAGACGTCCAACCTGGAAAAGCTGACGGCGCAGAATAAATACCAGGAAGTGCTGCTGCGCAAAAGGGAGGCCATTGCCGACCTGAAAGTGGATGAGCTGACGATGCAGCAGTTGATCAATAGCGACCAGCCGGTGGCGATACAGGAGGCCCTGCTGCCGCTGTCCTATGTCGAAGTAACCGATACAGCCGGTAGGGAGGAGACACCGCTGATCCGTTATTATCAGCAGAACCGGAACCTGGCGGATGCCCGGGTGCGGCTGGAAAAGGCGAAGATGTGGCCGGAGCTGCTAGTAGGGTATAATCAGCAGTTGGTGATTAAGGGCTTTGATCCCGCTAAGAACAACCGCGATTATTCTCCCGGCACCCGGATAGGAGGTTTCCAGCTGGGGCTGGCCGTACCGCTTTTTACGGGAGCTTACAAAGCCAGGATCGATGCCGAGAAGATCGGAGTATCGGTAGCGGCTTCGCAGCTGGCGGCAGCCCGGCTGTTATTGAGCGCTGAATGGAATAAGACCTGGCAGGAATATTTGAAATTAAAGCAAACGGTAGACTATTACCAATCTTCCGGCCTGTCGCTGGCGGCAGAACAGATCCGGGTCGCTCAATTTGCCTTCAGCAAAGGGGAGATCGGGTATCTGGAATATATCCAGAACATTACATTGGCTACAGACAGCCGCCTGAATTACCTGAAGGCTGTCAATGAGTATAATAAAACAGTGATCAGCCTGCAATATTTGAGAAGTGACCGGTAAATCAAACTAAACAGTATGAAAAGTAAAACCATTCGATTTTTTATAGGTAGTTCCCTGATAGGGATGATTGTTTTGTCAGCCTGTGGTAGCAACAAGGGGGCTGGGCCGGCGGCAGGGGCCGACGGGAAGGAAAGTGCAACAGGCAGTGCAAAGGGAAGTGCAACAGACAGTACAAAGGATAATGCAACCGGCAGCGCAAAAGATAACGCAGTCAACGGCAGGGAGGGCAGCAAGCCGCGTATCCAACTGGAATTATCCCAGGAACAGATCAGGGCAGTAGGCATCGAGACCGGCCCGATGGAGCAAAAGAACCTTCATGCGGTGGTGAAGGCAAGCGGGCAGCTTGCCGTTCCCCCACAGAATAAGGCGGATGTCAATGTGCTGATAGGGGGCATTCTCCGGTCCATCCGGGTACTCGAAGGGCAGACAGTACGGAAGGGGCAGGTGCTGGCCACCTTGGAAAATACGGAGCTCATTAAGCTGCAGCAGGAGTATCTGACGGGTAAGAACCAGTTTGCTTATACCCGGGAAGAGCTGACCCGGCAAAAGGAGCTGAGCGACGCAGGGGCGGGGACAGGAAAGAACCTGCAGCAGATCCGGGCGAACTACAATGCAGAGACGGCCAGGCTCCTGACGATGGAAAGACAGCTGTTACAGTTGGGCATTGATCCGGTGAGTGTGGCGGGCGGACATATTGTCTCGCAGGTATCGGTGACGGCGCCGATAGCGGGAACGATCGGACATATCACCGTCAATATGGGAACCTATGCGGAAACAGGGAAGCCGTTGATGCAGATCATCGATAATTCCCAGATCCACTGTGACCTGATCGTGTATGAAAAGGACCTGTTTAAAGTGAAGATCGGACAAAAGGTCAATTTCATCTTAACCAATCAGAATAATCAGCTCATTGAGGGAAAGATTTATGGGATCAATAAATCTTTCGAAGATGATAGTAAAGGCATTATCGTACATGCGATCATTGAGGGGGCCAATACCCATAAGCTTATTCCCGGGATGTATGTAACGGCGCTGATCGATGTAGGCAATCAGCAAACGATGGCGGTACCGGCCGATGCCCTGGTGCGGTCGGAAGGGAAGGATTATATTTTCATAACACAGGAGGAAAAAAAGGTTGACAGATCAGTGGCTTTTACAAAGACGGAGGTAGTTACAGGCGAATCGGAGTTAGGTTATGTGCAGGTCACTCCCCTCTCAGGTCTGCCGGAAAACACCTGGATTGTAAAGAAAGGGGCTTTTTACCTGTTGTCAATGGAAAAGGCGAAAGGAGATGAGGATGAGTAAATGTGATCCCAAATAAAAACCGCCCTTACGGGGGCGGCCTTATACCAACCGAACTGTAGTCTTTTTCCACCTCAACCGGGGAAAATGTCGGTACTCCTGTTTGAAGCCCTAAGAGCGGGGCCGCTACTAAGTACGCCATATACCTAAAACCTTATGCTTAATGAAGTATAAATATAAAGGGATAATGCCTGACTTAAAAATGTCAAATACTGACGTATTTAATGTCATAATTAGACGCAATTAAGGTAATAGTATGACGTATAATACGTCTGTTCAAGACTTTGCCCTTTTCTTTGTCAAATGACGAAGGATAAGCGTTATAAGGTTGTAAATAATCTAATTTCAACGGGATACATAAAAACCTTTAGAGAACTATTGGATACAATACCTAAAACCACCATTGCGAAGGATTTGGGTATGCACCACCAAACGTTTCAAAAGATGATCGATAACCCGGAACGGATCACCTTCAAAGATGCCTTCCGAATTGCAGCTATGATAGGGTGTGAAGAAATGGCTATCATAAATCTGATATATCAACAATGCATTGAAGATAAAAAGAGCAAAAAGAAAAAGTAAATAAGCTCCGATACAAAACCCCGCTTTATTATGGGCCTGATCAAAGACATTTATTCCCCTTCATTTTATAATCAATTTGCCGATATTCTTGTTCAGACCGTCCCTTCCTTTACCAAAAAGAAATTCATCGAACAGATCTTCGATGCAGACTTTAAGAACAAAGAGTGGAAGGACCGTATGAAACATACCACCCGGGTATTTCACGAGTTCCTTCCTAAGGACTTCCCCAGGGCCGTTAAAGTGATTGAAAAGACGATCGCAACGCTTCGGAAAGAAAATTTCGGAGAAGGTAACCTGGCTTTTATATTTTTTGCGGATTATATAGAGACCTATGGGTTGGAGGATCTTCCAACCTCGGTAAAAGCCTTTGAATTCATTACCCAGTTCATTAGCTGCGAATTTGCCGTCCGGCCCTTTATCCTGAAATATGGGAAAAAAATGATCAGCCAGATGGTGGACTGGTCCTTACATAAGAACGACCAGGTCCGGCGGCTGTCGAGCGAGGGCAGCCGGCCCCGTTTGCCCTGGGCAATGGCTATCCCGGCATTAAAGAAGGACCCCGCCCCTATTTTGCCAATTTTAGAAAACTTAAAAAAAGATCCTTCCGAATCGGTGCGGAGGAGCGTCGCCAACAGCCTGAACGATATTGCAAAAGATCATCCGGAAGTCGTGCTGAAAATTGCAAAAAAATGGAAGGGGATCAGCAAGGAAACGGATGCTATCATCAAACATGGCTCAAGGACCTTATTAAAACAGGGCCATACGGAAATATTGAAGCTGTATGGTCTGGATGGTAAGGATGTACATCTCAGCGAGTTTAAGATCCTGACGCCCAAAGTAAAAATAGGCCACCAGCTGGAGTTCTCCCTTTGCCTTTTAAACGATACGGATAATCAAACAATCAGGGCAGAGTATGCCGTTTATTACTACAAATCGAATGGACAGCTGTCTAAAAAAGTATTCAAGATCAGCGAAAGAATGTATCAGGCAGGAGAAAAGGCCGTTATTCACCGAAAACAATCCTTCAAATTAATAACGACCAGGAAGTTCTATGCCGGACGTCATCAGCTATCCATTATTATCAATGGCGAAGAAAAGGCTATCAAAACTTTTGAGCTGACTGTTTAACCGTTCATCATAAGTCGTCCCCGCATTCGGCTATAAATTGTTCCCGCATCCGGCCATAAACTTTTCCCGGCTTTCGGCCATAAGCTGTTCCGGATACCGGCTATTGAAAGATATCCTTCCAGGCCCTTTGCGCTGCATGATACCCGCACATGCCATGCACGCCGCCCCCGGGAGGAGTAGAAGAAGAGCAGATGTAAATACCTTTCTCCGAAGTTCTATAGGGAGAGCTTCGCAAAGCAGGCCGGGTAAAGAGCTGCCGCCAGTCGATGGCGCCCCCGCTAATATCTCCCCCGATATAATTGGCATTATATTCCTCCAGCTGAGCTGTATTCATGACATGCCTCGCCAGGATAAGGTCCCTGAAACCGGGAGCGAAACGCTCCACCTGTCGTTCTATGGCTTCCGTCATATCCTTCCCCGAACCATTCGGCACATGACAATAGGCCCATGCCGTATGTTTGCCCGACGGGGCACGTGAAGGATCGAAGGCACTTTGCTGGGCCAGTAATACAAAGGGCTTGTCCGGATGCCCCCCTTTCCAGGTGAGTAATTCCGCCTCCGCAATTTCTTCCAGCGTGTTGCCGATATGCACCGTGCCTGCCTGCCTGCATCCTGCAGCTGTAAAAGGGATCCGGCCATCCAGCGCCCAGTCGACCTTAAATACACCCGATCCATAGCGGTATTTTTCCAGCTGCCGTTGGTACAACGGGGACCATTGGTGCCCTGCCAGCCTTAATAATTGTCTTGGGGTGAGATCCAGCAAAACCGCCTTCGAGGTGGGTAAATCTTTTAGCGATCTTACATATATTCCCGTCTCTATCTTTCCCCCCAGTGAAATGAAATAAGAGGCCAGCGCATCGGCTATCGAGGAGGAACCTCTCCCGGGCAAGGGCCATCCTTTACGATGCCCCGCGATCATCAATACCAGGGCAATCGCCGAGGTAGTGACCTGCGACAGCGGTAATATAGCATGGGCCGCCATGCCTGCCCATAGCCCTCTCAATTCCTTTGTATGAAAGGACCGGGCCGTGAAACTGGCGGAAGGCAGGGCCTTCAGGCCAAACCGTGCCATGGCGAGCGGGGATTTTGGAAAATGCAGGGGGCCCAGGACATCCGGCGCAATGGAAGGCCAGTCTTCTACCAGGGGTGACATTAACCGCATATAAGCCCGTTCATCCCTTCCTAATAATCTGGCCGTTTCCGCTATCGATCCCTTCAGGATAACAGCCTGCCCGTTATCGAAAGGATGGGCTGCCGCCACATCGGGATAGATATATTCCAGGCCATGGTCTGTCAGGGGCAGGGTGCTGAAAAAAGGAGAGCCCGCCGCCAGGGGATGGATAGCCGAACAGATATCGTGTACGTAACCCGGGAGTGTCAGCTCCGCTGAACGAAGTCCTCCTCCGATGGTGTCTTTTGCTTCCAGCAACAGCACAGAGAGGCCTTTCTGCTGTAAGGTGATCCCTGCTGCCAGGCCATTCGGGCCTGATCCTACCACGACTGCATCAAATTCGGTTTTATCCTGTCTGCTCATTAGTTAATTTATTCCGCATAAATTTAATCTTATTTTCATGTTTCCAGCCGGAATAAAACGCTGCCATCCCGGTGCAATCTCTCTTTCCCCTTCAGGGGGCAGGAGGGGTTAATATTTTCCTGCCTGCAGGCTGCTCTGCGTCAACGCAAAATTCTTATTGATCTTATCCAGCACGATATAGATGGAGTCCTTATTCTCGTTGATACCGGTCAGGATCACATGGGAGCCGTCGATCGTATCGTATTTCAGGATCATCCTGTTCCTTTTCTCTTTTTTAGTGGCGGCTTCGGCATAATCCCTGTCCCTTCGGGAAGAGGCCGCTCTTTTATCGATCTGGTTTACCTCATTGCCGATATGCGCCCGGGCTTCTTTCGGGATCCAATCCTCTGCGGGGTGTGACTTCGCCGTTTTTTCCACCCCGGCTTCATATTCAGGATTGTTCTTTTTGTCGCCGTCCGATTGGTCATCACCGCGCCGGTCACCCTTTTTCCGACGACCCCGGCTGTTCTCCGTTCCTCCATCCCCTCCTACTCCTGCCGCCCTGTTTCTCCGGTCGGGGGCGGCTTTATATTTATCCTCCAGGTAGAGTACTTTGTCTACGGTATCCGCGTAATAATGAAAGACCCTTCTGCCGCCGGCCACTCCGGTGATCTCAAAGGTGCGGTTGACATCCCGCTGCGGGTCGCCTCCTCCGTTAGAAAGGTCGAGAGGAGTGGGTTTGTTCACCGTATAGGTCAGGGAAGACCAGTTTTCAAATTCCACTTCGTGCCAGCCCAGGGTATCCAGGGGGGAATAAGGGATCTGCTTGTTGTTCAGCCGGAACTCAGTAACCGCATAGTTGCCTCTCAGGGTCCTTATCCCGGCTACGGCAGGTTGTTTGTACGGATCATATAAAAAGTTGACCAGCTGGAGATAGAATAATACGCCCAGGAAAAGGAAGATGGTCAGGGCCTTCAGTCCAATACGGGTGAATTTCAGCCAGCGGGCGGAAAAAGAGGGATAAAAGTGCACCGGCACCGTATATCGTTCCCGGATAAGGAGATTATATAACCGGGGGATATCATCTACCAGCAGGAAGCCGGCCAGCAATACAAAATAACTGCTGTAAACATGAACGCCTCCGTCATAAGCGAAGTTGACGTAAACTATATCTCCCAGGGCCCCCACCAATAAAATGGCCCCGATGGTGGTGGTGCGGCGGAAAAATAATAAGGTGCCTGCCAGCACTTCCACGATTCCCGCAAAGACCTGGTACCAGGGGACGATGCCGACGGACAGCCAGAAGATCTTTTGCGCCGTCAGGTCTCCGAAATTAGTGTTCAGGAGGCCGAGGCCCGGATAAGGCATCTGCACCGGTAATAATTTGGTGAATCCAAAACCGATGATCCCGATCCCTGCCCGGTAACGGACCGCCACCCGCAGCCAGTAGTATAGCGTGTTGTATTCCTTTCTTTCCGTGCCTCTCCGGCGAACGATGACCGTCCAGATCAATCCTCCTGCAATGGAGATGAGCAGGGTAATGATCCAGTTGGCGTATCCTAATAAGGAAGAACCGAATAATTTATCTCCAAAAATATTAATGCCGGAACCGAAACGGGCTATATCATACAGGTCCCGGTAGTTCAGACGGGTCCAGTCGATATGTAGAACGGTATTATACCATTCCACGCTGTTCGGTATGGCAAGACTGATAAAGAAGATGAAGGCGATGCGGAAGGCTATCTTATACCCGTTCTTCCATTCGGAGACAGGCGGTGGAAGTGTGGTAGCTGCTGACATGATAGTGGTTATTTATGATCGTTATTGAAACAGATGGTTACCAGAATGATTGCCAGATTGATTATTTCAGGTCAGTCTGGTTATCGGGTGCATAGCTTATTTATAATTTCAGCCCGCCCTGGCGGCCTTTTTTAGCGGCTTCCTCCAGGAGGTATTTTTTATCGATCTTGTCTAATACTACGGAAACCGAGTCTTTGTTTTGATCGATTCCCCACAGGACGATCCGGGAGCCGCCGGGCCGTTCATAATGCAGGATCAGCTCCTCTCCGTTATAGTGAGGATTCTTATTATGCAGGGTAAGGACGTGGTTGACCGTATCTGTCTCGTAGCTGTAGTAATGCCGTCCTGCCGAGCCTTCCAGCTCATAGGTCCGCTCATTGTCCCGGAGCTCCGGTCTTTCAACATTGTTGGAATCCAGTACAACAGGGCGATTGGAGCGGATGCTGAGGGTAGCCCATTTCTCGAAGACGACGTCCTGCCATCGCAGCGAATCTGTTTTCGAGTAGGCCAGGGTGTCTTTATTTATCCGGAAGAAGGAGACATTGTAGAGGCCGCTTGCTCCGTTAAGACCTTTGGTGGTGGGGAACTGATAAGGGTCTTTACTATAACCTGAACGGGTTTTGAAGCCATAGAATATGACAAAAAAGAAAATGAAGAGGCTCTTGAGGACCAGCCGCCCACGGTATTGCCATTTCTCCGTAAAGACCAGTTTAAACCGGTTGGGAGAGGCCGGTTGCTGGAAGACCAATAGGTTCGCCAGTCTTTGGAAATCATAACTCAATATGAACAAGGCCAGGCTGATCAGGTATAAGCTATAGACCTGGTCCCCGCCTCCATAGGCGAGGTTGGACATGAATACATTGCCCAGAAAGATGGCGATGATGAATGCCCCGACGGAAGCGGACCGCCGGTAGAACAATAATAAGCCGCCGATGATCTCTACCAATCCGAGAAAGGATTCATAGGAGGGAACGACTCCCAGGCTTAGCGAGAATAATTTCCAGCGGGTAAAATCACCGTAGTCGGTATTCAGGTTGCTTAAAGAAGGGAAGGGCGCCTGCAGGGGAAATAACTTCAGGAAGCCGTAGGCGATGATGCCGATCGCCAGCCTGTAGCGGGTGATGACCCTTATCCAGTAATAACCTTTGTCGTAGTTGGCAGCATGATAAGATCTGTTGTCGAGATAGGTCCAAACAGCTGCGCCAATTATCGCTATTCCGAAAAGGATGCCCCAGTCGCTATAGTCCTGCGGTCCGGATGACCAGCTGGGCGAATAGTGCGCCAGGTTGAAGATAGCGCCATAATGCAGGTGCGCCCAGTTGATGGAAAAGAGCTCCCGGTAAAACTTCCAGTCCAGGGGAACGGCCTGGAGAAAGAAATAAATAAAGAAGAGCCGGAAGGCGATCTTCTCATAACCCTTCCAGGTGGAAGGGGATGATGGCTGTGATGTTGGTATCTTGCTCATGGCATAAGATTTAAAAGTTTATTTCAGCCCTCCCCTTTCAAGGGGTTGGGGGGTTAATTGTATCCGGGATTTTGCGGAAGATTACCATTGGACAAAGTCACTTCCGTTGCCGGAAATGGGAATACGTATTTTTTAGGATCGGTCACTCCCAGAACGGCTGCGGCCCTGCCGGTCCTCACCAGGTCAAACCAGCGGTGGGGTTCCAGTGCGAATTCGATCCTTCGTTCATTTTCGATAGCCAGGAGCACATCCGTCTGGTTAACAGCGGGGCTGGCGCCCAGGCCGGCCCGGGTACGGATGGCATTCAGATCGCTGAGGGCTCCATCTGTTGCGGACAGGTTATTCTGCTGCGCCCTTGCCTCTGCACGGATCAGGTAGAGTTCAGCGATACGGATGACATAGGCCGGATCGGTGGACGGGCTGCGGTAGTATAAGTTCCCGTACCACAGACCTGCCGAAGTCTTTGCCACCAGAGCGCTGCGGTTGCCCCCGATCGTTGGATCATTGACCAGGGCTACGAAAGCATCGTTGGGCGCCCATTGCCGGGTGCCTCCATTAGCCGGGGGCTGCCAATAACCCCGGTGAGCATTCGTATAGGTAGGGCTATAGGAAAGTTCAAAGACGGATTCTTTGGTGGCGACCGCACTGGCAGGATTAAAGAAGGAGCTATAAGGAGTCAGTAAGGTAAAATTCTTCGTATCTGCAATCACCTGGCTGGCATAATTTTCCGCCAGCGCCCATTTCTGCTGGTAGAGGTAATAACGCGCCTTCAGGGCCCAGACCGTCTCCCGGTTAGCCCGGACGGGATTCTGGGTGGCTGGCAATGGCAAGAGGGAATCGGCTGCATTCAGATCGCTCAATACCTGCGCGTATACCTGGTCGGATGAGCTTACGCCGGTGCTGCTCTTGTCCGCTGAGGACAGCGTGGGGGTCAGTACAACAGGCACGCCTCCCCATACCCGCGCCAGATCGAAATAAGCCAGGGCCCGTATGAAGCGGGCCTCCCCGATAAGCTGGTTCCTCAATACGGGCGTGAACGTGACATCGACGACACCGGGGACTTTCGCGATCACATTGTTAGCGTCGTTGATCGTAGCGTAGATTCCCAGCCATACGCTTTCCAGGTTGCCATTATCCGCCTGTATATTATGGGAGATGAATTGTTGGATGACAGACTGTGACCCTGTCCACTGGACATTATCCCCGGGCAGGTACCCGAAGGTCTGGAAGAGGGAGCCGTAATAATTATCGTTCGCCAGGGCCCTGTATACACCCCGGACAGCTGTCTGTGCCGAAGTAGCGTCGACGATGGTGACCTGGTCGGAGACATAATCTACCGGCTGGACAGCCAGGAACTTCTTGCAGGAGACCAGGGTGACAGTGAGAAAAAAAAGAAAACTATATTTTATTTGAGCTTGCATGATAGCGATGATTTAGTCTTGTTTTATTTTTATAGGGTGACATTCAGGCCGAACTGTACGCTGCGGGGTTGGGGTGGTGTCCCAAGATCAAGTCCCTGAATCGTTTGGATCCCGGTGACATTGGCTTCGGGGTCCGGTCCGGTATATTTCGTCAGCAGGAGTAAATTGGTGCCGGCGAAATAAAGACGTACCGTTTCGACCTTCAGCTTTGCGGTCAGGCTGCGGGGTATTGTGTAACCGATATTGAGGGATTTGAGCCGTATAAAAGAGCCATCCTCCAGGAAACGGCTGTTCTGATCGATGGTGTAGTTCGGTCCATAGGCTGTCTCCCGCGGTACATTGGTAATATCTCCCGGTTTCTGCCACCGGTTGAGCTGATCGGCAAAGATGACCCGGTTGGCGTCCCGGGTGCCGCCGCCTTCTCCGAAGAATTTGTTCAGGTTGTAGACATAATTGCCGTATTCGTAAGAGAAGAGGACACTCAGGTCAAACCCTCTCCAGGAGAACGTATTGTTGATCCCTCCGAAAAATTTAGGCATGGCATTGTGCATTACCTGGCGGGCGGATACGGGCAGAGTGCCATTTGTCTCGCCCTGAAAAACGGCAGCGCCGGTCTTCGGATCTACGTAGAGCTGTTTGTACAACCAGAAAGAGTACATGGGAGATCCCTGCTGCATGATGATCCAGTTACGATTGTACTGATAAATCGGGGTTGGCAGCTTTTCCACTTTATTGACATTGCCGGAGATGCTGAAATTCGTCTGCCAGGTAAAGTCCCCGTTGCGGAAATTAATGGTGTTGATCCCCAATTCATATCCTTTGTTGCTGATCTCTCCCGCATTGCTGTAATAGTTGGAGAAGCCGGTGATGCCGGGCACGGGCAGCTGGAGCAATACATTACTGGTGTATTTGTAATAGACATTGAAGTCTACACTGATGCGGCCGTTGAACAATCCCAGGTCCAGGCCCAGGTTGGACTGGCTGGTTCGCTCCCATTTCAGGTTGGGATTGCCCAATTGGAGGGGGGCGGTGCCGGGCTGATCGCCGGTGCTGCCGTCGGGATAACCGTAACCGCCGGACCAAAGGCCCTGGGCGGCAAAATTGCTGATGCCGTTCTGATTGCCGGTGATCCCGTAGCTGCCCCGTAATTTCAGATCGCTGATAAAGTCCACTTTCTTCAGGAAGCTCTCTTCCTTGGCTCTCCAGGAGACCCCGACAGAAGGGAAGTAACCCCATTTGTTATTGGCGCCGAATTTCGAAGAACCGTCTGCGCGGCCGCTCAGCTCCAGGTAATATTTGCCGGCATAGTTATAATCGATCCTGGCAAAAAAGGAAGCCAGGGTAGCTTTTCTCGAAGAGTCATTCGAAGTGCGGGTTGCTGCGGAGGAGATATCCTTGTAGGAATTGTTCGGGAATCCGTTGCCCTGGGCAAAGGTGCTGATGACCTGGTTGCTCTGTACGGTATTTCCGATCAGAACGCCGAAAGTATGTTTGTTCAGGCTCTTGCGGTAAGCAAGCGTCTGTTCATTGATCCAGGAAGTGTTCTGGGTGATGGAGGAAGTAGCCAGTCCATTGGTAGGGGCCGCACCCAGCTGGGTGAGGTTGTTCCAGTATTCGGATTCGTTATAGTTATTATAGTCAAGGCTGAAGGTGCTATGGAATTTCAGGTCACGGGTGAGCTGGGCATCCAGGTAAAGGTTGCCTATATAACGCAGGCTGATCGTATGCACATCGTAATTGTTGAGCAGGACCTGCAGGTTATCGAAACCCGCCCATCGGGCCGGTGTGCCGTCCGCATTCGTTTCCGGCAGATAGGTGGGTGTGTGCAAGGCAGCCTGGAGCAGTCCTCCTGCCGGTCCATCCCCTGACCTGCCCTGGTTCCTGAAACTGCGGGAGAAGCTGTTGCTGGCCCCTACCGTAACCTTGTCGTTCACTTTTGTGTCGAGATTCAGCTTGAAGCTGGCTCTTTCGAAATAAAGCGGCTTAATATCAGCTTCCTGCCGGGTGTATCCGCCGCCGAAATAATACCGGGTCTCTTTATTGCCTCCTGACAGGGAAAGATTATAGTTCTGCAGGTTACCGGTGCGGAATAGTTCATGCAGGCGGTCGTAGGTATGCTGCAAGTCGGGGGTGCCGCGGGCGGTGGCAGCGCTGGGGTTAAGGGTGGTTCCTGTGAAAGGGGCTGTTTTATATTTGGTAATGCCGGCATTGTCTCCAGCGGCGATGGCATCCTGTTCGGAATTCGCATAGAATTCATTCACCAGGGTGGCGTGCTGGGGGCCGGTGGTCAGGTCCCAGAGCTTGGGTGCCCAGGCCGAGCCGGTGGATACATCGAAGTTCAATTTGGATCCTCCGTTGAAATTGCCCCTTTTGGTGGTAACGATGACGACCCCGTTGGCGCCCCGTGATCCATAGATAGCGGTGGCGCTGGCGTCTTTGAGCACTTCTATATTTTCGATGTCGGAAGGATTGATATCCGCCAGCGGGGAAGTGAATCTTCCTCCTGAATTGACCGATTGCAGGCTGGTGTTGTTGATAAATACGCCGTCGATGATATAGAGGGGATTATTATCTGCATTGATGGAAGTGGTGCCTCTTACCCGTACAAAGATCCCGTCACCCGGGACGCCGGCATTGGAGTTGATCTGTAATCCCGGAGCTTTACCCTGTAAGAGGGCATCGAAGCTTGCTGCCGGGATGCTGGTCACTTCGGATGCCTTGATCGTGGAGATGGAGCTGGTAAGGTCCCTTCTCCGCTGGGTGCCATACCCCACGACCACCACGTCGTTCAGCTGGCTGGTGGTTTCTTTCAGCGGGATGTCGATATTACGGGAAGTATTTTCCGTTATTTCCTTTTGCTGATAGCCGATGTAGGTGACGATCAGCACTACCGGTAATTTTTGCCCGGTAAGAAAGCGGAATACTCCGTCTTTATCCGTTACCACTTCGTGGGTAGTGTTTTTAAGGTGCACCGTGGCTCCCGGCAAGCCTGTTCCCGTCTTTTCATCATACACCTTCCCGGTGATGGTGAGATTGTTGTTATTCTGCGCCCGGGCGGAAAAGAAGATCAATAGCGGCAGTATTCCGATCAGAAAATATCTTCCATATCCCTGGTAATCAGCTTTGGTCATGTTGGTTTGTTTTGGAACCCTTATCAATTAGTCTACTATTTTAGTAGAGTAAAAGTACAGTGTGCGGAATATATAAAAAAATATTTTCCCACTAATTATTTCCGGTGGGATGATCCTGGTTAATTCCAGTAGGCGGATTCCGGTTATTTCCAGTGGGATAATTCCGGCCTCAGTTACATTATACTATGCCGCCCTATTACATTATACTATATCGCCATATGACCCATATGATATTTCATAGGACCAATATTATATTTTAAAAAATTTACTCTATAGACTTTGTAGACTATTATTTTTTTATATAGTATTGCAGTATACTTTACATACAACCACACTTATATTATTTAGTAAATTATGTCAACAACGATCACGGCAGATGAACAGGTGTCATCTCCTATCAAAAAAACAGCTGCTAAGGGACTCACCGAAGACTGGTGGGCGGTCATTCTTGGCGGAGCTATTATATTCGCCGTTATATTATTGAACAGTAATGGGGTAGCCTTTCATTTGCCCGCCTATCAATGGAGCGGGTTGCCGGATCTCTTCGGCAAGGTCCTGGCTGGGGGAAATTTATTGCTGATCATTGAAACCGGGGTGGTTTTTCTGGCGCTGGCGTCTTTTTCGATAGCCTTATCCGGGGGAAGCATCAAAAGGTTTGCGGCAGGGTTTGGCTTTCTTTATTTGCTGGTAATTATATCCTTCATTATAGCCGGTAATAAGACGATCGCCTATTACGGACTGGAATATGTTGTATTCGCGTTGCTGATCGGCCTGCTCCTTGGAAATTTAGTTCAATTGCCGGCCTGGCTGAAAGAAGCTGTTCGTTCGGAGTTTTATATCAAGACGGGATTGGTGATCCTTGGGTCCACCATTTTGTCTTCCGATCTTATCAAGGCGGGATTGCCGGGCATTGTTCAGGCTATCATCGTAGTGACGGCTGTCTGGTTCTTTTCTTTATGGCTGAGCAGAAAGCTGAAAGTAGATGATGAATTCGGCGTTATCCTTGCCTCGGCGGTATCGATCTGCGGCGTGTCGGCTGCTATCGTAGCAGCCGGCGCTATCAACGGTGATAAGAAAAAGTTGTCTTATGTCACTACCCTGGTGCTGCTGATGGCGATCCCCATGCTGATCATCCAGCCCTGGATCGTCAAGGTATTACATATCCCGGAAATAGTTGGCGGGGCCTGGTTGGGCGGGACGTTGGATACAACGGCATCCGTTGCGGCAGCAGGGGCGCTGGTAGGGCCGGCGGCTGTCAAGGCTGGTGTTATCGCCAAGTTCTCACAGAATGTTTTTATCGGGGTGACGGCCTTTTTTATAGCCATCTGGTGGGCGTACCGGAAACCGAAAGCACCGGGAGAGACGACAGGCGGGCTGAAGATCAATGTGGCCACACCGACGGAAAAGCCGGGGCTGAAGCTGGTCTGGGAACGGTTTCCCAAGTTCGTATTGGGTTTTATTGGGGTATCCCTGCTCTTCTCTTTCGTTTTATCGCCAGCAACGGTGAAAAGCATTGGCCCCGTGTTGAATAACCTTCGTACGGTATGGTTTGCTTTGGCCTTTATTTCCATTGGCCTGGAAGCGAAGTTTGCCGACCTGGTGAAAATACAGGGGGGAAGGCCGGCGGCTACTTTCGTCGGAGCACAGATCTTCAATATTTTCTGGACTTTGTTATGGTCTTACCTGTTATTCGGAGGGTATATTTTCCCCATCCCGGATTTTAAATAGAGGATATAGAAAAGTTTACGCAAAAATATCCTGGATAATTTTGAAGGATAGGCTGCCGGAAGGCGGCCTATTTTTTGCGTATAATGCATAGCAATGATAAAATACCCTAAATTTCATAGAAATTGCGGAAAGTCCGGCCCCTTTCATATTAAATAGAAAATTGATGAGATTGATTATCCCTTTTTTTATCCTGGCCATGGCAGGTATATCCTCACCCCTGAAAGCCGACAATGATTTTTGCGGCGTCACCAATACCGCCTTCCAGCCGGGAGAGCGGCTTACTTATAGAGTCTATTACACCGTCGCCGGCGCCTATTTCGGGGCAGGAGAAGCTGTCTTTACGAACACCCTGGAGCATATGGTCGGAAAAGATGTTTATCATGTGGTGGCCGAGGGAAAAACCTTTAGCTTTTATGACAAAGTCTATAAAGTGAGGGACCGGTACGAAACCTATATAGATACCGCCACCCTCCAGCCCTACAAATTTATTCGTAATGTCAATGAAGGCGGCTATAAAACATATGAGAATATCACTTTCGTGAAGGCTGCGAATACGGCGGTATCATCGGAAGGTGTCTATAAGGTGCCCATTTGTGTGCAGGACCCTATGAGCGCCATGTCCTATACCCGGAACCTCGACTTCAGCAATCTGAAACCCGGCGATAAAGTGCCTTTCAATATGTTCCTGGACAGGCAGGTCTACTCTATGTATGTCCGTTATATGGGGAGAGAGACCATCCGGACAAAATATGCGAAGTTCCGGGCTATTAAGATCAAGCCCCTGCTGATCAACAGCAATATATTCACCGGCGGGGAGAAGATGACAGTATGGATCAGCGACGACCCCAATCATATTGCGTTGCGGGTGGAAAGTGCAATTGTTGTTGGAAAGATAAAGATCGATATGATCGATTGCAAAAATTTGCGGTATCCGCTGACTTCGCTGGTGGCTTTTTGAAGGGAAATCTTCTGTCAGGTCGTATTTAAACGGCCCTTCGCCGATAACCACCTACCGCGACCAACAACGCGAGAACAGCCCATAATAATAATTGCCAGGTCACCACCGGCCAGCCGCCCAATTTCCACGAAAGCACCCCCGCCAGCGTCCCGATAGCGCCCCCAATGAAATAGGAGGTCATATAACCTGTGTTAATCCGGCTATTGGCAGATTCATCGAGCGTATAGATAATGGCTACGTTGGTGACTTGTGTTGCCTGCACGCCTATGTCAAGGAGCAGGACAGCGATTATCAATGCCAGGAGGGAAAAAGGCAGGAACTTTAGCAGCAGGATCCCGACAATGATCAGGATAACCGTTAAAACCTGTGACCTTGCCGGATTACCCTTGTCGGCAAGCTTCCCGAAGAGAGGAGCAAGCAAGGCCCCGGCAATAGCAAGGATACCGAACAGGCCGATCGTATCGGTCCGGTAATGAAAAGGCGGCCCGCTTAGGTGAAAAGTGAGCGTGGTCCAAAAGGAAGAGAAGGTCCCGAAAACCAGGCTGCCAAGCAGCGCTGTTCTCCGCAGAAGACTGAAACGTCGCATCTGCAGCAGGGTCGATCGCAGCAATTGTCCGTAATGGCCGGTGAAATCGCTGCGTTTGTCAGGAAGACCAAAATAGATGAACACGGCCATGATCAGCACTATGACCGCTGATAAACCATAGACATAACGCCATCCCAGCCACTGGGTGATAAAACCGCTGAAGACCCTCGCGAAGAGGATGCCGATAAGTATACCCGTGAAGATGATGCCCACCGTTCGGCCCCTGGTAACTTTATCCAGGCTGGCAGCCATCGGCAGAATGACCTGGGCGGCTATTGCCAGCACGCCTATGAGCCCGCTCATCGCATACAGCCCCATGACAGAGGTGGTAAAGGTCATGCCCGCAAGCGCCGCCACCAGTAAGATATGCAAGACCAGGATCAACCTTTTACGGCTGATCTTATCTCCCAGCGGGGTAAGAAAAAACAACCCCAACCCATATCCTCCCTGTGACAGGGCGGATATTATTCCAATATCGCCCGCTTTAAGCCCGAAGCTGGCGGCAATGTCTTTCAAAATAGGCTGATTGTAATAAATATTGGCTACACATGCTCCCGCAGCCACCGCCATAATAGCGATCTGCGATTTCGATAGTCCCTGGTCTTTCATGGGGTAAAGTTAGTGAGAATGAGCTTGCCGTCTCAAATCCCCGCATAAATTACCAGTCCCAGTCCCAGGATGAAGAAAAGGAACATCGCAGCGATATAGTTTCCCGTGCCCCTGGGGGAATTGGTAAACTCCTTCCAGATAAAAACGCCCCAGAGCGCCGCTATCAGGGTAGCGCCCTGTCCCAAGCCATAGGAAATGGCGGGTCCCGCCTTGCCGGCAGCAATGAGGTTGAAGGAATTGCCGATGCCCCAGATCATCCCGCCCAGGATCCCTACCAGGTGCGTTTTAAAATTTCCTTTAAAATAGGCGGCATAACTGGTGGGTCCTCCGGCAAAAGGTCTCCTGATCAGAATAGAGTTGAAGAGCAGGTTGCTTACCAGTATCCCCGCCGAGAAAATGAATACGGCCGTATAAGGGGTCATCTTTCCGATGGCCGGGCTGTAGAAGTTCTCCAGGTCCATGGAAGCGGCAATGAACCGGTAAAAGAAAGACATCAGCAATCCGCCGGCCAGGGCCAGGAGGATTCCCCGGGTGGACGCTTTTTTATTGTCCCCGCCTCTTTTGCGGTAAGCGATGGCGTTAACCACGATGGCAATGGTGACGAAGGTCACACCGGTGAAGAGCAGGTAGGGATTTCCTTTTTGTGCAGCAAAATAATTGACAAGGACTCCCAGGATCAGGGCCAGGCCGATCCCGATAGGAAATGCAACGGCCAGCCCCGCTATGGAAATGGCCGCTACCACTAAGATATTCGCCGCATTAAAGACGATCCCCCCGATGAAAGCGCTGCCTATATTATCTGTTCCGGCCTGTCGAAGATCTTCGAGAAAGGGCCGGCCCTGATCACCATGGCTGCCCAGGGTAAAAGCGGAGAGCAGGGAGAAAAGAAAGATCCCGATCACATAATCCCAGTAAAACAATTCAAAACGCCAGGTATTCGCCGTTAGTTTCTGGGTGTTGGCCCAGGAGCCCCAGCAGAGCATGGTGATGATGCAAAAGACAACGGCGGTAGAATAATTTTCGATGATGAACATATACAATCGTTGAGGAAATGAACTATTTAGCATTCGTTTGCCGGCGAAATTTTATTCGCTGTGTTCTATTTACTGCCGGCCGCCGGCTGATCGCTATAGACAATATATTCGCTGGAATTGATCTCATATCCTTCCTGCGGATCGATGGCCCGGATGGTCAGGTGATGTTTACCCCGGGGCAGCTGATAACTCCAGAACAGCCCGTCCTTCCTTTTGATCGTTTCTGTCGGGAGCCGGACCACTTCCACCTGTTTGCCGTCGATGAGGATCGCCGCTTCACAGACCCGGTCTTTGCCGGCCCTGTCTTTTCGGTGCGTATCTCCATTGATCATGATGCCCGTACCTTCAAAGTCAAAAGATTCTTCTTTAATGTTGCGGTGTACAAAGGGCACTTTGCCGACCAGGTAGAGACCGGGAAAACTTTGTTCCAGGCGCACAGGGGCCACGGTCTGAACAGCCAGGGTGATATTATCGCCCTGAACGGCACCTCCATTGCGCTGAATATTCGCCAGCGCGTGTTTCATCCCGATCGTATATACTTTGCTCAGTGAAATAGTCGTGTATTTGAAATCGATGTCTTCCGCTTCTTTCAGTCCCTGTTTCCAATAAGCGGGAATTTTATCATATCCCAGCACTGTCCCCAGGATGCCTCCGACAGAAGAGGGATTACAATCCGCATCCTGGCCGGCGCGGGTAGCCACTTCCAGGGATCTTGCAAAATCGCCCTTCCCGTATAACAATCCCATTACCACATAGGCGGAATTCAATTTGGCGTCGATGTCAAAGGACGTGTAAACACCGTCCGGGCAGAACTTGTCTTCCGCCCATTTTTTCTGGAGCTCGAACCAGGTGCTGCGCCAGTCGTCCGGATATTGACGGTGCCACCGGATCACATCGGCGATACATTGGTAATAGGTGCTTTGCGTAGGGATCGCCTTCAGCGCTTCCTCGACGATGCTGTTGATATCGCTGGTGATAAAAGCCAGGCTGTACATGGCTCCGATATAAATCCCTCCATACCAGCCGTCGCCATAGTTCATGATATGCCCGATCTTATCGCTGATAGCACTCGCCGTATTCGGCATACCCGGGCTCATGAGGCCCGCATAGTCGGATTCGATCTGGTAATCGATATCATCCGCATGGGGATTATTAGCCCAATAACCGGAGGCAGGCGCCTTAAGACCGTTCAGGATATTATACCTGCCGGCCTGGTTGGCATGCCATAACATATAGCCCGCATTGGCAAAGGCATTGGCAAAAGAATCCACCGGTGCATCCAGCCCATATTTTTCAAAAACGTCGACAAAAGTGAGGTCCATATAGAGATCATCATAGAGTCCCGGTATGTCCAGCATAGTCTTTTTCAGATAGCCGTCATACCAGAGCAGGGGCTGGTATTCCTGGATAAAAGTGCCGGTAAAGCGAAACTCGTAAGGCCCGCCAAAGGTGACCCCGATGGTCTGCCCGGCCCATCCCCCCATGATCTTGTCTTTTAGAGCGGCCCTGGTAATCACCGTTTTCTTTTGGCTATAACCGCTGAGTGTTATCAGGGTGAGCAGTATCCAAACAATTCTTTTCATCCTATTTTATTTTATTCGTGAAGGTTCCTTATTGTGCTGAAAAAATAATTCATTGCCCTAAATATTCATTGCACGGAGAATTCGTTTTGGAGTTATCAGCATTATAGCGCTCCCAGATCGCCCCCGTTACTCCCCTTTCCGCGGGCGGGGCTGTCTTTTTTCAACCGGTAATCCTTATTGGCATAATCGACAAACAAGGGATCAGCCACCAGCTCTCCTTTTCCCAGTGGCTTGCCTACCGGATCTTTGGAGCTGCCGTCGATGGAATAATACAAATTGTGCTCATGAAGCTGGTCAAAGCTCCAGGCATCATAGGCGCCGGAACCGAAGACCTTTAAGCTGTCCGCTATCACAAAGATATTATTCCGGAAAATGAAACCTTTTTTCCGAAAGGTAAATACTACGTTGACCGTCGCATTGGCCGGCCTTGTCCGGATCACCGTATTGTTTTCGATCCTTGAGCTGTCGCCTGACCAGTAAAAGATGAATTGCTGGAAGTCATCGCTGACATTAAAGGAAACGTCCAGGTTCTTTCCCGCGTTGGTCACTTCCATAAACCCTTCATTTCCCCGGCTGTCATTGTGATGGATGGTCAGATCATGGATCGGCCCTCCGTAATATCGGCTATCCAGCTCGATAAACCCGCCGTCGGCGCCGAAATTGCCCCCTTCTTTCAGGTAATTGGTGCATTTATTATAGGATATTTCATTAAAGGCATTGCCGATGACAACGGCGATAGGCCCCCAGTCCGGCGCCCAGAGGAACCGGTTGCAGTCATGGAAATAATTACGGGTGATCCGGTTAAACTGCCCGTTGACATAAACGGCAATGGGACAGTCATCGAATTCCGAATTGGTAACGGTCAGGTGATGGGCTCCGGTGAGCTGATACACCGCTCCCAGCAGCAGCGTCTTTTTATCTCCTTCCTTTTTATCGGCTTTCCCTTCATCATGTTTGCCTGTATAATTCGCAGTCTTTGTAAAATGCAGGCCATCGATGACAATGTAATTTCCTTCGATGCGGAGAACATTGCCATATAGATCTGCATAGTCAGGATTGGTAAATTCAGGCTTATTCCCTTTGCCGTAAGTGCCGAAGACAATTGGGTGTTTCGCACTGCCGGAGCTTGAGATAAGGGTTCCTCCTGTAAAGTGTGCATTCTTTTCAAACAGGATGCTGTCACCCGGAAGAAATTTTCTGTTCTGGATATTTTTCAGGGTTGCCCAGGGGGATCCTGGGGATGTTCCGTTATTATTGTCGTTACCTTTTTCGCTGCTGATATAATAGTGAGCGGGACCGCCAGCTGCGCTGACGGCCGTCCAGCCTAAAAGCAGGAAGAGTATGTTAATAGCCATCATTTTGGACCAGGTTAGGATTTTTATTGATCTCATCCTGCGGGATCGGCAGATGGTAATAGGAATCGAGCCAGGCGCGCGAGCTCATCACGTTCACCTGGTAGGTGAAGCTGTCATCCGGGTTCCTCGTGATCATCATCTTATGCGTATCGGCTCCTACCAATGCCGGGGCTGTCTTCCAGCGGCGTACGTCGAAGAAATGCAGCTCTTCAAAGGCCAGCTCTATAGTACGCTCATTCATGAAACGGTCCATTAAGACTGTACCGGTCTCTGCAGCCGGGATCGCCGGCATGCCGGCCCGGGTGCGGATCATATCCAGGTATATTTTGGCTTCCGGTTCATTGCCGAGATGCAGTTCCGCTTCGGCATAGTTGAGCAGTACTTCGGCATACCGGATCAGTATCCAGTTGTCGTTGCTCTTGTCCAGCGTATAATCCAGGATGGTGTTTTCCGTAATGAATTTTTTATTGTAGTATCCGGTCATATAAGCGCCTGAGCCGTACTGGTCATAGATCCCCGGTCCATTGGCCCCATCGGTGAACATTTCGAGGGTTTGCCCCCGCCAGGAATCTCCGTTATACAGAACTGTACCATAAAATCGGGGATCCCTGTCCGTATAGGGGTCCTGCGGCGAGTAACCGGAACCGGCATCGGTGATCTTCTTCCCATTGCTCATTTCATATCTTTCCACAAAGTCTTCCGTGGGCCTGGACATGCCATATGCGCCGTTCATACCTGCCGGGTTGGTGCGGTAGGTGATGTTTTCCACCCGGGTAGGATAGGCATACTGGATATCAAAGATGACTTCCTGGTTATTGTCCACATGAAAAAGATTGTAATAATCGGGATAAAGACTGTATTGGCCCAGATCTATGACAGCCTTCGCGGCGTCTGCCGCCGCCTGCCATTTGGACATATCATTGGAAGGATTATTTAAAGGACTGGCGGCGAATAATAATAAGCGGGATTTCAGGGCCAGGGCAGCGCCCTTTGTTGCTCTTCCTATATTCGCGGCATCCCATTCGGCCGGCAGGAGGGCCGATGCGCTGTCGAGATCGGAAAGGATAAAGTCCACACATTCCTGGTAGGTGTTGCGGGAGACCATCAGACTGTCCTGCAAGGTTTGGGCTTTGGTTATGATGGGTACGCCGCCGAAGAGGTTGACCAGCTCCGTATAGAAATAAGCTCTCAGGAAAAAACTTTGTCCTTTCAGCTGATCGATGGCGGAAGGGTCTCCTGTCAGGCCGGGGGCATTCTGAAGGACCAGGTTGGCATTCCGGATCTGGGTATACATCGAGCCCCATTCATCGGAGAAAGGTGCATTGGAAGGGCTGATATCTCCTGTATTCCAGCTGGTGGCCGGCGCCCAGTTGTGACCGTCTTCGCCGATCTCCGTAGCGCAATCCAGGCCCCTGCTGAGTCCGCCGGGCAAGCCCAGGTACATGTTGTTGACATAGAGAGTGGCGAGGTTGACATCTTTAAACACGATGTCGTTATCTATCTGGCCCAGGGGCTGCTTGTTCAGCACATTCTTTTCGCAGGAGCCTAACAGGGTGGCTGTTCCGATATATAAAAATATTTTTATCGGGTTCATACTCTTTTTTTTAGGCATTAAAAGGAAAAATTAATACCAACACTTGTCAGTCGGGTTATCGGGTAATAGTAAGGATAACCGGAGGCGGACTCGGGATCGAAGTCCTTTTCTTTGGAGAAGGTAAGCGCGTTCGTAGCCGCTACATAGATCCGGAGTTTGGAAATAGAGGTATTGCGGAAGATCTTTTTCGGAAAGGTATAACCCAGCTCGATATTCTTTAAGCGGAGATAACCGGCATTGTGCAACCAGAAGCTCGACGGATCCTGTTTGTAGCTATAGTCTTCCAGGGACAGTCTCGGGAAAGTCGCTTTGGGGTTGTCGGGGGTCCAGTTGTTAAGGACATAGGTCAGCGCGGAGCCGCCATAGGTGAACCCGGTGAAAGATTCTCCGTTCCTCATGACATTGTACCCTGAAGCTCCCTGCCACAGCATGCTGAGATCAAAGCCCTTAAACTCGGCGGACAGGTTGAGACCATAGATATTTTGAGGCGTTTCTGACTTGCCGATCGAGGTGATGTCCAATGCGTCGATCACACCGTCCTTATTAACATCCTTGTACTTTATCTGTCCCAGTTTAGGCTCTACGCCGGGGATTTTGGGATGGTTGTCAATTTCCTGCTGGTCCTGGTATAATCCTTCGCTGATATACCCGAAGAACTGCCCGATGGGATGCCCTGTCCGTTGCTGATATGAAGGGATATTGGCGGCTTCGTCGATGAAGTCGATCCTGTTCCTGGCGTAGGTATAGTTGAAGGTGGCGGAATAGTTGAAGGCGCCGATCTTATCCTTATACCGGAATTGCGCATCGAAACCGTGGTTGGAGACTTTCCCGATGTTTTCTACAGGTAAGGTGGCCCCGAAAGTTTGGGGAACGGATTTATTGCGGTTGGCCAGGATATTATTTCTCTTTTCGGAGAAGACGTCGATGTTGAAGCCGTAGCGGTAGTTGTCAAAGTCGGCATCTACTCCAAGGTTGGTCTTTTTGGCTCTTTCCCAGGTGACCACGGGATTGGCCAGGGATCCCGGATAAAGGGTCTGAACAGGGACGGGAGCGGCTCCCCCGAAAACGTAGTTGTCACCGAAGTAGACCGGCTGCCGGTAGAGGAAGCTGCCGTAACCGACCTTATCGTTGCCTACTTCACCATAAGAGCCCCGAAGTTTCAGATTGCTGATGAAGTTATAGTCTTTCAGGAAGGCTTCGTTCCGGAGATTCCATCCCAGGGCCAGGGCGGGGAAGAAACCATAACGATGGCCGGGAGGAAAGTTTTCGGAACCGTTGTACCCGAAGCTGGCTTCCAGCAGATATCTTTTGTCATAGGCGTAGGTGAATCTTCCCACCACTCCTTCCCTGCCTGTTTCGGCAGCGCCGCCGTTATTGTCCAGGTTGGTCCGGGGACCTGCGAATAAGCGGGGTACGGCTGCGGAAGCGAAATCGGTCCGGGAGGCGTCGATATTGCTGGAATAATTGGCGGACTGGGTATAGAGCAACAGGCCGCTGACCTCATGCCGGCCGAATGAGCGGTTATAATTCAAATGCGCTTCGAAGGTGCTGTTATTGTATTTCGAATACCCTTCATAGAGGGAAGGCAGCAAACCTCCGCCCAGTTCCGAGCCATCGAGGTAAGACAGATAGGGGGTGTACCAGTCATTGTAATTATAATAACCGAAATCATAGCCATAGACCAGCTTGAAGGAAAGTCCTTTGGTGATGAAATCAAGCTTTTGATTGGCGGTGACGGAGGTTTGCAGGTTAACGGGATAGTCATCCCTCGACCCTGCCACACTAAGATCTGCTACCGGGTTGTCACCCCAGAGGGAAGCCCACGTGCCGTCCTGATTTTTAATGGGGAAGGCATTGGGGGGCAGGTAGGTCACCACGCTGAAGATGCCGCCGTCATCCTTGACATTACCTACCCCGGGCCTTCTGCGGTGCTGCATGTCGCTGGCGACGCCCAGGGACAGCGAAGTGGTCCTGGTGAGGTCTGCGTCCAGGTTGATCCGGAAATTGTACTTTTTCAGATTATCGCTGCGGTAGACGCCCTGCTGCTGCAGGTAACCGAATAATAAGAAATATTTAAACCGGTCCGATCCGCCCGTCATGGATAGAGAGTGCCGTTGCTGGATGGCGTTGGGCTGGATGATCTGTTTGTACCAGTTGATATCGGGGTGACCGTAGGGATCGGAATGATCTTTGTATTTCTGGAGGTCGTCGTCGGAATAGAGCAGGTCATCGCGTGTCAGGGAGGGGTTGTCGTTCAGCATAGCCTGGTTGTAGGACCGGGCAAAATCATAGGCGTTGAGATAAGGCGGGATCTTGACTACATTCTGGTAACCGGCATAACCGTTATAAGTAAAGGTGGGTTTACCGGTGACACCTCTTTTGGTCGTTACCAGGATGACCCCATTGGCGCCTCTTGTTCCATAGATGGCAGTAGCGGAAGCGTCTTTTAAAACGCTGACGGAAGCTATCTCGTTGGGATCGATCTGGGAGAAATCGCGCTGGATACCATCCACCATAATGAGCGGGCCGTTGTCGTTCAGGGTGGACCGTCCTCTTATCAGGAGTTCGGCATCGTCATCTCCCGGTTCGGCGCTGCGTTGGATGGCGATGATGCCGGGGATACGCCCTCCCAGTGAATTGCTCAGGCTGGGTGCATTGCTCTTTACCAGCTCTTCTCCCTGTACGGCGGATACGGAACCTATTACATTGTTCTTTTTCTGGGCGCCATAACCGACGACCACTACGTCATTCAGCTTGGCTACGTCGACGACCAGTTTTATGAAGAGCTCTCTTCTCCCGTTCAGCGGGATGTCCTGGGACAGATAACCTGTATAGCTTATTTTTAAAACAGCGTTCTCCTGCTCTGTCTTTATATGAAAGACGCCATTTTTATCGGTATTGGTCCCTTTGGAGCTGCCGGAGACGATGATGCTGACCCCGGACAGGGGTTCGCCGGTCTTTTCATCTGTCACCTTGCCGGTGATCTCGACGGGCGGCGGATTGGCCGGGCGTCTGTCTTGTCTTTTGGCAAGCAGGTCATGAGGGTGGAGGCAGAGCAGGCCTAAGAGCCAGAGAGTGGCGTAGACCGTCTTACAGTAGTTTGGATAAATCGATTTCATATGCAGCTTTGTCGTTTGTTTTTTAATCAGAGCCTGATCTTACTCATTGATCAGGCAGAGCCTGGTCTTACTCATTGATCAGGCAGAGCCCGATCTTAATCTTTGATCAAGGCGTTTTGCCGGATAAAGGCATCCACTTCGTTCCGGAAGGGTGCTGAGGACTGTGCGCCCAGGCGGGTGACGGAAATAGCTGCGGCGCTGCAGGCAAACTCCACTGCCTCCCTGATGTCCTTTCCTTCCGACAGCGCTACTACCAGGGCGCCGTTGAACACATCGCCGGCCGCTGTGGTATCCATCGCTTTTACGGGCGGCGCCATGATCATGGTGCAGGTTTCATCGTGCAATAACATAGCCCCTTTTGAACCGAGTGTAATGATCACTGTTCCCACGCCTTTCCCGGCCAGAGCCCTTGCGGCCGATTCTGCGGAGGTTTCGTCCGTTATAGGAATGCCCGTGAGCATTTCTGCTTCTTTCTTATTGGGAGTGATGATGGCTATTTTACTGAGAAGCTCATCGGGCAGGGTGCAAACCGGCGCCGGGTTCAGGACCAGCCTGGTCGGGGTACCCGCCACCACGCCGAGGACAAATTCCAGGGCTGGCACCGGAGTTTCCAGCTGCATTAAGATAATGGCGGACTGCCGGATGGACTCCCCGGCCTTTTGAAGGTCGCTGGCATTCAGGGTGGCATTGGCGCCGGAAGCGACGACGATGCAGTTCTCCGCATGGGCGTCTACGGTGATCAGGGCAACACCGGAAGGATGTTTGGGGTCGGATATGATATGGGCCGTATTGATCCCCTCTTCCTCGAATAATTGTACGGACTGTCTTCCGAAGATGTCATTGCCTGTCTTGCCGATGAATCCGACGCGGCCCCCGAGACGGGCGGCGGCGACGGCCTGATTGGCTCCTTTTCCGCCGGGGTTCATAAAAAATTCGCCTCCCAAAATGGTCTCTCCGGGTGCGGGCAGATGGTCTGCTTTGATGACCATGTCTGTATTTGAGCTGCCGATGACTAAGATGGATGGCTTCATAATGGCTGTTATCGTTTTCTTTTTTCTCATTCAAAACTAGTTGTTGATGAAAACATATTGATACCAGAAATTGGACAAAATAGACAATCCTAAAAACATCCCTGCTGTTTAATTTTTTCCTACTTTCGGCTCTAAAATAGGTAATAAACAGACAATCCCACCATTAAAAAATGGCAAAAACATCTACGCTGGTATTACTGGTCAATTCTCTTTCCAGGACGGAAAAGCGTTATTTCAAATTACATAGCGCCTTACAAAAGGGGCCCAAAGACTATTTACAACTGTTCAGGATCATTGAAAAGGCGGATAAGGCCGACGTATTAAAAAGCGCTTTTTTAAAAGCGCGTCCGAAAGCATCTTATGAGACCACGGTGAAACACTTATATAAAGTGTTGACCGATTGCCTGCTGCGATTGAGGATGGAGCAGGATAAAAACACGTCGCTGATCACCGGTCTTTTGAAAGTGAATATCCTTTTTGAAAAGTCATTGTACGAGGAAGGATTTCAGCAGCTGGGAAAGATACAGGCGCATGCGGAGGAATATGAGCAGCATATCGTACAATTATGGGCTACCCGGCTGGAATTATATTACCTGTCGAACCTGAATTTCCATGCTATCACGGAGGTGCAGCTGATACAGAAACAAATGAAGATCCAGGAGCTCCTGCGGTATGCCCGCACCAATCATCAGCATACTTCCCTCTATGAGCTATTGCGCCACCGGCTGGTCTATAAGGGCAATGTGCGGACGGCGGATCATAAAAGAGAATTGAACGACCTGGTGGTCAGCGAGATCGGCCTGGTCTCCAGCCCGGTGATCGAGACCTTTGAAACGCAGAAGATCCACTTGTTGTTCCAGGCCCAGTATTTTATTACGATCAACGATTATAAATCGGCTTTAAAGGCTTTCTATGAATTGAATGATCTGCTGGAAGAGCATCAGTATTT
>JAATFV010000060.1 GCA_015655015.1 Chitinophagales bacterium | reverse complement strand
TATTCCGTCGGAAGGTATTGTGCGACCATCGTGGTATCCTTTCTGGCTGTGATAAGCGGGGCGGTCACTCCACCGGTCTGCTGCTGCTGAAATCCCTTTTGAATGGAATAATTGACCGATAAAGTATAATTCAGCTGCCGGGATAGAGCGGATTGCAGGTTCCATTTACCGGTGGTATTCCAGCGGAAATTATGTTCCTGCGCGCGCAGGGCAAGCTTTTGGGCCTGGTCGTCGGGATCCTGTTTGGTTTCATCCAGGTTGGTGCTGTACGTGAACCCCGTCGTCGTGTTTAGCTTTTTTTTCCGGAAGAACTGCCGGGAGTACAGGGCGTTGGCGGTGACGCGGGTATAACCGCCCGCCTCATAACGCTGATCGCCATAGGCGCGGCTATAATCGAAGTCGAGATTCAGGGCGCCGCCGTTATTTTTCAATAACAATCCTTTTCCTATCCAGGCCTGGTTGAGGCGGGGATTGACACGGGCCCTTATCTCCAGCGGCGTCTGTCCGGCCCGGGTCTTTACCAGGATGGCGCCCGATGTGAGATCTCCATATTCCACGGAGGGAACACCGCGGATCACCTCGACGGACTCGATATTGTCCGCCGTTATGGAACGTAAGTCTGTTCCGGCGCCGATGGTGTTGGCAAAAGAAGCGTTCGCTCCGCTCCTGGCGGTATTGGGAGCCTGGAGGTTGGCATTATTGGAAAGCGGGATGCCATTGATCAGCACAGCCGTACCCAGGCTTCCCATGTTGTCGGGGTCTACCTGCCGGATGGTGAACTTGTTTACTTTCGAGAGGTCGGGATTGGAAGCCAGCTCTCCGGGAAGCAGCTGCATTACATCCGCAAGGCTGGCAGCCTGCAGGTGAGCAATAGCGGAGCGGGAGATGACGGAAGCGGCTCCCCCGTTCTCTTCTTCCCGGGCGACGACCTGGACCTCCTTCAGGCTGAGTACATTCTCCTCCAGCTGAAAAGACTGGGTATACAGTCCGGGGTGGTCGATCGACACTTGCCTGGACCCGGCAGTCATGTTAATGGCCTCCACGGAAATCGTAACAGTGAGAGAAGGCACATTTCTAAAGACATATTCTCCGTTTTCATCGGTAACCGTCGTTCCTGCTACCGGGGAGAGCGTCACGCTTACCATCGGGATGGGTTTGCCTGTTTTTCGTTCGGTAACCGTTCCCGTGATCACAGAGGATTGAGCGGATTGTGCGGGGGGAAGGGCAGGCTGCACTGGGGAAAGGGCGGCCTTTGGGATCGTGGCAGGGACGATGGAATAATATTTATCGCCCACCTGTTTATAAGAAAGCCCCAGGGCAGGCAATATCCTTTGAAGCAGCTGTTCCACCGGCATCTTCATTATCCCGGCGGTATCGATCAGCAGTCTTGTCGACCGGACGAGATCCTTCGAATAAATGAACCGGACGCCAGTACGTACGGAGACGAACGTCAGCGCGTCTTCCAGCGGCATATCCAGCTTTTTAGCCGGCTGGCGGGGAGGCTGTCCCTGCGAAGCCACACACAAAAGCATGCATAACAGCATGGGAAGCATGCCTATCCTAAGGGTTGTTCTCACTATAGTTGATCAATCAGGTTTATCAATAAATGACCACTGCCCGTCGTCCCTGGTGACAAGAATGTCCAGGACGCTGCTGAGGGCGGCAATGGCCTCGTCCTCATTGTTCAGGGGTATCGAGCCGCTGAATTTCCCGGACAGGTCTTTCGCAGTTAACACTTTCATTTTCCGGCCATAGGTATCCTCCATTACCGCCAGGATGGCTGCTACAGGCGTGTTATCCAGCAATAACACCGTTTGGTTTCCCTGCAGCGTAGTAAGCGGACGGGCACGGGATTTTACCGCAAGGCCGGGACCTTGTTTTTCTATCTCCAGCGTTTCCCCTGGTCTCAGCATCCGTGGCTGACCAATTCCGGTAGTAACACGAACTTTTCCGGAAGTGAGCGTAACCAATACCTTTTCTCCCCGGTCGCTGACGGAAAATTCCGTACCCAGCACCTCTATATCCGTGCCGTTATCCAGGTGGACAATAAAACGCCGGGCCGGCTCTCCATCAGGGGAGACGTTATTCGAATGTTGGATATTAAAAGAAGCGCTGCCTTTGAGCCATACTTCACGGGAAGGAAGCGTACGGGAAAGGACAGCTTTGACCGGGACATCATAACTCAGCGTCGAACCGGCAAACAAAGTGACCCGGGAACCGTCGGGCAGCGGCAGGGCCTGCACCCTCCTGGCAGCGACGGGAACGGCTATTTTTTCCCGGGGCGGAGAAGAATGCCAATAGGCAATAAGGGCGAAACTTCCCAGTAAAAGGGCGGTGACCACTGCTGCCGCGAGCCAGCCGGTCCTGCCATACAGGCGGGGGACGGGCGTTCTTGCTGACGATTGCGTTACTGCTGACGATTGCGTTACTGCTGACGATGACGTTACTGCTGACGACGGCGCTACTGTAGCAGGTTTCGCCGTCGGCTCCATTGTCAGCTGCTGATCGATCTTCTTCCATAAACCGGCGCGCCGGCTTTCATGATCGAAACTTTCGATATGCCGCAGTCTTCTGATCAGCAGCTGTGCGTCCTGCATAGCTGTTTTTCCGGAAGGGTTCAGGCGTTTCACCTCTTCCCAGTAGGCATTCACAAGAGGATCGTCTCCTTTGCTGCATACCCAATTCCGGAAATCAGGATCCGTGACAAAATCAAAAACAGTATAAAAACGATAATCGCGCTTCATATTGATTTAGTTCCATGATTAATACAGTCGTCGGGCAGTATTTTACCCCAAGGGGGAAAAAAAATTTAATTAGCGGGACCTGCCGATAGGTACAGCAGATATAAAAGCGCGGGACCCAGGGAAGGGCCTGCATGTTTCTTCAGCTGATCTATGGACCGGTAGACCAGCTTGTACATGGATTTGGTGCTGATACCCAGTAAGGAGGCAGCCTCTTCATAAGACATGTCCTCGAAAAAGATAAGGTAGATGGCTTCCCGCTGACGGGGAGTCAGTTGCCGGAGGAGGTATGCAACCCGATCGGAAACCTCATCGTCGTCGTACCGCTGACTGCCCCCGGTTATATGCAGGCCCAGCTCGAAAGGCATCCTGTCCTCTCCGGCGCCGATGAAGGTTAGCCGGCCGGATGAGCTGAACCGGTTATAAAGAATATGGCGAATCGATTTCAGGAGGTAGTTCCGGACGGAAGGCGGGGTTTTCAGGTTCAGCCGGTTGATCCAGAGCTTGACGAAGAGGTCCTGTATACATTCTTCGATCAGCAGCAGGTCGCTGGTAAACCGCCGTGTATAGTTGATCAGCGCCGCATAATGCTGATGGTAGATAGCTTCCAAGCTCTGCCTGTCGCCTTGCTGAAAACGTCTCCATGTCGATTGCTCATTCTCCGGCATAGCTAAGTTGATATTAGCTTCAAAGATATTTCCGGATCAGCAGCAGGGTATTCGAGATGAGTAAATTGGTTTGCGCTATCAGGAATAAAACCGCTGATCATTTCCGCAGTTACCTGTCTTCCCACTCGATTATTGCTATCTTTGTTTGAATTTTATAACTCACTACCATGGCAAACAGCGAAACCCTGCAACAGTATTATGAACGGGTGCCATATGCCAACCCGAAGATGTTGCCCGTTAACAACACAGGGGTTGGGCATTTTAATGTGTTCCTCCGCAGCGCCTGTTACCAGAGAACCCCTTACAGCAGGCGTGATTTTTATAAGGTATCCCTCATCCTGGGTACCGGGAAAATGCACTATGCAGACAAATGGATCCATATTGACCGGCCAGCCATCCTCTTTTCCAATCCCGTGATCCCTTATTCCTGGGAGCCGGAATCAGAGTTACAGGAAGGCTGGTTTTGCCTGTTTACGGAGGCATTCATTTCGAATGAACAAAAAGGATCTTTGCAGGATTCCCCCCTGTTTAAGGTTGGCAGCGATCATGTCTTTTTTGTTACGCCTGAACAGGAGAACGATATTGCGGCTATCTTTAAAAAGATGATGGCCGAAATGGATTCCGACTACGCCCACAAATACGACCTCCTCCGTAATTATCTGCATGTAATCATACATGAGGCCATCAAAATGCAGCCTGCGGACCAATTTGAAAAACATGCCAATGCTGCCGCACGTACTACTGCCCTGTTTCTTGAATTGTTGGAGAGGCAGTTTCCTATAGATAGCCCGGAGCATAATCTGAGCCTGAGATCGGCCAATGATTATGCGCACACTATGTCCGTTCATACCAATCATCTCAATCGCTCTGTAAAGCAGATAACCGGAAAAACGACTTCTGAGCATATTACAGCACGGATCATACGAGAAGCGCAAGCATTGCTTCTTTATACCGATTGGAACATTTCAGCGATTGCGTATGGCCTGGGTTTCGAGGAACCCGCTTACTTTGCCAGTTTCTTTAAAAAGCACACCGGGACCACACCCGGAATGGCGCGCAGCCGCACTGTTTGATATTTATAAGCATCTGTTTGAATATTAGAATTATGCCCCCACCCTATCTTTCTAACTTTGTCTGAAAATTAATAATGTTATGAAATTCAGAAATCTGGGAAAGACAAACGAACAGTTATCCGCCCTGGGCCTGGGATGTATGGGCATGAGCGCTTTTTACGGTGCTAAAGACGATGCGGAAAGTGTGGCTACCCTCCATAAAGCCTTAGAGCTGGGCATCAACTTCTGGGATACATCCGATATGTACGGCAATGGGGAAAATGAAAAACTCACATCCAGGGTGCTGGCGCCCAACCGCGATAAAGTCTTTATCGCTACCAAATTCGGTTTTCGGTTTAACAACGGTAAGATCGGATCAAGCGCGTCTCCTGACACTTACTTTGACGGCTCCCCTGCATGGATAAAAAAGGCAGTGGAAGGCAGCTTACAACGTTTGGGCATTGATACGATCGACCTTTACTATGCCCATCGGGTTGATCCGAATATCCCCATAGAGGAGACGGTTGGCGCCATGGCCGAACTGGTCAAAGAAGGAAAAGTTCGTTACCTCGGTCTAAGCGAGGCTTCGGCCGCCAACATTCGCAAAGCCTTTGCTGTTCATCCTATTGCTGCTCTGCAAAGCGAGTATTCGCTGCTCACCAGGTATGTGGAAGGAGATATATTGGATACCTGCCGTGAATTAGGGATTTCGCTGATTCCCTATTCTCCATTGTCCCGGGGGCTGATCACCAATACGGTTAATGTGAATGAGCTGCCTGACAATGATTTCCGTAAAACATTGCCTCGGTTTAACGGCGATAACCTGGGTAATAACCAAACGCTTGCCGGCGAATTTGCGGCCTTGGCAAAAGCTAAGAATTGTACAGCTGCGCAGCTGGCATTGGCATGGGTACTGGCACAGGGGGACGATATCATACCGATACCCGGCACCAAAAAAAGAAAATACCTGGAAGAAAACGCTGCCGCTATAGACGTAAAGCTGTCCGCCACGGACTTATCCGCTATTAAGGACCTGGTTGACCGTTATCCGGTTAAAGGTGAGCGCTATACCGAGGGCGCACTTAAACTGATTAATGGTTGATCCTTCTATTTTAAACTCGCCCTCTTTTGTTGTATTGCCTGACGTGCCTTATCCTGCATGGTCATGTAAGTCTTCTTTTGCTCTACTGTGAGTACCGGATTAATCATTGCCTCATTTGCATCGATTTCCTTCAACATATAGTCGTAAATAGCTTTCATGTTGTGTGTATCAGCCCAATTCTTCACCTTAGCCTGTGTCTGCTTGTCTTTTAGTTTCGCCTCGTATTTCTGCTCGTATATGGCCGCCACCCTGGCCGTTTGGGCATCGTTTAACTTCAATGCCTTTTGCAGCGCTTTGGCTGTTTTCATAGACCCGTCTTTGATCTGTTGGTTTTGTGCATGGGAAACAACCGCAATCAGCAATACGACAAAAAACATCAAAATCTTTTTCATTTCTTTCATTTTCTTTTATATTTAAAGTTTTATACTCTTTTGTAAGCTTTTCTTTCTGTCCAATAAATCAAATATTCCTTCGTTTTGGATAATAAGCATTCCCTGTCTGTCCCCGGTTATTCCATCAGCAAGGCGGTAAGTATAGACAGGCGTGTTGGCATTCATAATTGTGGGCATATAACCAAATTGAATATTCGATATCTTATTTAGCGCTTCCCCCACTTCTATAATATGAGTGGAGACAACAAATAAACAATTATGATATTCCGCGAAAGCTTTAATTATAGTTAAAGTTCCTTCAAATGCGTCTTTTACGTTGGTCCCTTTAAATAACTCATCAAACATCAAAAAAAGACGCTTGCCACTTGCAACCTTCTCAGCAGAATGTTTCACTCTTATGACCTCTGCGTAAAAATGGCTATATCCTAAATCGATATTATCTGCTACATTAATCGAAGAAAAGAGTCCTTCTCTGATAGAAAATTCCATCTTTTTGGCTGCCACCGGAAACCCGATATGTGCCAAATACAAACCAATGCCGATTGATTTCATCAGCGTACTTTTCCCCGCCATATTGGCCCCGGTTAGAAACAAAATGTTATTATCTTTATTTAAAAGGATATCATTTCCAACGGCACCTTTAATACATGGGTGCTTAAGATCACTGCATGACAATAGGTTCGCTTCTCCCGGAAGCGCTTGAGCATATGCAAAACCATTAGCATCCGCTACATTGCTCACGGCTATATATACATCAAACTCATAAATAAAAGAAAGAACATCTTTTATTTGTCTATTTAGCTGTCTTCGTATCAAATGATCATAGTATGCAATATTTTTAATGGACAGCCCCTTGTAGATATCCGTATTAACCAAAGATTCGAGTCTCCTGTCGGATAAAAGTTTCATAATTTCCTTCATCCTTTCTGCAAAGGGATTTTCTGAACGGCAATTCGAAACAAGTACCAAACATCTGTGCAATGTCACTATCGTCGCCTGCAATCCCTGGACAATATTCTTATATTGACCATCCCGAATCAATATCGAAAGCGCTCTCTTAATCCCTATATCCGAAAATGAAAGAATAAAACTTCTTCTCGCTTCGCCTTCGAGATAATCACGCATAAAATGGACCTGCTCAGCATCGAATGGAAAAACAATACCTTCCTTCTGAAAAAACGAAAATATCTTAGTGCGGTGATTTATGACGTCCGCATCATCAAGCGGGTGATAGAACATCTGATGTAATAAACTCTCCCCACCTCTCGTTTTAACTTTATTGAACAGGCTGTAAGCCGAACCGTATCGAAATTTACCTTCCAGGTTCAAGTCTTCCAGCGTTTGCTTGTCAATATCAAAGCTCATCCGTTCTTTTTTTAACTGGTTAAAATCAAATATCGCCGTCCAAATCAAATATCGCCGTCCAACTATCATTTTTTTCCGTCACGAAGTATCTCCAATATTCCTTCGTTGCGAATAATAATCATCCCATGCCGGTCGGCGGTAATGCCATCTTCCAATTTGTATGAATATTGCGGCAAATGTCCATTCATACGGGTGGGCAAATATTTAAACGAGACTCCCGATTCTCCTTGCAATAATTCCCCCGCTTCAGCTATATGTGAAGAAATAATAAATATACTATTGTTATTTTGTGCAAATAACCGGGCGACAGCGACGGTCGAATCGTTAGCATCTTTCACATTCGTCCCCCTGAACAATTCGTCAAAAACAACAAACAATGATTTATTGGCGGCAAGCTCAACAGCTACTTTCTTTAGTCGCAATACTTCGTTATAAAAGTGGCTGGCGCCAGTCCCCAGATCATCAGGAAGATTGATCGTTGTATAAATACCATCCATTACAGAGAAATTCATCGATTTTGCCGCCACCGGAAAACCCATGTGGGCAATATAAACAGCTGTGCAAACTGAACGCAGAAAAGTTGACTTACCTGCCATATTTGCACCTGTAAGAAATAAAACATTACTATTCCTGTCCATCACCAGGTTGTTTTCAACCGGCTCTTTTAATTCCGGATGGTAGACTCCTTCAATATCAAGCATTGTTAGTTCGTCGTCCAGAACATTGGGGAAAATAAATTTCCTTTCGGTAGCCAATTTCGCTGCCGATAAATACACGTCCAGATAATAGATATGTTTTAATAACGATTTTATCTTGTTGAATTCCCTCAACCTGATAAGGTTATCATAAGCGGTCACGGCGGCATAGGAAAGCCTGCTCTTGAGCGCCTCCTTAAAAATGGGTTCAAATGCCGGATCTGCGAGCAACCGATCCATATCATTCCTTTCTTCAAAAGAGGCGGCAAATTCCTGAGATGACAATCCATCTATAAATTCCCTGGCGGTTTTCATTACCTCTATTACCGCCATTACCCCATTTTGAATTTCCTTTTCTCCGAGCGGAGAAACGCCAGCTATTTTTTTTGAAAAATCATTTTCTATTCCAACATATTTTTCTACCGAATCCAACATCGCTGCGCTAAACGGAAAAGCAATCTGATTTAAAGCGAAAACCCTTATAAGGGAGGAGCGACGGCAAATTTCCTTCCTGTTCGAAAGCGGGTTCTTAAACAATTCCTTCAAAATCAATTCTCCCCCTCTTGTTCGGGTGCAGTTATAAAGTTCAAAAATCCCGGCACCGCCCCGCTTTCCGAAAATATTCAGATCATTGATGGTCTGTGCGTCTGTCAGTAAATGCATTATTTATACCATTTTGCTGTGTCACTGCCAATATTATTTAACCACTTATAGCTTTCCTATTGCCTCGCGCGGCGAATCAATAGTACTGTCCCTAGCAATAAAACGATCGCAGGTAAAATCCATATATACATAATCTGCAGAATAGTCGCGGTTGAGAGAGAGACACGTAACAGCGTATCCAGGGGCGCGCTGTATGGAGTATAAATCGGATATAAGTTATTATCCAACCAGCTATACATTGCTGTTCCCAAAAAATTCCCTCCCTGGCGAAGGTTACTCATAAAATCGGCATCCCCGCATACTACAATCCTTTGCTCCTTATTATTTACCTTTCTGGTTAGTTGTACAACGACGGGGTAGGACATTTGCCTTGTATCTCCTTCAGACGGAGTAAACACCGGGTTAGCCGAGTCGGCGACAACAAGTCCGGCTTTATTAAAGGCCTGTCCCGGCACGGTCGCCAGTAACGGGTTTATTGTAAATCCACTATCAGATGTGTATGCAATCCCAACAGCTCCCGGTGTCAATATCTTTACACTTTTACTGGCATTTTTCTCCTTCGGATAGACTCTTAACCCCCTTAGCGCGGGTTCATCCGCCAGATATATTGCAGTCTCACATAAATATGGTCTAATCATCTGTGGCATATCGTTACGGGTTGGCTGAACCAATGTGCCAGGCATCAGCCGAACGCCCAGTCCTTCCAGCAGCGGATTTAAAAGCTCTTGTTTGTTTGGTTCACCAAGTATAAACATATTCCCGCCGTTATGGATATATGCCTTTATTTTCTCTAAAGCTATATTGCTTAACGCTGTTTTAGGATCTGCCAATACCAATATCGCGGCATTGGGAGAAATGTTTTGTTGATCCAACAAAACCGTATCACAATTAAATCCCTGATTAACCAATGAGGAACGGAGAGTCTTATTGACAGTATACATCGAATATTCCCGTTCACCAGTTTTATAAATACTACGCTCCAAATCGCCCGTTATATACGCCACACCCGGTAAGTCTGCTTTCAACAATCGCTGTAAAGCGGCTGCGATCTGTTGGTCATTAGGCCAGAATCCCGCATCATCAAATGTTCTTAAGAAAATAATTTTCCCTTTGTATTTCAATCGCAGTATGACACGATCGGTTTCGAACCCCAAATCGGCTGTCTTATGTATCTGCTCAGGGGCCTCATACATTGAAAACGGTGTGTCATATCCATCCGCCATCTGTGCTGCTATCTCTTTTAAGCTCTTCCCCGGATATTGTCTGAATAAGCTACTGTCGCCCGGTTTTCGGTCATAATAATATACATAATCAAATTTGATACCCGGCCTGAATCGTAAATACCGATCCCATAGAGACGATAAATAGTTATTCCGATTTTGAGGGAGTCCATTACGCAATCCTTTACCCAGTAAATTAGTATATACTGTAACTTCCAATGGCTCGTCGTCTCCAAGTTCTTTTACAAGCCGTTGTATGTTCGGATGCAGCGTATTAACATTTTGAGCAGACGTATCCCAATAGCCGGTAAGAAAAGGTCTGTCGCTAATATACCCCAGGGTTAATGCTACGACAAAGACAACAATATACCTGGACGCCTTTATATACCAGGATTTAGCGCTCCTGTCATTTTGCAGTTTTACAAGTGTAAATCCGACAAACATATACACTACAACCAAAAAATAAAAAACGTCTTTGGTTGTGATCAGGCCATTAAGCATTTTTATCGTTCTCCCTGACATAGAAAGGAAATAGGTAAGATCTCTGACAAAGTCATATTTCTGCCAAAGACCACCTATTCTTGACAATATAAAAATGATAATAAAACTTCCTATAGCAGAGACTATCTGATAAGTCGATAAGCTCGACATGAATAAGCCGATAGCCGTGTAAGCGCATACCAACAAATAAAAACCAAGCGCGGCAGACAACAGGATCCCAAAATCAACGTGCTGAATGGTTACAAAACCTGTAATGATAAATACACCGACAATCATTAAAAGTAAGAGATTGTAAATCATCATTGCCAGGAACTTGCCAAAAACAATTTGACGAACATTAACCGGTGAAGAATATAGTAATTTAATGCTGCCGCTATTTATTTCCCTACTCATCAAACCCATTGTTAACAGAGGAATGAATAAATAAAGATTTTGCATGACATTGTTAAAAATGCCGTCAGCGTTTAAAAAAACATTCCTGGTCAGAGAGGCGCCGAAATCTGCAAACTGGGCGTTTTTATGTAATAATAGCTCTTGCCATTTGGCCAAAGGAGCAAATTGTTTCATAAAAAAAACGGCGCATTGAACCATAAACGCTATAGTCAAAAACCAGGCGACAGGAGAATAAAAAAGGTTGCGTAATTCGTTTTTCGTGATTTTAAATATTATTTTTATTCGCATTTTTTGTTCTTAAATAGCTAAATAATGTCGTATTTTATACTTAAAATATTGCATCAACGTCGGACGACGAGCTGTTCTCCGCCGCATTCATATCAACGATTTGTTTGAAGCGATAATTGTTTGAATGTTTCATCCAACACACCTTTTTCAAGACCTATTTCCTTTAGCTTCCAGCCGTTTCGAACACTCGCCTCGACGAGCCTTTCTGTAATCCCCTCTTCCTTGTCGAAAAAAACACGCATCTGCCGATCAGCCAGGAATTCGACTTTTACTACGCCTTCAATTTTTAAAAGTTCGCTTTCGGCAGGCGGGTTTTCCAGTTTCAATAGTATGTTATTGGGCTGTAGGTAACCGTTGAACGCCTCCATACTATCCGAAAAAATAACCCTCCCCCCCTCTATCATGATTATATCTTTACACAATAAATGAATCTCAGACAGGATATGGGAAGAGAGGAGCACGGAATGATCAACCGCAATCTCCTTAATAAGGTTTCTCGTTTCAATTAACTGGTTAGGGTCCAGGCCTGTTGTCGGCTCATCAAGCACAACCAGTTTAGGTTTATGCACAATGGCTTGTGCAATGCCCACACGCTGCTTATAACCCCCGGACAAATTCTTAATCAGGCGATTACTGAAAGCTGCGACGCCACATCGCTCTTTAACGTCTTCTACGGCACTACGAAGTGTGCTTTTGTCCATAAACCTTAACTCCGCAGAATAGGTCAGGTATTCATCAACAGTAAGATCACTATACAATGGCGGTGTCTGAGGTAAGAAGCCGATCTCCTTTTTTGCCAGCTCCGGATCTTTTCGCAGATCTATGCCGTTAATATATACATTTCCACTTGATTGGTTAATCACCCCACATATTATATTCATCGTAGTCGACTTACCTGCACCGTTTGAACCTAGCAGTCCAATTATACCACTGTGATTAATCTCAATGTTAATCTCACGTATAGCCCATGACGAACTGCTATATTTATGAGACAAATTTTCCGTTTTAAGAATAGACCCCATTAGAAAAATATTAATTAGTAATTATTTACCATAAAGGCGCTCTGGCGCACGATATTGCTTCCTGGCAGTCCACCGAATACCAATGTATGATTACGATTGCGCCATACATTGGCAGCGCTCGTTCCGGGGGCATTTATCCCGGCTGCTGAACAAGTCGCCAGTAATGTACCGGCTTCGGCATCCCTGATCTCAAAGACCATTGTGCCAATAGCTGAATTTGCCGGATATTTCTTAAAACCGGTAATCTCTTTATATGCAAGACTGTTCACTTCGTTACCACCATTTGCACCCTGAACATCTATATTGACAGGCTTACTCCCCGCAGAGAGATTTACAAATCTGATTCCCATACTGCTATCTGACGTTTGAAACGATGGCAGCGAATCCCTTACAAATAAGGTATCGGGAGAAGTCATCGTCCCGGTCAGGAACAAACTGTTAATGCTGCCCTGCGGCATATTAAGACTAACATTAAATAACGCCGGATAGACGGAAACTGCGGTGGTTAAGGTAAACTGATGAAGATGGAACAATTGATCGCCGCAATAAGAATTAAATTGCTGTGCGCTATTGTGATTAATTAATAGCTGCCCATGGGTGAGGATAACAGTATCCGGATTATTTAAAGTCAATATCAAAGCCGTATCTCCTGCAACGGCATTGACAATTGTCAGCGAAGCCGTGCCCCGCTGCACCGCGTCCTTGGAACAGGAGAAAAGGAATATCGTCATAATTAGAATTGTCGAATATTTCATCATCCTTGCATTTTGAAATGTTGATTTAAAAGAGATGTTGAATTCCAATAACCACATAAGGTCAGTACCCCGGGTTCTGAACAAGTTTGGGATCATAAATTATGTCAGAATACGGAATGGGATATAGGAGCTGATAATCGCCTGCCCACGGCTGCTTCAATGGTATTTCGGATAATATCGCGTGCGCCTGCCCTGTCCTTATTAAATCAAGCCATCGGTTACCCCATTCGCAAAATAACTCAACCTGCCGCTCGTGTGCTACCGCTGCAATGGTTTCCGTTTGGGTTAAAGAGCTGGAAAGCGCCGCCAATCCGGCCCGCATTCTGATCATATTCAAATCAGAAACGGCAACATCGGTTTTGCCCAGATTTACTTCCGCTTCGGCTCTTATCAGATATAACTCGGCCAGCCTGAGAACCATATAATACTCTGTTGCGGCGCCACCGACCACCCCATTATATAATCCGGTTTTATATTTAAAAGGGAAATATGCCGTTATGGGGGTAGTATACACAAAAACAGTACTGTCCACCCACTTTGCTCTACGCTGGTCCCCTGTTTCAAAGGCACTTAGCAGTTGCGGAGAAAGACTCACGGTTTCCAATCCCGTATTTAAAGGATTGGGCAAAAAGAGAGTTGCCTCCGGAACAGCATTTCTGCTGGAGGTATTATTGACATTCTGCTGCAATTGCCATATAGCTTCATTACTTTTTACAAGAAATACATTATTCAAATTGCCTTCAAGGGAGTATAAAGGACTATTAATAACTTCAGTTGCTGCCGCGATCGCATCGTCGTATTCCTTGTTATACAAATATACTTTCGCCAGTAAGGCCGATGCGGCCCACTTACTAAATCGTATTCTGCTTCCCTGTGAAACAGAATAAGTCGCCGGCAGATTATCGTGGGCGTCTTTTAAATCCTGGATTATTTGCGTCATTACTGCCTGCGAAGGAACCTGTGCTGCTGTTTGTTCCAAAACCGGTTCTGAGGTTAAATACAGTGGGATATTGCCAAATAAATTAACCAGGTTGAAATAGCAGAAGGCCCTTACTCCTTTGGCCTCTGCCGTAATCATAGTTTTTACGCTGTCATGTAATGCCGCTGACTGAGAAGCGGCGATACCATTTATTACCGAATTGGCCCCGGAAATAGCAAGGTATGCAGATGACCAGATATAATCGGAAAAGGAAACAATGCCAGTCACAGAAGTGCCTGACGCGTCCCCTCCTGCTATAACGTGATTAGCATTATAGTTATAAAATAGTGTTGAATATGGACTGTTCGGCATACTCATCACCAATTCATCTGACGACAAACCACACAAAAAAGATGTAAGCCCTCCGGCAAAAAGCGATGTTGCCGCAGCTTGTCCATTTCCGCTGATCAAATTTGTATAAACACCGGCCATTGCGGAATTAACGCTTTTATCCGAAGAAAAAACCTGTTCTGCAATAATCTGTGAAGTAGGTGGAGGTACAGACAAAATCTTTTTGCAGGCGGGAAACACACAAGTCACCAGGAAAAAGAGCGCGCCTTTTTGACAGAGTGCCTTAAGTCGTAGGTCTCCCCCCCAAAAAACGAAGGGCAGCAGGATATGTCGATGAAGATATTTTGTTTTAATCGCAATCATCATTAATAAATTGAATGAGTTTTAAAATTTAAACGATATTCCTCCTGTGATGATCTTGGCGGGCGGCATACCACCAAAATTCTGCGTTGCAGGATCAAGTCCATCGTATTTTGTAATCACAAAGACATTTTGAGCATTCATGTAAATCTGGCAGCCTGTTACGCTCAATTTATGTAACAACCCAACTGGAAAACTATAATAAACGGAAAGATTGTTCAATCGTATATAAGAGGCATTCTTACTGTATACTCCGTCAGATTGCGTAAAAAAAGTAGCTCCGGCGTTTGTGAGCGTTGAGAAAGCCGGATATTTTGCTTTATCACCCGGGTAACGCCAATGATCTTCAAATACTTTCTCAGGTGCATTTTTGCTCAACTGGCCATATTGCCCGCTAAAAGCACTCTGTCCTATTTGGTTTACGTAAGAAAAATTTAAACTTACAGCAACATTTTTATATGAAAATCGTGTACCAAACCCACCAAAATACTTTGGCGCCAGATTTTCGGCAACATAAGTATCGAGATTCTTTAAATCATCCGTCAAGCCGCCGCTGGAAACGATCTTCCCATCATGGTTATGGTCTTCAAATGAATATTGCCCGGTCAAAGGATCCACTCCTAAATAATGTAAAACGTACCGGGTGCTTACGGATCTGCCAATTGCATAAATGGATGCGTATGGAGAATTAGCTAATCCGGGGAAAGAAACAAGCTTATTCGTATTAATGGAAATGTTAAAATAAGCAGACCATTTTATATCTTTATTGGTAATCAGATTTGCATTTATTGTCGATTCCCATCCTGAATTTTGCATGGTAGCGTGCAGATTTTCGTACAACGAATTGAATCCGGTAAAGTCCGGAACAGGGTTGGACGTTAACTGATCTGAAGTCCGGTTTCTGTAATACCGTACCTCTAAATAGATCCTATTGTTTTGCAACAGACCGATTTCCAAACCAGCATCCAGGTTCCTGGTAGTGGCCCAGTGAAAGTCTTGATTGGGCGGATTGTAGGGTTGATAAGGTTGTATGCCTCCGTAAACAGGCAAATGGGCAGTAGAAGAAGACGATGTAGTCGAAGACCATAGTGACAAATATTGATAGTCCCCAACCCCGCCATCGCTGCCCAGTATGCCGTAACCACCTTTAAACTTCGCAAAATTAATAAAAGAAGGAAGCGCATCTTTGAACCAGTTTTCTTCAGAAACAATCCATGCTGCTCCAACTGAACCAAAATTTCCGAATTGCTTGCCGGGTCCAAATCTTGAAGACCCGTCTCTACGCCCGTTCAGATCAATAATATACCTGCTTTTTAAATTATATTTAATGACACCGAAAGCTCCTCCATATTTATATAATGCGGAAACATCTGCAGCAGTTACCACCGGGGCATTGTTGATAGAAAACAGCAAATTATCATCCGTATACCCTGCGCCCATTTGGGACTGCACGCCCGTTGCTACATTATTAAATGTTCCGCCAAAGGTCATATCCATATTCCCTTGTCCCAATAGCGTATGATAACTCATTTGTGGTTCTACGATCCATCCCCTGTTATTGGAGGAGTTGAAATTAGCTGCACCCGTCGTTGTAAGATATGGGTTCTGCGCAACGATAGGAGTGAATGAATTAGTTATGTTGTAGGCGAAGTTATATCCGAGGTTTACGCCCATAACAAAACCTCTGAACGGCCGGTATTTAAGCTGCAGATTACTTGTCAGGAAATTGGATTTTTCTATATTGGTAACCAAAGAGCTACCGAATGTGTAAAGGTTGAGTATCCCGTTATCATTCCACTCCGCCCAGTTTGGGTTTCCCTTTTTGTCGTAAATAGCAGGGGCATCGGGAGCTGCTGTGACGCTGTATGATATTGGGATCAAATTCACATTACTATAGGCATAATTGGTAGATAACGATACGGAGAATTTCCGGTCTAAAGTATTATGCTGAATGTTGAATCCGAGCGTCATTCTTTGTGTTGATCCGGAAAGAGTAGTAATATCCGTTACACGGTTATAATCTGCATTTATTCGAAATAAAGTCTGTTGATTCCCTCCCGATAAACCCGCAGACACTTTTGTGTTCTCCCCCGAATGCCCAAATAATTCCTTTTGCCAATTGGTATAACGGGTCGTATCCCAGAGCAAAAGATCCGGAGCCGAAATAATGGTAGGTGAAAGTCCGTCATTTTTTATCGCTTCCCTTCTCATTTGCAGATATTGAGGCGTGCTTAACATGTCCCAATAGCGTGTAACCCGGCTTATTCCCTGTGTAGCATTTAAATCAAATGTTGTTGCACCGGCTTTTCCTTTTTTTGTTGTTATTAATATTACGCCATTGGCGCCCCTTGAACCATAAATGGATGTTGCATCCGCACCCGTGAGTACTGAGATACTCTCAATATCATTGGGATTCATACTAAATAAGGGGCTTTGGCCTCCTGCTGCGCTGCGGGT
>JAATFV010000043.1 GCA_015655015.1 Chitinophagales bacterium | reverse complement strand
TTAAACACACACACAACCATCACTTTAATTAACGTTATTAATTGGTGTCAAACAATAATTTCATGCAATTAATTTTAATTGATATTTTAGAGTTACTTTAAATGTATTATTTATGTCCTCTCTCTAACCATATGCAATGTAATCCCGGATCGCTTTGTGTGTCGATTTGCACGTAACGGATAAATCTTTCCGCTACGGTAAACGTATAGTTTTCAAACATGTTCGTAAATTACATATCAATCGTCCCTGGCAAAATAATTAATTTCCGCATGAATATAATACACTATGTCTGATCAGGCTACAAAAAATCCACGGATACGGCAGGGGTGGCTTCGGGTGATCATATTCGGGGTTGGTTTTGGTATAATCACCCTGCTCGTCGCTATTCCGGCTGTACTTTTTATTGCAGGCGTAAAAAAAGAAGACCTTCGGACCGCCCCTGTCCATACGCTGGCGGACCAGCTTACCGGGAGCTTTCTCTGGCTCATGCTGAGCCTGGAATGTCTCATTTCTTTGATCAGTGTCTGGATCTTCCGGGTCTTCGTCGACAGAAAGTCCTTTGCCAGCCTGGGATGGGAAACTACGGGATATGGAGCAGAGTCCGCCGCCGGTTTTTTCATGGGGCCCGTCCTGCTGGGCATCGGTTCCCTCCTCTTGCTGCTGAGCGGACGACTGCAATGGACCGATGTCAGCTGGGATCCCCAATCCCTGTTCATCTCTTTTGGATTACTGGTGCTGATCGCTTTCAGTGAAGAGCTGGTCTTCCGGGGATATATCTTAAATAACCTGCTGGATTCTTTTAAGAACAAATGGATAGCCCTGGCTATTTCAGCGGTATTGTTCGCCGCCTTTCATATAACAAATCCCGGCATGACCTCCGTGGCTTTTGCCAACCTTTTCTTAGCAGGCCTATTATTAGGAATAAATTATATTTATACGAAGAATCTATGGTATTCTTTTCTATTCCATCTGAGCTGGAATTTTTTCCAGGGACCCCTCCTGGGATTCAGGGTCAGCGGACTTAATCTGCCTTCTTTACTACAGGCCGAAACAAAGGGGGACTGGATGCTGACGGGAGGAGATTTTGGACTGGAAGGATCAGTACTGACCATGCTGGTATCCATCATAGCCGTCCTGATATTGGCCTGGGCCTTCGGGAGAAAATATAAATTTCCTGTTTCGGCCACGCCGAAACAGGAAACACTATTTTAAGGCATGATAATACGGGAAGGAGCGCCTATGATCTCTACCAGCTCCAGATCGAAGACCAGGTCTTCTCCGGCCAGCGGGTGATTGGCATCCAGTATCACGCTGTCATCTTTTACTTCTACAATAACAACAGGGATCTGCTGACCATTGCCATTGGTCATATTCAGCCGCATACCCGTTTCCGGCTTCATATCCGGAGGAAAACGGTCGACAGGAAAATCCATCAGCATCTGGGGATCTTTCTCGCCATAGGCATCTGCAACAGGAATCTCGATCGTCTTCTTTTCGCCGACCGCCATTCCCAGCAAGCCGTCGTCAAATCCCTTGATCACCATACCACTGCCTACTTCAAATTCCAGGGGAGTACGTCCTTCGGAGGAATCAAATGTTGTCCCGTCCGTAAGGCGACCATGATAATGAACTTTTACAGTATCACCGGCTTTAACTTGTTGCATAAATTCAGCTTCTGTTTTAGATAATTCCCTGAATGAGGATTATCCTGCGAATTTAGGATTAAAAAATTAAATAATTGGGGAATGAAGCGTTGATAATAGAAAGATTATGACAATCTTGCAGGGGTGCCTGAATTAAAATACCAATCATGAAAATCGCATTTATTGCCGGGGCATTCCTGCTCCTCACGACCCTTGTCCCCGGCCAGCAGCAAGCCCTCACGGGAAAACAAACTCCTATGGGGCAATCACTCCTCCCTACGGGACAGCCAACTCTCCCGACGCTGCCCCCCCTCTCCGGACAAACCACCCTGCCGAAACATTCTCCCACACCCGTCCTTCCGGGTGCAGCACAAATGAATCGCTACCTGCCCCTGCTCACAGGCAAATCCATAGCGATCTTTGCCAACCAGGGCTCCGTTGTAGGCGCCACTCACCTGGTGGACACTCTCTTGAAAAGGGGCATTATTATCAAAAAAATATTCTCCCCGGAACATGGTTTTCGGGGAGACGCCGACGCCGGAGAGCAGGTGAGCAGCCTGGCAGACCCCGCCACCAGGATCCCCATCATTTCCCTGTATGGCAGCAAGAACCGGCCATCTGCCGCCGACCTGGCAGATGTGGACATTATGCTCTTTGACATCCAGGACGTAGGGGTCCGGTTCTATACCTATATATCTTCCCTGCAGAAATATATCGAATCCGCAATAGAGAACAACAAGCCCCTCGTCATTCTCGACCGGCCCGATCCGAATGGAAGTTATGTCGATGGCCCCGTACTGGACCCGAAATTCAAATCCTTCGTCGGCATGCAGCCGGTGCCGATCGTTTATGGTATGACGATCGGGGAATACGCCCGTATGCTGGTAGGAGAAAAATGGCTTGATTCCGTCCAGGCTGAAGGGCAGAACAGCAGCGGAAGCGGCTTCCGCCTCATCGTTATCCCCTGCGAAAACTACACCCATAAAAGTAAATACGACTTGCCGGTGAGGCCCTCCCCTAACTTACCCAATATGCAATCTGTATATCTCTACCCCTCGCTCTGTCTGTTCGAAGGAACGGCCATCAGCCTGGGCAGAGGCACCAATAAGCCTTTTCAGCAATTCGGCGCCCCCTCTTTCCCGAAAGACCTTTATCATTTTACCCCAATCCCTGTAACAGGCGCCAAAAATCCACCTCTCCTCAACCAAGTATGTTATGGCTACGATCTCAGTAAGATCGATGTACCGCAGGAGACAGGTTACCAATTGTCCCTGAAATGGCTGATCAGCGCCTACCAGCTGTTCCCGGACAAAGACCATTTCTTTCTAAGTGAGGGAAAATTCTTCAACAAGCTGGCAGGCAATGATGTGTTACAACAACAGCTCAAACAAGGAAAGACAGAAGAAGAAATCAGAAAAAGCTGGGAGCCGGCGCTCAGTAATTTCAAAAAGATCCGGAAGAAATATTTGCTGTACGCGGATTAACGGCATTCTACCCAATACATTCTGCCCAATAATTTATCTTTACATCTCCAATTATGTCTGAAAACAATACTTCATCTCCGCAAGCGGCCAAAACAGGCCCGCGTATCATATTCATGGGCACACCCGAATTTGCCGTAGCCTCCCTGGATGCTATTGTAAAGGCAGGATACCCTGTCCTGGCCGTTATTACAGCGCCTGATAAACCGGCAGGGCGCGGTTTGCAATTGAGTGTCAGCGCCGTAAAGAAATATGCCCTCGAAAACGGGTTGAAAATTTTACAACCGGAGAAATTAAAGAACCCCTTATTCCTGGAAGAATTACGAGCCCTTCAGGCAGACCTCCAGGTAGTAGTGGCATTCCGGATGTTACCTGAACTTGTCTGGAACATGCCCCCCATGGGCACAGTGAATTTACACGGCTCCCTGTTGCCGCAATACAGAGGCGCCGCTCCCATTAACTGGGCGGTGATCAATGGAGAAAAAGAGACAGGCGTAACCACATTTAAACTACAGCAGGATATCGACACAGGCAATATCCTCTTGCAGGACCGTTTCCCGATCGGGGATCAGGATACAGCCGGAGATGTACATGACCGCATGAAAGAGATCGGAGCCCGCTTGCTGGTAAGAACGATCGAAGGCCTGGCCGCAGGCAGCCTGACTGAAATACCCCAGGATCCGGTTCTGCGCGAGCCTGCTGTATCCAATTCATCGGCGACCACAGATCCTTCGCCATTAAAACACGCCCCCAAGATCTTCACAGAAACCTGCAAAATAGACTGGAATAAACCCGTCGCCGAAATTTACAACCTGATCAGAGGCGTATCGCCCTTCCCTGCCGCCTTCACCTACCTGGATGGAAAACTGCTCAAAATATACCATTCGGAAAAAGAAATAACGACGCCCTCTGTCCCGCCAGGCCAATATACCACGGACCAAAAGACCTGGCTGAAATTTGCCGCCCCCGATGGATACATCCGGATTACAGAACTTCAGCTGGAAGGAAAAAAGAAAATGAAGACCGAAGACTTCCTCCGGGGTTATAAATTCCCTGCTCAGCAAGATTCACATAAATAAAACAGGTTTCTCCAACAGCCTTTATTTTACCTGTGTAGCAGCTATAGAAGGACGAGTCAACTGTTCCAGGACGAGTCAATCAGGCTCAAAAACGGACGCAGTTGCTTCAAAACCGTACATCGAAATTCCCATAAAAAATATCAACCTACTGATTATCAAACAAATGCGAAGTTGGCATTTTTCTGGATCAGGTTTATATCCATATTTAGCCATATGGACCCTAAAACCAGCGCTATGTTTAAAAATTATTTTACAGTAGCCGTTCGCAACCTGTGGAGGAACAAAGCATTTTCCTTTATAAACATATTAGGCCTCGCATTGGGTATGGCATGCAGCCTGCTGATCTTTCTTTGGGTGCAGGATGAGCGCAATGTTGACCGGTCGATTGCTGGTACAACGGAAACATATGCTGTTTACGAGAACCTGATTTCAGACGGCAAAGCAGATCCTGGATACTGGACACCCGGATTGCTGGCAGCTGAGTTAAGACGTACCATTCCTGAGATCAAATATGCCAGCGGCTTCTGGAACAGGGAATCAGAAACATCCGTATTCGAAGCCGGTGAAAAAAACATTCCCTTTCAAGGCATTTGTTACGCAGACTCCGATTTTTTTAAAATATTCAATTATTCCTTGCTGCAGGGAACCCCTGCCTCAGCTTTGGCAGGACCTGATGACATAGCGATTTCACGGAGTATGGCGGAGAATTTCTTTGGCAGTCCCGGGGCAGCATTCGGCAAGACCCTCCGGTATAACAATTCAAGGGATTTCCGGGTATCGGCAGTATTTGACAATTTGCCTGCCAATGCATCTCAAAAGTTCGAATATGTCTTCAACTGGAAATTTTTGATGGAATCAGTCGGCTGGTTAAAGGAGTGGATCTACAGGGACCCAAACACTTTCATCCGGTTACAGCCCAATGCCGACCCGGTTAAAGTGGAAGCCAAAATAAAAAACTTCCTCGCTCCTTATCTAAATAATTCAAAAGGGGGTGCAGGCTATCAGACGGCACTAGGCCTGCAACCCTTTGAGGCAACATACCTCCACTCGGTTTTTAAGAATGGCAGACCGGCTGGCGGCAGGATTGAATATGTGCGGTTATTCAGTATAGTAGCTATTTTTATTTTGCTGATCGCCTGTATCAATTTCATGAACCTGGCAACGGCACGGTCCGTAAAACGGGCAAAAGAAGTGGGCATCCGTAAAACCGTCGGCGCATTGCGTGTCTGGCTTATTTTGCAATTTGTCGGAGAAGCTATTCTGTTGACCGCACTGGCTGTTATCCTCGCTGTCATAATAGCCGTATTCTTATTGCCCTCGTTCAATCAGCTGACGAATAAACAAATTATCATTCCATTTTCTTCTTTCTCCTTTTGGACAGGAATATCGGGATTTATGTTACTGACCGGCTTCATTGCAGGCAGCTATCCCGCTTTGTTCTTATCCTCGCTCAACCCTGTGAAAGTATTGAAAGGCTCGCTCAGGTTCAGCCCCGGTTCACTGCTGTTCAGGAAAGGCCTGGTCGTTTTCCAGTTCGTACTCTCCATCGTGCTGATCACAGCCACGATCGTCGTTTCCAAACAAGTGGATTATATGCAGAAAAAAGACCTGGGCTTCGATAAGGAAAATCTGATCTACTTACCTTTTCAAGGCGATCTGCTGAGCAGGTATGAAGTATATAAACAGCAGCTTTCCGGCGTGCCGGGCATCCAATCGGTTACCCGGAGCACACAGGCCCCATCCCATATCGGCGCACATGTTTATGACATCGATTGGGAAGGCAAAAATCCCAACAACCATGTCTTTGCCATGCACAACGGCATCGGATACGGATATATAAAAATGATGGACCTGAAATTGTTACAGGGACGCGACTTCTCCCGGGATTTCCCTACTGATACCGCCGGGTATATCCTCAATGAAATGGCGGTTAAAATGACCGGGTATAAAGACCCGATTGGAAAACGCTTTACCTTTTTTCAGCAACGGGGCAGGATCATCGGAGTCGTAAAAGATTTTCACCTGGGTTCGCTGCACGATCCTATGGAGCCCCTGATCCTTTACCTGGGAGAAACCACCGACTGGGGGAATATACTGGTTAAGACGGAGCCAGGTAAAACGAAAGAAGCCATCTCCTCTATGGAAAGCGTTTTTAAATCAATGGAGCCTAAATTCCCGTTCCGATACTTTTTTGCCGATGAAGAGTATCAGAAACTATACAATAATGAACGAACGATCAGTAAGCTTTCTGACAGTTTCTCTTTTTTAGCCATTTCCATTTCCTGCCTTGGCCTGCTGGGCCTTACCATGTTTACCGCTGAACAGCGAACCAAAGAAATTGGCGTACGTAAAGTAATTGGAGCCAGCGTACAGGATATTGTGCTGATGCTGTCGAAGGACATCGTCGGATTGGTGTTGATCGCTTCGGCAATAGCAACACCACTCGCCTGGCTGGCCATGAACAGTTGGCTGGAGAACTATGCCTTTCGGATTCCGATAACCATTTGGATCTTTGTAGCAGCCGCCGTTTTGGCCGTAATCATTGCCCTGGGCACCATTAGTTACCAGGCTGTTAAGGCAGCGATGGCCAACCCGGTGAAAAGTTTGAGAACGCAATAAATAAACCGGCAAAAATGTTATTACTCAATATGGCGTAAACTAAACCCATAATCATAACTTATCCTGTCATGCTCGTCGATATTCCTTTTCCAGGCATATTCATCATGGCTCACATTAACAATCTGGCTTGTTTTTAAATTCCCTAACCTTTCACAAACATCTTCTATTGATTCTCTTTCACTCTCTGTAAAAATATCCATATTAGCTACCCCCTCATGACTTAAAAATTTCTCCCCGCCAAAATCATCAAATTCAACTTCTTCAATATCGACAAAACCAAACTCAGACAATCTATCATAAATCCCCCCATAATTCTTTGGTACAGGACCACGCGCAATAGCAATATAAGTTAGCCCGCTGATGCTATAACCGGTCCGGCTATAATGAAGAAAATCAACGTAGAAAAGCAACTTGTTCATCTTAGTTTTGAACGGCTCCAGTTTTTGGGCAAAGTATTTGACAACTGTTCCTATCCGATCAATATCCGGAACCCGATAGCCATTGTAAATATTAGGCGCTTTTGTTCCAAAAAGCCTTTCCTCTAATTTGCCGTCAATAAAGTCCCATGCGGTTAATTTACTTTCGATTTTCTTATTGATTCTTTCTATCTCATGCGGTTCAAGCTCATTTTGACTCAATGCGATCAGCTTCCTGAACTCTTCCGGATCTTTTGCCAATTGGATTAATCTTCCCGTTGTAATACTCGGAATCTCACCATTTTCATAATTTCGATAAACATTAGGCCCTAACCCCAATATCTCACTCATCTTTGATGCACTCAACCCATATTGCTCGCGTATGGACTTGATTTCATCCACAAACGGTATACAATATTTACTTCTATATTGATTGTGTACCTGAGCCAGATTCAACTCGTCCAGCTCTGTCGTGGTAAACTCCTCATCGTCATCCTGATCGACCCATTTATGATAAGAAATATTAAACAACTCTTTTCTGAATTCAAAAGACTTGATTTCTATTTTGAGTTTTATATTCCCCTGTGGCCTATTTTTTTTCATAATAAATTCTCATTAAAAGGTGGCTCCATCCCATCCTATAAAAGTATAAAAGGTAGTCCCATTCCATCCCCATTTAAAAAAGCACTCCCATTCCATCCCCATTTAAAGGTAGTCCCACTCCTTCCTCATCTAAAAGGCAGTCCCATTTCATGCTCAGCTTCATGAAAAGAAATACATTTAACCTGCCCCCCGGGCTTACCAATGGATATTTTAATATAAACCATAACACCCTTTACAATTTTTCCAAATATCCAAAGCGGAGCACCCGCGTTTAAAATATCCGGATTAGGACCTTCAGAATAATCGGCGACTGAAAGCTCTTCAATAATTTTCTTTCTCTGTATAGAACTTATTTCCAGGTTAAATAGAGCCTGCGTATTCTTTTCTCTATCATCCCTGCACCTGATTTGCCAGATTTTCATCTTTTGGTGAAACGCCTGCAGAAATGATTGTACTTCCTCTTTAGTTGCCATTGCTAAATTTTCACACCCAAAAATACCAATTTTATTAGCAATTCCAAACTAAAAGTGAAAATGCGAATAAATATACGAAATTATTCACCATAAAAGTGAATCCCGATTCGCTGTGGAGAATAGAAAGTAGTAATAAAAATGGCAGCCCTCAATACCTTACCTCAACCGTAAACCGCCCCTCACCTTCCCCTAACTCACTGGCAGCCGCATTGCTGATCCGAACCGCCAACCCCGCACTTTCCTTCATATCGGGCAATTGACCCAGGATCTTGGCATAAATGCTCTTCCCGGAAGGAGCACTGATCTTTACGATCGTACCCACAGCCACATTATTCATCAAGGCATAATATTTCCCGTCCTGCCAGCCGCTGGTGCTTTTGAAAATACCGGCCGGCCCGCTCACGGACTTACCGCCATCCGCAAAATCAGTCTTGAAATATCCGCCGTTGAAATGAAGCGCCGGTGTTGAAGTAGCCGGCGTGGCAGTAGCCGGAATAACAGTAGCAGGCGCAGTAGTCGTGGTCTTAGGCGCAGCAGCAGGCGTAGACGGCGGCACAGGTGCGTTCGTATGCGTCACCGCCTTCAGCTCTTCCTTGGCCGGCGGAGGATCCACTTTTGCAGGCAGTTGAGAATTGGATATAGTTGCGGTAATCACCGGAGGATTGGCTGCCTTTGGCGTGGCGGCAGGCGGCGTACCGGCAGTAGTTGCGGGAGCCCTGGAAGCAGTAACAGGAGGAGTGTTGACAGCAGG
>JAATFV010000236.1 GCA_015655015.1 Chitinophagales bacterium | reverse complement strand
TACGTCCTTTGATCCTCAGCCTTGAAGGTCATGCAGGAACACCGGTGGCTGATTATCTGCCCGCCAGCTGCCAGATAGATTGGGTACGTGTATATCATGTCAAATAAGGAAGTGAATATGATGAGCAAAATCAGCCTTGCGCCGCAAATTCACGGCCTGCTATTGAAAATAATTATCTGTTTGCCGGTCTTTTTCTGCGCCGGCGTTGTGCGGTCCGGCGCACAGCAGGTCTCCGGTCAGCCAACCCATTTCTTTACCTTAGGTGACTCGACGTTCCTGCTGGACGGCCGGCCGCTACAGATGATCTCGGGTGAAATGCATTGCGCACGTATCCCGCGTGAATACTGGCGTGACCGGATGAAGGCCGCTAAAGCAATGGGCCTGAACACCATCGGCACTTATGTGTTCTGGAATGCACACGAGCCGGAGAAGGATCACTATGATTTCAGCGGGAATAACGATATAGCCGGATTTATACAAATCGCCAAAGAAGAGGGTTTGTGGGTCGTATTGCGTCCCAGCCCCTATGTGTGCGCCGAGTGGGAATTTGGCGGGTATCCCTGGTGGCTGCTGAAAGATCCTGCCCTGAAAGTGCGCAGTATGGATCCTGCTTTCCTGGCGGCCTACCGTAAATACATTCATAAGCTGGCAGAGCAATTAGCGCCTTTACAGGTTACACACGGAGGTAATATTCTCATGATACAGATAGAGAATGAATACGGTTCTTACGGCAATGATAAGGCCTACCTGGATGTGAACAGGCAGCTATTCCGCGAAGCGGGTTTTGACGGGGTGCTGTTTACCTGTGACGGCGCCCCGCAAATGCCGGCCGGCTATTTGCCCGGGTACCTGCCGGCCGTGAATGGCCTGGATAATGCGGGGGAAGTGAAAACGCTCATAAAAAAATACCATGACGGGAAAGGACCTTTTTATATTGCCGAATGGTATCCGGGCTGGTTTGACAGCTGGGGTTCCGGCAAACATGCCGCTGTGGCTGCGGAGGATAAGGCCAAACGCCTGGATGAAGTGCTGGCTGCCGGCATCTCCATCAATATGTATATGTTTCACGGCGGCACAACCAGGGGGTTTATGAACGGCGCTAACTTCGATAGCCGGCAGCCTTACCTGCCGCAGACGGCCAGTTATGATTATGACGCGCCGCTGGATGAAGCCGGCAACCCTACTAAAAAATTCGTTCTCTTCCGGGAGGTCATCCGTAAATACCTGCCGGCCGGAACGGTGTTGCCGCCGGTGCCTGCCAAACATCCTACCATCGCCATCCCTGACATTCCCCTGACTGCTTACCATTCTTTATGGGAAGATCTGCCCCGCCATCCGGTCATTAATGCGGCGCCGCTGAGCTTTGAAGACCTCAACCAGGATTATGGATATGTTTTATACAGGACCCGTCCCGGTAAACGTCCTCCCGGCCTGCTGTCCGTAAAAGAATTGCGTGATTATGCCACAGTATATGTGAATAAAAAAAGGATTGGGGTGATGGACCGCCGGCTGAAACTGGATTCTATCCTATTGCCGGCGCTTGCTCCGGACGATGTATTGGATATCCTGGTAGAGAACAATGGACGGATCAATTACGGCCCCTATCTGACGGACAACAGGCAGGGCATTACCGAAAAGGTGCTGTTGAACGGCAAGGCCCTGGAAGGATGGAGCATGTACTCTTTCCCTTTTTCCAATCCGGCCAGTCTTGCGAACTATACCTATTCCCGCAAACCCGTGAGCAACGGACCCGCCTTATACAAGGGCTCTTTCCTGCTGAAGGAAACAGGAGATACGTACCTGGACATGCGGTCTTTCGGCAAAGGCGTCGTTTTCCTGAACGGGCATCACCTGGGAAAGTATTGGAATATCGGTCCGACGGGGACGATCTATGTGCCCGGGTGCTGGCTGAAAAAAGGACAAAATGAGATTATCGTGTTCGACCAGCTGAAGGATGGACATACCAGTATTTCAACGCGGACGGAGCCTATCCTCGATATCGCCGCCGCTCCGCTCACCCGGGCCGACACGTCGCTGGCCTGGAAAGAAGGGTACCTGGATATTCATCATTTTTTTACCGGCAGAGGTAATGCCGCCTTCTTCATTTTGCCTGACGGCACCACCATGCTGATAGATGCGGGAGAGATCGGCGGAAGTTTTGGACAGGGACAAACATTACATATCGCTCCGGCTTATCCGGATCCGTCCCGCAGCGCCAATGAATGGATCACTCGTTATATACGGCAGCTGATGCCTGCCGGCCTTCCCCCCTGCATCGATTATGCCCTTATCACCCATTTTCATGCGGATCATTATGGGAATATCAATCCGCTATCGCCTCTTTCCGTTACCGGTAAATACCGGTTATCCGGTATTACCGGGATAGGGGACCAACTACCCATACATTACCTGATCGACCGCAATTATCCTTTGTACGATTACCCGGTCGATTTGCGGCAGCAGTATGGCAGCGACAGCACATTCATCAATTACCTTTCCTTTGTAAATTACCAGGTGCAGCACCAGGGTATGAAGGCCGATACGCTTCAGCTGGGCATGGCTAACCAGATCCGGTTGCTGAACGATCCGCAGCAATATCCTTCCTTTGCCGTCACGGGTATAAAATGCAACGGAACGGTATGGAACAGTTCCACCCATACCACGCGGCTGTTGTTTCAGCCAGCGGACATAGTGTCCGCAAACGGGTTTAATGAGAATCCCCTGAGCCTCGCATTGAAGATCTCGTATGGAAAATTCGATTACTTCACCGGTGGAGACAACACCGGCCTGCAGGATGATGAAACGCCTGCCTGGTTTGATGTGGAAACGCCTATGGCGGCATCGGCAGGCAAGGTGGAAGCCTGCACCTTCGATCACCATGGCAACCGGGATGCCATGAATGCAACGTTTCTAAGCACTCTTTCTCCCCGTGTCCTCATACAGCAGACATGGTGCTCCGATCATCCTGGGCAGGAGCTGGTTTACCGGCTTGGCTCCAGAAAATTATATCCCGGAGACCGGGATGTCTTCGCCACATACATTCACCCGGAAACAAAGGTGGTCTATGGCAGCTGGTTCGTAAATACTTATAAGAGCATGGAAGGCCATGTTATCCTTCGTGTATTGCCCGGCGGCGACCACTACCTGGTGATGGTAGCGGAGACCGTAAATGGAGAGCTGAAAGTCAAAAAAAGTTATGGGCCGTATCTTTCAGAGTGAATAAGCCCGGAAATGGCTTTATAATCAAAAGACAGGATCTCAATACTCTGAATTTCTGCAACGCCGGTAATAGTTCCGGTAAAGGTCTTTCACCGTTGTCACCTCTCCGCCTGCGGGTTTATCCGCATATGTTTTCGTCTCATAGGTCCAGGTTTTTTCGAAATTAAAAAAATCGGGCAGGGGCTTGTCTGCTCCCGAGAGCTGATCCCGGCAATATTGTATATATTGTTGCCACCGGGGTAAATAATAATCTTTCAACAACCCGTTCCATTCCCGGTAGGAATAGTCATTTACGTCGTTCAATTCAAACGTCCAGACGGTGATCAGTGTGCGGGCGTTCCATTCATACAACGAACGCTCCGCATCGTTGCCGGCCCGGTCTTTCGCCAATTTCAGCCAGCCGCCTAACAGGAACTCTTTTCTTGTCCCCAGAAGTTTGTCCTGATCCCTGATCAGCTGCAAAAATGCCGCAGAGGCAGCATGGAAGGCTGCCGTATCCTTATTAAAAAAAGCATGATGCATCGCGCGGTATAACGTTCTGCCATAATTGTCCAGCACCTGGCGGGTGATATTGACCAGGTCATATTTATATCCATCGGACGGTGTGTGCCCCTCACCAGCCGCAATCAGCAATGTCCAGGCGTCGATCAGGCGCCGGGGATCATAATCGACACTGTCGTATCCCCATGAGGATGTCTTTGTCTTATTCCAGCCAGGACGGGCGCAGAGGATGGTTTCCAGGGGAGGGTCTCCCTCTTCATAAGCAGATCGATAAACGGTGTTGCGCAGGATCTGCCATGCTTGCATAGCTTTATCATCGCACATTCCATACCTGCTATCGATGTACCGGCGCAACCAGGTCTTCATATCTACGGTGTCTGTTCTCCAGGCCATATCAAAGAGCAGATCGTACAGTACAGGGTCCTGGCCTATGGCCTCAGGAGTTGCCGCGACGCCTGCCAATCCTTTCCCGTCCGGATGATGGAATGCGTTTATGATGTCCCTGTTCGTCCTGTCCAGTTTTGCGGTCATGCCTGTACGTCCTCCGAAATTAGGTATTTCACTAAACAGCCATTGATGTCCTAAAAAACCTTCTTTACGCTGCCAGAGGGATGGTGTACCGCCCCATTGCGGACGGGCTTCTGCAAACAGATCAGTGATGATCGCCCTGCCTGGCGGAATGCCTTTAAGCAGGTCCGGTTTGGGATTGTTCTGCCAGGCTTGCAGAATCCAGATGGCATTGGGCGTTGCTTTTTCCATGTTCGCATAGATGCTGCGGGCCGCCGCCGTGATATCTACTCCGTCGGAGCGCCCTCCCTCATGGAATGGATCACCCTGAAAGTATCGGGTCTCCCCGTATAATTTTGCCTGCTCTTCATAATATATGGCTGCTATACGACTGAATAATGAGTCAGCCGGCATCAGGAAAGCCGGTCGGCGGAAACCTAACCATGATCCCGGATCATGAATGGCAGCCGAAGGAAATTGCTGCTTCAATACATTGGGCACCATACCATAAAAGCCCTGCAGCACAGGATGCATGTCCAATTCCCGCATACGAAGCAGGATCTTCTGCTGTAATGTCCGCTGTCCGTCGATCCATTGCTGTGAGACAGGACCGCCCCACCCTTCCAGATTACCCATCAGCCACCAGGCGTTAAAAGCAGGGCCGGGAATAAAAGACCGGATAGCCGTGTCGCTGAGCCCTATCCGTCGCAATGTATTTTGCCAGACAGCCTCCTGGCCTACCAGGGCCAGCGGGAGGTTGATCCCATGCAGGGCCATCCAATCTATCTCCCGTTCCCACCTTGCCCAATCCCAGAACGCCATGCTGTAGCTGAAAGTGCAATAATTAAAATAGAGTCGATCCGGCAAGGCCGCCCGGATGGTCTGTTTGGCAGGGACCACCGGCAATGTCTGCGGCAATCGCAGCAGATCTCCGCACCACGAAACACTGGCATGACAATAAGTGCGCAAATAATAATTTAATCCATAAGAAAGGGATACGGCATTATTTCCTTTGATAAAGATCTTATGCCGCATGCTGTAGAGCTCGAATATATCTTTTCCATTCTCCGGAGGGATCAACTGCAGGACAAAATCGTTTTCCCTGCCCGGAAAGATCCGCCCGATCAGCGCGTAGACGGCCTTTTCCGGGCGGACAAGAGGGGGCGCAGAAGGAATGCGCAGGGGTTGGCCTTCAGCGGTAACAAAACCGGCTATGAAAACGACAATAAAAAAGATCCTGGATACCATGCTCTTCATTTAATATTGTTATGCAATAATAGCAGGGCAGGCGCCTGCATCCAGCCAGCCTGCCAATCTTTCCTGTCCTGATAAGGTGTAGCAAGATTGCCCAGGACAATATCTATTCGGCCGTCCCCGTCCGCATCGCCGGCATCCATGGACACCCAGCGGCCTTTGGGCAGATTGGTGATAGTATGAGGCGAGAAATGCAGGTTACCCATATTTTCCAGGTATACAAAAGACTCTTCCGGCCGATGATCATAATCGGCAAAATAAGAGATGCAGGCCAGGTCCGGGTCACCATCCCTGTCAAAATCCCTGGCTATCGCCTTGTAACAGCCATGGATAGGGAAAAAATAAGCCTGTTTAAAAATATTGTTGCCCTGGTTGAGGAAAATGTACACTCCGTGAAAATTCTTCAGCACCCGGGAATAATCGGCATTGTCACCGCAGGTGTAAATAATATCCTCTTTTCCGTCGTGGTCCATATCGGCCAATTCAAAATAGCTTGAACCATATACGGGAGGAAAGGTCAATATCTCTTTTTCCTCAAAACGGCCATTCCCTTTGTTGACAAATAAAGAGATACCTTCTCTTGCCTGTCCGAACAGCGCCCATATGTCCGGTCTTCCGTCGTGGTTGACATCTTCTACATAGACCTTTATCGCGCCGGGCACAGGCTTGATCAGTCTTTTTTCATACCCGCCTCGGCCGTCGTTCCTGTACCAGCAAAAGTTCCCTTTCAAAAATCCGAATTCACAGACCAGTTCATCCGGTTTTCCGTCATTGTCGAGATCCGCCGTAACGCTGGTCACAGACCGGTCGAGCTTATCCAGCAATTGCCGTGGAAGGGAGCTGCCCTTTCTTTTGTGAGCCAGGGGGCTGATCATAATATTGCCGGTGAGCTTGCCCGGGTTGGGCTTGAACTCCCCGATATTAGTGATATATAAGCTGTCATTCTTAACCTGTAGGGCCGTGCAGATGTTGTTGGTAGCCACCTGGTCGATCTGTTGGAGCCGTTCGTCAAAAACGTTGATGGATCTTTTAACGGCATCGGCCTGGTAGATTTGGTGACGCAGCGTGTCAATGGCAACGGCCGTGGAAAAGGGCGCATGCTCATTTCCGACAGGAAGAACGATCTGGAAAAGATCGCTGCCTGGCGGAATGCCGGGCCCGTTCTGAACAGGTAAACTGTCCGGGGCCGCGCTAAGATAAAAGGCCTCGATCCTGCGAAAATCTTCCGGGGAAATGGTTACGACATCAGGCAAAGCGGCTGAGTCCGGCGCACGGAGTAAAGAGGATATTATCTTTAGACTGTCACCAACATACCGCAGGTTCATGAAGTTGGCCATAACCGGCAGGACACTGGTCTTCCAGGTCTGTTTATCCAACAGCGCCGGAGAAGGAAATGCATGACAAGCCCCGCAATAATTCCTGGCCAGCAATGCATCCCTGTCGTCCGCTGCGCGATAATGGACGCAGGCCAGCGCAAGACAAAGTAAAAGTATCATACAGCCTGATGTAAAACCAATTCCGGGGCAGGTCATTTCCTTTTATCTGTTTAATGATGGATCGTCGATCAGTAGCCCGCGTTCTGTTTCACTACCCCTTTCGTTTCAGTGATCACCTTTATCGGTAAGGGATACAGCGTATCATTGTCATTGGCGAAGGGAGAGCCCATACTGGCGGCATATTGAACAAAGGTACCCCAGCGGATCATATCTTCCCTTCTCTGTCCTTCGCACCAAAGCTCGAACAGCCGTTCGTCCATGAGCTTGCCTTTGAACTGCGTTTTCGTAAGCCCGGCCGCAAGAGGAGAAAGGCCTGCGCGGCTGCGGACATCCTGCACTAACGAATAGGCTTCGGCATTGGGACCTCCATTCACTTCATTGATGGCTTCAGCCAGCAACAATTCCACATCTGCATACCGCCAGACGACAATATCCGTCCCGGAATTTGCGCCTGTCGAGCCGGGATCAGGCCCATATTTCTTAGGGATTGCTCCGATGAAGGGAGCGTAATAGACGCCATTGATCGTGCCTCCTGTCTTAGCATCGAAAAGGGTGCCGTTCTCATCTACCGGGTAGCTGCGTAACAGCACGGATAACCGTTTGTCGGAGGGATCGAATTTATCATAGGTAGTCCAGGGCATCTTGTATCCGCCCCAGGCCTGCAGGTTCATCCCGGAAGGATCGACATACAAGGGACTGGGAGGCAATACGTCGGATAACCAGTTGTTATAACCCAGCGAGGCGCTTGCGTTGCAGGGGACGGCCAGAATGATCTCACTGTTGCCCCCTTTGTTGGCATAACTAAAATTGTCCGCATAATTAGTGGTCAGCTTGAGACCGCGGGACTTTATTTCTTCGCCCACCGTAACGGCATCCTGGTAGCGCCTTTCTTTCATGTATAATTTCATCAGGCCTGTAAGGCAGGCGGTGCTGCTGAAGCGGCCGTAATCGCTGCCGGAAAAGGAGGCTGGCAAGATGGCGGCTGCCGCCTTATAATCACTTTCGATATATCCCACCATCTCGTCATGGGAGGGCCTGGGAATGGGCGCGGCATTGGCGTCCGCCGCGATCTTCGGATCGAGCCGGATAGGAACGGGGCCATACAGGTTGAAAAGTATCTGTGAATAGTGAGCGCGCAAGGCTTGTAATTCCCCGATATATTGTTTCTTCAGCGCGTCGTTCATGGTTATACCGGCGATCCTGTCCATATCGATGGTGATCTGCGATATGATGGGCATCAGCTGGCTATAAATACCAATGATCACCCCGTCATCGGTGGAGAACTGCAATTGGTTCATTCTCTGCCATCCGGCCCAGCCCCAGGAGCAAATGGTCTCATCCGTCTCCATGCTGGATTGAATGACCCAGCCGTTGTTGCTGCCGCTCCATCCGGCTTCATAAGTAGTAGTGCCGCCTACCATCCCCGTATACATGGCCGTCACGGCCGCACTGGCATCGCTGGCGGACTGGAAAAAGGTAGAAGAAGAGAAAGAGCTGAAGACCACTGGTTTCAGGCCTTTTTCACAAGCTGAGAACATCGTGGCTATTAAGAGGAGGAACAGCCAACCGTATCGATTATTAAAATATTTCATGATTGTAGAATATTTATGTGTTAGAAGGAGACGTTCACGCCCACCACGATGCTACGTGTCAACGGATAGGCCACGAAGCTTTGCAATTCGGGGTCCAGCCCTTTATAATTGGTGATGGTGAACAGATTCTGGATGTCCACCGACGCTCTTATACTATTGAAAAAGTAATGGCCTTGCAGGAGCCTGGCCGGGACCGTGTACCCCAGGATAATATCCCGGCAGCGGATGAAATTGGCTTTCTCATACCAGAAACTGGAGCTGCTGGTATATGCTTCATATCCCGTGTTCAACCCGGTCGGCCATTTCCCGGACGGGTTGGTGGAGGACCAGGCTTGTTTGGCAACGTTCAGCGTATTCCATCCAAACTGGGCCAGGTTGGATTGCAGCAGGAAGGCATAGTTATAGTCCGTATTGTATTTCAACGCGCCGGTGGTTCCATACAAATAAACGTTCAGGTCCATGTTGCGATAGCGAAAGGTATTGGTGAAACCAAAGCTGAGCTTGGGCACGGTGCTGCCGATATATTTCTCATCTGCGGAAGACAACATGCCGTCAGGCTTGCCGGCAAGATTGCCGTTGGCGTCATAACCGTTGAAATCCCTGATGATTATTCCGCCGGGTATCAGGCCGGGCATTTGCGCCGGGGCCGCTGTTTTACCGTTGTAAATGCCGTCGCTGACATACGCATAGATGGCGCCGTTATCGAATTGTCCTTTGGGATTAACATACTTCGCCAGTGTCTTCAGGGCGGAAGCAGAACGCTCCACCCAGTAACTATAAAAATGAGAAAGGGTCAACGCCGTGTTCCATTCGAAGCCACCCTGTGCATTGCCGACGATGTTTTTGGATTGTATTCCGATCTCCCATCCCCTGCTCCTCGTTTTGCCGGCATTATCCGCCACCGAAGACACGGGGAAATCCGAGGTGAGGGGTACAAAGCTCAACAGGTTGGAGATGGTCTTGTTGAAATAATCAAACGTACCGCTGATACGCCCTTTAAGGAATTGATAATCCAATCCCACATTGATCTCCCGGGCAGTCTCCCAGGAGAGGTTGGGATTGGCGATCTGGCTGAGGGCCACACCGACATTCTGGGTATTGTTAAAGACATAATTATAACCTGTGTTGTAATAAGCAAAAGCATTCTGCCCGATGTTGCTATTGCCTGTAGAGCCCAGGCTCGCCCTGAGCTTTAAAAAATTGACTACGGGCAGAAGGGGCCGGAAGAAAGATTCTTCAGAAACGAGCCAGCCGGCAGAGAAGGATGGAAAATATCCGTATTTTTTGTTCTCGGCGAAAATGGAGGACCCGTCCCTTCTTAACGAAGCCGTCAGAAAATATTTATCGTTCAGCGAGTAGATGGCCCTGGCAAAATAAGAAGCCCAGGTCTGCTGGCTGGCATAAGAACCTACTGTAGGACGCGGAGCTGTACCCGCACCGATGTTATTGTACAGAAACTGGTCGGTTAGGAAATTATTGTTGGCCGTGTTGAAGCCGTCATAATTGGTGATCTGGTAGGAATACCCCGCGACGGCATTGATCTTTTGGTTCTTGCCGATGTCACTGCCATAAGCAAGGGTATATTCCAGCAGTTTGTTATTACTATTGGATTCGCCTATGGAAGCCACGCCATTGCCGTTGGCCCCAAACAGAAAGGTGGTGGGCTCATACACCGAACGTTTCTCCGAGGTCTGGTCATAGCTGAAATTACCCCTGGCCTTCAAACCCGGGACGATTTCCCATTCTGCAAAACCATTGGTCAGCAGACGGCTGCTCTTCGTTTGATCGGTGACAGTGAGGTAAGACAAGGGGTTGGGGATGGCCGGATAGTCAGGACTGAGCGGATAGCTGCCATCGGGGTTTTGCAGGGGCAGGTTGGCCGGATAATAGAAGGCGGATAGAATAATACCGCCCGCCTCATTGCCTGAATTCTGGATAGCCTGGTTGGCGGCCGTGGCATTGGAGGTGCTGATGTTCACTCCGACCTTTATATTTTCTTTGATGGTCTGATCCAGGTTGATCCGGCCATTATACCGGGTATAACCCGAGCCTTTGATGACCCCTTGCTGATCCAGGTAATTGCCCGAAGCGAAATAACGCGTCTTGCCGGCGCCGCCCGATAAAGAAAGGTTGTGTTGTTGCACAAAGCCATGCCGTGAGATGGCTTTTATAGCATTCGGCATCCCGGGGGTAGTGTCTATCTGCTGCTGGGTATATTTAGGCACGAAGGGTGTTACGGTAGATGCGTCATTGGTTCCATAAGGAGCTATTTTATTGTCCTTCAGCCATGCTTCATGCAGGATGCCGTTACGGGTAGTCATATAATCTTTCGTATCCAGGATATCGAAGAACCTGGCTTGTTTCTGCCAGGCCTGGCTGAACCCATATTCTACCCGCGGCTTGTCGCCTTTACCCCGCTTGGTAGTAATAAGTACCACGCCTGCGCCGGCCTGGGCGCCGTAGATGGAGGCGGCGCTGGCGTCTTTCAATATCTCGATGGATTCGATGTCGTTCGGATTGATGAAGTTCAGGGGCGACCGGTTGATACCACCGGTGCCGTATTGAGGATTGGTACCCGGGTCGCCAGCCGAGTTATTGATCGGTACGCCATCCAGAACATATAATACGCCCGCAGAGGCGAACGAGGGATTGTCACGGATCTGGAGGTTAACGCTCGCGCCGGGCTGACCGGTAGTTTGCGTAGCCAGTAAGCCGGGCGCACGCCCTGCCAGGGCCTGGGCGAAATTGGTGTTGCTCTCCACATTAAGCTCCGATGCCTTAACGGTAGATACGGCCCCGTTGACCTCCCTTCTCCTGACGGTGCCATAACCGATGACGACGACATCCTGCAACGGCTTGGGCTGCAGTTTCAGGACAATTGAAAGGGTAGCCTTTCCGCCAAGACCTATCTCCTGCGCCTCCATACCCACGTAGGAAAAAACAAGCGTCCTGGATGTGTTGGCGGCGATGATGGTAAAAGAGCCGTCGGCGGCAGTAATGGTGGAAGCCTTCGCTCCTTTTACCTGGATGGTGACGCCTGACAGCGGCTCGCCTTTTTCATTGACCACCGTACCATGTATCTCTACAGGAGGCAGCGCTGCTGCTGCGGTGTCCGCATGACGGGGAAGTTCCTTCCGAAAAATATAAATGGTCTTGTCCTCGATGGAATAATCAAGTCCCTGCGCTTGCAGGCATGCCGTGAGAACCGCATCCAGAGAAACGTCCTTCATCTGAATGGAGACCGTACCGGAATTTCGCAGCAAGCCTGCCTGGTAGAAAAATACATAGCCCGTCTGTTTCTTGATGGCTTTGAACACCCTGGCTATAGACACATCTTTCCCTGACACGCTGATCTTCTTCTGGGAATAGCCCCTGGCGCTGACCTGCAGGGTGAGCGCCAGAACAATGGCAGCTGTAATTTTCATGATTAGCAGCGTTTTGGTTAGTTTGTTATGCCCGCCCCCTGCCGGGAATGGGGCTTTACAAAAAGCATTTAAATGCATACCTTTGATTTTTGCCCGCGGTGGCTTGGCCACAACGGGTGTTTGGGTTAATGAATAAGCAGTCTGACAACGAGATTGTATATCACCGATTGGCCCGAACTATCGCCGTCCTGTCTGATCCACAGGGCGGTTTTTTTCAGACCAATTATTTAATTCAGGTATTAGGCATAACCATTAGTTTTTTGTTCTCCAGTGTACAATGCACTTTATATTTCTCCAGGATCCGCATAACCTGCTGCAAGGATAGGTTCATCTGTATCTCTCCCTCAAATTCCATAGGGGGCGGCGTATGCGCATAGACGATCTCCACATCGTACCAGCGGGCCAGTTGCCGCATGACCACCTGCAAGTCGACATTATTGAATACAAAATGCCCGTTCTTCCATGCGACGACCTCCTCGGGGTCTATATCCTGCACCAGCTTCAGTTTACCCTGTTTGTTCACCTGGGCCTGGTCGCCGGGTTTCAGGAGTGTGGCAACAGGGCCACTGACAACATTTACAGCCCCTTCCAGCAAAGTCGTCTTTATGATCGCCTCATCATCATAAGCATTGACATTGAAATCCGTTCCCAACACCTGTATGCTCATCCCACCGGGATCCGACGGACGTTCACCGGTCCCTGCCTTATGGATCGGGGCAACCTTCACACGGAAGGGCCTTGAAGGGTCTTTTTGTATCTCGAAGTAGGCTTCACCGGAGATCTCGACGATACGTTCTCCGCCGGCGAAAACAGTAGGATATCTGATAGAAGACGCAGCATTCAACCAGACCTGGCTGCCGTCGGGCAATTTCAACCTGTACTGGCCGCCTTTTGGCGTAGAAAGGGTATTATAGTCGATGGCAGCCTGTTCTTTGCCTATCCCATCGCGGGCAGGCCGGTCGTATACAAGCTGGCCGTTGCCGATTTTTGTTACCTTGGCATTGCCTTGCCGGGCGAGGATACCGTCCTTTGCCTCATCGAGATTTATGGTGGCGCCGTTGGAAAGCGTCAGGATAGCCCTGTTAGTGCCGGGCAGTATATCGGCAGGATGTTTCCCGGCAAGGCTACCGGATGGAAGAGTGCTTTTTTTCCGGGGAGATAAAAAAATGTAAGCGCCTGTCAGCGAGACCATAACACAGGCGGCAGCCAGCCAGCGCCATGACCTGCGGCGTATCTTATCCGCCATAACCATGACCCGGTTGGCAGGTGCGTCCTGACGATCGCCGTCAGGTCGCATATGTCCGATAGCATCCCGGATAAGATCAAACCGACTTCTCAGCTTGTCCGTCAACAGTGGGTCTGAATGGTCCGGCAGAACCGGCAACTGATGCACATAACGTTTGATCAACAATTGCCTGATAGCCGAATTGTCCTCCTTTTCCAGGAATTCCCATAGCTGCCGGATCTCTTCCGGAGAACACCGGTTGTCCAGATAACGTTGGAACAATTGCTCTATCGGCTCGGGCATGTCAAAACTGTTGGTTACAGCTAAGACGGTTGAATAAGGATTATTCCCTGCTATGAAGTGAACTATTTTTAAAATAAAATTGCGGAGAGCGAATTACATATGACCAGGCTTAGGGCGAGCTCGCGGTTATTTTCGAAGAACTCCCGAATGGTCTTTGTCGCCTTGACGAGGTGGTCGCTAATAGTGGAAGGGGATATCTGCAGCAGTCTGCCTACTTCTTCATAGCTCTTCCCTTCTAATTTACACAGACGAAATATTTCTCTGCGCCTGGGAGGCAGGATGTCGAGGGCCCGGGATAAAATGTCCCGGGCTTCGTTCCTGCTTACGGCTTCTTCAATATGGGTATATTGTTCCGAAGCGATGCGGATGATGTGATCGTGAAGGGTTCTATCCGTCTTTACTTTCCTGAAAAAATCATGGACCCTGTTCTCCATGACCCGGAACAGGTAGGAGCGAAAAGATACGGCGATATCTATCGTCGCCCGTTTTTCCCAGAGCCTGACAAAAATATCCTGGAGCAACTCCTCGGCCAAATCTTCCGATTTCACCAGCTTTAGCAGGTTCTGATAGATTCGCTTGCTATACAAGACATACAATTGCTCAAACGCCTTACTGTCACCGTTCTTGAACAGGGAAAGCACTTTTTTTTCGTCATCCGGTATTCGTTCGCGCAAAACAAAGGGATTTAAGCAGTAAAGTCGTTACCATTCACGTCTTACACTAAAAAGCACGAATGGGAAATAAAGATATTAAAAAAAAAACGATACTTACTACGCAAACGTTTGTGTGAAGTTATCAATTGATCCCCATAATTCCCTTGATCATACCGAAAAACTCCGCATCCGGCATATTTTCACGGGCAGTCAATATTTGCCCGGCATCGTCCCCGGCCCTGTACCGCAGCTGATCCTTGCCATCTGTCGCGGCTGTATAGATCACCTTGGCGATGACCTCCGGCGCGCTCATCCTTTCGGGCGCCATCATACCCTGGTAGATCGGCATGACATGGGCAACGAATGGGTTGTATTCCGTCAGGGCATTGTCGTGTTGAAAGTCCATTGACCGCCCGCCAAAATCGGTGGCCACACCACCCGGTTCCACGATCTTTACCCCAACCCCTATCGATGCCAATTCATACTGCAAAGATTCGCTAAAGCCTTCTACGGCGAATTTCGTGGCATGGTACATCGAACTTACCGGGAACGTAATCTTACCGCCGATAGAAGTAATGTTGATAAACAAGCCGCTTTTGTTCGCCCTGAAATGCGGAAGCATCGCTCTGGTGACATCAAAAAGCCCAAAAACATTCACACCGAACTGCCGGTTGACACTTTCCCGTTTCGTAGACTCGAAGGTCCCCATCAGCCCATAACCGGCATTATTAAGCACCACATCGATCTTTCCGAAAACGTCCAGTCCCGCCTTGATCGCGCTGTCGATGGAATCCAGCTGCTGTACATCCAATTTCGTTACCAATACACGCTCCAGCTTGTTCAATTCGGTTTCCTTTTCCGGATTCCGCATCGTAGCGATAACATTCCAACCTTCCTGCTGAAATTTCCTGACGGTTGCCCGACCGATGCCGGTGCTTGATCCCGTGATTAAAATCGTATTACTCATTGTATTATGTTTTAAATGCCTTGATTAGTTCGTTCCCCGATATTGCTGGGGAGTCAGACCGGTTCTCGTTTTGAACAGCCGGCTGAAGTAGTGCGGATAATTGAAACCCAGGCTATAGGCGATCTCCGATACGGAGTCTTCCGAACCCAGCAACAGCGTCTTAGCCTTTTCTACGATAAAATTGTTGATATGGTCCTTGGGACTCAATCCTGTCTCCTTCTTTAACAGGTCGCGCAGGTAATTGGGGGAGAGGCGGACTTGTTCGGCAAAGTAGCCGATGGGCGGCGTTCCCGTTTCGCTGAATTTCCCGTCTTTATAATAATCTTTCAACAGACTTTCAAACCGGCTGACGATATCCTTGTTGCCTGCGGCTCTTGTCAGGAACTGCCGCTCATAGTATCGGGAACAATAGTTCAACAGCAGCTCCAGGGTATATACGATCACCCGCTGGCTATGGTTGTCGATCCGCGCGCCGATCTCCGACTGGATCAGCTTGACACATTCGGTGACAGACTGCTGTTCGGCATCGGACAGGTGCAGCGCCTCATGGATATCGTAAGAGAAAAAATGATACGCATCGATCTCCTTACCCAGTGCCGTATTCCGGATAAGATCCGGATGAAAAAATATCATCCAGCCGTGCACCTCCCCCAACTTTTGTTCCTTAGTGACGGTCAATACCTGGTGGGGAGCAGTAAAAATAAGCACCCCCTCGTTAAAGTCATAAGAGTTCCTGCCATATGCCAATCCGCAGCTGGCATCCTTCATCGCGATGGCATACAGATCCAGGGTCACTTTTGACCCTAACAGGGCCTTGCTGATATCCCATTTGGACAGGTCGATGATGCTGATCAGCGGATGCGTAGGTTTGTCAAATCCATTGAGTTCGTGCAGTCGGCTGATGGATGTTATATCGATGATCTCTTCCGCCATAGTTGACCTTTTTTGTTACTCCAAAGATCTGCTATTCCCCGCCAATGGAAAAACACAAATCACCTGATAGATAACACAAATCACCTGATGGATAAACACAAAAAGCCGAACAATCGCTATTTTCAATGTCACTGGCTGTTTATTTCCGCCGCCGCCTGATCAACAGGATCGTGCTAAAAATCACCACGGCGCCCGGCAGGATGCCCAACTGTACCATTTTAAGTTTGTTGATTTTTGCGTCTTCCGTAAACTTAAGGAGCATGTCCGGGTTTTTCGGCGTCACGATATCTAAGGGAAACTTTCCATCGGATAACCAATAGAATAGCGATAAAACAAACGCCTGGTTCTCCGTTGCCATATTTTTCCTCGTTATCTCCGTGTTACTGAACAGATCGGCATCTCCTGTTACAATTATGTGTTGCGCCTTCCCCCGCACGGTTCTTTCAGCAAGTACCGCAGTTACCAGCGGTCCCTTAATGTCCCCCTTATCAGGATCAAAAGCTATCTGGATAGAGTCGATCGAGAACGGTCCCTTTTTATTCCAGCTAAGTGAATCCCCTGTATATAGCAAGGGGGTAATGGTAAATGACCCCGAATCCGAATAAGACAGGGCAGCGGCGCCAGGCATACTTACAATGGATTTCTGCTGGTTGAGATCGTTCCATTGATGATTGTATCTGCCGGCTTGTCCGGTAACCCTGGCAAGGATCAATGAAGGTGCATGATTAGCATGCGGTTGAACGACCGTGCCTGATTCCAGCGAGATACCCAATGATTTCAGGAGCGGGTTAAGGATTTCCTGTTTGTCCGGTTCACCGGCAATCACCAGGTTGCCTCCCCGGTCTATGTATGACTGGATATTGGCGAGCGCCCCGGGAGCAAACGGCACCCTGGGATCTCCAATGAATAGCGTAGTCAATGAGTCGGGTATCGGACTACCCGGGTCTACGGTGATCACGTCAAAGCCCTGGTTGATCAGCGCGTAGCGATAGTTGAGTTGACGCGTAGTAAGCTTGTAGTCCCGGTCTCCTGATTTCGAAATAGCACGCTCATGCTCACTTTGTAAAAAAGCAACAACGGGTACGGGGACAATGAGCCTTTTGACGGCCGCCCCGACTTCCCGCTCGGAAGGGTATACCAGCATGTCGCCGAACAAGCGAAGATAGGTGTGTTTGTTACCCAGGCTTAATCGCGATACATAACGGTCGCCCTCCTCACGTAATTCATCTATCTCATTGACCTCATCGGGACTTTTAAACCGGCTAAGAATTGTCCGAAAAGACCGTGCAGCGGATTGGGCCATCTCCCTGAGGCTGTCTGCCCGATGAGACCCGACTATATTCTTATCATAATAGTATACATAATCCACCGTGGTATTGCTTTTAAACCGGATATATTGTTCCCAACGGCTGAGGTCGTTATTGCGCTGCCGGGGCTGTCCACTTACGTAGGTATCATTCAGCAGGTTTACGAAGTTGGTCACTTTCAATTCCTGATCGCCGGTATTGGCCAGCAATTGCTGATTAATTTTCGAAATGGTATGCGCCTTTACTGCCGTGGCGTCATAGTAAAAAGTAAACCTGGGTCTGGAGCTCAGGTAGCCCAGCGCCAATGTACCGGCCATAATAATAACGTACCAGTTAAACCGGAACAACCAGGAAGAGGTCTTTCGCTTGGTCCACAGGTGGAATACCGTATAGGTTAAAAACAACAGAATGATCAGTATAAAATAAAATACGTCTTTTGTGCTTATCAAACCGCTGATCAGCTTCTCCGTCCTTCCGGAAATGGACAGGAAATACGTAAGATCACGTACAAAATCGATGTCTTGCCAAACACTACCGATATAAGATAGGACAGCCAGTACAGAAATTGTACAAATTGCGGCAACGACCTGATAGGAAGTGAGGCTGGACATGAACAGGCCGATTGCCGAGTAAGCGCAAAGCAGCAGGTATATTCCAAGCAAACCGGACAATAACATGCCAACATCCGCCGATTGTATATGGATAACCGCCACGACAGCCAACGAAGAAATCACGGCTAATAAAATCAGGTTATAGACCATCATGGCAAGAAACTTGCCAAGTACGATGGATCGTATGCTGATTGGGGAAGAATACAGCAACTTGATCGTTCCTGAATTGATTTCCCGGCTCAGAAGGCCCATGGTAATCAACGGTAAAAAGAGAAAAAGTTTCAGCACGATCTGATTGAAAGCGCCTTGACTGCTGCCTAATATCCAAGAAGTCAGGGGCGGAAGTTCGTAATGAAGGTCCTGCATGATTACCGTATCATCTATGTAATTATGATAAGTAATCCCACACTGAATCGTTAAAATAGCAATAAGTATCCATCCGATAGGGGAATAAAAGAGCTGATATAATTCTACTCCGGCAATTTTTTTTATCGTTTGCATGAAGGGTTAACTTTTTTGAGATAATTGGGCGAATACTTCATTCATCGAGCTCTTCTCGGGGAAAATTTCCTGAAGCCTCCAACCATACGTTATACTATGTTCTACCAGCTGCTCCGTGAGCGGCAGATCGCCGTCGTTGAAAACACGTATGCGGTGAGAAGTCAGAAATTCCACCCTGGTGATACCGGGTAATGCTAACAGATCCGCTTCGGCGGGAGGGTTGCCCAGCAGCAACTGTACACTATTGGGTTGAATGTAACTGTTAAATGACTCGATGGTGTCCGAAAAGACGAGCCGGCCGCTTTCAATCATCTTGATTTCCTTGCATATCAACTGAACTTCGCTGAGTACGTGTGAAGAAAAGATAACCACCCTGTCCTGCGCTATATCCTTAATCAGATTGCGTACTTCGATGATCTGGTTGGGGTCCAGCCCATTGGTCGGCTCATCCATAACGACCAATTTTGGATGGTGAATGATCGCCTGGGCGATACCGACCCGCTGGCGGTATCCCCCGGACAGGTTGCCAATGAGGCGCTTGCTATGCTGGCCGATCCCGCAAAGGTCCTTGGCTTCCGATACAGCCTTTGCCACGCTGGCTTTGTCCATAAGCCGCATATAAGCACAGAATGTCAAATACTCATCAACGGTGAGATCTGCATACAGCGGCGCGGTCTGTGGCAGAAACCCTATATATTTTTTGGCGGCATTCGGGTCTTTGCGTATATCAATCCCATTGATATAAACTTCTCCGGAGGTTTGGCTAAGTACGCCGCACATGATGTTCATCGTGGTGGATTTCCCGGCGCCATTCGACCCCAGAAGACCAACAACGCCATTACTGTCGATTTCAAAATTGATGTCACGAATGGCCCAACTTGTACTATAACGGTGCGACAAGTTTACCAGCTTAAGAGATGTTGCCATATCATTCTTTTAGTGCAATACTTCCATTAATTTTTGTTCCAGCTGCTCCCCGCGTAAATTTTTTCCAACGATAATCCCATTCGGGTCGATGAGAAAATTAGATGGGATCGTAAATACATTATAAAGAATGGCGGCTTCATTACCGGTTCCTTTCAGGTCGGAAACCTGTTTCCAGGTCAGCTTATCGGTCCGGATAGCTTCCAACCAGGCAGCTTTGCTGCTTTCTTCGTCCAGCGATATGCCAAGTATTTCAAGACCTTTATTGTGATAGCTCTGATAGGCCTTTACCAGGTTAGGGTTTTCAGCACGGCAGGGCCCGCACCAACTTGCCCAGAAGTCGATCAGCACGTACTTACCGCGAAGGTTGCTTAATTTGACCGGACTCTTATTTACATCCTGCTGGCTGAAATCAGGTGCAGGCTTTCCGATTTTCAGCAGCTCGTTCCGGGCAACCAATTTTTTTAAAAGTGCAATAGATGGCGCCGCTTTCAATTTAGCAGCCAAGCCATCGAATAAACTGTCCATGACGGTCTCGCTGATATCAAATTGAGTGGTTAGCTGTTGCAAAAGGTCCACGCTCTGCCAGGATGCCGGATGGTCTTTTATAAATTCAATGTAAACTTCATCTACCGGCCGGTGTTTTTCCTGTATCTCGCGGATGAGGATACCTTGCTCATCATTTGCTCTGGATCCTTCAACCAGGTTCTTTTCCTGACCAACCGTACCGGCGTGTGTGACGGTGATGTCACTTGGCTCCAGGATGAATACCAGGAACCTCCATGTACTATAGTCCATATTTCCGGCATAATCCGCTTTCTTGTCATCTAAATTAATCAGCCTGAGCACCGCTTGCAAAAAGGGCCCTTTTATCCGACCCTTAAAATAATAACGATTGTTGACGATGTGGGCGGTGTCGGCGACCATCACTCCTTTTACATGATAGGACAACTCTGCCAGAAGGTTACGCGGCGAGTCGCATTCTACTTTACCTGTAATGGTGTAAGTGTCCCTTTCCTGGGCTGCCGGAATAAAATGAAATATAAAAACAAAGACTAACGTGCTGACTATTTTCATACAAATAAAATTGAATGTTGTTAAATTAACTTCTTTCCCTGTAAGAGACACTTACAATTTTTCCAAATCCTGTCCATTCTTGTTTTTTAACCAATGGCTGATTGACCGGCGGCACCTGGTAGGTCCTCAACGACCCGTTGCTGCCCTCCGGCTTTGAAGGATTATACGTTCCCACTGTCAACCATTTTCCCCAATCGGAATAGTTTTGATTGGAGGAGCCGTCCATGTTCTGGTAGAACGGCACAAAGGATAATAAACTAACCCGCTCTTCTCCCATATCCAGCATCAGCTTGGCTGTCTTTAGCGACATATCATATTCATAGACCTTACCGCCTACCGCATAGAACAGGTAACTCAGTTCAGGACTTGCTGCAAAACACGTAGCCTGATCAAAATCCGTGGCATTAATCGTCTCGTAATAATTGGTTTCCTGCCCGATGTAGAATCTGAGCAAACTATATACACCCGTGGATGGGTCTTTCAATATCGCATAGGCAATTGACTTTCTGTAACCGTTGGCATCGGAGTCGAAGGAATAGTTGTTATTGAACAGGTCTACCAATATTTTTCCCTCCGGATAGGAGTAGACGGCACTGTTGATAGGCTGAAACGTCTTATTGGAATAACTCATGAATACCCTTTTGACCGTATCGTAGACAGTAATACTTTCCCCTACCATAGCGGCCTTGTTAGCGATTGGAATCACACTGGCGGGGTCATCAGGATAATAGTTAGCGTACAGCGAATATACAAAAGGGGAATAGAGATTGGCATAGATAAACTTTCCATCGACCAGGACGCCAAAAAAAGGAAAATTGTCCATCTCGGATACAAATAAGTTTTTCGGTCGGAAATCGGTCGGTACGCTGCCCAGAAAACGGTTACGAAGCTCCAATTGAGACGTCCATCCAAAGGTTTCAGGACTGATACGGGTCGCTAACTGGTCTGTTAAAATATAGATATTGTAATTAGCGTTATCCTTCTTATTCCCGCCGTTGCGCAGGCTGGCAACCTTGATAGGGGCGCCTGTGAGCTTTAGTTCCGATCCAACCTGTCCCAGCACGTCCGTGTATTGTACAAATCCCCCATCCCGGTAACTGAGCATATCCAATCGTGAACTGCCGTTCACTTCATTCAAGATCAAATACCCTTCATATATAGAGGTGTTTATAAGAAGTGCCTCGCGCTGCTGCCAGGTGACCCCTGTCGTCTTGTCCGTAAGGTAAAACTCCAATTCGTAATTTCCGGGGGACTGTGTCACTTTATAGTTCAAATTTTGTTCCGTCGACAAATCTTCGCCCGTATTAAGCGCCCACCGAAAGCTATAATTCTGCAAATTGCTATTTATGGTTTCCGTTAGTTCGGGGGACACGCGCAGTGTATCGCCAAGGAATACAGAAGAGGGAGCGTTACTGAGACTGATGCTGACCTCATTTATTTGGTTATAGTTGTAGTGGCCTAAATCCTTTGAGCAGGACACAAGAACCATGCAAAAAAAGATAAGACAGTGATAAATATGTTTTTTCATGTTGATTGCAATTTTTATCGGTTTACTGACCCATTGACATTTCTGATCCATCTTCATCGTAGATCGTATTGCCAATAAATTTCTGTTCTGCCAGATATTTTGATACGATGTCAGCGTAAACCGAACCGCTCGAAGACATCTTCATGTAGTCGTTAAAATCATCGACGCTGATATTCAATACAGAGACCATAAGCAGAATTTTTGTTTTAGAGAACTTCCCAAAGAGGGAAGTGTACCAATACTTGGGAACACTTACGATATCATCGATTTTAATTCTGAAAACCGATGGATTGAAATAAGCAGTGTCGTCGGTCCTGGTATACGCCGTATTGACCTGGAAGTTCACCGAAAAATCCGGGGTTGCTACCAGTTGTAAATACAACCACTTTGCCGTCACCTGCATGTCCGCTGTTCGATACAAGCGAACCGTTATCGTATCATCGATAGCGCCCGCAGGGAACACGTAAGAATCAGGAAAAGCTTCATAATGTTTGCCGGACTCAGCCGTGCTGCCCTCCCCGGCGATGATGCGGAAGTGCCGTTCACTAACACCAGGACTGCCGGTCACCCGAACCGGGATCCTGGTTTCCAACGTATCGATGTCATCAGCTTTCCAACCGAAGGAAAGGAATTCTTCATCTGAAGGGATAGTAGTGAGGGTCTTTCCGTCCAGATCAACAGGGCTCGCGCCCGATATTAAAAAGTAGATGCTATTAGAGGTATTATAAGTAAGCAGGTCTTTTTTCCTACAAGCATAAAGGAGGCTGGAGACCAGCAAAAAGCAGCCGACGTAGTGTTGTATTTTCATAATTATAAGTGCTGGTTTATCGCAATTTTGTTTCTGATTGTGGCAGGGGAACCACATAATACGGCTCCCATATGTCATTCCAAACATCACTGCCATCCGGGAAATAAGGAAAATTCAACCGTTTGTAGTAAAAAAACAATTGTCCCTCCCCGAAAAACTCCTTCTGGTATTCTTTAGCAATTTCTCCGGGTATATCCGCGCTGTTGTCCAGGTCTGTCAACCCGCGATTTTCGCGGACTGCATTAAGATATTTCAGGGCCATGTCCGGGTCACTTTCCGTTTCAGCGATGATGTAATAAAGCTCACTTTTTCTCAACAATGGCTGAAAGTACCTCCAGGTAGCTGTCGCATCGGAGACATCTGCAAATTTGGAGAAGGTGCGCCAGTTTTGAGTATTGTATATCCAGGTTGCCAGGTATCGGTAGTCATTGGTATTGTATTCGAATGTATACTCCAACCTGTCTTCGTCGGCCCTTGCAGGAGTTGTCGTATTCGTTGTGAAGTAGGCCTGGAAATTATCATACATTTTACGGTTATCAATACCAAAGATCACCTCCGGCGAGAAGATTCTGTCAGGATTTGTTCCGGCGCTGATGATTGCCGTATAGGGCAACCAATTGAACCATTTTTCTCCATCATTAAGTACCTCTTTCGCCAGGGTATTTGCCTCTTCGTTCTGCCCCCCGTAGAGCAAGGCTCGCGCGAGAAGTCCCTTGACCGCATAATAGTTCATCCTGCGGTTGCGATAGCTGCTATAAAAGTCGGTATTCTCCGAAATAATAATACCCTTCGTAATAACCGGGTCGTTTTTTAGCGAGTCCAGTGCAGTCCGAAAATCAGCAACAACCAGGCCAAGCGCCTCATTGGCCGGGAGAATAGGCTGCGACGCATCGGTCAGTTTTTGATAGTAAGGAATAGACGTCTGGCCCGGATCCACTGAATAAACAGGACCAAATATGCGAAGAAGGTCGAAATGAATGAAGGCGCGGATAGCGATTGCCTCACCAAGCATCAGGCGCTTATGCTCCTGAGTGAGGGTGGCGCCGCTGTAGGCGTTAAGACTTTTTATGAAGCTATTCAACTCTGATATGATTTGATACGCCTTGGTCCAGGTCGCATTGAATAGGGCCGCAGTTTCTGCTCCGGTAAAGTCATAACTATAAAGCTGCGTTAGAAGGCCTTTAGACAAAGTGGACACTACATATTGCTGCCCCAGGTATTCCAACGCATATTGGGTTAATTGAAATCCATAAAGATCATTGTCACAAAGTTCCGTGTATATGCCGTTAAGCGTCTGCTGAATAGCCGCTTCGGATCTGAATACCTGCTGATCCGTATATGAATCTTCCGGCTTGAGGGTAAGGTATTTTTTGCACCCCGATAAGCCGATGAAACAAAGTATAATCCAAAATATCCTGCTGCGCATTACTATTTCATACAATTTCATGGTATGCCAATTAAAAGAAGAGGTTAAGTGTAATAGTACCAGTCCGTTGAAACGGGTATTCGGTTCCCCTTTCATATAGAATACTCCCATATCGAAGGACATCATTGAGTTGCACCGATACCGAAAAGGAACTGACGTTGGCCCCTTTTAGCCAGGCCGGACTATCTGTCCGCCAAAAGAAGGAAATGCTGCTAAATTCAATATGATTGTCCTTTTGAATGAAGCGGCTCGTTATAGGCGTTATTCCATCTGCAGCCAATTGTATGCCCCGAAACTGTGCGATATCACCCGGTTTTTTCCAACGGCCGTACAGTGCCCGCCGGTCCTGGTTTTTTGTCAATTCCGATTCGCTGATGTTTTCGACTTTGTTGTATAGGGTACTATTAAACGTATAGGCTCCTAAGGTATATCCTGCATTTATATAAACAGAGAATTTTTTATAAGTAAAGGAGTTCGCAATACTACCTTTTACTTTCGGGCGGGAGTTGCCTACGCGTACAATATCATCTGTATTATAAACGAACGTTTCAGTGCCGTCCGCCTTCTGAAAGATTTCTTTACCGGTGGCCGGATCGATGCCCCTGGATACAACCGCCCAAATGTCGTCGGGGCTATACCCATCACGATATCGAATCAAGCCATTAGAGCTTACTTGTTCTTTGTTAAGTGCATCCAGTGAACTGCCAAAGTTACCATATACGCTACGAGTGCCAAATGTCCCGTTTATCGATAGGGTCCACTTCATCCCTTTGTCTGCTTTTACAAAGGGGACGATTGTCAGGGTGCCTTCCCACCCTTTTGTGGTTAATTTGCCCAGGTTGACAGGATAGGAGGAACTTATACCTACCGAAGAGGGAAAGATTTCGGTGATATTGATCAGCATGGGGTCCGTCAAATGCACATAATAATTGGCACGTCCATCCAGGCGGCCATGCCACAGGCTAAATGACCCTTCAAAACTATTCATGGAGGTGGTTTGCCAAGCCAGATTCGGGTTTCCCAACGAAGACCGCTGAAGGCTTTGCCCAAAAATATTGCTGCTGGTGATGTACTGATAGATGGAGTTGGAAGTCGACTGCCCCAATGCCTGATTGCCTGCAACCCCTCTATTTGCTTTTAAGCGCAGTACAGAAAGCCAGGGTACATTGAACCAGGCCTCCTGGTGAATATTCCATCCTGCCCCCACCGACCAAAATGGCTTAAAAATCCGGTTGGAACCGAAATTGGAAGAGCCATCCAGACTATAGGTAGCATCGAAAAAGTAACGTCTATCGAATCCATAATTCAAATTGGATATGAGACTGGTGTTTCTTTTTATCAGGCTCGCGGATGATGGTACAGCGTTAGGTGTATAGCTATAGGCATAAGAGGGGTTGCCATTCGTGCCATAAGGAAAACCAGTAGCCGAATAACCATTGGAGCGGTTAACATCCTCAGCAAGACGTCCGCGAACATCGGATGTTATCGAATGAGCGCCGACTGTGCGGTGAAAGTTAAGGCCTATGTTAAAGTCGTACCCGTGTAACTCTGTAGTTGTACTGCTGTATGTACCTTTTAGCAAATAGCTGGTTGTTTGGAAGGCTGTATTTTCAGGAGGAGTAAAAATGACTTGCGTATTGCTGGACGTCTTCAATTGCAAGGACCCGGTTAGGCGTAAATAGGATAAAATGTCCAAATTAGCCCTGAGCGAGTTTTGTAAAGCAAGGCCTTTTGTCTTATTTATATTATTTAAGGAAGCATCGTACAGTGGGTTGGCAACATACGTGTATGACGTTGTATAAAGCCCGGGCACCAGAACCGTATCCAGATTCACCGGGATCGCACCCGAGCCATCGGACTTCCGGTAATAAGGGTTGGCAGCTACAAATGTTGAAAAGCTGCCATAGGGCGATTCGCTGGAATTTTTGCCGTCTATATAGAGTGAGTTACTTATATTTATTTTTTCATGACGGTATGTCAGATCTATGGATCCGCCCCAGGTCTTATTTTCAGAACCTTTCATGACCCCACGCTCAGTACGAACTGTGCCCTGGATCCCATAGGTGAACTCTTCATTTCCCCCTTGCACATACAGGTCATGGTTATCGCTGATGGCTGTACGGACCGGTATACTTAGCCAATAGGTATTAACCCCTCGTTTAACTTCGGCAAGCCGTCTGTTGTACAATTCCTGCAACTCGTATCCCAGGGAATAGCGAGGTTCATATAAACCTGCCAATCGCTCAAATTCAAGTTTTTCAGAAGCATTCATCATGTTGTAACTACGGAGATCGGGGATGTTCACATTGCTGCCGGCTGTATATTGCAGGCGCAACTTTCCCGGCACGGGCTCCAGCGTTTCAACGACGATAACCCCATTGGCTGCCCGGGAACCGTAAATTGCCGTCGAAGCAGCGTCCTTTAAAATGGTGATAGATGCCACCCGGTTGATGTCCAAATTGACTATCTTATCCAACGTGGTTTCAAAGCCGTTCAGAACGAAGAGCGGCTGGTTGGGATCCAATGCGAACTGATCGTTCAGTTGAGTTGTCGTGATGCTGGACTTACCCCTTAGTTCAATGGTGGGCAGGCTGGTTGGATTAGATCCCTTTGCATTATTTTCGATGACGATGAAAGACGGGTCGAGCGCTTTAAGACTTTGGATGATATTCTGATTTCCGACTCGTCTGAGGTCTTCACCGCTGTACGTTGCGGTTGCTCCGCTAAACCTCTCCTCCTTCCGTTTGAACATCCCTGTAGATATCTCCACATTGGCCAGCTTTTGATCGGCCATATTAAGGCGAATGGTGACATAAACGCCCTGTTGTACTTCTATCTGCTTTTCCGCGTATCCAACATGGCTTACAAGGAGCACAATTTTACCGGTTCCGTTATAGGAAAAAGAGAACTCCCCCTCGCGGTTGGTATTAACGCCTACTTTGGTTCCTTTCACGATAACGGAAACATCGGTTATCGGGGCGCCGCTGCTATCATCTACCACACGGCCTTTGATCTGTACAGGCGGGGGTAGATCCATAACAGGTTTGTCCACCAGGGGTGCTTTCTCCACTTTGACAATAAAAATAGTGTTGCCCTGTATATCATAACTCAGGGGTTGGCCGGATAACACCTTATTCAACGCATCCTGGAGCGGCACGTCTTTCAGATCAACGGAGACAGGATTTGTACCTGTCAGCTCACCCTTATCGTAGAAAAAAACATACCCGGTCTGCTTTCTTATAACGGAAAAAACTTCCTGCAGCGGGACTGATTTGGCCGATAAGGTAACCGTTTGCGCTGTGCTTTTTGCGCTCACCTGCATAACGGCTGCCATGATCAGAATAGTCGTAAGTTTCATGACGAACAAAATTTTGGATGGGGGGTAAAAAATAATTCCCCCCGATGCCATACCGGGCAACTTAATTTGCATACTTTTGCAGTGTTTAGGGTAAATAAATAAGCAGTTATTACATACTTGTTTACATGAATTACCTTATTAACAACCGGGGACAGGACGCCAATCTTTGCACCCCGGTTTTTTCTTTTACGGCCAGCAATTATCGTTTGATCGATCTATAAGTATAGTTCAAATTGGTTTCAACAAAAAATATAGCTAAGGCAGAATGGTGATTTTGCTACCGTTCTCAATTTTATATTTAACATGCGCTTTTGTGAGCCCTTTCAGCACCTGCGACAACGTAAGTGTTCTGCCAATCTCTCCGTTAAACTTTCTTGCCGGAACAGGACCTGCATATTCCACTTCTACATTATACCATCGGCTCAACTGCCTCATCACTGTTTCAAGAGAGGCGTCGGTAAATGAGAACAAACCATCTTTCCAGGCAACCGCCTGTTGTATATCCGCATTTTTTACAAGCCGGATATTTTGTCCCTGCATCTGCACCTGTTCGCCAGGCGCCAGCAGCTGCATTTTATCAAAAGCCTTTATTCGAACAGAGCCTTCCAGCAGCGTGGTATTAATGCTGGCTTCATCGGTGTAGGCATTGATGTTAAAATGTGTTCCCAACACTTCTACTTCCGCCTTGTCACTGATCTGCACTTTGAAGGGCATTCCGGCATTTTTTGCTACTTCGAAATAGGCCTCACCGGTAATCGCTACCCTTCTCTCTATCCCGGAGAAACTAACAGGGTATCGGATGGATGATCCGGCGTTAAGCCACACCTTGCTGCCATCAGCCAGCACTAACTGGTATTGCCTGCCCATGGGCGTCGACATGGTGTTGTATATCATTTCTTCGGTAGTCTTTCCCTCCTGATGATACAGAATCTGTCCATCGCGGTCTGTCAGTTTACTGGTCCCCTGCTGTGGCAGCACCTTGTTGTCCGCACCATTCAGCACGACTTTATCACCTGTTGCCAGTGTAAGTATGGCGCCATTGGCGCCGGGTCTCACATCATACCCTCCCGTCGTTTGCACCAGCATGCCGGCATCAGGTGCTTTTACCGCATGTCGTAAAACCAGCCAATACCCGGCGGCGCCTGCAATAAGCAGAATGGACGCTGCTGCAACCCATTTTTTCCAGGTAAATAAAGATCTGGCGGCGCCTTTCTCAGCCATCTGAAATTTATTCTGCTCCAGGATAGTCTGTATCATAGGGTCCCAATACTCCGGATCATACCCCTCTTTTTGCTGCCCGGTATGATCAGATATCTTCTCTAATAGGGATAGAATGGCTCCATCCTTATCCCCATGGCGCAGCAACGCGAATAATTCTTCCGTCTCCTCATTGGATGCAATATTGTTATAATACCGCTCAATCAGGTATTGAATGCGTTGATCTTGAATCATAAGTAGGTTTGTACTCCGGTAATCGTATAGTCCAATTAAAAGGTCGCTATATATTCGTCTATAATGATTAAACTATCAGGCAGGTGATAAGGACTATCGGGAAGAAAAATAAATTTATGGATGAATCAAGAACGATAAATAAAGAAGGAAAAGGAAAAGAGCGCCGGCTGTTTTCTGCAATTGTTCGCGGATGGTTCTGAGTGCACTAACTAGTTGATTTTTAACAGTGTTGGGGGAAAGATTCAATTGGTCTGCTATCTGCTGGTTGTTTAATCCCTCCTCACGGCTTAATTTGTAAATAACCTGGCGCTGTGCAGGAAGTTCGCCTACCACTTTTTGCAAGATAATTTTACTCTCGTTAAAAAATATATACTCGTCCGTAGGATTTTCCGACGTGCGCATCGATTGTTTGATCTTATCTATGATGCGCTGTTCTGTAGAAATTCTTTTAAGGTAGGTAAAAGACTGATTGGCTGCTACGGTGAAGAGCCATGCAACAGGATTATCCATTTCTGCTACAGCTTGCCTGTTTGTCCATAATTTAAGAAATACCTCCTGCACGATCTCTTCCGTTACAGCGCTGGATTTAACGATATTGAGAACATAAGGGAACAGGCGTTGGTTGAAGGAATGAAATACTTCCCGGAAAGCATTTTCATCTCCATCTGCTATCTGCATAAAAAGCCCGTCACTGATATAATCACTGTTACTTCTCATTAGAAATTAGTCGGTCAGTTGTAAATTTAATAAAACAGCAACAATAATTTGCCAATCACTTACAATATTATCCCGTAAAGAAGACAAATAGTTCGGTGAAAGTCTTGACGCGCCCGCCTTCCAGGACAATTTGGCCGCGTGACGATTTTTAAATTATCAATTTTACAACTTGCTGAATTCCATAGCTATATGAACATCCGGCCCTTCTCCTGTTGGAATCAACTGTCACACATGATATATTGGATACAAACTATCTTTTACCAGTCAAAGATAGAATAAAATTTACTACTCTACCAATTTAGTAGGCTTATAAAGATTTGGCCTGTTTCCGCTGCGTGTTATGGAAGGATGCTTTTTTGAAAAAAAAAGGAAGTGCATTCGGGGTTTTATTTTCTGCATCGACGGAATTGCAGAGTTCGTTTTTCTGATTGATCTTCTAAGGTACAAAAAATGGCGGCTGCTTCAAACGAACCAGCCGCCTTAAAATTACCTTCTTGAAAAATACGGCATTTCCGGCGGTGCCGGCAAATTACTGATTGAAACTGTCTGATCAACGGGGCTGTGTCTTCGATAAGTTTTGTTGACCTGTTCAGATGTGGTGTGGCCCATTATAGGAAAAGGAGGCGTTGATGGAGTGAGTTTGAGTAAGTTCGATGAGGACTGGAAGAACAGAGGCGATGGCTCATCCTTCCCTTTTTGGGGGAAAGGTTGATTCGCATTTCTGCAGATCGTCTGTCAAGAACTTATGACGAGCTGTTCCACCCGGTTCAATGCACACCTTTTTCCCGGAGAGCAGTCAGGATCGCCTGGGCCACCCCTTCGGCAGAAGCAGGGTTCTGACCGGTGATCAGCAGACCGTCGCTGACCACGAAGGGCTTCCAGTCTTCCCCTTTTTCATAGGTTGCCCCACTGGCTTTCAGCATGTCTTCCAATGAAAAGGGCGCCATATCGGTACTCTGTCCGGCCAGTTCTTCCGTATTGGCAAAACCCGTCACCTTTTTGCCGCTGATCAAAGGATTGCCATTGGTGGTTTTCACATTTTTGAGGGCCGCCGGGCCATGGCAGACCAGCGCTACGGGTTTGCCCGCCTGGTAAAAGGCCATAATCAATCGAATAGAAAACGGATTATCGGGGAGATCCCACATGGGTCCGTGGCCGCCAGGATAAAAAACGGCCTGGTAATCCTTCGCCGAGACTGTATTCAGTGGCAGGGTATGGTTGAGCTTTGCCTGCGCCAATGTATCTGCCAGGAAGCGCTTCACCTCGGGGCTGCTGTAGTCCGGGAGAAGACTTTTCGGATCGATGGGGGCTTTCCCGCCTTTGGGAGAGGCTATGGTGACGGTCACGCCCTGATCGGTGAGCGCATAATAAGGGGCAGCGAATTCTTCCAGCCAAGTCCCGGTCTTTTTCCCGTTGCTTTTTACTTCGCCAAAGGAGGTCAGGACCATTAGTATTTTGGTTGTTTTCACGTGTTTAGCGGATTTGGTAAGAGAAATTTCGCTTTGGCCATAACCAGAGGGTACGGCCATGTTGAGAGTAAGAAGGACTAAGAAAACTTTAAAAAATGCTCTCATATCGATTGGTTTATTTTATTTTTGGACATTACTGCTATTAGATATTCCTGCTATTATATTCCTGCTATCAGATATTACTGTTCCAGGTGTTCTTTTGTATCCTGGTATATGTTGTTGTTATGGCCGGCAAGGATGAACAGGCGGCGGAGATGCTCCTGGTAGCGCCGCACATCCCGGGGAATATCCGCATTTTTCTCCACATCATGGAAATGAATGCCTTCAAGGGGCTGCATTCCGGTAAAGGCATTCATTCGGTGAAAACCGAACAATACTCCGTCATCTACGCTGCGCCCGTTAAAAAATTCACCCGGCAGGGTAAATGCCGCCGCCGGCGCATTCCAGGAAGTAGTGACCATATACTGCCTGCCGTGCAGCATTCCCCCCGTGCCATAATTTATGTCCGGGTTGAGGGAGGAACGTCCGTCACTTCTGTAAATGCCTTTCTGATGGCCTTCCGTAAAGACCACATCGATGTACTTTTTCAAGGCGTGCGGCACCTGGAACCACCAAATGGGCACATGGTAAATGATGATGTCGGCCCAAACATAGTTGGCGACTTCCTGCAGCGGATCATACTCCTGATTGATGTCCGTCGACCGGATTTCGAACGGCGCGCGACCAAAAAAATTAAGAGTATTATCCAATAGCGTCTTGTTGAAACGGCCGCCTGCATGTCCGAAGACCTGCCCCCCGTTAATGACAAATATTTTTTTTGATTCCATGCCAGATAATCTTTAGAGGGTCAAAATTAAGCGTTCGCTATGCACTATTAAAATAACATAAATCATACATTTGTATCATAATAATAATAGATGATATGGTCAACCTGGAATGGTTCAGAACGTTCAAAACGATTTATGATACCGGATCCCTGACAGGTGCCGCGGCATCGTTGTATATCTCGCAGCCCGGTGTCAGTCTGCATTTGAGTTCACTGGAGTCCTACGTCGGCTATAAGCTGTTCGACCGCACGTCGCGGAAAATGGTCCCCACCGAACGCGGAAAGATTCTATACAATTATATCCTGGACCCGATAGGCAAGCTGCAGGAAGCGGAAGAGTTCTTTTATAAGACCACTCAAAAGGAAAAATCTACCATCAGTATCGGCATGTGTTTCGAGACTTTCCAGTTTACTTTGGAATCCTACCTTCCTACCCTGCCATTCAATGTGATCATCAAATTCGGGGATTATCCGGAAATGCTGAGCGACCTGCATAATGGCATACTGGATCTTATCATTACGCCGCAAAAGGACGATTCGAAAGGGGTGGTTTACAAGCCGTTCTTCAAGGAAAGGATCGTATTGATCGGCGGTGCGCAAACGCCTTATACTTCGTTCAAAAATCTGGTAAAGCAAAAGGATCTCTCCGGGATACAACAATGGCTGAAACAACAAACCTGGTACGGTACGACCGGGGACATGGAACATCTGCGCCGGTTTTGGTACCTAAATTTCGGCAAGCGGCCCGATTTCAGGCCAAACTACATTGTTCCTAATATGAGTTCCATTCTTCGCTGTCTGGGCGGAGGTACCGGCATTGCCGTCATTCCCGACTTCTTGTCGAAAAAGGAACTCGATTCCGGCCGTGTCCGTCTGCTTTGGGAAGGGTTCCGCAAGATTGAAAATACGCTCTATTTCGGCTCCCGTAAAAAAACGATGTATGCCGCCGAGATCCGGATGATCGAAGAGATCTTTGAAAAAGAAATGGTGTAAAAATGATAAAGTAGATTAACGTGTATCCTTCTCTAAAAAATTTTATAGGCAGCAAGGCCCTCCGGAAGAGAATCATAGAGTGATGCGATTTGACATGATTCCTTATCCCTGGTTTTTTTCAGGAAATCCATTAAAGGCTCGGTGGATTAATACATCAGGAATCCAATCTCCTCAAATTCTACAAAACACTAACGCATTTAGTATGGAAGGGTTGTATCTCCAGTAACTATCTTTTGTTCCAGCCTTGATTACCCGCCTGAAATACAGAAAATAGTTAGCAGGTGTTTCGCCCGTAAAGTTATCTAATAAAGGCATCGGTTGCCTCTTTTTTCGGTTGCACCCAAAAGTGATAAAAAGCGGAAAGAATCAACGGATCCTTTACGAACCTTTTTTTCGTCTTTTTTTAGAGTCAGGGATAGGGACTGCCAGCCTGTAAAGGCTGTTGTCAATACGTGTGTAGGTTCGGTGTCGGCTTTGTGCCAAAGTGAACAATGTACCCCCTGTCCTGGTGTGTGACAATTCGTGTGGCAAGCCCCCGAATAATGGGTAAAAATCCGGCGATTTGGTGTGTCATGGCGTGTGTCATTTACGTGTCAATAAATAAGGGAGAAAGCGAAAAAAAGCGGGAAAATTTGACATAGGCCCAACGAAAATAGCCTTGTAAATCAATTATTTACAAGGCTATTATGTGCCCAGAATAGGATTCGAACCTACACGCGGTTGCCCACGCTGCGACCTGAACACAGTGCGTCTACCAATTTCGCCATCTGGGCATCTAACTTGTTGAAAGACATTGGCTTTCGCCGCTGGCTTCCCGTCATTCAGGGGTGCAAATATAGGAAAAGATCGAATTACAGCCCAAAAAAATATGAATTTCCTGTTTTTTATTGTTCGGAAGGCGGTGGTATTTTAATGCCCCAGCTCTTATTGGGCTGATCACCCAGCACAAATACGAGCTTTCCGCCTTTCATCAGCTCGTCTCTGTAGAGCCAGCAATTGTCCAAAGGCCGGCCATTCCATTCAGCGGATTGAACATATACGTTATTAGCAGCGCTGTTCTTTGTTACGATCGTCAGTTTTTTTCCATTACCTAATTGGATGGAAGCCTTCGCAAAAACCGGGCTGCCCAGCTCGACGACTGGCCGGCGATCGGTAAAACCTTTTACGTCAAACAGGCCAAGCGCCGTCATGATATACCAGGCCCCCAGCTGTCCCTGGTCTTCGTCCTGCCCATAACCATATCCATGGATCGGCTCGATGCCATAAAACTCATCGCTGATCGCTCTCGTCCACTTTTGCGTCAGCCAGGGACGGCCGGAGAAATTAAAGAGCCAGCTGATATGCAGGCTGGGCTCATTCCCATGATTGTAAATGGAAGTTATCCCGGCAAATGCGTTGATGGTCTTCCCCCCGCCAAAACCATCTTTCTCTGACTTTTCAAAGATATCATTGAGGTTGGTGTTGAAGTAATCCTTACCCAGCGTCGAGATTAATGCCGCCGGGTTCTGGGGCACATAAAAAGTATACTGCATGGCATTGCCTTCCTGGTACCCCCGCCAGGGTGCGTACGGATCGAATTTGTCTATAAAAGTTCCATCGGCCTTTTTCGGCTGGAGCAGCTTATTGGCAGGATTGTAGAGGTTTCGCCAGCCATTGGAGTACCGGATCAGCTTTTCATAATCGTCCTTTTTACCCAGGGACCGGGCCATCTGGGCGGCGGCAAAAGCGCTGAAGCTGTATTCAAGCGTGTGAGAGGCCGAGAAATGGGCGCCGGTCGAATCGGTCCTGTCTTCCTCCAGGAATGGAGAATAGCCATATTCTACAAACGCCCTGGTATCCATTTTACCGGAACCTGGCTTTCTATTCTTCCATCCCAGCTCGTTGTCCCTGACAGCCCGGTAAGCGAGGTCGCCATCATAATCCCGGATGCCGACTTGCCAGGCGGCTGCAATGGTGAGACCGACCAGGTTGGTGCCGACCCCGGATACATATTCACTGTTGGCGATCCCATCGCCAAACCAACCTTTGTCTTTGTAGATCTGTAACTGGGTATGGACAAAATCTTCATAGTAAGACGGGTAGGATAATGACCAAAGCTGGGTCAGGTTCCAATAGGCGCCCCAAACGGCGTCTGTATTGATGAAATTGCAGGCGGGTTTGCCGACAGAACCGGGCTTGCTGGTAAGGCCTGTTTTGTCTGCCGCAATGACCTGCAGATGCCCTGTAAGGCCTGCATGTTTGGGGTAAGCGCCATTTACATCGCTGGCGACCCCACGGCCCAGCAGGGCATGGAATAAACCCGTATAAAATTTGGTTTTATTGGATTCGTCTGTTCCTTCCACCACTATTTTACCCAGCTCCTGCTGCCAGGTCGCCTGTGCTTTTTGCCTGGCCTGGTCAAAGGAAAGGAGATCCGCTTCCGCTCTCAAATTGAGCCGGGCATTGTCCGTGGAGGTGTACGAGAGCCCGACCTTGATTTCGATGGTCTCGTTCTCCGTGGTCGTATAGTTCAGGAATAACCCGGCGCCTTTGCCTTTGGCCGAGCTGTTTTGTTCCGTGATGCCATTCGCTGTAAAAGATCCTACACTGCCGGGCTTCTTGCTAAGCTCCCCATAAAAATACATAGAAACTTTTCCTTCCGGATCGAAGAGGTGGACATACTTGGGATAGGTATCCACAAAACCTTCAAAATGCCTATCGTCGATCATGTGTATGCCGGCATCGGTCACCTCCCCGCTTTCCCCCTGTTTGTTCCCGATGTCGAGAATGATGTGCGACTGTTCACTGGCCGGGAAGGTATAACGATGAAAACCTACCCGTTTAGTCGCCGTCAGTTCAGCCGTGATATGATAATCGTCCAGCAGCACCTTATAATAACCCGGTTCTGCGATCTGGTTCCTGCGGTCAAATTGAGAACGGTAACCGCTATGGGAGCTATCCAGCTCACCGGGCCGGACCACCAGCGGCCCATTGGTGGGCATAAAGCTGATACCGCCTACCTGCCATTCGTGGAAGTGAACAAATCCTTCAATAGAGTTCTGACGGGTGTCATATCCTACTGCTTCCCAACCGCTGGGATTGCCATAATGGCCGTTGGTCGAGGGGGCCAGCTTAGCCATTCCTTCGGGTACGGCAGCCGGGGTATAAAAAAACCAGCGGCTATGCGCCGTGCCGATTTCCGGGTTGACATACTTTAACAGGTCCTGTGCGGTTGCAGCCCCTGTAACCAGGAGCAATATTGGCAGCAGAACATAATACTTTAGTTCTATTCTCATGAGGATTTATTTTGACGACCAGGTCTTTTTATTTTACATTTTCCCGCCTGGATTATTTAGCTCTCCTTTATTAAATATCCTTTGCCTTTCTCCAGGCCTGTTCGATCTGTTCAAGGGATCTTCCTTTTGTCTCGGGGATCAGCTTCCAGGTAAGCCAGAATCCCGGTGCACAAAGAGCCGCGAAAGTCCAGAAGGTTGCAGAAGGCCCCCAGTGCGGACTCTTGAGCATCATCGGCGTCAGCTGTCCCACGAAGAAGTTAGCTATCCACAGCGATAAGGTTGCCAGGGACATGGCCTGTCCTCTGACAGCGCCCGGGAAGATCTCGCTGACGACGATCCAGCAAACAGGGCCGAAAGAAAAGGCAAAACAGGCAATGAAGAGCAGGATAAAGATCAATACCCAGGGACCTTGTACGTTGTCCGACCGGAACAGGATCCCGATGATCACCAGGGAGATCACAGCGCCGGCGATGCCGGTGAACAGCAAGGGCTTTCTCCCCCATTTGTCTACGGTAAAGATCGCTACGAAGGTGAACAGGACGTTGACGAAACCGATGATCACCTGCCCTCCCAGGGCATCCCCGAGAGAAAAACCTGCCTTATCCAGGATGGCCGGGCCATAATAGATGACGGCATTAATGCCGGATACCTGCGAGAGAAAAGGCAGGGACAGACCGATGATCAGGGGAATACGGTAGGCTTTGGAAAAGAGCTGTCCGAGCGTGCCGGCGTCTTGTTTTAAAGAGTTCTGAATATACAGGATCTCTTCGCGGGCGACGGCCTGGGAATTGAGCTTCTCCAGGTATTGAAAGGCCAGCTGCTCTTTTCCTTTCAGCAGGAGCCAGCGGGGCGATTCCGGAACGATGAAGAGGCAAACCAGGAAAATGAAACTCGGCACAAGCCCCACGCCGATCATCGAGCGCCAGGTATCCTGAACGATGAGGAAATGCAGCCAGCCCTGTAAAGATTCGTTGCCTGAAAGCCGTAACAGGTAAGCATTGGAGAAATACGCGGCCACGATACCAATGGTGATCGCCAGCTGATAGAGGGCTACCATTCTTCCCCGGAATGCCGGGGGAGAGAACTCGGAGATGTAGAGGGGACAGATCATCGAAGCCACGCCGATGCCCAGTCCTCCTATCAGCCGGAACCCGATAAGGATCGTCGCGTTGCCGGCCAGCATGCAGCCGATGGCGGACAGAAAGAAGAGTCCGGCTGAAAGCAACATGATTTTTTTCCGGCCGTATACGTCGCTGAGCTTTCCGCTGAAGGCCACGCCGATAATACAGCCCAGCAACGCGGAGCTGACGAACCAGCCTTCCATCAGGGCGTCGAAATGAAAGTCGGCTACCACGAAAGACAGGGCGCCGGAGATCACCGCCGTATCAAAGCCGAAGAGGAATCCGCCCATGGCCGCGATGAAGCAGACCAGGAAGAGATATTTTTTATGCAAAGTTGTTTGCCCGTCAGGCATAAGCAATCGTTTTTTAGCTGTTTATTTGATAAAAGCTTTTATTATTTTGATGGGTGAATTTCCTTCATTGATCAGCCGGTAGCTGTTCGCTGCCGCGGGGATGACGAAAGTTTCCGCATAGCTGAACCGGTGTGTTTCTCCACCGGCCGTACGGACCGACACGGACTGACCTTCCACGACCATGAGAACATGACATTTACCGTTGGTGTCAATGTCCGCTTCCTTTTCGAATTCTATGCGATGTACATCATAAAAATGTTCGGCATGGGTGGGCAGGTGAACTAGCCGGCAGCCGTTCTTTTCTTCAATTAAATATGGATGAGAGATCAGCTCCTTTTCTACCTTCTCCCCTTTCCGTTCGAAATTAAGGTTATTGAACGCATGCCCGATGTTGATAGGGCGGGGTTCGCCGTTGAGGTCCAGTCGCAGCCAGTCGTACATTTTAAAGGTAAAGATGTAGGGGGTAGCGCTGATCTCCAGGACGAGGTTGTTTTTTCCTGAGCTGTGGACGGTGCCGTTCGGAATAAGGAAGAGGTCATGCCGGTGTGCAGGATGATGCTGTACATATTTTTCCATGTCAACGGGCTGGTTCTCCATTACGCTGTTTTCCAGCACGGCCCGGAATTCCTGAGGGTAGATGTTATCCTGGAAGCCCAGCCACACTCCGGCGTCCTTTTCACAATCCAGGATATAATAGGTCTCATCCTGGGTGATGTTCTCTCCGAAATTCTTTTGGATATAATTCAGGGTGGGGTGACATTGGATGGAGAGATTGCCGCCGTCAAAGGTGTCGAGGAAGTCAAAACGGATGGGAAATTCCGTGCCGAAACGGGCGGAGTCTTTTCCCAGGATGTTGCTTGTTTCCTGTTCCATCAGCCAGTCAAAGGACAATTCCAATAAGTTGCCGCCGCTTTCGAAGACCAGGCCGTTTTCCGGGACGATCAGCTCAAAGGACCAGGCATAGTTGATCTCGTCCTGCGGAAGGGTGGGAATATGGCGTTTCAACCACTGGCCGCCCCAGGTGCCTGCTTCAAACCAGGGCCGGACCCTGATCACGTTGTTTGCAGCTGTCTGCAGGCCTTTTGTAATGGAGGACATGGGAGCCCAGGAGATATCTTCTTTCCATTGGCCATCTGCTACAATAGCGATCCTATCCTTTATTTTTTGGCGGTGGGCGTTCAGCACTACCCAGTCGACGAAATAATATCGTTTGTACATTTCCGCAGGGGACGTTATAACCGGGGAAGGATTCGCAGGACCGTTGCTGCTATTTGCCAGGATGGCACCGGCAGCAGCGGTGCTGACTCTTGCCGTGCTGCCCAGGTTGGTAATGGAGGCTGCACGCATGCGGTATTGCAATTCATTCTTTGGAAGGTCGATATAAACTATGGGAGCGTCCCAGCCGCATAAGGCGGCCCCTACCCCGATGATGATGGTGCAGTCATAGTTCCTGGCAGGCTGGATAGCCGAAATCCGATCCTGGTAGAAATCCTGCAGGGAGAGAGACGTTTTTTTGCCCCAGACGTCACCCGGTTCTCCGAGGAAGGGACTGACCATCTCTTCTATTTGCTGTTCGTTTTTTTCGAAAGCAAAAGTTTCATACCAGATGACCCGGATGGATCGTTGATCGAGGTCTGCAGTTAATTGTTCCCGTATAGCGGTCCAGTCGTTGCCGATATAGCCATCGATGATCACGGCCTTTTGACGGGTGATCCATTCGGCCAGGGAGGCATATCCTGAAAAGATGGAGTCGTTGTCCAGGCGGCGAAAAGGGTAGAGATCGTACCCGCCCGGTGTAGTTGTTGCGGTTGGAGCGTGTTGGGGCATCAGGGGTTGGGAGGATTTCCGCCAGTCCTTTTTATTCTTTGATAAAGTAGCCATAGGTATTAAATGAGCGGCTCCGGAGATGGCAGATAATTCCATATTTCCGGAAAGGATAAGTTTGCAATGAATGTGGTCCTGTTCCAGGACCGAGCGAAGGGCGGGAAGGAAGAGCGGATGGGCCTGGCTGATATTTCCACCCAGGACGATACCGTCCGCTTTAAAAGACCGGATCCAGGGCAACAAACTGGCGGCCAGGTTGGCTCCAAAGTCCGCAAATACCTGTCGGGCAGCAGCGTCATTAAACAGGAAGGCCCGCTCTGCTATTTCGCGGGGCTCTTTTTTCCCGTTACCGGATAATTTATCATATTCGGAGCTGATCCCTCTGGCGGAGATATAGTCTTCGGCTATTCCGCCTCCGAAGGGAGTATTATACAATAGTCCGCCGGGAGGGATACCCTCCCCTTCTTTAAGGATGCGGTGATCTTCGATGAAGGTGGCTCCGTAACCGGTGCCTAAGGTGATCGCGATGATCCTGCGGCAGGAGGCGGCCTCTTCGGAGAAGCTTTCCCCCAGGCCGAAGCAGGCGGCGTCGTTCTCGAAAACGAGGGGGAAGTCATCACAGATATCCAGCTGGTTTTTCAAGGCCGCCCCTATATTCATTCCGTAGAGGCCCCCGTATTTATGAACGCCGTCGATCTGAGCTACCCCCTGTTCGTAATTGAAAGGCCCGGGCATGGCGATACCGATTCCCTGCAGATCGGCCGATGGCATTTTCTCCAGCGTGCTGCGCATAGTATGAACCCACCGGGTGATGATAACACCGCCTTCTTCGTGCGCATCGACTTTTTCTTTGGAAAAAGTATTCTGGAGTAATCTACCATCCGTGGCATCTACTAATGCGGCGGAAATATGTGATCCACCGATATCTACTCCTAAAATCACCTTTTTATTCATACGTCTGAGCATAGTTTGGAGTGAGGTTTTCCGTTTTCTGTACAATAAGTACGAATGTTCAAACATACTAATTGTTGGGAAAACGACAAAAAAAAATAGTTTGGCCTTATGGAGTTCCGTTAAAATAAAAAAATGCCAGTATTTTCGTGGTATAATGAAGAAATTACCCATCGGCCAGCAGAGTTTTGAGAATTTGCAATCCGCAGATTGTGTATATATTGATAAAACAGCATCCATACACCGGTTAATTGATAGCGGCAGCTGGTATTATTTCCTCAGCCGCCCCCGGCGTTTTGGCAAAAGCCTGCTGCTAAGTACCATTAAAGCTGTATTTGAAGGACGTAAAGAGCTATTTGAAGGACTGTATATCTATGATAAGATCGATTGGGAGAGATATCCGGTTATATTACTGGATATGTCGCGAAATGCTGAAAGCCTGGACACGTTAAAAAAATCACTGGCTGTCGGGCTAAAAGGAATAGCTTCTGGTTATGCTATTGAATTAGACTACGAAGATCCGGTTATTATTTTTTCTGAATTCATTCGTTTGCTTTACGAAAAAACCGGCAAACAGGTAATACTATTGATAGATGAATACGACAAGCCGATATTAGACGCCATTATCGACCTGGAACGCGCTACCGAAATACGTGCATTCCTGCAGGGTTTTTATACCGTTATTAAAAGTTCGGGCGCTTACTTACGCTTCGTATTACTTACCGGGGTGTCTAAAATAAGCCAGACTTCGATATTTTCAGGCCTCAATAACCTGGATGACATATCCACAGATGATAAATACACGGACATTTGCGGTTACACCCAACAAGAGCTTGAAACCGGGTTTGGCGAATATATTTCAGTTCTGGCAGAAAAATATGAGATCACTCATACAGAAATGCTGGCTAAAATAAAACATTGGTATAATGGCTATAGCTGGAATGGAAAGACATTTGTATATAATCCCTTTTCGGTGCTGCTGCTTTTAGATAAAAAAAACTTTGAGCCGCATTGGTTTAATACAGGAACACCCGGTTTTTTGATCAAGCTATTAAAAAGTAAAAATGATTTCTCTCTTTTACTACAAAAGGAAATAGAAGTAAACATCAATTTCGCGAACAAACAGGCGTTGGAAAACATGGACATTGTACCTCTATGCTTTCAAACAGGTTATCTCACTATAAAAAGAGCTGACTTTAAAACTGCTACTTATTGGCTGCAAATACCTAATGAAGAAGTTAGGATCGCGTTAAGCGAAAGCATCCTGGTTGATTTTACCGGCCAATCTGATTATCAAATACATGTGCTGGCAAAAAACATCAGGAATGGCTTTGATAAAGGTGATGTCGACAAGGCCGTTGACAACCTGCGCATCCTGTTTTCGCAAATAGGCTATAACACGCATTTGCCTTCCGAATCACACTACCACGCCCTATTCCAGCTTACGATGAACTTAGCCGGCATTGACCAGCGTTCTGAAAGTTATACTAATATAGGAAGATCGGATAGTGTGCTTACATTTAAAGACAGAGTGTACGTAATTGAAATAAAATACGCGAAATCAAAAAAAGTGCTTGCTTCCTCATTAAAAGAAGCGATGGCGCAAATAAAGAAAATGCGTTATCATGAACCTTTCCTGCACCAGGGAAGGGAAGTGCATTTGCTGGCTTTGGCCTTTACAAAAGGAGCGATGGATTATAGAAATGAGGTTATTTAATTATTCTCTTGTCCTACCCCCGGCGTTTTTTTCGTCTGCTTATTTGAAATTAGCCGCTATCGTCTCCAGGTATTGCTCGATGGGTACCGAGTTTCTTAGCGCTACGAGGTCGTTGCCCATCTTTCCGATGACGGTTCGAAACTTCGTACTTTCCCCGGTGGCGAGGCCCGCGATTACTTTTACGATATCAAGGGGATTGTCTTTCAGATCATCACCGGCAGTCGCCATAAGGTGTTTAACTTTTCCGGTGATCTCCTCGTAGGCCGTTATATCCGGATTGGTATTCCAGGTGATATTATTCCCGAAGTTGTTGTCATGTGACCCTCCCTGCTCGATGAGCCGGAGTTCGATGTTCAGCGGTTTCAGTTCATAATACAATCCTTCGGTCAGCCCTTCCAGGGCAAATTTGGACATATTATACAAGGATCCTATCGGCAAGGCCGTAGTAACACCCATAAAGGAGCTGACATTGATGAACATGCCGCCGCCATTCGCCCGGTAATGCGGCAGAAAAGCACGGATGATGTTGATCGGTCCCCTGGTATTGACGGCAAATTGCCAGTCGATATCCTCTTCTTTGGCCAGTTCCAATGCGCCATAAGTGCCCATGCCGGCATTATTAACCACTACGTCTATTTTTCCAAAGACGTCGATCGCGGCCCACGTAGCGGAGGTTACCTGCTCAAGGTCCGTTACGTCCAGCCTGAATAACTTAATATTCGGATAGGATATCAGTTCCGTTTCTTCTTCCGGCCGGCGCATCGTAGCTGCCACATTCCATCCCAGTCCGGCAAAATATTTCGCGGTCAATTTCCCCAGGCCGCTGCTGGTCCCTGTAATAAAAATCGTTTTAGACATTTTTTTAAAATTGAGGCACAAAGATATGCGCCAAATGGTATAACTTTGTAACCAGTATAACAGAGTATACCAGCATCCCTTTATGAAAAAAACGACCATGGTAAGAAACCAGCCCCGGGAGGTTCAGGCATTGCAAGACACGATCTATGTGATCGGCGGCAAGTGGCGGCTGCCGATCATCAATTCCATTTGCAATGGCAACCGGCGCTTCCGCGATATCGAACGGAGCATACCGGGAATCACCACCCGCATGCTGTCGAAGGAGCTCAAGGAAATGGAATTGAATAAGCTGATCACCCGGACGGTCTATCCAGAGACGCCTGTCCGGGTGGAATATGAGTCGACGGATTATTGCAAGACTTTTGGCCCGGTGATCCTGGCAATGATCGAGTGGGGAGTGGCTCATCGGAAAAAGATCAGCAGCCGCGAGTAAGCCCTCAGAAAACGGGCGAAAAGCCGATCTTTAACAACCGGAAGAAAGCAGCCTCCTCTATTTCCCGCACACCGCCTATGGGCAGATCTCCTAACTCCAGGTCTTCGATAGACAGGCGGATCAGGCGAACACAACGATGGTGAAGAGCGAAGACCATTTTGCGGACCTGGTGAAACTTTCCTTCTGTCAGGGTAATTTTCAACCAGGTGTGGGGAATATACTCCGGCATCTCATATCCATTGGCCAATAAATCTCCCGGTTTTTCCACGATCTCCGCCTCACAGGGAGAAGTAGTATAATGGCCACCGCCATTCACCCGGATAGAAATACCTTTCCGGATCTGGTCGAGACTTTCCGGACTCACCGCATATTTTACTTTCACCAGGTAGGTGCGTTTATGCGGCGCTTCGCCCTGGAATAATAACCGGGTTACTTTTTTATTCGTTGTCAGGATCAACAATCCTTCGGAATGATTGTCCAGCCGGCCTACGGCATGTATACCTTCCGGAAAATCGAAATCCAGGTCGCCCAGCAGCCGTACGGCGTGAGAGCTCACGAACTGCGAAACCATGTCGGGAGGTTTGTTGATAATAAAGTAACGATGGCCGGCACCACTCATATTGCCCTGTGCTGTTTTAGAGCCAAAGGTACCATCTTCTTTGCATGACCTCTGCAAGAATCGGGCGCTGCCGGATTCCGGCAATAGCTAGTCATCGTCTTTCTCCTTGCCGACCTTCACAAAGGCGCTTCTGCGGGGCCAGGGCGCCTGGCTGTTCTCTCCCTTGACGGCTTTCCAAAGGACTTCGTTCAGCAGGGCATCCGGGACTGCATCGGCTTTCGTCATGTCGAAATGAGCGGATTTAGCAGCGGAAGGCGTCCAGGCTGTATTGCGGGTATTGATGTTCACGCCGGCAGGCCGGGATATGTAAGCCGCCGTATCCGCCTCCGGGTCAAAGCAGCTCCACAAGGGAGTGGCCGCCGCATCATACTGGCTCATCGGGGGCAGCCCCAGGATCAGCTCCATGGTGCGGAGAATGGAAGTGGTGGAATACATCGTATGGTTCACCGAATTCCGCCGGATATACGGGCTGATCACAAAGGCCGGGGAGCGATGTGCGTCAACGTGATCGGGACCGTCCTGGGCATCATCTTCCAGGACGAAGATCGCGGACTCTTTCCAGATAGGACTATGAGAAAGGTGTTCCACCAACCTGCCCAGCGCCAGGTCATTATCCGCTATCTGGGCAATGGGGCTGTAGTCTCCCTTCGACATCCCGCTCGTATGATCATTCGGAAGATAGATCGTGCTGAAATGGGGGACGGCTCCGGCCTGTAGCAGAGAGTCAAAGTCATGTTCAAAGACTGATTCCCGATAGATATCCTGGATCTTCAGGTTCCAGCCGGGATATTTTTTACAATAGTGGCCGTCTTCTTTGAGCAGGTCCAGGGTAGGATAACCATTGTCCATGAATTCCCCGTAATTGCGGAAGGAGATGCCGGCCCGCTGGCAATAATTCCAGATAAACCCTTTGGTGGGGTTGGCGATGGGTCTGCTGCCATCGAAGTCGTATTTGCCTCCTCTCCCGCTGTAATTGTAAGGCCAGTTCTTTTCCACGAAATCGGTGGCATATCCCGCCATGGACCAGTTATGACCGTCCGCACTGACCTCCGCGTCCACATAGAAATTATCCAGGAGAACAAATTCCTGCGCCAGCGCATGTGCATTCGGGGTGACGGAGCTGCCGAAAAGACAAAGGCTGGTATCCCCATTACCGCCGGGCATATCTCCTAACACCTGGTCATAGGTGCGGTTTTCTTTCAGCACATAGAACACATATTTGATCGGCGATGATTCTCCCGTCTGCCGGGGGATGGGATTGCCGGCCTCGCCGGGCGCGAGGTCTTCCTTTTGTTTGGAATAAGGCGTATTCGCATATACCTGGCTGGTATATCCGGCCAGGGTGCTGTCGGCAGGTACAGGTATCAGGGATAAAGTCCCCTTCAACATGCTGCCAATGTATTGGTCTTTTGGCTGGGGGGTATTGGCGCTCTTTTTGTAGCCATTCTTGTGCCGGGGTGCTCCCGGATTGGGTTCGTCGGGGTTAGGCACGGAGGACATTCCTTTCCCGTTGGTCACCAGGAGGTTTTTCCCCCAGGTCCGGACACAGGTAGGATACCATCCGACAGGGATAAATCCCGTAGGCCGGCTATGGCCCGGATCGGAGACATCAAAGACAGCAAGGTAATTGTTGTCGGCATTGGCGATATACAGGGTCTTGTCTTTCGATGACAAAGCGAGGCTGTTGGTGGTAGAGCCGATGGGCGCGTCAGGAGATAAGGCGGTATGGAGCGTCTCTACCACCTTACGGGAGGCCAGGTCAATGACGGATACGGAATTGGAGTTGGCATTGGCCACATACAGCAACCGGCCCCGGGCATCGATAGCCAAGTCCGTAGGGTGATCCTCTGTCTCCACCGAATCCACCAGGATATTCTTTTTTGTATCGCAGACCCAGATCTTACGGCCTCCCCAGGCAGAAATGTACAGTTCCCTCTTGACCGGGTTTAATATACAGGTATAAGCTTCCGCGGAAAAAGGAACTTTCAGCAGGACCTTCATCGTTTTTATATCACAGACGTACAAGGCATTGTCTTCTTTTGTCACCGCATATAACCGGTCGCGCGTTTCGTCCAGGGTGAGCCCGGTCGGGCTGATCTTGTCTTTGGGCCAGGGTCGGCCGAGGACCAGGGTATCCTTGTTCACCAGCCGCTCTTTGTCGAGCGTATAACGGATGATGATGTCGTCATTGCCGCCGGAAGCATACAGGTAAGGAAACCGTTTGCTGAAGGCAAGTCCCAGCCAGGCCTTACCGATCGTTACAGAGGAAGTCAACCGCTGTTCCTTCAGGTTGATAAGATCGATGGTCTGTCTCCCGTTGCCGTTGTTGGTCACCGCTGCATGAATGCCATCCGGGGCCAGCGCCATGTTCAGAGGCAGGTCGCTGCTCAGGGGGATGGACTGGCCGGCCGGGGTCAGGAACCAGCCGTTGGGGAGCTGGATCCTGGCTGACGGGGAACTGCCTCCCGATGACCGTGGCTGGTAAACGGTGGGGACCTGTATATCCGGGGATACAGCCTGGGCGTTTAGCCGGGAGGTCAGCAGGAGGACAGCGAAGAAGCAAAGCCATAACATTTTCATATACCTGTTTTGCGATAGTTGTCTTATATCATTCGTATTTCGTTCTTCTGGCCGGCAGCCAGTCTATTGCATCCGGCTAGCTGCCTATTGGGCCAGCTGACTGTCTATTGGGGCTGCAGGATCCACATGACGCCATTGATATCGTCCCCGGCGGGATATTGCGCCCTGACGGCGGAATCCACGTTCACCCCATTGTTCTGGTACTCCAATGTCGGGTACATCCACCTTTTGGGTACTTTCCCGTTGTTCAGTATACCGGCTCCCGAGGTTTCAAAAACGGGAATGCCCGTTCTCCGCTGGTTGTAAAAGGGTTCCCAGCCGGTATTCATGAACATGGAGATGTATTTCTGGGTCAGTATCTGCTGCAACTGGTTGGCGCCAGCTAATTGCACGGCCGGTTGGGCGAGGTAGGCCTGTATGTCGCTGCTGCTGTAGCTGGTCCCCTGATAGTTGGAGAAATCGAGGGCCGCCTGTACCCCATTCATATAATAGGCGGCGGCGCTGCCGGTGATCCACCCCCTGGCAGCCGCTTCCGCCAGCGTAAATTCCTGTTCCGCATAACCCAGCGCTACACTGGGCTCATTGACCGGATCATTATCATACCGGTTGTTGATGGCCGAAATCAAGCCGGCGGATATAGCCGTTATATTGTCGGAATAGGAGGCGCTGCCCTGGGCGCCCGCATAGGCATTGAAATCGCCGGCAGGAAGACCGGTGGCAGTGGCCGGCTTAGCGAATACAAACAAGCGGGGATCACTAAGTCCTCTCAACAGGTGAACAAAAGAGCTGTCCAGGTAAAAATCGGTCTTCAGGCTATTGCTGTTATAAAAGGGGTAATAATTGCTGTTGACGTCATAGTATTGCAGTTTGGCGTTATCCTTGTTGGAACCAAACAACGGGTACTTTGTCGGATTGGAGACAATATTGTTGAACCGTTGCTGCACCTGCAATTTGGCATCGCCTGTTTTTTCCGACAGGCTGATGAGCACGCGCAGGGCAAAGGCATTGATCGCCATTTTCCACTGGTCCAGGTTCCCGTTATAGATAATGTCGCCCGAGATAGGGCCGTTAGCAGCATTCAGCGAGTCATTAGCCACCTCCAGGTCGCCCAGCACCTGCAGGTAAATGGTCTCCTGGTCGTCATAAGCGGGTGCTACCGCTGCCTTGGATACGTTCCCGTACATGGCTTGCATCGCTTTGGAGAAGGGTACGCTGCCAAAAGTTTGTGTCAGGTTTATGATGTAATAGTCTGCCAGGAATTTACCCAGGTACTGGTAATTAACCTGGCCTGTGCGGGTAGCCTCCTGCTCCATTTTCACCACCTGCTGTATGTTGCTGTAGGGTGTGAAATCACTCCGCGTCCAACTGTAGTACTGGGAAGGATTGGCGCCTTCCGTGTAGACCAGGTAACGGCACGCGAGAGCCGCATCCGTACTGATGGTGGCGAACGCATTTTGCTCGATATTCGCCAATTCCAGGGAGGGGTCCGCCTGCGTAGGCAGGTTGGGATTCGTCTGGTAATAGCTGAACTTCTTACAGGAGGTCGAGAGGGCCAGACCTGCCGTGAGAATAATATAAAAAATAGTCCGAAACTGTTTCATAACAAATATTGTAGTGGTTAAAATTTGAGATTGACGTTCAGCCCGTAACTTCTTAAAGAAGGGGTTTGCAGGTTATCCGTTCCGGCATCCGGGTCCACGTTGGGCATCCTGGAGAGCAACAGCAGGTTGTTCCCGATCAGAGAGACAGAGGCATTGGTGAAAAACCGGGTTCCCTGTAACCATTTGTCAGGGAGGGTATAGGTAAACACCACTTCCCTGAGTTTCAGATACGTGCCGCTGTAATAGAAATAATTATGGTCCTGCTGGTCGCCATTGCTGTTGGTCATGAAAGCGACGTAATTGATCGCCGTCGTATTGGGTGCATACGTCCTGTTATCCGTAAGGATATTGCCGCGGTTATCATACGTCGCGCTGCCGGAAGTAACGACTACCCCTTTACCTACAAAGGTATTTTGTCCCTCGTAAGCCTGGTCCCTGAGCGGGTTGACTGTGCCGGGAGCAGAACCGCCCCACCACATCTTCATGTTCGTCGTGGAATATATCAGGCCTCCGAGGCGGCCGTCCACGGAGAAGCTGAAAGAAAACTGCTTGTAGGAAAAGGTATTCTGCCATCCGTAAATCCATTTAGGATCGGAATAACCGACCGATCTGTTATAAGGGTCTACCACGGGGTTGCCATCGGCGCCATAGATGACCTGCCCCCTGGGCGTCGTCTCGTACATACCGACATAATTGGGGGCTTCATTGGGGAATATTTTATCCATCCGTTCGCCCACTTTCAGATCCCTCTCATAGCCATCCGTGCTATAGGTTGATTTGATCAGCCAGACGTGGTTATTGCTGAAATTAAAGCTGGTATGCCACTGGAAATCCTTTCCTTTCAGAGGCATGCCGCTGAGCATGAATTCCCAGCCTTTTCTCCGGTGGACATCCGCGTTAACCAGTTCGGTGGCATAACCGGAAGCCTGGGAAAGGTCTATGGGCGTGAAGTTGTTAAACTCCCGGTTCTGGAAATAGGTCGCGTCCAGGTTGATCCTGTTTTTGAGGAAGCCCAGGACCAGGCCGGTTTCCCAGGACCGGGTCGTAGAGGGAATTAAATTGGGGGAAATCAATTGCGAGCCCACGGTAAGCGAGGCCACATTGTTCCATCTGGTGCCTATACCATAGGTTTGAATGGAGGCATACGGCTTAGCAGGATCAATAACGCCGCTGTTCACCTGTGATAAAGAGCCCCGTACTTTCAGGAACGAAATATACTGCGGCAGTTTCAGGGCATCGGATAAAACCACCGATGCGCTGATGGAGGGATAAAAAAACGAGTTGTTCGCCACCGGCAGCGTAGACACCCAGTCATTACGGCCGGTGGCGCTCAGGTAGATAAACTTGTACAATTCCAGGTCCGCAATGGCATAGGCGCTCCTGATCTGCTTTTCATTGAGGGTATCCGTACTGTACAACGCCTTGGTAGAATTGCTCATGTTGAAATCACCCGGGATGGTAAGACCATCCGTCCTCGTATAAATATAATCGGATTTGCTGTACTGGTTGGAACCGCCGAAACGAACATTCAATTGGACGTTCCTGCTGAACGTATGCTTGTAGTTCGCAATGACATCGGACGTGATATCAAAATAATTGGTCCGGGAATCATAGTAATTGCCGGGGGAAATGGAACCGCTGACCCCTATATAACTTTCGCCTTCCCTGGTGGTCTGCTGCAAGCCGTGCACGTTGATGCCCGTACGCGCCTTGATGCTGAAGGAGGGAGAGATATCATAATTCAGGGAGAAGGAACCAAAGGCATTGTCCTTATAATACCCGTTCAGGTACTGGTAAGCCACGAAATAAGGGTTATTGTACCAGGAATTATTATAGTTCCTCTGCTGTACGCCCACTTTTCCCGGAGCCCAGTAATTCCTTAAATCCCGCACATCCACGTCGGCTCCCGTCCACAGTACGAGATTGTATAAAATGTTCTGCGCCCCATAACCGATGGTGGGATAATTATGGGTGAACTCCCGGTTATATGTCATCCGGGCATCCATGCTCAGCTTGCTGGTAAGGTTATAGTTGCCCGCCACGGAAAAAGAGGAATTGTTCATGCTGGTATTGGGCATGGTCCCCTTTTGGTAAATATTGGCGGCCGATACCCGGAACGTCCCGTTATCTCCTCCCCAGTAAGCAGAAATGTCATTGGTGGAAAGAACGCCCGTCTGGAAAAAGTTCCTGAGATTGTTCTTTCCCCTGGATAACCAGGGCAGCGGTGTCAGCTTCCCCGTAGCCGGATCGACCGGGCTGTTGTATTGGGGCGTCTCGTAATAACCGCTGGGCGTGGAGGGATCCTTTTGGTCCAGCTTGGGCCCCCATATCCATCCCCCGCCTTCGGTACCGGAACCGGAGCCGTCCACGTAGGCATACACCCCTTCGTATCCGTCCCCGTATTGAGTTTGTACTTTGGGTACGCGGATAAAGCCAGTCTGGATCAGGGTGGAAGAATTCATGTCCACCCCGAATTTGCCTTTCTTTCCCCTTTTGGTAGTATAGAGAATGGCCCCGTTCTTACCGATGGAACCGTAGAGCGCGGCGGCTGAAGTCCCTTTTAATACAGACACGCTTTCGATGTCATCCGCGTTGATCTTAAAAACGTCCGCCTGGAGGTCCGGCACTCCGTCTATGACGATCAGCGGCGTTTGCCCCCGGAGGCTGATACCGGGAGACTGGAAAAAGTCGGTGGTATTGGCAATATCCAGGCCCGCCACTTTACCGGTTAAGGCACTGGTCACCGTAGGCGCCTTCACCTTCTCCATGGTCTCGCCGTTTACCTGCTGCACGGCATAACCCAGCGATTTGGTCGCTTTTTTAATGCCAAGCGCCGTAACGACTACTTCAGATAATACTTTCCCGGTATCTGTATCGAGTACTATTTTGTATTGCTTATCATCCCCAACTACCAGTGTTTGTTCCTGGTAGCCCACAAAGGAGATCTTCAATACATCCCCGTTCCTGGCATGCAGCAGGAACGAGCCATTCTCCCCGGTAGAGGAGCTGGCGGCCCTGTCATTAATATTTACGACGGTGACACCTGGCAGCGGCTTGCTGTCTCTGCTCATTACAAGTCCCTCGATCACCGTTCTGGCAGGGGGCAGAGGCTTCTGATTGTTGTTGGAACGGGCGTCTTTGATCACAAAAGTCTTTCCATTGGGAGTAAAAACGATCTGCGCCGATTTGGACAGCTGGTTCAGAATGACCTGCAAGTTGCTGTTCAGGGCATTGACAGACACTTTTCTTTCCAGCAGCATGCTTTGATCAACCGTGACAAAACTGTAATCCGTCTGCATTTCTATGGCTGACAAGACCACTTTCAATGGCTGATCAGTTGCCTTTATGGAACACGGCGTCTCTGCCGGTCCTGCTCCTGTCGATTGCGCCAGGGCGGGCGCCAGCCCTGCTCCTGTCAGCAGTCCTGTAATGGTAAGGAAACGGCATAGCAGTCCCCTAAAGAATCCGGACGATTTCTTTTGCATGTGTAAGACTTGTATTTAGTTAATCTGATTTACTTTTTTGAAATGAGCACCGTATTATTAGGTTGCAGGGTATATTGAATATTACCGGCCAGTTTGATGGTTTCTAATATATCGATCAGGGTCTTGTTTTTGAACCGGCCCCACAGGATGGATCCGGAAGCCGCTTTGTTCTCAAAGATCATCCTGACGCCATATACAGCCTGTATTTGTTTGGCAGCTTCCGCCAGGGTAATATTGTTGAAAACAAGCTGCCGGCTCATCCATGCCGTCACATTATCTTTCTCTTCGATATCCCGGACGCTGGTCTCTTTTGTGCTGTTATTATAGATAAGCTGTCTGCCTGGTTCTAAATGGTAATTGAACCGGTGGGTGCTGTCTGTAACATTTACTTTCCCTTCCACCAGCGCGACCGAAGTTTGTTCCTGGTTGTCATAGGCAGAAATGAGGAAAGAGGTTCCCAGCACTTCTGTCAGCAGCCTTCCGCCCGCTACCATAAATGGTTGGTGGGGGTTGGTGGTCACTTTGAAAAAAGCCTGTCCCCATATACGAACGCTGCGGCTACCGGAAGTGAATTTCTCCGGATAAACGATCCTGCTTCCCGGCGCCAGGCAAACCAACGTTCCGTCACTCAGGGTACAGGAATCTTTTTCATGGACCCCGGCTGTTTTTTCCAGGTAGACAGGCTGGTCAAAAAACCAATGTTGTGTAAATCCCAGAAAGAACAGCATTCCCACGATCGCCATTGAAGTGGCAGCCAGCACGAGCCAGCTCTTGCTTTTATTGGACCACTTGCTCCGGGTCATGGCCGACGTAACGGTCTCATATTCCGCAATGGCCAGCTGGTGTTTCAGGTCGGCAAAAGCGCTGGCTGCGTCCCCCTCTCCGTTGGGATTTCTTCTACCCGAGAGCCATATCGTCTTCAATTGTCGAAATGCAAGCTCATTCTCTTTTGATTGAGCGATCCATTCACTAAGCTGTTCATCTTCAGCAGCGCTGGTCTCAAATGCCAGGTGGCGCGTGATCAATAAATAGATTTCCGGTTCGTCTAGTGGCGTCATTGGAGTATAAGACGAAAAAATGCATCGTACTCATGACAAATGCATATAGTGTTAATATTAACTTAATATTGGGGAAGGGGCGGGCCTTCGGGCAAAACGCCCGTGGCGTTTTAGTGGAAAGCTGCGAATTCCTCTTTCAGGAATTTAAGCGCACGGTACATATGTGTTTTAACGGTATTGACCGAGATATGCAGGAGATCGGCTACTTCTTCGTAGGTCAGCCCTTCGTCCCTGTTCATCCGGAAGATAATTTTTGTCTGGGGAGGGAGAAGTTCTATCAAACGGGCAATTTTAAAGTCGACTTCTTTATAAAGGAGCTCCTTTTCAGGGGTATAATGATCGGTTAGGGTTATATCATCAAACTGATCCTGTAACCGGACGAGCTCGACCTTGTGTCGCCTGGCATGATCGATGGTCTTATTGCGGACGGCGGCATACAGGTACGCTTTCAGCGATCCCTGTAAGGTAATTTTCTTCCGGTTGGTCCATAAATGACCAAAGACATCCGACACGATATCCCTGGCCTCTTCCTGTGCCTCCGGCATGAATACCTTCACAAAACTCACCAGGCTGGTATAATGCCGCAGGAATAAAGTCTCAAAAGCATTTTCATCATTGTTCCGGAGGGCGTAAAAATAAGCATGTTGTTTATCAGGCATTGCATCAATTGGATGCACGAAGTTATGTGCCCATTGTTAACTCGCTGTTACCTCTGCCAACGATTGTGTCCTGTTTATTTATTATTGCTGCTGATGGCGAAAGACAGCCCTACTCTGAACGTATTCGACAAGGGATTCCTGGTCACCCCACTGCCCGACGGCACAATGTAAGAAAAATCAATGCCCATCCTTGTCCATTTAAGGCCCAGTCCGGCTGTCCAGTATTTCAGATTGCCGGCCTCTTGTGTCTGAGCGGTATATCCCAGCCGTAAAAAGAAAAGATCCTTATAGCCGTATTCACCGCCAATGGAAAATCGGTAGGCGCTGTTGCTAAAAGATTTTGTCCAGCTTTTGGCGATGCCCATTGCGTGATAGTCAGCTTGTCCGGCGGAGTCGGGCGGCGCCAGCGGCACCAGCAGCTTGTTCGCTTCGCCGCTCAGGGTAAAGGTGTTGTATTCTTCTACGATGCCGTGATAAGCAAAACCAAGTCCCAGGTTGGCCGGGAGGAAATCTTTGGCCGTAGCGTCATTGGAGTAAGAGATCTTCGAGCCGAGATTGCTCAGGACGAGACCGCCGCTCCACCCCTGTCCTGCTCTATCCGAACCATTTCCTGTTTTCTTCCGGCCATCGTAATACAACGACACATCTGCAGCTATGGCGTTGCCAGCCTTGTAATTCGTACCGTTGACCTGGCCGCTGGCGAGGCAGGAATGAATGTAACGCAGCGTAAGGCCGAGACCCAGCTTATCGGATAACTTGCGGGCCTTCGACTTGCTGTCTACCACGATCGTAAGGCTGGCCTTGTTCACCTTTAGGATCTTAGTCAGGGAAGCCGGCGCCCAGTTGGCATCTCCGGCCTGGATAGCCCTAATAGTGTCAATCCCGACCCCAATGATCTTCAGCGTGCCATTTGCCGTGACAACAGCCACAGCGGGATCACTGCTGATATAGGTAACCGGTAGTCCGGAACTGGCCGTAGCGCCCGGATCGAAATCAGGATCGCCATAGGTCTTCACCATATCTCCAAAGGTCACGGACTGGTATTGGCCGATCACGGTCAGGGTGCCGCCCTGGTAAGTGATAGCATAATTGTTCGAGCCGGCCCCGGTCACGGTGATCGGATAGGCGCCCTGTGGAGAATTCTGATCAGCAGTGGTGTTTACCACAGGAGGAGTCAGCAGGTTGTTGACGGTCTCGCCTTTAATAAAACCGGTGTAAACCAGTCGAAAGACCGGATTGGGCTGCAGTTCATTCCTGACCGTATCGACGGCGGCGATCAGCAGATTGGCCTTGCTGACAGTCAATGTGGCCGAAACATCCGCGGCGGGGGCATACGTATGACTACCGATCTGGGAGGCGGTAATCGTGCAGGTACCGGGGGCAACGATATGTATTATCCCGCCGGTAACAGGCATATCAATGAGGCCATGCGAACCCTTCGTTCACGGTTTCCCGCAGACAAGCTGGCCGGGATTATCTTGCTGATTGAGCTGCAGTCGAGAATACATGGATAATCAGTCAACGACATTGGTGAAAACACGGTGTTTTGGCACTGTAAATTCAGTCAGCCTTTTTTTATGATATCATCCAGAACGGATTTTAACGGTCCGGCGCCCAGGACGCCGCTTTGCCGCCATTTAACTTCGCCTCCTTTAAAGACGATGAGGGTGGGTACGCTCTGGATCTGGTAGGCCCTTGCAACACTGGGGTTCTTATCGATATCCATTTTCAGGATCGTGATCTTTTCGCCGAGGCTGCTTTTTACCTCCTTTAAAATGGGGGGCATCATTTTGCAGGGACCGCACCATTCGGCGGAAAAGTCCACGAGGACGGGTGTGTCGCCTTGTATGATGTCGGCAAAGTTCCTGGGTTTACTCTGTTCCATAAATAATCCTTTGTTATAAAGTTACGGATAATTACAGAGGTGGGCGACATTTTAAGTAAGGGTCATTTTCGTAAGTCGTTATAATATTTTATTATTTTGCTTCCTCCAGTTTCAGCACGACGCTGGCTCTTCCTGCCCTCAGGTCAGGATTGAGCCCTACCTTCATCAGGAAATCCCCTGTGTAAGTTTTCCCGTCCGGGATGGTAGACTGCGTATCCGGATAGAGGTTGATCTCCGAGATCCTGTATTGCTTAACCGGATCCAGTCCTTTCAGACGAATGGGCAATTTGCTGCCGACATCATAGCGGCTGTTGACCAGGTAGTTGAAGAGAACACCAGCGGTCTTTGTGGAATCCAGGTACAGGACAGCAGCAACATTACCGGTTTCGGGATCTGCCAAACGATATTGATCGCCCTGCCAGATGATCGGCTTGATGGTATTGTAAGTCTTTATCGCATGCTGGCAGAACTCCAGGTCTTTGGGACTGAGCTTGCTGACCACGATATCAAAGCCTAATTTGCCCATCATGGCGACGTCGATACGGAATTTCAAAGGCTGTTTACCCCAATCTGTCACATGGTTGGACGAGGTGATCGCCGGATAGAAATAAGAATTCTCCCATTGGATGAAGATGCGTTCCAGCGGATCGGTATTGTCGCTGGGCCAGAATTCGGTAAAATATTTCAAGGCGCCGTAGTCTACCCGGCCGCCACCGCCGGAACACAGCATCATGGGAACTTTCGGATACTTAGCCCTTATCTTTTCCAATACTTTGTACAGGCCCCGTACGTAGTCAACATAAAAATGCGACTGATCTTTCAGGAAGGCGGAATTCGCATTGTAGATCACCGCATTGCAATCCCATTTAATATAGGCCAGGTCAGGGTTCTTCGTAAAGAGCCCATCTACGATGCCGTAAACAAAGTCCTGAACTTTGGGATTGCTGAGATCCAGCACCAATTGATTCCTAAAGTAGTATTCATCCCTTTTGGGTTGCTTGATGACCCAGTCCGGATGTTGTTCATATAGCTCACTTTTGGGATTCACCATTTCCGGTTCGATCCAGATACCGAATTTCACGCCGTTATTCTGCGCTTCTTTCACCAGGGAGGCGATCCCATTGGGAAGCTTGCTCTTGTTCTCCTGCCAGTCGCCCAACCCTGCATGGTCGTCATTGCGCGGGTACTTATTTCCGAACCAGCCGTCATCCAGGAGGAAGAGATCTACTCCTAATTTTTTGGTGTCCTTTAAAAGTTCCGCCAGCCTGGCTTCATTAAAATCAAAATAGGTGGACTCCCAGTTGTTGAGCAAGGTGAGCCTGGAACCTTTACCATCCAGGATCTGGTAATTTCTCGCCCATTGCTGCAATTTACGGCTTGCAGCCCCTTTGCCCTTATCCGACAACGTATAGAGGAACGGAGGAGTGGAGAAGTCTTCATTGGGAGCCAGGGTATAAGGGGATGCATAATTGTTCATCCCGGCGATGATCCGCAGGTTATCCTGGGCGTCCACTTCCAGGTCGAAGCGGAAATTGCCGCTCCATTCCATGGCGCCATATAAGACGGTGCCTTCATCCTCGCTGGCCGGCCGGTCCAGCGAGACCATGAATACCGGCGGCTGGAACAGGTCGGCCCTCGTGCCCAATTTTGTATCCAGGGTCTTGATACCGTGGGTTAGCCGGGACTCTTCGGGTCGCATTTCTTTGGCCCAGTCACCATGATATTGTCTCAGCCAATAGCTCTCTCCTTTCAGGTATAAATTGGCGGAGGCAAATTTATGCAGGATCACATTGCCTTTTTCCTTATGGCGGATCGTGCTCCATTGTTCTATTACATCCTCTTTGTAATAGGATCTATAATATAAAGTGACTTCAAAATCATAAACAGGATCTTTCAGCCGGATGGTCAGCAGGGAGATGTCATCGCTAACTTTGGTGGATTGGTGGCTGATGTATCTTAAGTCCAGCGAATTATTGCCGTCTGCGTGGGTAACGGTAATCGCCGGCTCTACCAGGTTCCTGGAGCCGGAAGGGGTGTACGCAGAATTGAAGATCCCTGAAGGGTCGGTGGGCTGGTGGTAGACACCCGGCACCTGTTCATATTCATTGGGGGCGGATAGTCGTTTGCCGAGATAGATCGTTTTCAGGTCCTTGTTATTATCTGCCTGCAGGACGAGGGCATTGCCGGCCGTCTCGATGGGAATGGTGACCGTTTGACAAAGGGTTCTTTCCGACAGGAGGAACAGCGTCATTCCTAACAGGGACAGGAGAAGACGGTTGCGGTTAACGTTCAACTTAAGTTTCATTTGACAAGAAGTTGTTATGAGCTTTTTTTACCTAAAAGTGCTGTAAGATAATACTGCCTGCGCAGAAAAAACATACTTTTTGATAAGCCCGTAAAATTACCTGCAAAGGAAACCCGTAAAAATGGATAATCCTCCAAAAAAAATGGACTATTATATTATTGAGCGGCCGCCCACTGCCGCAACTGTACAATGGCATCATATAACACTCCTGCCTCTCCCCTGAAATCGCCTGAGCCTTTGGGAGCTCCTGTGCGAACATCATACCATTCGAAAAAACCATGGTTCTTTAACACTCTTTCCAACATCGGGTCCAGCTCCGCATAGGCCTCTTTCACCAGGCCGTTTGCGATCAGGGCCTGCACCATACGGCCGCCAAACCAGGTCCAGTCCCCTGCATTCTGATACGTATAGGGTTTCATATTGGGATATTCCTTTTCGGGATACGGCGGATATACCGTGATGCCGATGGTGGCATGTTTTTCTTTAGCAGCCGTCGTTACGAACTGCCGGTTGATCTCCTGTATCTCTTTTCTTGTATGCAGCCCTGCCAGGATGGCGCAGGCGGTGCCTCCGGTGTACAGTATCCTGCTTTCGTTAAATTCAGGCGGGAAAGGACTTCCGTCCAGGTAAAGATGGGGGGTGTATTTCGAAGTGCGGGCATCCCACAGGTATCGGCGGATATTGGTTTTCAGGTCGGCGGCGGTCTGCTTCCAGCCGGACCGGGCAGAAAAGGTATCGGGCATCATAGCGATAAGATCATGGATGGCTGATAAGAACATCGCATTGTCGTAAATATCCATCGCCCATTTCGTTTTATCGTTGAGGACGACACCCCACCCTACCTGGGGCTGCACATCGCCCCAATCGATCGTAGTAGCGCCTGTCACCAGGCCATACTTATCCGACCACCGTTGTTTCCGCACGAATAAAAGGGCGGATTCCAGGCGTTGGAGCACGGTATACCCCCCTATTTTCTCCTGCAGGATCTCCTGGTCCCCTGTACGATCGATATATTTTTTCATGGCCTGGACCAGGGAGGATTCCTGATCCGTCTCTACGGTGTTCTTATGGGCCGCCCAGCCGGGCGCCAGGTCTGAATACATATACTGATACCCTACCGTAGCTTGTTCTTTGTGAATCGCCCCATCCGGGATATTTCCATCCTTGCCTTGCATTTTAAAGAACAGGAGCAGCATATTCTTTACCTCTTCTTTCGGATGTACCTGCAGGGATCCGTCGATGAACGTGTTGAAGTCACGGATCCATACTTCCCCATAAGACGTGCCTGCCGTGAAGCCGGTCAACAAACGCAGGGCCCGTGCCTGGATGGTGTCCAGGCGGGGATCATGGATGATTCGCGCCGCCAGCTCTTTATCTTTAGCCGTCGGCTCTTTATCTTTAGGAGATCCTCCCGGAGAAACAGCAGCCGGCTGGCCAATGGTGTGCCCCGATAGAAGTGTCAGCGTTATCAGATAGATCGTCGTCAGCGTCCGTTTATGAAAGGTCATGGCTTGTGCGTTGAAAATCGTTCCAAAAAGGTTTTAGTATGTTGGTATGTGCAAACATATTGAATAAAATTAAGACTAAAAATAATTTGCTCCCCCGGAAAGCAGACCCGGAGAAAGGTATTTTTATATATCTTGAGTTTTCTAAATATCCCTGATCTTATGACCTTGCAAAACTTTGAAAAGCACCAGCCCGACCATGAATTAAAAAAGGGCCATGATTATTTTAGAACAGGACATGTCAATAGATTGAAAGAAACGGCCCCCGGCGAATGGGAGGCCAGGGTCCGGGGAAGAGAGACTTATGAGGTGACGGTGATTTTGGAAGGAGACCATATTGACGAAGTTGACTGTGACTGCCTGCACGATATTGCCTATTGCAAGCATGTCATAGCTGTCCTCTATGCCCTGAAAGAGCGGTTGGGTCTTCCCGCGGCGCCGCCTGCAGCGAAGGACAATACGGCAACTACCACCATTTCTATCAAACATCTGCCGGAGGAGCTATTGCGTGGGTTCCTGGCAAATTATAGCGAGATCGACAAAGGTTTTGGAAAGATGATCGAAGCCTATGTCATGGCGGAAGAGGGCGAACGCGAAAAAGTGCTGTATGAAATGCGGATCCGGCATGCGGCAACAGCGGTTGCTGAGAAGACCGGGGGGATCGGGGAACAGAGCCTTCCCCAGTTTATCAGGCCGGTAGATGCGCTGCTGAAAATGGCTGAGCAGGCGATACAGGAGAAGAACTATAACCGGGTGACGGATCTGCTATTGGCGGTCATAGAGACGGTGCCGGAGCTCATTCCTTCTATGGAACAGAGCAATCGCTACCGGCCGGAGTATTGCGTCCAAAAGGGGTTTGCCCTGCTGGAAAAAATGTATGCGGCCGGGATCCCGGCCGCATTGAAAGAGCGGCTCTCTATAAAGGCGCACCAGGAGTATATCAAGGCTAAATACAAAAAGATCTATCTGCAGGACAGCTGGCTGTTCCTGATGAAAGGGCCCGTCGCAGATACGGTGGCTATCCGGGCAGGGCAGGCAGGGAAGACTGTTGCAGGAATGGAGAAGGCTGCGGCAGGAACAGCGAAGGCTGTTGCTGGAACGGCAAAGATCGTGAATATGGGTTCTGTGGCCAGGCAAAGTGGAAATGGGGGGACTATCCCGACAGGGAACGGGAGGGTTATGCCAACGGGAAACGGGGAGACCAGACAGGAAATCCCTAAGGATAAAGAGACGGCAAGAGAGCTCATGGATGAAGCATATGAGGAACTTGAGATTGGCCGTCCTGGAAATGATTATTCCTCCCTGGCAGCCTTTTTTCCGCAGGAGCTGCTGGACTTATATGCAGACAAGCTCTCGGCCTATGCAGATAACAATATCGGCAACGAAAGTTATGCGGTCATCATCCGGACGCTGAAAAAAATGCAGGGCTGGTCCGGGGGAGCGGCATTTGTAAAAGAGCTGGCCGGCGAATTGATACGGGCTAACCGCCGGCGGCCGCCGCTGGTAGACGCTTTGAAAAAGTTGTTATAGACCACGCAGGAGGGCAACGGAATATTGCTGAAAATCATCAGCGGGATGAATCATTTCATCGTAACTTTGCGGAGCAACGACAACCGATCCGGTGTTATCCTGTTGCCCGGGTCTCTCTAACGGCCCTTGCCTAAACTGCAAATCTATGAATGACTTTATAGCCGCCCGCTCTCAGATGGCCTTGTCACTTGGATTTCATATCGTGTTCTCCTGCATAGGGATGGTGATGCCCTTTTTCATGGCCGTATCACATTACTACTGGCTAAAAACGAACAATATTGTCTATAAGAATGTAACGAGGGCCTGGTCTCATGGAGTGGCCATCTTTTTTGCCACGGGAGCAGTATCGGGAACCGTATTATCCTTCGAGCTTGGCCTGTTGTGGCCGACCTTCATGCGACATGCCGGTCCTATTTTCGGAATGCCTTTTTCTTTGGAGGGAACAGCTTTTTTCATCGAGGCGATCGCCCTTGGATTTTTTCTGTACGGCTGGGACCGGTTCAATCGGTGGTTTCATTGGTTTACCGGTGTGATCGTCGGCATCAGCGGACTGGTATCCGGCATCTTAGTGGTGGCGGCAAATGCCTGGATGAACAGCCCTTCCGGTTTTGATTATGTCAATGGCCAGTATCTGAATATCGATCCGATCAAGGCCATGTTCAACGATGCCTGGTTCGAACAGGCCCTGCACATGTGTATCGCGGCTTTTGCCGCCACGGGATTTGCAGTAGCGGGGATCCATGCGCTGATGATCCTCAAAGGCAGGCATGTGGTATTCCATACCAAGGCGTTTAAGATCGCAGTTGCCTTTGCCGGCGTCGCTGCTATATTACAGCCGCTAAGCGGCGATATTTCCGCTAAGGATGTCGCCAAACGGCAGCCCGCTAAGCTGGCAGCCATGGAAGCTCATTTCCATACGGAGAAAACCGCGCCGCTCATTATAGGAGGCATCCCCGACGTTAAAAATCAAAAAGTCAATTATGCCCTGGAAATTCCCGGTCTGCTAAGTTTTATGACCTACGGCGATTTTCATTCGGAAGTAAAGGGCCTTGACAGCATTGCCCCGGAAAACCAGCCCCCCGTGCCCATCGTGCATTATGCCTTCCAGATCATGGTGGGAGCAGGCATGCTGATGATGCTGATCTCCCTGATGTATTTTTTTGCCGTATGGAGGCGCAGGCACTGGAGGAACAGCCGGTGGCTTCTCCAGCTTTTTGCTGCGATAACGCCGCTGGGATTTATCGCCGTAGAAGCCGGATGGACCGTGACGGAGGTGGGCCGTCAGCCCTGGATCCTGCAGGGGATTATGCGGACAGCCGATGCCGTTACTCCGATGCCGGGGATCATTTATTCTTTCTATCTGTTTACAGGGGTATATGTTTCGCTCGCCTTTATCGTAACATTCATGCTCTACCGCCAGATAAAAATGGTGGGTAAATTATATGATATCCCTGCCAGCATGCAACCCGGTGATCCTGCGCCGGGATCATTGCCGATAATGCGTTAAAAACACTAAAAAACTGACCTATGCTGTATATCGTGATCGCGTATCTCTGGCTGGCAGTCCTCCTTTACCTTTTAATGGGCGGGGCGGATTTCGGGGCGGGCATTATAGAGCTGTTCACTTCCGATAAGAACAAATACAAGACGCGCCAAACGATGTATAAGGCCATCGGTCCCATCTGGGAAGCCAATCACATGTGGCTGATCATCACGATCGTAATATTATTTGTCGGGTTTCCCGCTATTTATACGACCATGTCCATTCACCTGCATATACCGCTGGCGATCATGTTGCTGGGTATTATTGCCCGGGGAACGGCTTTTTCTTTCCGGAACTATGACGCCGTTGTAGACGACATGCAGGTGATCTATAGCCGCATCTTTGTCTATGCCAGCGTGGTCACTCCCCTGTTCCTGGGAATTATTGCAGGCAGCGCCGTTTCCGGGCGCATCGATCCGGAAGCGACTAATTTTGCGGATGCCTATATTTTCAGCTGGCTGAACTGGTTCTCGGTTGCTATCGGTCTGTTCACGGTATCGATATGCGGGTTTCTCGCAGCTGTTTACCTGATCGGCGAGACGGACAATGAAACGGACAGGCGCCGGTTCATCGCCAAGACGAAAAGTACGAACATAGCGGCTGTCATCAGCGGGGCCCTCGTGTTCCTCTCCGCCCGTTGGGAACATATTCCCCTGACGGATTGGGTATTCGGGAATCCTGTCGGCATCATCGCCGTTACGGCAGCCACCCTGTCGCTGATCCTCCTGTGGTATTTACTCTACCGGCATAAAACGAAAGTGTTGCGGGTGCTGGCGGGGTTCCAGGTGACCATGATCCTGCTTACCACTACCTGGCGTCATTATCCCAATATCGTCATCCTCAAGCATGGAGCGCCGCTGTCGCTGCTGGAGCACCAGGGGCATGATAAAACGATCGAGTCCCTCGCCTGGGCCCTGTTGATCGGCAGTCTTTTTATTCTTCCGGCTTTATTTTACCTGATCTATAGTTTCCAGAAAAAGAATGGGGCGCCGGCACATTAGGAATGGCATATCGATTGCGTAACTTTATTAAAAATAAATTCTTATGAAGGCAAAATCATCCACGGCCGATCCTATCCATTTTGTCATCAGCGAGCTGCAGGAATTGTTAGAGACAGGCAATGCCCATGCCCCTTTTGAAAAGGCGGTGAAGGATGTTCCCCAGAAGCTGCTGGGGGTAGTCCCGGAAGGATCCGCCTATAGTATCTGGCAATTGACGGAACACATCCGTATAACACAATGGGATATCCTGGAGTTCTCCCGGGACCCGAACCATGTAAGTCCTAATTGGCCCGATGAATACTGGCCGAAAGATCCGGAGCCGCCGAATGCGCATTCCTGGAAGACAACGCTGGATCAGATAGCTGCTGATAAGAAAGCGTTTATCGCCTTGCTGCACAAGGCAGGTACGGAGATCTATACCCCTTTTCCTTATGGGGACGGGCAGAGCTTGTTCCGGGAGGCGCTGGTGCTGGCGGATCATAATAGTTATCATACGGCGGAGATCGTGCTTACGAGAAGGGTATTGGGAAATTGGGGGTAAGGCAGCCCTAATACTCATGCCTTCCCTGATCCACTCTTTTCGCCAGATCCTCCTTCTTAATATTGACCTGCTGTCCGATCGGTCTCCCATCGCGATAAGTGATCACATTCAGCTGTGTGGCGCCAATCGGGAATTTAACAGGCGTGCCGGTATATTTCGGATAGTGGGCATCGGGATTGGTAAGATCGAAAGTATAATAGATATCCAGTCCTTTTATTTCGGTAGACAGTGCTACGGTAAACTCTCCCCGGTCGGCTCCCTTTTTGGGGGCGAAGATGACATTGTAGGCGCTCCGGGCGTATTTGATGTCCGCGGCATCGAGCCGGGCAAACTCCGTCTCCATCCTGCCGGTAAAATCATCCCAGTTACGGGCGGCCTTCGGGCTCCAGTAAACTTCCGCCAGCGCCAGCGCGCGCGGCCAGGTCATGTATTCCACTTGCCGGAAAGTCGGCACGGATTCCGTCCAGAGATTGCCCTGCCCTCCCAATATTAATTTTTCGTCAACACTGTCCGGAACAGGATCGTAGGTGTAGGAATCTTTCAGCCGGCACATCCCATAGGTAGGAGGCTCTGCGTTACTCTCCCCCTGGTAAAGATCCAGGTAGCAGAAATCCCAGGGAGTCATGACTACCTGGTGGTTCATCCGGGCGGCCGTGATCCCGCCTTTCATCCCTCTCCAGCTCATCACCGTCGCTTCCGGGGCCAGGCCGCCTTCCAGGATCTCGTCCCAGCCGATCAGCTTCTTGCCTTTGCTTTTTAATATTTTTTCTATTCGTTTCACAAAATAGCTCTGCAGCTCTTCTACATTTCCCAGGTGCTCGTCCGCCATCCGGCGCTGGCATTTCGGGCAGGTGGCCCAGAAACCTTTGTACGCTTCATCCCCGCCGATATGGATGTATTCAAAAGGAAAAAGAGCAGCCAGCTCCGTGAAAATCTTATCGAGGACTTCGAAAACAGAGTCATTGCCGATACATAGGGCGTTATCATCGCGGGTGGGGCTGCGGAAGCCGGCGTTCACGCTGTATTGCTGCTGTGTACATGATAGATTGGGATAGGAGGCGATCAGGGCCAGGCTATGGGCCGGTATATCGATCTCTGGCAGGATGGTGACAAAACGGGCCTGTGCATACCGGATGATCTCTTTCATTTCTTCCTGGGTATAGAAACCGCCTTCCGTCGTGGGTTCGTTTGCCAGTGCCGGCATCGTTTCGCCCCAACGGACGCCCGTACGACGCACCCGCCAGGCTCCCTTTTGCGTCAGCTGCGGAAGACTCCTGATCTCGATACGCCAGCCCTGGTCATCACTCAGGTGAAGGTGAAGAATGTTATATTTATAACGAACCATTTCATCGATATACTTTTCCACTTCTTCTTTGGTGAAGAAGTGACGGCTGACATCCAGCATCAGTCCGCGCCAGCCGAAACGGGGATAGTCTGTGATCTCGGCGCAGGGAATGGAGGGTGAAGCGGATCGTGAGGGGTTCGTAGACGATTGGTTAACGGAAGGTGTTTCGGATAAAGAAGATGTTTCGGATAAAGGAAGCGAGGATGCCGCCTTTGATGGAGGTAACAGCTGCAAGACCGTCTGCATGCCATAAAAAATACCGGCAGGCTCATTGGCGCGGATGCGGATAGTAGCAGAGGTGATCGTCAGCGTATATCCCTCTTTTCCTAAGAGATTCCTGTCGGGCATGCCCAATTGCAAAACGATCTGTTTCCCCTTTCTGCCCTGCTGGGGAGAAATTCCTGTCATCGCGGCGATCCGGGAGGCAAACCATTTAGCAGCTTCGTCCAGGGAGCTGTTATCATGCGCCACCGATACCCGGGAGTCGAATATGAACTGTCCGGCCTTTTCGGTCACCGAGACAGGTTGGGGGATCAGGCGGATTCTGGGGTTATCGGAGCCGGCCGAAGCATCCGTGCGGCCATTTCCGATCCGGGGGCTCCTCCCCGCGTAGGCCACGGTGAACGAGCAAAAGAACAAAATTACAACTGGTAAGTAGCGATGAATAGCCGTCTGCATAAGCGATCTTTTAATAAGGGACATGAATTTAATTATTAAAAGGCAAACGGACAATTAATGATCGCCGGCTGAGGAACCCGGGCGAATGATCACCGGCTGAGGAACCCGGGCGGACGATCGCCTGCCAGCTTATTCCCGCTTTATATTCTTTTCATTGATCCCCTTCAGGAAGTTATCCCGGTAAAACCGGCTGACGGGGATCTCCGTATCCTTTATTTTAAGGCTTTCATTCCGGATGGAGCTGATCTTATCGATCATGACGATGAAAGATTTGTGTACCCGGGCATATTTCCCTTCGGGCAGCTTTTCTTCGATAGCCTTCATGCTCGACTTGGAGAGGATGGGCCGGGAGGAGCCCACCAGGAAGATCTTTATATAATTTCCCAACCCTTCGATATAGGCTATTTCATGAATAAAAACTTTCGTCAGCTGATATTCACTATGAATAAATAAATAATCAGGAAAGTTGGGAGGGGGGCTGCTTTCTTTTTGTTTGAACCCCTGGTATTCGAGGGCTTTATTGGCGGCTTTTAAAAAACGACCGAAGGGGACCGGCTTGACGAGGTAATCCAGCACATCCAGGTCAAATCCTTCTATCGCATATTTCCGGTAGGCGGTGATAAAGATGACCATGGGGCGGTTGGAAAGGCTTTTCAGCAGGCTGAGACCATTGATGCCCGGCATTTCGATGTCCAGGAATAAAAGGTCTATTGGTTCCTGTTGTAGTACTTCCAGGGCGACATAGGCATTTTTACACTTCTTTACCAGCTGTAAAAAAGGGATCTTACTGATATTATCCTCCAGGATATCCAGGGCAGGCGTCTCATCGTCCACGGCAATACATCTGATCATACCAACGGGATATTTAGTGCAATTTCAAACCAATTTTCCGTAAGCGTGGTATTGGTCTGATAATTTTTTGCCGTCGTTAACCTGAATGCTCCCGGGTAAATCAGCTCCAGTCTTTTTTTCAGATTGATCAGGCCAATGCCGGGAGAGGTCTTTTCTTCCTGCCGGATAAAGTGATTGTATTTGTTTTTCACGATCACGGAGAGGCTATTGTTTTCCTCCACCCGGATATCGATGAGGATGACGGGGTCTTCGACGAGTCCTATGCCATGTTTGAAGGCATTTTCCACAAGGGGGATCAATAACATCGGTTCGATATACGCTTCCCGAACCAGCTGGGGGGTATTGAACTGCAAGGTTACATCGCCCTTGAAACGAAGCATTTGCAGGTCGATATAGGCCCTGAGGTATTCTATTTCTTCTTCCAGCCGGATCTTTTCATTGTTGGCCCCGTATAACATGTAATTCATCAGGCCCGCCAGTTCCAGCAGGGCCGGCTCCAGGAGGTCGGACTTCTTCCGGGCCAGGAGTGTCATGCTATTGAGGACATTGAGCATGAAATGGGGATTGACCTGGGCCCGCAGAAACGACAGCTCCGTCCGTAAATGTTCGGTCTCTTTTTCTTTACTATCTTTCTCCAGGCGGAAGTTCTGCCGGAAAGCGGCCAGGCTGGCGCTGGCCACCACAAAAAAGGCTGCCGGGAAAACCCTCCTAAGCGCACCGAGATAATAAGGCCTGGAGGTGGGAGGCCCCATATACAGACTCAGCGCAGATATTAAGGCAGCGCCCGCAATTACTATAATCACCCCCAGCGCATAGGCCACTCTTTTTTTCCGGAATAAATAAGCCGGGATCAGCCAGTAGGCATGGAGATAGAAGATGGCGATAAAGGGCAGGATCGTCCAGCATAACTGCAAAATGCTGGGTGGCCCCTCCCGGGTCTCCATCGGCCGGGATGCCAGGAAAAGACTGCATAACAGCAGCGCTCCCCAGATACAGAAGTGCAGCAATACCGAATATAACCGGCGGGATCTTGCCATATACTATAAAATTACCTTATGGTACCGTCACGGTCTTCGACTGAACGGTATGAGCGCTGAAATAACCGTAGGCTCCATTGCTGATATTGGTAGCCGGATTCGCAGGAGAAGCCGAGGTATTAAAACCTGTTGACTGAGCCAGCTGATCGAAATAATTATATACATTCTCATCGATGGTGTACATTTTAACCTGGAGCTGGGCGCCGGTGACCAGCCGGGAGCTGTCGTTCCGCAACGTACGGCTGATATATTTCCCGTCCGAAAGGCGGTCATCGAATACGAAATAATCTCTTGTCAATTGCTGTCCGTTGACATATTCCAGGAACTGATAATAATTCTTTATTCCGATAGGGTCCTGGAAATTAGGGATAGCATAGATCGCCTTCTGGAATCCGTCATGCTGCCAGGTGATGGAATCCAATGGGATGGGCGCCGGCATGGTAGAGGCAGCGTTGTACTGCTTGTTCTGAGCGAATACAGATAAGGTATAGGTATTACCCGGAGTACCCTGCAGGGTATGCGTGGAATATACGCCCGGCGAAGTTTCCGTCAGGCTGTCCGTCAGGCCCTGGCCATCGCTGATCTTTATGGATGCCCCCGAGATGGGAGGAAACGTATTTTCGGCATAAAAAGCGGTCGACTGGTTGATCGTAACAGTATACGGCCCGGGGGTATTGGTGATCTCTCCCTGGATGACGATCTGTGCCGGGGCCGTGTTCAGGTCCAGGGTGACGGTCTTCTGACAGGAATAAAATAACATCGCGGCTGTCGCTGTTGTCAGAAGGGCTATGGTGGTTTTTGCTGTCATGCGTATAATTTTTTAGAGGTCCGGAGGGACTAAAATTTAAAGTTATAAGTAACGGAGGGCACCCAACGGAAGAGGGAGACCTGCTCTGCCCGCGTCTTCGAAGGGTCGCCGGGATCCTGCTCGAAGGTGATGCTATAAGGGTTCTCTCTGCCATACAGGTTGTAGATGGAGAAATTCCAGTTGCTGTCGAACTTCTTCGTCTTTTTACCCTGCAGGGTAGCGCCGACGTCCAGCCGATGGTATGCAGGCATCCGGTAACCGTTCCTTTCCGTGTAAAGGAAAGCGATCTGTCCGTTGACCTCGTATTTACCGCTGGGCCAGGTGACGGCATTCCCGGTATAATACACGAAGTCAGCCGAGAGGGTCCATTTTTTATTGACCTTATAGATACCTACGACGGAAAGATTATGGGTCCGGTCCTGGTTGGCCGGGTACCAGGTAAAATTATTCACTCCGTCGAATTTCCGTTCGGTTTTTGACAAGGTATAGCTGACCCATCCGGTTAACTTGCCCACTTTCTTTTTAAAGAACAGTTCCAGACCGTATGCCCTACCCTTCCCGAAGATCAATTGTGATTCCACATTCTGATTGGCGATCAGCTGCGCCCCGTTCTTGTAATCGATCTGGTTCTGCAGGTCGCGGTAGTAAATTTCCGAAGAAAATTCATAGGCATTGTCCCTGAAGTTCCTGTAATAACCTGCCGATACCTGGTCGGATATTTCCGGCTTGACATTGTTGCTGCTGGGGATCCAGACATCCGTGGGATTGGAAGAGGTGGAATTGGACAGCAGGTGCAGGTTCTGGGTGGTCCTTGTATAGGATAGCTTAACAGAGCTGGAAGTATTCAATTTGAAACTGGCGGAGAACCGGGGCTCCAGGTTAAAATAATTTTTCACCAGTTTTCCCGAGGCGTAGGTAGTCGTATCGAGGGCGTTGCCATTCTTATCATAGGTGTAGAAGTCACCCGGTCCCATGATAGCGAAACTATTGGCACGCAGGCCATAGTTGATGTTCAGGTTGTCGGACAGGGCGAGATCGTGAGAAATATAAGCGGCGCTCTCCAGGGCATGCTTGTTCTGAATAGAAATGGGGTTAAAGCTGGAGTTGTCTGACGCCGAGATCACGCCCGGAGAAGTGGTGTGGTCGATGACGTCTATCCCGAAATTGACCTTATTATTGGAATTAATATAATACTGCATATCTTCCTTGAAATGGAAGTCCCTGATATAGGAGTTGATGCCGATATCATTGTTGCCGGAATTGATCGTGATAGAATAATTGTATTTGCTATAGATGAGAGAGGTGTTGGAGAAGAGGCGGCTGTTGAAAATATGGTTCCACCGGAAAGTAGCCGTTGTATTCCCGTAATCTATGCCAAACGTATTGCCCTGGCCAAGGACATCCTTTCCAAAATATCCCGACAGGTAGATATGATCTTTCTCGCCCAGCTTGTAATTCGCCTTGGCATTGATATCATAAAAATAAAGCCTGCTGTTCTTCGTGTTGGTATCTGTGGAGAGCTTGAGAAAGAGGTCCGCATAGGTCCTTCGGGCGCTGACATCAAAGGAGCCGTTGTCTTTCTCGATCGGTCCCTCCACATTCAGCCGGGAAGAGATCAGTCCCAGGCCGCCGCTGACATGGTAGTCTTTATTGTTACCGTCATTCATTTTAACGTCCAGTACGGAGGACAGCCTGCCTCCGTATTCTGCCGGCATGGCTCCTTTGTAAAGGGTGACGTCCTTGATGGCGTCCGAGTTAAAGGTGGAGAAAAAGCCCAGCAGGTGGGAGGGGTTGTACACGGTGGCTTCATCCAGCAGGATGAGGTTCTGGTCCGTACCTCCGCCCCGTACATAGAAGCCGCTATTTCCATCTCCCCCTGATTGTACGCCGGGTAACAGCTGGATCGTTTTCAGGATGTCCTTTTCTCCGAAGAGGACGGGAAGGTCCTTGATCTCGCTGATGGAAAGTTTCTGTACGCCCATCAGTGGCTTGCTCACATTATTATTGTTTCTATTGGCTGATACAACCACTTCCTGCAAAGCCACTCCGCCGGTGCTCAGTCCTACCTGGATCACGACGTCTTTGGTCAGGGCAACGGTGAGGGTATCATTATCATAACCGGTAAAGCTTACCACCATTTTATAATTCCCGGCGACAGCATTGATGGAATAAAATCCATAAGCGTTGCTCAGTGCGGAGGAATGGGGCACTTCCAGCAGAGTGATGCTTGCTCCGATCAGGGTCTCTCCTGATTTTTGATCGCGGACGGTGCCGCTGACCGTATGCCGGGATTGTGCTGTCAATAAAATAGGGGAACTGAGTAAAAAAACAAGTACGAAAGATCTGATTTTCCTCATAATAATGGTTTAATCCGCCACAAGAATAGCTCATGAAACTGTTAATAAAAAGTTAGGGGGGACAAGATGCGGAAATTGGAATGTAAAAGGCTGTAACGATGGAGGAGGAAAAAAATTGTCCCGGGGAATGTTAACACTCCGGGAGGGCGCTTATCCTTCTTCCGTCACGAGTCGTGGATCGGATGGAGAGATAACATTCTTTTCCGGCAGCCCCCAGGCGGGGATCAGGGCCAGGGAAATGGCGAAAGCCGCTATCAGGAAGCCGTCCTGCAAGGCGAAATGTTCCGCAAGGGGATCTGAATAGTGCTTGCCTAAATAATGTTGATAGATAAAGTCATGGGCGACACCGAAGATGGCTATTCCCACGGAGCCGCCTAACTGCTGCAGCAGGCTGTTCATGGAAGTAGCAGTAGCCGTCTGGGCCTGGCTGACGGAATTGAGCAGGGCCGTGGAGACGGGAGCCACCAGGAGGCTCATCCCCAATCCCCGCACCATCATCGGCAGGATGATCAGCGCTATCGAATAACCCACGTCGATCCGGGAGAAGAGGAACATGGAAACAGCGACCAGGAAGATCCCGATCAAAGAGATGTTCCGGATGAGCCCCTGATCGGCTTTCTTTCCCGCATAGGGTCGGGAGACGAGCATCATCAGGGCATTGGGTAACATGAGCAGGCCGGATTGGATGGTCGTATATCCCAATAGTCCCTGCAATAGGAAAGGCAGGAAGAACATGCCCCCGAACAAGGCGATCGAGCGGATGATGATGATAATGGTGGAGTTGATAAAGTTAACCGAACGGAATACCGTCAGGTCCAATAAAGGCTGGTCTTTCCGGGAGGACCGGATGAGCAGGTAGAGGGAGCCGGTTATGACCCCGATGCCTGCCAGCATTTTCCAGGGTATGAACTGGTGTTTGGAGATCAGGGAGATCGTGTATTGGACGGAAACGATGAAAATGGCAAAAAAGGCATACCCGGCGATATCGAATTTTGCGCGTTCCCTGGGCTGTGTTTTTAGAAATTTCAGGTACCGCATGCTGAGCAGCATGGTAAGAATACCGATGGGAAGGTTGACATAAAAAACGGATTCCCAGCCAAAGTAGTGGGTGAGTATCCCTCCCAGGGTAGGTCCGAGCGCCGGGCCCATGACATTTCCGATCCCCCACCAGCCAATAGCGCTGCCCCTCTTTTCTTTCGGAAAGCTCTCGCTCAGGATCGCCAGGGAAGTGGGAGAGATCGCCCCTCCCCCGCTGGCCTGGATCACCCTGGCCAGCACCAGCATTCCCAGGCTGCCGGACAGGCTGCAAAGAAGGGAGCCAATCGTAAAAACGGCCACCGCTATCAGGAACAGGTTATAGTACCCGACCCTTCTTTTCAGCCAGTTGATAAGGGGGATGAACAAACAAAAAGAGATCATATAGGCGGTGATCACCCATTCTACATCATCGATATCCACTTTGAACTGATTGCGGATCACCGGAAGGGAAACATTCACGATACTGCTGTCGATGGCTGCCATGGAAGTGCCCAGCATCAGGGTGACCAATACCCAATTTGCATTCTTCATTCCTGAAAGTAAAGCAAAAATCATTCTTCATCGAAAACCGGCCGCATTTTGTCGAAATATTTCCCCGTAAACTAGCCTACCTTTACAGGATGCAAAAGGATATTCCTTCTATAAAACAGATATTGGCCCACTTAAAAATAGACGCGCTCAATGAGATGCAGGTTGCGGCGCTTGAAGCCGGCAAAAAAGACAATGACCTGATCCTGCTGGCCGATACAGGCTCCGGAAAGACCCTGGGGTTCTTATTACCCATCCTGCAATTGCTGGATCCGGCCAACCTGAAGACACAGGCATTGGTCATCGTCCCATCCCGGGAGCTGGCTATCCAGATCGAACAGGTGTTTAAGAGCATGGGCACGGGCTTTAAGGTCACCTGCTGTTATGGCGGTCATTTACGGGAAACGGAAGAGAACAACCTCCTGCAGGCCCCAGCCCTGATCATTGGGACGCCGGGAAGGCTGGCAGACCATCTTCGCAGGGGGAATATCAAGGTGGAAGGAATAGAGACCCTGGTATTGGATGAATTTGACAAATCCCTGGAACTGGGTTTTGAGGAAGAAATGTCTTTTATTGTAACTTCATTGACTTCTTTACAAAAGAGGATCCTCACCTCCGCTACGGATGCCGTGGAGATCCCTTCCTTTGTCGGGCTGAAAGATCCGGTAACCCTGAATTACTTATCGGGCGAAGTGAATGCCGCCCTGGCTATCCAGGTGGTGAAAAGCCCGGAGAAAGATAAAGTGGACACGTTGTTCCGGTTGATCTGCTTTTTAGGCAACCGGTCGGCCATCGTATTCTGTAATCACCGGGAGTCTGTGGAACGGACCAGTGAACTACTGGCGGAGAAAGGCATTATCAATGTCTTTTATCATGGCGCTATGGAACAACCTGAGAGGGACCGGGCCCTGAGCAAATTCAGGAATGGCACTTCCAATGTCCTTGTGACCACAGATCTGGCTGCCCGGGGACTGGACATCCCGAACATCCGTTATATCATTCACTTTCATTTACCGAACACAGAAGAAGTTTTTATTCACCGGAATGGAAGGACGGCCAGGATGGAGGCCAGTGGAACAGCGATCCTGATCCTTGGACCGGAGGAGAGGCTGCCGGCTTACGTTGTCAGAAGTACAGGGCAGAAGGGGGTCTCCGATGAAGGCGCGTCCGAAACGGATGTACAGGAGATCGTCTTACCGGAATTAAGCGTGATACCGGAAAAACCGAAATGGTCTACCCTGCTGGTCAGCGCGGGTAAAAAGGACAAGGTCAATAAAGTGGATATCGTAGGGTTCCTCACCAATAAAGGACAGTTGAAAAAAGAGGATATCGGGTTGATAGAGGTGAAGGATTTTTTTTCCTTTGTCGCCGTTCGGAAGTCCAAGATCGGTGCGACTTTGCAGCTGATAAAAAACGAGCGGATCAAGAATAAGAAAGTGAAGATCGATATGGCTAAGTAACCTTATTCATAGGCCGGCATCTGGTCGACGAATCTGTAAGGGGGGATAAGCATTCATTCTATGATCTTTAACTGATCCGCCAGATCATGAAAATATTTCGCGGACCAAATATCCAGCACTTTGGGCTCAGGAATAAAACGGCTGATATCCGCCTTTACACGATTCATATCAATAACATCTATTTTTTCACGTAGCAATTCCCGGAATTCTTTTTCGGTGATGGTTGTTTTAGGCCAGTCCCCGCTATCCTGCGCCCTTAAGAGGAAATGGGACAAATGTAAAGACACTCCTTTTTTAATATACCATTCCAGGTCATACCAGTCCCGGCCCTTTACATTATTCTTCCATTTTCGGAATAATAGGGCATGCATCTTACCGGCAAACAGATCAGAAATGACAAAACATTTAACATAAAAGGAAAATGGCTGCAGGAGGAGTCGTTCTTCCGTCTCAAATCCCAGTGGCGGCGCCGTATCAACCTCCAGTTTAATTTTAATGTTTGCAATTTCATCCAATCCATTTTGCGGAATGACACTCTCCAGAACGAGTTCCTTCCATATGCTCTCAGATTTTAAGAACGCCGATTCAATATTATTTTTATTTGTTTTTTCTTTTTCCTTTATAGATACCTGCATACCTAAAGATGCAAATTCAACGCGAACGGCTTCCAGGTATTGGTCCAGGGAAAAATCGGGATTAACTTCTAAAAGGGAAAAATCCAGGTCTTCCGAAAAACGATCCAGGCCGTAAAATATCCGTAAGGCTGTTCCGCCGTAAAAAGCCGCTTTTTCAAAAAAACCAGCACGTTGCAGGCCTGCCAGGGCAATTTCCTGCATGATCTCCCGCAGGGCTGCCAGGGCTTCCGTTTTATTCGCAGGCTTGTAAGTATCCAACCACTCCTTAATCATAAACTTTCGATCATCTTAATAATCATCAATAAACTATTTTTCTTGGGAGCATCGGGCAGCCATCCTGCCATGGCCTTTGTATCAAATTCCTTTAAATTGTCTTCGTCCATTCTCAGGTCTTCCAGTAAATAGCTCTTTGCGCTTTGAATGCTTCTTAACAGGCGGCCTGAAGTAGTGACTATCTTGTCAACCAATGCCTTTTCCGGCGAGGCTATGAGAGCGTATTGCTCATCTGATAACTTAGTCCGCCGGATACCAAAGGAATAATAGGGCAATGGAAGTCGTGTATAGCTGAATAAACCCATGGGGGTCTCAAAACTTCGGGAAGCCTTAATTGTCATGGATGATATCTCATAAACACGTTCCGGGATTAACTCATAATAGGAAAGTGCTGTATCGGAAGAAATATAACTTGGGCCCAGGATATGGTTAGCTACCAGGAAAGGCTCAGGTTTTCCTGCTCCGATAGCCGGACCGGCAATGTATAAACCCTTTTTGATGGCTTCCAGCTTCCCTTGCCGGATCAATTCATGCACCTTATCATTCGGTCTTCTATACTTCTTTAAGAAAGATAATAACACCTGATGCGTCAAAGGTTGGGCGGCATAGGACCGTATGATTTGAGAGATTTCCATATGCAAATGTAATAAATAAATAAGATAATCGGAAATATTCCGATTATCTTATCAAAAAATAACATTTTTGAATATTTGCATTAATAATCAATACCTTATGAATATTCTTGAAATCTTTCCGAAGAAAACTCTACGAGAATATTGAAAAATAAAAATAGGATAATCGGAAATATTCCGATTATCCTATTAAATAAATGCAATATCTGGACTGTTATCCAATATTTCGGAAAAATTCTTCTCCGGCAGAATATTTTTTATCTATTTTCCTCCCATTCCCCCGGCGCAAGTTTCCAGTCATTGTCGAAAAAACCAGCCGTCACGAGACCGGCGCTGCCCAGGCGCAGCATATCCAGCCTGAAGATCATGAAGTCCGGAAAGCCGCTGGCGCCGGCAAAATACTGATTAGCATTGGCGGCTTCCATACCTTTCAATCCGCTGCCGCCGATGACGGCGACGGAGGTCACCGGGGAATTCCGGAGCGGCCAGACAAAACAGGCGCCCAGGTCGTCGCCTTCCCAGCTTTTGTCGCCGGCGCTGACCCTGCCTCTTTCCACGCGGATGGGACAGTCCTCCAGCAGGGACTTCCAGGCTGAATTGGTGACGGCATTACCGAACAGGATCACTCCCCGGCCCGCGTACCGGTCCGCAGCAAATTCTTTATCAGCGACGATATCGACGGCGCCGTTGCCGCGGTAGTACCAGGTCTCCGCATCATAGCGGGCTTTGTTCAGGCTCCATTCATTTTCCTCCCTGCTGCCGGAAGTGCCATAGACAAATACCATCCGGTTATTGAAGGCTTCTTTGAGGGTGCCGTAACGCAGGGGATTTTTCTGCTGGATTCCCGGTCGGGTGGATACGATCCAGGCATGCGGCTCTCTCAGCAGGAAAAGACTGTCCGTAAGACCCGTAGTCGTATACAGCACCGGGGGAAGGCTGTCCAGTACGATCTTTATTTTCGTGCCGGCCACAATGCCTTCCAGCGACAGTCCGAGCAGCCGGATATTTTCCGTCATTCCTGTGATCGTATGCAGGGCAGGATCCCGGCTCAGCTGGATATGGCTATAGGCAAGGGGATGTAACTGCTGCTGTATGGAAGCCCAGTAACAGGAGGCAGAGATACCCGGACTTGCTGTCCTGAAGTCGATCTGATTCACCAGGCTGTCCGGCTTGCGGGAATGCCATTGAAAGAAATCGAAGAGCGGCCGCCAGTCGACGCATTGGTTACCGAACCAGTGTTCGCCGCCAGGGTACTCGTAATAGCTCAGGTCAGCCTGGAAGCCTCCCAGGAGCTGGCGCATCTGCCGGGCATATTTTACGGGCACCACTTTATCCGAGTCGCCGTGCAGGATATAAACACCCAGGGATTTATAATTAGTGGCCAGCCGGATGACATCACTCTGGTCGCTGGAACGCAGCAGGAGCCGTTCTACGGGGGTGGCGCCGCTGTCAGGAACGAGACCGTCGTGGCTGCCGTAATCCTTCAGGGTCGGATAACCGGAGCAGGCCCCGATAGCAGCCCACTTGTCCGGATAGGCAGCGCCGAGGAACCACGTGCCATGTCCTCCCATGGAATGTCCCGTCAGGTAGATATGCTGCGGATCGGGCCGGTATCGCTCTTTCGCGAGGGCCAGCACTTCCAGGGCGTCCAGCCTTCCCCAGTCTTCCCAGTTAAATCCCCTGGGACGCCGGTTGGTAGCCGCTACCAGGGTGCCCCAGTCTTTCGAACGATAGGCTCTTGCCTGGCCGATAGCTTCTACGCCCGCTCCATGAACAGACAGAAAGAGCGCGGGTCCGCCGGATGATCTTGCGGGGATGGCGGCAACGGTGTGAGAAGGAGTGGTTCCCGGAGCGAATACGGTTCCCGAAGGAGCCGCCTCCATAACAGCCCCTTTTTCTGTTTCCGTTTTGGTATTTGCTGCATTGCCCGCCGAAGAAGGCGTCACCGCGTAGTATTGCAGACTTCCGTCAATAGCGCTGATAAAGGTGGTGCTGTATTGCTCGCCGGGAGCCGCTGCATCCAGGGACAGCTCTTTTTCATCGAGGGGACGATCGCCGGTCAGCAGGGTCAGGGTGGCTTTGTAGTTTCCCTTGGCGGTCATGGAAGAGGCATTGAAGGAAAAAGGAACTTTACGGGTAGCCATGGCCGGTATTACCGGCAATTCCGAAACGGTCGTGAGGCCATTCAGGGTGGATCTGATGCGGTAACCTTTCAGGGGTTTGGGGGAACTATTGATCACTACCACTGCCGCATAGAGGCTGTCATTGCCTGCTACTCCTGCCTGGACAACCGGCACGGTAGCGTCTTCCGTGTTCAATTGTATTTCTTTGGCGGGAAAGATCAGGCTGGCCGATACAAGACCTGAGGGGCGGATATAGAGTTCATTCAACCCTTTTTTAAGTCTTACCGGAAGGTAGAGCCAACCTGAACCGTAGGGATCGCCGGCATGCGGAACGCCGTTGAAGAAGAGGGCTGCATCACCGCTGACATTCAGCAGGGCCGTCTTCTCCCTGTCGGAGACGTAGGTCAGGTAGAGGTAGCTGCCGCCGCCAGCCGCCCCAAAACCGCCGCCGGGGCTCCGGGTATGGAACCTGTGCAGGCTGTCGGCTTTTAAGGACTGCCAGCTACTATTCTGCCCTTTGGCACCGGCGCCGAACACGCCCTGCACGACAGGGCTCTGCAGGGTATGGCTGTAAAGCTGCCAGGCCAGCGGATCGGTATACAGGGCTTCCCGCCCGTAGGAGGCGCCTGCCGGAACGGACAGGGCCTCTGTAAAATGATAGGTGTTTTGCGCAAGGCCGGCGAGTGAACCGCCTGATAAACCCAGCAGGGTAAAGATTACGTACCTGACTATACAATCCCTCATACTATTGATTTTATCTCAGCTATCGGAAACCGACCGGTCCCGGATCAACTGCTTTCCTGATTAACTGGTCCTTATTTATAATTATAATCGCTCCAATAGAGATTGGCATTCCTGTCGGCCGGCACCCAGAATATTTTGGAGGTCATATTGTTCTCCGAAGATACTTTAGAAAAATTAGTCGGATTATTGGTTTGCTCGGAGGAGGGATAACGCACCCGCTCCGGGAAGGGCGTCATTTTGGTTCCGTGCAAGGTAAAGGGTTCCAGTTTCGGATGGCCCGTACGCCTCAGCTCGGCCCAGCACTCGTA
>JAATFV010000111.1 GCA_015655015.1 Chitinophagales bacterium | reverse complement strand
TTCTATCAATACGGGTAATGAGGGTCTTTTCTGGCTGAGGAAGCTGCGGGAATTTGGTTCGGATGCGGCGGTGATCATGATCACGGCTTATGGGGATATCGATCTGGCTGTCCGTTCGCTGAAGGAAGGGGCGGCGGATTTTGTGGTGAAGCCCTGGCATAATGAGCGGCTGATCACTACGATCAGGGAGGCGTTAAAAAAGAATGATACTAAGAAAGGCGTCGGGGGATCTGCTGCTGCCGATTCGGTGATCGGTTCGGAGCTGTTGGGCGAGTCGGAAGTGATGCAGGACATTTTTTTCAAGGTGGAGAAGATCGCTCCGACAGATGCGAATATTCTCATCCTTGGGGAGAATGGAACGGGGAAGGACCTTATTGCCAAGGCTATTCACCAGCATTCGTTACGGGCGGAGAAGCCTTATATAAAGGTGGATGTAGGGGCGTTGACGGAAACTTTATTTGAAAGCGAATTATTCGGACATAAGAAAGGGGCTTTTACGGATGCCCGGGAGGACCGGATGGGGCGTTTTGAATCCGGTAACGGCGGGACGTTGTTCCTGGATGAGATCGGGAATATTTCTTTACATCAGCAGGCTAAATTACTATCGGTATTGCAGAACCGGCAGGTAACCCGGCTGGGCTCCAATCAATCTTTTCCTATCGATATAAGGCTGATCTGCGCCACCAATGTTCCGATGAGCGAGCTGTCCAATGAGACCCGGTTCCGCAAGGACCTGATCTATCGGATCAACACGGTAGAGATCATGGTGCCGCCATTACGGAAACGGGAAGAGGATATTATCCTGCTGGCCCGGCATTTTGCCCGTATTTATACGAATAAGTACATGAAACCTTCTTCTGATCTCGACGCAAAAGCCATTGAAAAGCTAAAAAGCTATCATTATCCCGGGAATGTGCGGGAATTGCAATATACGATCGAGCGGGCGGTCATCATGGCGGACGGTGATGTGCTGCAGGCGAAAGATCTGATCTTTTCACCGATAGAGTCCGGGAGGGCGATGCCGGAAGAGCCGCAGGAGCTGAAGTTAAGCACGATCGAGAAGAATGCTATTTTAAAGGTGATAGAGAAGCATAATGGGAATATTTCCAAAGCGGCTAAAGAATTGGGATTGACCCGGACTGCGTTATACAGAAGACTGAGCAAATATGATATTTAACCCGGGGGGCATATGATTTTTAAAAGATACCAGGAGAGGATTCTTATCAGAGTTCTGTTTATGTTCCTCACCTTGTCGGGGGCCAGTTTCTTTTTGGTGAAGGGGAGGTATGAGTTCCTGTTTATCCTGGCGCCGGTGATCATTCTTCAGCTGGTGGACTTTTATAATTTTCACCGCAAGGCGCAGTATGAAGTGGAGCAGTTCGTAGAATCCATTCATTACCGGGATTTTTCCCGCTATTTTGATGTAAAGGAGGCTCCGCTGGAGCTGAAGTCTCTCCGGCAGGGGTTTAATGAGATCAACTCTACATTCAAGCTGATCAGCCGGGAAAGGGAGACGCAATATCAGTATTTACAGAAGATCCTGGAGCTGGTGAATACCGGCATTCTTTCTTTTGAGCATAAGAGCGGGGAGATCAGCTGGATGAATGAGTCTTTTAAGAACATGCTGGGGGTGCCTTATCTTAAGACCATCCATTCCCTGGAACGGAGGGATAGCGCTTTGTACCACGAGATCATCAATCTTCGCCCGGGCGAGAATAAGATCGTGTCTATTACAAAGGATAATAACACGTTCAAGACCTTACTGGCGGTTACCGCTTTCCAGACGGATGGGAAGGTGTATAAGCTGATTGCTTTCCAGGATGTGAATGAGGCGCTGGATGAGACGGAGGCAAAGGCCTGGCAGAAGCTGCTGAGCGTCATGACCCATGAGATCATGAATTCGGTGGCCCCCATTTCTTCGCTGGCAGAGACGATGGGGCATCGGCTGCAGGCTTCGGTGGATTTGCTGGAGGGGCAGCCCGGCGCTTTTGACGATCTGAAATTGGGGATCAGCACGATCCGGCGGCGCAGTGAGGGGTTGTTAAAGTTTGCGGAGACCTATCGGAACCTGAATAAGATCACTACGTTAAATCTGAACAAGGTATATGCCCGGGATCTGTTCGAGAGCCTTCATAATCTGATGGAGCCTACGTTGGAACAGAAGAATATCGATATGGAGATCATTTTGAAAGACCCTGACCTGTCCCTGGAGGCGGATACCAACCTGGTGGAGCAGGTGTTGATCAACCTGGTGGTGAATGCGGTAGAAGCTGTCAGGGATAGTGCGGAACCGTGTATCACGTTGTCAGCACTGGTGGGGGCTAATAACCGGGCGATCATTAAGGTAGCGGACAATGGGATGGGGATGTCGCCGGAGGTGGTGGACAATATATTTATTCCTTTCTTTAGTACGAAGAAGAACGGGAGCGGGATCGGGTTGAGCTTGTGCAAGCAGATCATGTTATTGCACAAGGGGAATATACAGGTGCAATCCATTGAAGGGGAGGGAAGTGCGTTTTTGTTACACTTTTAAATCTCCTTTAAATCTCCCCGATCCATTTTTTAAAGGAGGCGGAATTTTCCTGGCTGATGATAATTTCTTCGTTCACGGGCAATACCAGCTCTACGCTGATCTTGCTTCTTTCCAGGGGTTTGAATCGTTTGACATAGTTTGCGTTGATGATATATTTCCGGTTAGCCCTGTAAAAGCAGTTCCTGTCCAATTCTTCTTCCAGCTCGCTCAGGTTGTTCTTTTCCGCCATGTATTTCCTGTTCTCTTTGTCTACGAGGAATACGAGCTTGTGTTCGGTGAAGAAGTATCCGGTATCTTCCACCCGTATTGTCTGGTATTCCGTGCCTTTTTTGACCAGGATCCTGGATCTTTTTTTTTCGGGGTAACTGAAAGCATCGTGGGCAGGGGAATGGTTGTTTACAAAATGGGTTTGCAGGGCCTTATATTTCTTGATAGCGTTCCTCAATTTATCCTGGCTAATAGGTTTTAGCAAGTAATCGATGCTGCTGTATTCGAATGCCTGGGTAAGGTATTTGTCATAGGCTGTGGTGAAGATAACGGGACAGGTGATCTTACAGGCCTTAAAGATGTTGAAAGAGAGACCATCCGATAATTGTATGTCCATGAGTATGAGATCCGGCTGGGGATTGTTATTCAGCCATCGTACGGATTCGTCCACGCTGTTACAGCCGGCTAGTACGATAATGTTCTCATCAATGGCAGACAGCTCCTCTACCATATTTTCGAAGGCGGGCCTTTCGTCTTCTACGATTAGCACTTTCATGTGACTTAGTTGTTGCATGGTGTTGGTTTTTTCAAAATTTAATAATAGGCAGCTTGACGGAGAATGATTTGAAATTATTTTCTATGATGATGTTGCGTTTGGTGAGCAGCTTGTAACGGTGATCCAGGTTGCCCAGGCCGATCTTCGAGGTCGGATTAGGATAGTTTTTTGGGTTGATGATATTTTTAATGATCACATAATTGGAGGATATGGATACGCTGATGATCAGGGGGGACTTGTCATTGAATTCGTTGTGTTTAATGGCATTCTCTACCAGGGCCTGCATGGAGATAGGAGGAATAAGGAAGTCTTCCGAGGAGAGGTCTGTGATCTCTATGGCCATGCTGATGGCTTCGCCGAAGCGTATTTTGAGCAGGTAGAAATAATTGCTGATGAATTCTATTTCTTCCCGCAGGAGCACCATGTCTCTTTCTTTATTGCTGAGGATGTAACGATATACATTGGCCAGGGTGTCATTATAGAGCCGGGCGTTCTGCGGATCCCTGGTGATGAGAAAAGAAAGGGTATTGAGCGAATTAAAAATGAAGTGGGGATCTATCTGGTTCTTTAATGCTTCCAGTTCAGCCTGTGCTTTGGCGATGTTCAATTGTTGTTCCCTGGACAGGCTGTGTTCCATTTCCTTGTTCAGGAAGAGGATCTCATAGATATTGGTGATGAAGCAGGCTGCAATGATGATGATGAGCGAAGTATTAACAAGGGGAACGTTCTGGCTGTAGGTTTCCCGGGCAAACATTTTCCAGCAGTGGAGGAGCAGCATGGACAGTGTTCCGGAATAAACGATGTTGACCAGGAAAAGGGAGATCACTATTTTATAGTATTGCCGGTACGACCAGGTATATTTTTTCTTTATAAAATACATGAACCAGACATTTCCCTGCCAGACGAGCAGCGCGATCAGGATAAAGTAAGCGTAACAGGCCAGTAGTTCAGGATAGCTGTAAAGGTGATTGGTGATCAGGCCGGACAGGTTGGGAACCAGGAGTCCTAAAAGAGGAATGCTGATTAGTTTGATCGTCCTGTCGTCCAGCGTGTTCTCATTAGTCATAGAAAATTCATTTGGGCATAGTACGATGCCTTTGCCATCCTTTTTTTAAGTTTTGGGGAAAGTGTAGTGTAGCAGAAGAACGGCAATTACTTTAATTATTTTTTAATAGAAAAGTTAATTTATTGTAAAAGGAGAATGTTTCGGGAAAATCGCCTTGAAAATAAAAGGATGAGTGGCAAATAGTTTTTGTGGATTGAGGGGCTTAAACGGGGGATTCGATCTATAATTTTCAGGGTTGGGTAAGATTATCGGAGGGGCTCCCGGAACCTTTTTTACCTTCAGCGTTAAGATATTTCAATTTATTCCGGGGAAATAAAAATTTTCTAACGGGTAACTTCCCCGGAACTTTTAAAGTTGCCCATAGAAGTTTTCTCATGTGACTCGCAGGTGGTTTCTACCACCTGCTTCTCTTTTTAAGGGGTTGGAAGGTTTTATGGATATGTAAAAGAAAAAAGGCTGTCTCTTCCGGGACAGCCTTTTTTTATGAAGATTATGTGTGTTTTCTATGGAGCATCCCACCAGACCCTGTCTGTGATGAGAAGTTTTTGCTGGGGTTGAGGGTTGGCTGTCAGCTCGGCCAGGGGGTATACCTCCCTTCTGGGAATGGTGGGTACAACGGCGCCTCTAACGGGGCTTAGCACAGGGAAGCCCGTTCTTCTCCAGTCGTTATAGTTTTCCATATTCAGGAAATTGGAGACGAACTTCTCTTCAATGATCCTTTGCAAGGCATTAGTGCTGGTCAGGGGTAACCGGGAGGCTACATAAGTGGTGACTGCTGAGGATGTTGTATCCAGCTTTAATTTGGACATGCTGGCATTGATGCCATAGGTGTAGTAATCAGTGGCTGCAGCCAGGTTGCCGGTGCGGAAATAGGCTTCTGCCTGGATGAACAGGATCTCGGTATAGTTGAAGATATAAACTGGGGCGGCCGGATCGGCAAAGAAGCTGCCTACCTGTGAATAAACTGCAACATTTCCAGCTGTCGGTGTTCCGATGACACGACCGGAATCAACGCCACCCCTGCCTGTATCAGTCAGTATGCGGAGCCGGGGATCGTTCCTGGCAACGAGGTTATCTATGAAAACGGAAGAGGGAACAACTCCTCCATTGCTGGGGATCTCCGACCAGGGGGTTTCCCCTGATCCAGCAATGTACATGCCGTTGGTTGCTTCTTCGGCATTCGATGTAAAAGCATTTGCTGCATCCTGCAGAGCGAGATTTGACTGGGTAATAGCGTCATGACCGGGAGCATTGGTAAGATGAATGTCACACCTTGCTTTCAGCGCGTAGGCAAATCGTACCCAGGAGGGTATGTCTCCATAGTAAATGGGATCATCGGTATAAGGAGTACTTACGCCTGCGGGTAGTGCGCTTTCTGTTATAGCGCTGTCGAGCAGGGACTGCATTGTTTTGTACAGATCTTCCTGGGTGTCATAAGGCACCACGGTCTTTCCGTCGAAACCCTTTGAATAAGGCGCATCCCCTACATGATCCGTCACAATGCCTATTGTATAAGCCATCAATGTTTTGGCAATTACAGCATAAGAGTAATTGGAGTCAGCCTCTGCCTTCCTGTTAAGAATAAGGAGATTTTGAAGGACCGAGCTGTAAATTTCCAACCACTGCTGATCCAGATCGGCTGGCTGCAGCTTATATTGATCGACTTGCGGTGCAGGCTGGTTGAATGCGAGCTGCTGTGTCCAGTAACAATCAATGATGGCGATGGCGCTATAATTTCCGATGGTCATATTCCCGGCCGTGACGGTAGTGGTGAGGGCTGCTTCGATGGGGAAGAGGAGCAGGGATTCCTGTACATCCGGCGGATTATTGGGATCATGGTTCACATCGAGAAATTTCTTACAGCCTGTACCTGCCAGAATCAATATTAGAAGAGGAACAATATATATATACTTTTTCATGCTGAAAATTTAATGGTTACAATTAAAAGCCCAGTCTTACACCCAGGATATAGGTGCGGCTGGTCGGTGTCATATAGTTGGTAACGCCTTGTCCGTTGCCGCTTCCTGAAATGCTGGCCTCAGGGTCTGCGCTGGAAAAGTTGGGTTTGTAAATGAAGAGGTTATTTCCCGTTAAGCTAATGACAATCGACCTGAAAGGAGTCTTTTTGATGCTTTCAGGGCGCAGCGAATAGGACAGGCTGGCCGTCCTTAATTTGACAAAAGTTCCTTTTTCTACTGCTGCTTCATCTATGTTGCTGACATCCGACCAGTATGTTTCACCATCTACAGGAATGGTATTAGCCTTTCCGTCACTGTTCGTGACACCCGGTATTACCCTGGGGGCGCGGTTTTTAGTGGCTTTGGCTGTTCCGTAGAACCAGTTGTAATGATCATCCAGGTTTAAGACATCCCCACCTTGTCTCCAATCGAATAGGAAGCTTAGAGAGAGCCCCTTGTAAGTGAATGTATTGGAGATACCGGCCAGGAAGTCCGGGTTGGTGTTGCCGATGATGCCCAGTGTATCGGCCTGCAGCGGAGCGCCATAGGTGCTGCTGCCAGGATCGTCGTCGATCACGATATTACCCTTTGCATCTCTTTTGTATAGAACACCGTAGAGCATGCCGTAGGGCTTGCCTGCAAATGCATAAGTACCGCCGCCGCCGCCGAAGCCGCCGAATTGAATATTACTTACACCGGGAGCCAGTTTGAGGACCTTATTGCGGATCCGGGTGAAATTGACGAGAACATCCCAGGAGAAATCCCTGGTCTTGATGGGGGTGCCGCTGATCAGGAGCTCTATCCCTTTATCCTGCATGCTGCCGGCATTGAGCTGTGTCTTGTAAGCTCCGGAAGAAGGTCCGATGGGGACCAGGGTCAGCAGATCCGTCGTTTTCCGAACGAAATAAGAACCTTCGAATGAAAGGCGATTATTCAGGAATTTTAATTCCAGGCCTGTTTCGAATTCTTTCAGCTTTTCATTTTTCAGATCGGGGTTGCCCAATATATTGCTGTATAAGAAACCTGTTTGAACACCTCCACTACCGCTGAAGGGGTAAAGGATATTATTAGCCGATCCATTTGCCAGAGCGAAAGGCGTAGTGAGTGAATAGGGAGCCAGATCGTCATTACCTACTGCGGCATACGATACCCTGACCTTTCCAAAGCTGAGTCCTGAAGGGTTGCTTTTCATCAGTTCCGTAAAAACGAAACCCAACGCTGCGGAGCCATAGGGATAATAGGCGTTGCTTTGCTTCAGCACGGAGGAACCATCATAACGACCGGTAAGGGCGAGGTTCAGCATATTCTTGTAACTCAGGTTAGCCTGGGCATAATAACCTACTTTCCGGTACCTGCTCAGGATATCAAGAGAAGTAAGGTTGGTAAAATTGGTGATATTGTAAAAATTGACAACGTTTTGTCCCTGGCCTGTTTGTGTATAAACCCGGTCAGTCCGGGATAATATATTCATACCTACAAGGAAGGTGCCTTTCAGATCAGACGTGAGGTCTTTATGCACTTCGGCTATCAGGTCGTTATTATACTGGGTGTATGTCTCTGTTCTATTGGAGACGCCGCCATTGCCATTGAAAGTTGAACCCGGGACAAATGTATTGGGTTCGTGATAATTGGACTCATCTGTGTAGATATCCGTTCCAAAACGTTCGGTAACGGAAAGCCAGGGCGTCGCATTATAAACGATGGTAGCGGTCGGCAGGAACCGGTTGGTCTTTGAGACAAAACCGGAGTTCTCCAACACATAATAAGGATTGTTCCTTGCGTAGGAGCGATAAAGATTCTGTATCCCTGCCGCTGAATCAAAAGGTGGTTTAGGGTTCCAGGTAATGGGAGCCGCAAATACTGTCCATAGAGGGTTAGATAGGCCATTTCCTTCCGTGACCCTGTCATTGACAGAATTGATATAATTCATCTGGAAGTTGGCTGTGACTTTACTGCTCAGCTGGTTGGAGAATTTTCCAAAGAAGGAATGCCTCGTAAAATCAGTATTGGGTGTAACCCCGTCGTTGCGGAGATAAGAATAGGACAACAGGTATTTGGATTTATCGCTAGCCCCTGTAACACTGACATTGTTATCTGTGGTATGACCCGTCTTGAAGAATAACTTTTGCTGGTTATATAATTTAACCGGGAGGCCGTCGACCCTTAGGGTATCAACTGCAGCGCCAAAGCTGGTAGAAGATTTGTCGGTGGTGCCGTTGACAAATTGTCCGCCTGAACCTTGCGAATATTGCGTCTGAACGGGATAATAATAGGGATTAGACAAGCTATAGCTGCTGCTCACCGAAATCTGCGGCTTGCTGTTGCGGCCGGCGGAATTCTTGGTAGTGATAATAATAGCGCCTGTTGCGGCAGCAGAACCATAAAGGGCAGTAGCTGCGGCGCCTTTCAGGACGGTCACTGTCTCGATGATATTAGGATCGATGTCGATGGCCCTGTTGGAGCTGCTGCCCTGGTTCAGGGCGGCGTTATCGGGTCCTTGCTGGGTCACGTCGATAGGGCCGGCTTCGGTGTTATCGATGGGTACCCCATCCACGACGAAGAGCGGCTGGTTATTACCGATAAGCGAAACAGCGCCGCGGATGACGATCCTCGAGGAGCTGCCAGGCATACCCGTTGAATTGGTGATCTGTACACCGGAGACTTTACCGGCCAGGCCGTTGATAATATTATCCTGCTTGGCGGCGACAAGGGATTCGCCTTTGATCTCCTGGGTACTATATGTCAACTCTCTTTTTTCTCTTCGGATGCCCAGGGAGGTAACTACGACCTCACTTAATACACTGGAGCCGCCCACATGCATCTGGATGGCGATGTCGGTGGAATTGGCAGCACTGATCTCCTGTGGTTCATATCCTACCGCGCTTATAACCAGTGTGGCATTCGAAGGGACCGTCATCCGGAATGATCCGTCCGCACCAGCGCTGGCGCCGCCTTTTTTACCTTTAAGCTTAATGGATGCTCCCGGAATCGGGATCCCCGTGGAGTCTGTGATCTTCCCGGAGACTTCTTTGTTTTGAGCGGATGCCCAAAGAGCAGAAAATAGTAGCAGAATAAGTAGTCTGAATGGTTTTCTCATACATTAATTTTAGGTAATGTGTATATTGATACTAAATGTTGACAAGTGAATTAACGAAGAGGCTGCATCACTAATATATCAAGCATGCAAATTTTTTTTTATTAGATGATTCCGGTAGAGTAACCGGAGCTATAAAATAATTATCGATATACATGTGACTGCCTGGTCTTAAAAATAAGTTAAAATAATTCTACTCAAAAATAAAGGTTTTATTACTAAAGCGGACAAAAATGCCTTTCAAGGGCCAATAAACATGCCTGAAATTGTTATTGACAACCTGGAAAAAAAATATAAAACGGGGTAAGTGGGTATTAGAAACCTTTATCTTTAAGCATGATGAACAAAAATAAGCAGGAGGGAGCACCCGAATATTCGCTTACCCGTACCCTCGGCCCGTTCATGTTATGGGGACTGGGGGTCGGATATGTCATTTCAGGCATGTATTTCGGCTGGAACCTGGGGTTGGCGGAAGGGGGCACCAGGGGGTTGGCGATTGCTACTTCCGGGATCATCCTGCTCTATATTACCTTTACTTTTTCTTATACAGAATTGTCCTGCGCTATTCCCAGGGCAGGGGGGGTATTTGATTATGCTACCCGGGGGCTGAATAAAGAGTTCGGTTTTATCGCGGGGATGGCGCAGCTCATCGAATTTCTTTTTGCTCCTCCTGCCATTGCAGCGGCTATCGGCGCTTATTTCCATATTTTTTTACCGCAGATACCTGTTACGGTCATTGCGATCGCCGCCTACCTGCTTTTTACCGCCCTGAATATCGTCGGGGTGAAAGCCGCTGCCGGTTTCGAGCTGATCGTTACTATCCTGGCTGTTTTTGAGCTATTGTTATTTGCGGGTGTCACGTTCCCTCATTTTTCCGTGGAGAACCTGCGGCATAATGATTTTCCCAATGGATGGAAGGGCGTCTGGGCAGCTATTCCTTTTGCCATCTGGTTCTTCCTTGGCCTGGAGGGCGTCGCTAATGTGGCGGAAGAGACGATACGTCCCCAGCGCAATGTGTTATTGGGGTTTGGTTCGGCTCTTATTACCCTGGTGGTGCTGTGCGTGTTGATATTTTTATCATCTGTCGGAGTCGCGGGATGGGAAGCTATTGTCTATCCTTCTCCCGGGGCGCCTCCTTCTGATTCCCCGCTGCCCCTGGCCCTGGCAAAGATCACGGGAGCGGGGGGATGGCTATATCATTTACTCATCACGATCGGGCTGATGGGACTCGTTGCTTCCTTTCATGGGATTATTCTGGCCGCCAGCCGGGCTACGCTGGAATTCGGCCGGGTACGTTATATCCCGTCCGCTTTCGGAGCGGTTCACTCAAAGTTCAAGACGCCTGCGAATGCCCTGCTGGTAAACATGTGCATCGGCATTATCGCTCTTTTATCCGGGAAGACGGCGGAGATCATTACTATTTCCTGTTTTGGAGCGTTGACCCTTTATATTCTTGCCATGATCACGGTGCTTGCGCTGAGAAAGAAGGAGCCGGAGCTGGAACGTCCTTTCCGGACGCCTTTTTATCCTTTTTTCCCGTTGATCGCCCTGGTGATCGCTGTTGTGTCGCTGGTGGCTATGACTACGCTGAATATTAAATTAGCTGTCATTTATTTTTCCTTACTGGTCCTTGGTTATATTTGGTTTCATTTTTTTGTTAAAAAAACGGATGATGCGCAACAAACAATCGTTGTCTGAGCTGATGCAGCTGTTGACGGAGCTGCAAACGGAGAAAGTAAAGCTGGCTGTCACGGATATAGATGGTGTGCTGAGGGGGAAGGTGATGCGCTTTGATAAGTTCAGATCGGTGGCGGAGAAGGGCTTTGGCTTCTGCGATGTAGTATTCGGATGGGATGCCGGCGACCAGGTCTATGACGATGCAGGGTTTACGGGTTTGCATACGGGTTATCCGGATGCTGCAGCGGTTGTCGATCCGCAGACCTTCCGGCAGGTGCCCTGGGAAAATGGGATCCCTTTTTTCCTGGCTGATTTCCGGGATCTGCCGGTCTGTCCCCGGGGATTGCTGAAGAAAGTGATGCGGCAGGGCCTTGACGAAGGATATTCCGCTGTCTTTTCCCAGGAGTTCGAATGGTACAATTTTATCGGGAAAGGAAATGAGCTGGGGTTGGGTGGAGGGGCTATCCGGGACCTGCAACCCATCAGCCAGGGCATGTTTGGCTATTCGATCCTGCGGGCTTCCCAGGGGAGCGCCTATTTTCATGATCTTTTCGATCTGCTGAATAAATTCGACGTGCCCCTGGAAGGGCTTCATACGGAGACGGGGCCCGGTGTGTATGAGGCGGCTATTTTATATACGGATGTGTTGGAAGCGGCTGACAGGGCGGTGCTCTTTAAGGCCGGCGTCAAGGAGATCGCGCACCGGCATGGGGTCATTCCCACGTTTATGGCCAAGTTCAGCGAGAATCTTCCGGGGTGCAGCGGTCATGTTCACCAAAGTCTCTGGACGGAAGACGGCAGCCGGAATTTATTTTATGACAAGGATAGCAGCACGGGCATGAGTCCCCTGATGGAAAGTTATATCGCCGGGCAATTGCACTGCCTGCCGTTTATCCTGCCCATGTATGCCCCTACTGTCAACAGCTATAAACGGCTCGTGGAAGGCGCCTGGGCGCCTACGACGATGACCTGGGCTATTGACAACCGGACCACGGCCCTGCGGGCTTTGCCGGGAGGCGCTGCATCGACCCGCCTGGAAACAAGAGTGGTAGGATCTGACTCCAATCCTTACCTGGCGATGGCAGGTTGTCTTGCCTCGGGGCTGTACGGGATCCGGAATCAATTGAAGCTGGACACTCCTGCCACGATTGGCAATGGCTATGCCGATAAGAGCAAAGGGTTGCTGCCCGGGAATCTTTGGGAAGCAACCGAGGCTATGAAACAATCTTCGCTGGCCAGGGAGCTTTTCGGAGATGTTTTTACGGATCATTTTGTAAAGACCCGGGAATGGGAGTGGAGGCAATTTTCCAAAGTGGTGACGGACTGGGAGCTGAAACGCTATTTTGAGATCATTTAGGTTCTGGTGTTTCTCCTGGTGCTCCCTCCCAGGGGGTGTTTTGGAAGGGTCTACTTGAAAGTTTTGAAAGTGGTTGACATTGAATTGGTTATAAAAAGTTCATAAAAATTGGTGATTGAATATGACAGATTTTAATATAATACGGCAGTATAATTTTCCGACGATCATCCGTTTTGGCGCAGGGGCTGTAAAAGAGCTGCCGGATCATTTAGCGGCACAGGGGCTTAGCCGGCCGCTGCTGGTGACGGATCCGATGGTAGCGCAGCTGGAATTTTTCAAGCAGATAAAGGATAACCTGACCAGCCGGAGTTTTTCGGTGGAGGTCTTTTCGGATATTCATAAGAACCCGGTGAAGTCCGATGTGGAGAAGGGCGGAGATGCCTTTAACAGCTCCGGCAGGGACTGTATTATTGGTATCGGGGGCGGAGCGGCTATGGATGTGGCCAGGGCGATCGTTCTGCGGATCCATCATCACCGCGACCTTTTTGATTATGATGATCTCATCGGGGGAGATCAGTATGTTACGGAAGAAGTGCCTTATTTCATTACGATCCCTACTACCAGCGGAACGGGCAGTGAGGTGGGGCGAAGCGCTATTATTTCGGAGGACGATACCCACCGGAAGCGGATCCTGTTCTCGCCTAAATTACTGGCGAAGATCGTGTATGCAGATCCGCTGCTGACGATGGATCTGCCTGCTTTTGTCACGGCGGCAACAGGGATGGACGCTCTTACGCATAACCTGGAAGCCTACCTGGCAAAGAACTATCATCCAATGTGCGAAGGGATGGCATTGGAAGGGATCGCACTGATCGATCAATCCATCGCGCAGGCTGTACATACGCCGGACCTGTCTTCCCGAAGTAAAATGATGATCGCTTCCTTAATGGGCGCCGTTGCTTTTCAAAAAGGATTGGGTGTGGTGCATTCTTTAGCCCATCCCATGTCCTCTTTGCTGGATACCCATCATGGACTGGCCAACGCTGTGAACCTTCCTTACGGAATGCGGTTTAACATTTCGGGGTTCGAGGATAAATTCCGGAAGATCGCCCGTACGATGGAATTAAAGGAGGAGACGGGGGCAGCGGTGGTGGACCGGCTGTTTGCGTTGAACCGGGAATTGAACCTGCCTGTCCGGCTGCGGGATGCGGGGGTAAAGCAGGAACATATCGAGACGCTGGCCGATCTGGCTTTTGCGGATTTCTGTCATCCGAATAATCCGAAGCCGGTGAGCAGGGAGGACTTTTTGAAATTATATAAGGAAGGGTTATAGACGCGCAGGAGGCCGTCTTAAAAGGACAAATATGAAGATTGGTTTGACATATACGGGCAATGAGCGGAAGCATGAAAACTATGTGAAATGGATAAAGGCGGATGAAGACATCGAGGTTGTCCGGCTGGATGCGGAGCTGGGTAACCTGCATGAAATGCAGGAATGTGACGGGCTGGTATTGTCGGGTGGTGTGGACATCGATCCGGAGCTGTATGATGGAACGTTGGAATATGCGAAGGCGCCGGTGGATGGATGGCAGACGGAGCGGGACCTGTTCGAGCAGGCGACGCTGCAGCTGGCGTGGGAGATAGGATTACCGGTGCTGGGGGTATGCCGGGGTTTGCAGCTGATCAATGTAAGTCTGAATGGCACGTTGATACAGGACCTGGGAGTAAACGGCGATGAAGTGCATGAGGGGGTAGGAGGAGTAGATAAGGAGCATGGGGTATCGTTGCAATCAGGGAGCCTGCTGCGGTCGATAGCGGGTAAGGATAGGGGTAGGGTCAACAGCGCGCATCACCAGGCGATAGACCAATTGGGCGGGGGGCTGAAAATCAGCTGCCTGGCGGAGGATGGGACGATAGAGGGCATTGAATGGGCGGAGCCGGCGGGCAGGCCTTTTTTGCTGGCGGTACAATGGCATCCGGAGCGGATGTATGTCAATGGGTTTGCGGATGGGTTTTTATACCGGGCGATCCGGGATCAATTTATTAATGCTATAAAAAAATAATATGCAGATCGTTAATCCGGCTACGGAAGAAATCATACAGGCGATCGCTGAAGATACGGCGGACTCGGTGCAGAAGAAGTTCACTATGCTGAGAGCAGGGCAGCCTGCCTGGGCGGCCCTGCCGGTGGAAGAAAGAATAAGCTGCATAAACCGGTTTTACGAGCTGCTGGATAAGGAGAAAGATACATTGGCGGCTACGCTGACAAGTGAGACGGGCAAGCCCTTGCAACAATCCTATAATGAACTGAACGGAGCACGTAACCGGATCCGGTATTTCCTGGATCATTCCGCCCGGTATCTATCGGAGGAATGGGTGGTTACGGAAGGGGCTACCCGGGAGAAGATCGTATATGAGCCGTTGGGGGTGATCGCCAATATTTCCGCCTGGAACTATCCTTACCTGGTAGGGGTGAATGTATTTATCCCAGCGTTGATCGGGGGGAATGCCGTTTTTTATAAGCCTTCTGAATATGCTACCCTTACGGGGCTTCACATTCAAAGACTGTTATTTCAGTCCGGCGTGCCGGAGAATTGTTTCCAGGTGGTAACGGGGAAGGGCATGGCAGGCGAATGGCTGTTAGACTTGCCGCTGGATGGTTATTTTTTTACCGGCAGCTATCGTACGGGCAGGTATATCGCCGAAAAGGTAGCTTCTAAGCTGGTGCCCTGCCAGCTGGAACTGGGTGGTAAAGATCCCCTGTACGTAATGGATGATGTGGAGGATATCGACAAGGTGGCAACTGCTGTGCTGGAAGGGGTCGTTTATAATAACGGGCAGAGTTGTTGTGCGGTGGAGCGGATCTATGTTCAGGAATCTGTGTACGATGATTTTGTCCGGTCTTATACGGAGCAGGCGAAGAAAATGGTGGTCGGCGATCCGTTGGATCCTGCTACGGAGATTGGCCCCTTGAGCAGGGAGGCGCAGGTGGCGTTCTTACTGGGACAGATCGGAGATGCGGTGGAGAAAGGAGCGAAGCTGTTATATGGGGGGAAAAGATTGGATCGTAACGGTTATTTTATAGAGCCGGCCGTGCTGGTGGATGTGCATCACGGCATGAAGCTAATGACGGAGGAGTCATTCGGGCCGGTGGTAGGGATTCAGAAGGTGAAAGACGATGTGGAAGCTGCTGCTCTGATGGCGGATACGGAATATGGGTTGACGGCGGCTGTGTATTCGAAGAGTTATGAGCGGGCGGAGCGGGTACTGAAACAATTGAATACGGGGACGGTATATTGGAATTGCTGCGATCGGGTAAGTGCGGGCCTCCCCTGGTCGGGCCGGAAGCATTCGGGATTGGGGATGACACTTTCTTATCAGGGGATCAGGGCTTTTGTACAGCCCAAGGCTTATCATGTGCGGCCCTAGTGGGCCGGGTGTTAGCGGGATAACAGGGCCTTAGTCTGCGAATGTATGGGCACAAAAAGAGAGGGCAATAGAAATTGCCCTCGCGTCACGACTTAGTGACCATTCAAAACTAAAGTATTAATAATATTTATATGTGTAGTTTGTTGGGAGGTTACTCCGAATACCTAACAGGAAGGAAGATAGAATTGTCAAATTTACCATTATAATCGGAAAAATCAAATCTCCACGCCAATAATTTTCTCTTTTTATATCCGCGTGAGCTGCGTATTAGGTTGCGGATCAATCATGTATAAATTACGCAATCGTTGGCGGGCGGGCGTCGAATGTCGGGGAGACGGAGTTGGTCTGTGACTGGATCCTGCGGGGCCTCTGCCGGATTTAGCAGTGGAGGGCTGAGGTTGTTTGTGTGTGGATTTAGCCGATGTTATAAGAGGAGCTTGTCCGGATTGGGTATGAAATTGAGAAAGGCCTGGAAATTCGCTTTGTATTTCCGTTTGTCCAGCTTGTAGTAAAATGCGCCTTTTTTGGAGTTGGCTTTATCTTTTTCTTTTTGTTTGATCAAGAGTTCGGTCGAGAGGACCTTACGGCTGAAATTGCGGTTGTCAAAAGTGGTGTCATAGATCCCTTCATACAGGATCTGCAATTGGGGGATGGTGAACTTAGCCGGTAATAATTCGAAGAGGATGGGGTGCAGGGCTGCCTTGTAGCGTAATTGCCGTTTGGCATCTTCCATCATTTTTTTATGATCGAAGATGAGGTCGGGGGTTTCATCCAGGAGGAACCATTCGGCATTGTATTCGTGGCTTAATTGTTCTTCGTATTGGTGAATATCGACGAGGGCGAAATAGGCGATGCTGATGGTTCTTTCCACCGGATCGCGCTGGGGGTCCCCGAAAGCGCGTAACTGTTCCATATAGACTCCTTCCAGGCCGGTAAGTTTTTTTAAGATGCGGTTGGCAGCCTGTTCCAGGCTTTCTGTTGGCTGGAGGAATCCGCCCATGAGGCTCCATTTGCCTCTTTCGGGCTTGAGTCCTCTTTGCACCAGCAATAACTTTATATTGTTCCCGTCAAACCCAAAAATGATACAATCTACTGCTACCAGAATACGTGATTCTCCCGGGTAACGACTCATTTTATTCAGATTAGTTATATAATAAAAACCACATGAATGTAAAACATTTTATGCAAGCTACCAGAACTTAGCATAGATAGCCATCAGAATAACGAGGGTGATGATGATGAGTACGAGGGTGGAAGGCTTGACCCGGAACATTTCCTTATCCAGATCAAAGGCTTTGGGATTGATCTTAGGTCCTCCCAGGCTGATGCCTACCATGACGATCATGGTAAAGAGGAAAGCCAGTCCCATGCAAATAAGGAAGGGGATCTGCCAAACTGTGGTCGTTACTCCATTCACGATTGCCTGGCTGGGATAGGCGGTGTAAAGGAAGTTCTCGTGGCCCATAATCTGGGGAGCGTATTCATTGAAGAAAACAGAGAGTACGAAACCTGTGATCAGGCCGGCGATGGCGGCGGCGCCTGTGGTCCTTTTCCAGAACATACCCAGGATGAACATGGCAAATACGCCGGGGCTGATAAACCCTGTGTATTGCTGGATGAAGGTGAAACCTCCTTTGCCGCCGATGCCCAGGATATCTTTCCAGGTAAAGATGATGGCGACGAACATGGAGAAGACGACGGCCAGGCGTCCTGTCCAGACCATTTTTTGTTCATCGGCTTCTTTATTGAAATACTTTTTATAGACATCCAGGGTAAAGATCGTGGAGATGCTGTTCACCTTTCCTGCGAGAGAGGAAACGATGGCAGCGGTCAACGCTGCAATGGAGAGGCCTTTCAGGCCAGCGGGCAGGAATCCGAGGATAGCGGAATAGGCATAGTCCTTTCTCCCGTCTTCCAGCTGCAGGTGCCCGTTCTTGTAGAGCACGAAGGCCGCGATACCGGGGAGCATAACGATCACGGGCATCATCAGCTTGAGGAAGCCGGCGAAGAGGATCCCGGTGCGGGCTGTCTGAAGGTTGGCTCCCAGGGCCCTTTGGGTAATATATTGGTTGCAGCCCCAATAGTTGAGGTTGACGATCCATTGGCCGGCAAAGTACATGGTGATCCCGGGCAGGACGAGGTATTTATCCACTTCGAGCTGGGAAGAGGCGGCGGTAGGCCGGTGGAAGATCATGTGGAAATGTTCGGGGGCATCTTTCATCAGGGCCTGGAAGCCGGCCAGGGCGCTGCTGCCCAGGCCGAATTTTTCCGCGACGACCGTCAGGGCGAGGTAGCTGGTGGCCAGGCCTCCGATGATCAGCACCCCTACCTGTATGACGTCTGTAAAGCCGATCACTTTCATGCCTCCCAGGGTGATCAGCAGGGCGAAGATAGCCAGGCCGATCATGATAATATGCAGGTTGTCGCCTCCTATCAATCCATTGATGGCTACGGCGCCCAGGTATAAAATGGATGTAAGGTTTACGAATACGTACAGCAATAACCAGAAGATGGCCATGATCAGGGCTACGGTCCCATTATAACGTGTCTTCAGGAATTGCGGCATCGTGTAGATCTTATTCTTCAGATATACCGGGATAAACCAGACCGCGATAATGATCAATGCGATAGCTGCTATCCATTCGTAGGCGGCCACTGCGATGCCCGCGAAGAAGCCTTCCCCGCTCATGCCGATGAACTGTTCCGCAGAGATATTGGAAGCGATCAGCGAAGCGCCGATTGCCCACCAGGTCAGCGAGCCTTCCGCCAAAAAGAAGTCCTTGGTATCCGTGACGGCTTTCTTTTTCCGTTGATAGATCCAGTAGCCATAGGAGGCTACCAGGATAAAATAGACGGCGAAGACTATGTAATCTGCAGTAACGAGATTCTTGTTCATAAGCAAGCGGGGGCGTTAGATATATTATTAATTAAAGCAGGTGTTTCCGATCATTGCCTGATCATCTGTCTGATCAACGGTTGATCTGGTAATAGGCTTCGTTCCACCGGAGCTCATTGCGGAACTGATGGAGGTCTGTATTTTTCCCTATCAGGGCCAGCTCGATGCCTGCCATGTCTGCGAAATCTGCCAGGTGTTCCGTCGTCAGGTTCTGGCTGTAACAGGTGTGGTGGGCGCCGCCTGCATAGATCCAGGCTGTACATCCTGTCTTCATATCGGGATAGGGTTTCCATAGAACGCGGGCTACGGGCAGCTTGGGCAGGCTTTGGATAGGTGCAACGGCAATCACTTCATTGACCAGGAGACGAAACCGGTTGCCCATATCTATGATGGAGGCGTTGATGGCCGGGCCGGCTGCGGAATTGAAGACCAGTCTGACGGGGTCGGCTTTTCCTCCGATGCCCAGGGGATGGATCTCGCAGGATGCCTTTCCATCTGCTATGGATTCACAGATCTCCAGCATATGTGATCCCAGGACGAGGTTGTTGTCAGGATTAAAATGATAGGTATAGTCTTCCATAAAAGAGTTCCCTCCCGGCAGTCCGCTGCCCATTACTTTCATGGCCCGTACCAGGGCGGCTGTCTTCCAATCTCCTTCTCCGGCGAATCCATAACCGCTGCCCATCAGGCGTTGGGCGGCAATGCCCGGTAGCTGCGTCATGCCGTGCAGGTCTTCGAAAGTATCGGTAAAACCTTTGAAGCCGCCGTTTTCCAGGAAAGCGCGCAGCCCTAATTCGATGCGGGCGGCATCACGCAGGGAGCTGTGCTGTTCTTTGCCTTTACGTAAGGAGTCGGCCAGCTTGTATTTTTCGTCATATTCTTTTACGAGCGTGTCGACAGCTGCGTCGCTTACCTGTGTGATCACGGCTACGAGATCCCCGATGCCATGGGTATTGACCGAATAGCCGAATTTCATCTCAGCCTCCACTTTATCTCCGTCCGTGACGGCCACGTTGCGCATGTTATCGCCGAAGCGTACGAATTTAGCGCCCTGCCAGTCGTGCCAGCCTGCTGCGGACCGGGTCCATGCGTTCAGGCTTTCCAGGACTTCCGGATCCTGCCAGTGGCCGGTAATTACTTTTCTGTTAAGCCGCATCCTGGTCATGATGAACCCGAATTCCCGGTCGCCGTGGGCGCTTTGGTTGAGATTCATGAAGTCCATATCGATATCGCCCCAGGGGATATCCCTGTTGAATTGCGTATGCAGGTGCGCCAGGGGCTTTTGCAGGGCTTTTAGTCCGCCGATCCACATCTTGGCCGGGGAAAAGGTATGCATCCAGGCGATGATACCGATACAGCCGGGGGCAGTGTTGGCTTCTACGCAGAGATGGTAGATCTCTTCGGAAGTCTTGACGGTAGGTTTGAATACTACGGTAACGGGTATCTGCGGTGCGGCATTCAACGCAGCCGCGATGGTCTGTGAGTGGGATGCGACCTGTTGGAGCGTAGACTCCCCATAGAGATGCTGGCTGCCGGTGACAAACCATACTTCTAATTTTTTCAAGTTCGTAGTCATATCCTCTTTGTTGTTGTTTAGCTGATTTGATAAAAATAAAATGACTTTTTCGTTTATTGCTGTCCGTAATATGAATCGGGGCCGTGTTTGCGTTCAAAATGTTTTTTGATCAGGGAGTCCTGCAGTCGCGGGGCATCTTTCCTGATCTGTTCTGTGAGGTAGGCCATTTGGGCAACAGCTTCCAGCACGGCGCTGTTGTAAACGGCCTTTTCGGGTGTTTTCCCCCAGGTGAAGGGGGCGTGATTGCCCACCAGGACCATTTCTACTTCTTCGTAGGACAGTCCTTTGTTCTGCAGGGCATTCATGATCTGGAAGCCTGTCTGGTATTCATAGTCTCCCTGTATCATTTCGTCGTTCATGGGCGGAGCGCAGGGAATGTCTACGGTGTTGTGGTCTGCGTGTGTCGTGCCGAAGATCGGTATATCCCTTTGAGACTGGGCCCAGGCCGTTGCGTAGGTGGAGTGAGTGTGTACGATGCCTCCGATCTTTTCCCAATGCCGGTATAACACCGCATGGGTGAGGGTGTCCGAGGATGGGCGGAGCTTGCCTTTTACTGTTTTGCCGTCGAAGTCGACGATGACCATTTTGTCGGCGGACAGTTCATCGTAGGGGACGCCGCTGGGCTTGATCGCGAAAACGCCCAGTTCGCGGTCGGCGGCGCTGACGTTGCCGAAAGTGAATAATACGAGGCCCAGCTTGGGAAGCTGCATATTCGCGTGATAGGCGGCTTCCTGTATATGTTTGTATTTGCTCATGATGCGGATGTCTTTTCTTCGATAAATTGTCCCAGCCCCTGGTATTGTTGATAACGTCCGGCGTAGACGGCTGCCCGTCCGGCGTCGGGATAATACTCGGCGTCAAAGCCCTGTCCCATGGCAGCCATGGCGTCTTCAACTTTTTTGTAGATGCCTGCGGCGGTAGCGGCAAACATGGCGGCGCCGAGCGCGCAGGTCTGTTCGGAGCGGTGGATGCGGATGGGCATGTTCATGGTATCGGCCATCATCTGCATGATGAAGGGAGATTTCCTGGCGACCCCGCCCAGTCCGATCAATCCTTTTACCGGGATGCCTTCTTCCCGGAAGCGGTCTACGATCGCTTTGGCTCCGAAGCAAGTGGATTCGACGATGGCCCGGAATATTTTGGGGGCATCGCTTCCCAGGCTGAGGCCTGCAATAGCGCCTTTTAATGCCTGGTTGGCATCCGGTGTACGGCGGCCATTAAACCAGTCGAGGGCCAATTCCCCTTGTTGTTCTGCGGGGATGGCGGCTGCCTGCCTGCTCAGCTCAGGGATTATTTTGTCGAGGGTCTCTGCTATGAGCGCCCGGGTAGTATCTGCATTAATAATGGAGGATCCCGATCGGGACAGTATGTTCTGTAACGGCCAGGCGAGTACGCTTCTAAACCAGGCGTAGGCGTCGCCGAAAGCTGACTGGCCGGCTTCCATTCCCATCATTCCCGGGATCACGGAGCCCGGCACTTGTCCGCAAATACCTTTTATTAATTTGCCTTCTACTTCATGGAGGGGAGCCACCAGCATGTCGCAGGTGGAAGTGCCCATTACTTTGCTCAGGTGGTAGGCTTCGATCTGGCCGCCAACGGCGCCCATATGTGCATCGAAGGCCCCTACCCCTATTATCACGTCGGTGGATAGTCCCAGGCGTTCGGCCCATTCTTTTGACAGATGGCCGGCTGCCTGATCGGCGGTATAGGTGTGCGTGAAGAGACGTGCGGTGAAACCTTTTAACAAGGGGTCGAGCGAGGAAAAGAATTCGTCAGGGGGGAGACCGCCAAATTCTTTTGCCCACAATGCCTTATGGCCTGCGGAGCAAACGCCCCGGCGCATGTCGGCGATATGTTTGCCTCCTGTCAGTAAGAAGGGGATCCAGTCGCAATGTTCTACCCAGGAATAACAGGCTTTTCTTACGGGCTCGTCTTCCTTCAGGATATGAAGCAATTTAGCCCAGAACCATTCGGAAGAATAAACACCTCCCACGAATTGAAGGTAGTTGGTATCGAATTTTTCAGCATGTGCATTGATAGCGGCTGCCTCTTTTACGGCAGTGTGATCTTTCCACAATACGAATAAGGCGTTGGGATTATGTTCGAAACCGGGGAGCAGTCCCAGCGGGGTGCCCGTTTCATCCACGGCAACGGGTGAGGATCCGGTAGTGTCGATAGAGATGGCCTTTACATTTTGGGTGGCAGCGGGTCCTGCCTGCGCCAGGCAGCTACGGATGGTTTGTTCGAGCCCTTCCATATAATCCAGGGGATGTTGTCTGAACCTGTTGGCGGCCGGGTCGCAATAGAGGCCATCTTTCCAGCGGGGATAGTAGAAAACTGCCGAGGCGATCTCGTGGCCATTGCCGGCGTTTACGATGACGGAACGGACTGAGTCTGTGCCGTAGTCCACTCCCAGTACAAATTGATCTTTTTTCATATGGCTATTCATCCAGAATTTTTCGACCTTTTTAATTAAGACTTGTCAAAATAACATTTATTTTCTTATATTCTAAAAAAATAATTTCGGCAAAGGATATCAATATGGGAAAGAAGGGTGAATCAGCGGGGCGGTGCAAGAATTGTCATTATGATCATTAATTGATTTTAATCCCTTTTAAAGCTATTGGTTGATCTCCGCTGTAAAGACGTTCTGTTTAGATTTGTTGCTTTCCGGAAAAACGGTCCCGGGATGATCAGGCGGGGAGGAGGATAAAGCGGAGCCAGATAATTTATGTATTGGGGGAAATATATGTATGAGAGGGTAATGGTATGTATGGAAGACCGTCCGGGCCTGTGGAGGACGGTTCGGAGGAGGACGGTTCGGAGCCTGGTCAGTGGGGCATCGACGGCGGGAAAATGTCCTTAAAAGACGTTTGATTAAAAAAGCAGGGGACGGCAGATGGCGCATCCCCTGACACATTACGTAAATTTAAATGCCAGAGCCATAACCAAATTTTTACGATGCTCGTAAGATACGTAAAAATTATTTTATGATACATTATACTGATTAAAAAATATCCTGTACGTATTTGCCTTATCTGGAAGATATTGATTCCTAGATATTTATCTTCGATTTCACGTAGTAGTTATACAAGAAATAGCCTAAATTGGCTTGCCCCTCAAACCCGCCGGAGAAATGGAAAAAAAGATTAAGATCAATAGGATAAAAGCTGTCTTAGCAGAAAAAGATATATCGCATAAAGAATTGGCGACCAGGGTCGGCATAGCTCCAAATAGTGTTACGAGGATATGTAACAATGAATTTCAGCCTACTTTAAGATTACTCCGTGAGATTGCCCTGGCATTGGATGTGGACATACGGGAATTATTGATTCCTACCAGACATACTTAAGACAATTTGTCCTATAGGGGGGAGCTTGGGGGTTTCACAATTATTTTTCGTCCGCCATTTATATTTTATTTTTTTTACATGTTGTTGATGCCAGGATGCTGCTATGTTGTCCTTTGACGGTTCGTTGCCCCGCTTTTCCGGATCGGAATCCGATGAATGGACGGAGCTCTTTTTACCATTGCGTCCTCAGCCTGCAGCAGGTAATCCCGGAAATGGCTCATTCGGAAGGGATTATCCGGAAATGATGGTTGAAAATGAATTTTATTCCCTTTTTGTATCATTAAATGTATTTTATTCTGCTTATTCGTATTTTTGCCAAAAATAAGAATGGAAATTGTTTTGGATAATACGGACTTGCAGATCCTGCAATTGATGCAGGAGAATGCCCGCATCTCCAATGTTGATATGGCCAAGCGGCTGGAGATGGCACCTTCGGCTGTATTGGAGCGGGTGAAGAAGCTGGAGCAGAAAAAGGTGATCCGCAACTATACTACCGGTATCAACCCGGGGGCATTGGGACAGAAATTGCTGGCTTTTATTTTTATAAAGACCAATGATGGTTTTGGCAGCAGTGTCACGGGGCCTGCATTAGCCAGGATCCCTGAAGTGCAGGAGGTCCATAATATCGCCGGCGAGGATTGTTACCTGGTGAAGGTCCGGACGACCGATTCGGCTCACCTGATGTCGCTGATGCGGAATGAATTTGCGAAAATACCTACCATACACTCTACGAAAACGACTATCGTTCTGGAAACGGTGAAAGAGGAGCAAAAATTAGTGGTACCTAAAAAATAGTTGTGTATGCCTTCCCCTTCTGACAGACCTGTCTCAGCAATAAGAGTGATCATTGCCTTCGCTATCGTGTATATAGTGTGGGGCTCTACTTATTTCTTTATACGTCTTTCCGTGGCGCATGTTCCTCCCATGCTGGTGGGTTGTATGCGATTCCTGATTGCAGGAATTATTATGCTCGTCTGGTGCGGGGCAACGGGTGAGCGGGTATTTGTCTGGAAGGATATGAAACCTGCTATCGTGAGCGGTCTGTTGCTGCTCTTCTTTGGAAATGGCGCCCTGATCTGGTCGGAACAATACCTGCCCAGTTCGCTGGCGGCTATCCTGCTGGCTTCAGGCCCTATCTGGTTCGTCTTGCTGGACAAGCGTAAATGGAAGGAAAATTTCCGGAGCAGGGAGACGATCCTGGGGTTGTTGGTGGGATTTGCCGGCGTTATCCTTTTATTTGGAGAGCAGCTGTTGCATTCCCTGTCGGGATCGGGGGCTGCCGATGCTGCCAATGGGGCTATTACGCATGCTATTTCAGGGGCGACCGGGGCTGCCGATGCTGTTCATGGAGCGGGCGCCCATGCTGCTTCCGGAGCTGCCGGAACGGCAGCAGGGGGTGGGGATAGTGCTGGGGCAGCAGGCACTAACTGGCCGGCGGTCGCTATGCTGGTGTTATTGATCGGGTCCATCTCCTGGGCTTCCGGATCCCTTTATGCCAAATATAAATCAACGGGTAATTCCAATTCTGTTAATGCCGGCTGGCAAATGCTGGCCGCGGGAGTGGCTTTTATTCCTGCCAGTCTTATAAGTGGGGAATGGTCCCGGTTTCATTGGCAGGACGTGCCTCTTTCTTCCTGGCTTTCCATATTCTACCTGGTGACGATGGGCTCACTCGCAGGTTACAGCGCCTTTGTATGGCTGCTGCAGGTGCGGTCTGCCACGCAGGTGAGCACGCACGCTTATGTGAACCCGGTAGTTGCCGTATTGTTAGGTGTGTTCTTTGCGAATGAAAAAATGTCCCCGATGCAATTACTGGGGCTGGCGATCATACTGGTAAGCGTGTTACTGATCAATCTGGCTAAATACAGGGCATCTGCCACCCTTCGGTCCCGGCAGGAAAAGAGTCCCGCTGTCCCTGTCCGGGACAGTTCCGGGATGGCCCGCGAACATCAGAAGGCTCTTGAACGTTAAAGTAGTAAGCTCGGTGAATCCGGCGTAATAAGTCCGGTAATCCGAGGTCATAAGGTTCCGGTAATCGGATGTAGTAAGCTCCGGGAGTCCGGCCTGTTAAAACCCGTAACGTCAAGGGCTGTACCTGATAGATAAAATGTACTCAATAATCTATGAAATGTACAAGTGATCCTGTATTGGAAGGTCCCGGGTACCAGTTGATTCCTCTATAGGGGAGCCTTGTATTTTTTTAAAGAAGGTTTATTCATTACATTGAGTATTTTCGTAGTCATGGACTATAATAAAATTTTAGAGCAGGCACAGCAATACGTCCGGTCATTTTTCGACACTCATGTCGATGAAAGCCTCATTTATCACAACCGTACGCATACTGAGAAAGTGGTGGAGGCGGCGATAATGATCGCGCAGCATTACCAGCTGAATGAAAGGGATTTTTTTATTGTGAATGTCGCTGCCTGGTTTCACGATCTCGGATATTATAGAGGAGGGTCTGCGGGCCATGAGGAGAAGGGTGCACAGATGGCGGAGGCTTTCCTGACAGGTACGGGTGTGGATGCTGCTGTTATCGAGGCTGTTAAGAATTGTATCCTGGCTACCAGGCTTCCGCAAAGGCCGGCTAATTTACTGGAAGAGATCGTTTGCGATGCGGACCTGTTCCATCTGGGATCGGAGGGATTTGGCGATCGGAATAAGCTGCTGCGAAAAGAGGTGGAAGCCGTCCATCATAAAAAAATAAGCAAGGAAGAATGGCGTAAAAGCACGATCCGTTTCCTGGAATCACATCATTATCATACGGATTATTGCAAGCTGCTGTTGAATGAGAAGAAGCAGGAGAACCTGGAAAAGCTGAAAGCCAGGGAACCGGAGCCTTTATCTCCCGATCCCGTAACCACCCTCCTGCACAAGCATGAGGAGGTTGAAGAGCAGGCAAAAGAAGCCCAGGAAAGAAAGGATAAAAAGGGTAAAAAGGACGAAGAAAAAAAGGGCAATGGAAAAAAGGATGCCGGCAGGGGGATCGATACGGTATTCCGGATCACCTCCAACAATAACCAGCGTCTCAGCAGCCAGGCGGATAGCAAGGCGCATATCCTGATCCAGGTGAACTCTATCATTATTTCGGTATTGCTGAGCCTTTTGCTCCGGAAGATAGATGATCATACGAATCTGGCGATCCCTGCGGTGATCTTATTAACGGTCAACCTGGTGACGATCATTTTTTCCATCCTGGCTACCCGGCCGCATATTCCACCCGGTACGTTCAGCAAGGCCGATCTGGATGAAAAGAAGGTAAATTTGTTATTCTTTGGGAATTTTTACAAGATGAGCCTGCCGGAGTATGCCAACGGGATGCTGATCATGATGGATGATCGGGATTTCCTGTATGGGAGCCTGATCCGGGACGTTTATTTCCAGGGGATCGCTTTAGGAAAGAAATATCGCTGGCTGCGGCTATCCTACAATGTGTTCATGTATGGCCTGATCCTGTCTGTACTTTCGTTTTTGATAGCTGCACTGGTTTTTCCCGTACCGGCAAAATAGTTTCCCCGAAGACAGGAGCGCAGGAATTTAGCGTGTCTCCGGGAAATAGCAGCTAATGATTGCCCCGGACGAAAAATGGGGAGAGTTCTTCCCCGATCATTTTATTGGCCTGGAAGTTAGTTCATAAAAGATCATGACCTTTTTCTTATGCAACATTCAATACTAAATATAGCGGAACACCTGGAGGGGGTGCACTTGCTGGACTCTCATCTTTCCTTTAAGGGATTCATTGATTTTCTGAAGGACAGGAGATCGCATGAAAAGACCATGAAGGTCAAATACCTGGAATTCCTGATCAATCATTTTGAACACCGGCTCCGGGGAAATTACCGGATAGAAGTGGAGCAGGCGGCCCATTATGAAGATCTTCTGGAATTGATCTACTCGACTATATTTCCGGCTATTGAGGACGAAAGCAATAACTTCTGGGCATTGAGCGTGCCGCTAAAGCCCATCATGTTCTACGGCACCGATCCCTTTTACGAGATGTTGTGGGACCGTGACTCGGGCCATATCCGGGCCTGTATGATCGATGATAAAAATATGGTGCGTAAGAAGATCAACCTGGATCTCGTCTATTCCCTTATTTTAAAGAAACTGTATAATTATGATTTATACAATCCCGGCAGCGTGATCCGTTCCATAAGGAATGAGACCTCCGGGATATTGAATTTTTACCGGCTCCATATCGATACCCGGTTTATAGAGGTGTTTCCCAAGGGGCCTCTTCCGGAATGGGATCCTGCCATTTTACAATCTCATTTGCCTGTTCCCCAGGTCATCGAATTCTTATTAAAACACCTTCCCCTGGACCTGTTCCGGTTCGAAGGGATTGCGGCTGTCACGGTGACGGATATTACCAGGGAGCATGTGGTAGAGACGATCAAGAATGTCATATTAAATCCGATGAACGGCTGCGGGGAGGACTCCCATTATGAGGAGGTGATCCATTCCCTGAAGAGCCTGGTGGGTAATAGCGCCGTGGATTTTGGTCTGTTGCCTTTTCTGAAGATCAATGACAGGCCTGTATTTCCGGATGACGGCTGTTCTCATAGCCTGCTGGTCGAAATGTCCAGGAAGTATGGCGAGGTGGAGAAGACTTATGTCGATATGGTGGAAAAGTATCTGAAGGATCCCCAGCCTGTCTTTTTCGATATGAGCACGGAGTCCGCAGCCGATACGGATAATGTTTTTTTGAAAGCGTTCCGGCAGAGCGGGGTGAAAATCTATGCCCTGGTGCCTGTCTTTTACAACAACAGGGTAGTAGGCGTGCTGGAGGTTTCTACCAGGGAGGCCGGCATACTGGACCAGGAGCTGTTATCCAGGCTGGATATTGTCCTTTCCCTGCTGGCGCAGCTTCTGCAGCAGAGCATCGAAGATTTTGAGACGAGGATCAAAGCCGTTGTCAAAGAGAATTTTACTTCTATCCAGCCTTCTGTGGAATGGAAGTTCAACCAGGCGGCCTGGCATTTCCTGAAGGATCACCAGGATGGAGAGCACCCGCCGGCAATTGAGACCATTTATTTCAAGAATGTATATCCTTTATATGGGGCGGTAGATATCCGGAATTCCACGATCGAAAGGAATGAGGCGTTGAGAAAGGACCTGCAGACTCAATTTGAGATCTTACTGAATACTTTGTGCAGCCTGCAGAAAGTTTCCCGGCTGGAGCTGCTGGATGAAATAATTTTTCAATGCAGGAAATGGCAACTTGCCGTGTCCGGCTCGCTTACTACGGCCGAGGAGATGGACCTTAACTCTTTCATGCAGGATAAGGTGGAGCTGTTCTTTTCTCATTTTAAGGAGACAAGACCGGATACGCTGGAGATCATCCAGCCTTATTTTCAGGCCATCGATGAACAGGAAGGGATTGCTTTTAAGTACCGGCGGGAACTGGAAGCTTCCATAAAGCTGATCAATAAAACGATCAACCGGCAGCTGGAGGCGGGAAAGGAAGATCTGCAAAAAACGTACCCTTCTTATTTTGAAAAATTCAGGACGGATGGGGTAGAATATGATATTTATATCGGGCAAACCATCGCGCCTGATAAACCTTTTGACCTGATCTATCTAAGGAACCTGCGCCTATGGCAGCTGACCTCTATGGCGGCCATTGCGCAGCTGACGCATTCCTTATTACCGCAGATGCCCGGGAAGCTGTCGACTACCCAGCTGATCTTCGTTCATTCCAATTCCATTGACATCAGCTTCCGGAAAGATGAGCGGAGATTCGATGTGGAGGGAGGGTATAATATCCGGTACCAGGTCGTTAAGAAGAGAATTGACAAGGTGCATATCAAGGACAGTAACGAGCGGCTGACGCAGCCCGGTAAGATCGCTGTGATCTATTTTAATGAGAAAGAGGCGGAGGAATACCTGGGATATGTGAAGTATCTGCAGGAAAAAGGCATCCTTAATGATGACCTGGAAGAGGTGGATCTGGAGGAACTACAGGGAGTTAGCGGGTTGAAAGCCTTCCGGGTAGGGGTAAAATTGAGTTGACCGGACAGGGCCGGATTGATCGGGAGAGCAGTACTTATCAGGGATAGGCGGGGTCGGTCTCTTTGCTGTATAAAAAACTAAAAGGCCATGGGTGCGTTTAAAAAGTATATAGGGAAGATCGCCTGGCTTTTTTGGGCCTGTCTGTTTTCCGGTTTTGCGGGTTGTTATGACCGGGTCCCTGTCGTTTCCCCGCCGGGATACAAGCTTGACTCCCCGCAGAAATTTATCCTAAACGAATCTTTACGGGAGATCTCAGGCATCGTCACTCTGCGGGGCAATGGGGATACACTCTATGCTATCGAGGATGAAGAGGGGAAGCTCTTCTATTTTCATCCGGGTGACGGGAAATTCGGGTATAAGAAATTCGGGAAAAGAGGGGATTATGAGGATGTGACGATATTGGGTAATAAAGATTTCGTCGTGTTGCGGAGTGACGGGTCTCTTTTTGTATTTCCGTCGGACCTGGTAAGGGACGGGAATATGGATGCTGTCGAAAAAAAGGAGAACATTCTTCCTGCGGGCGAATATGAAGGATTGTTCGGGGACGACAACGGAAGGCTCATTGCGCTTTGCAAGAACTGCCGGGACGACGATCAGCGGGACGAGGTATCGGGATATGTGCTGGAGCGGGGACAGACGAATAGTCTATCGATCACGGATCATTTCAAGGTGGATGTATCTATGCTGAAGCTGACCAGCATGAAGCGGAAAGCAAGATTTCATCCGTCCTGCATCGCCAGGCATCCTTTGACCCGGGAATGGTATATCATTTCTTCTGTCAATAAAATATTGCTGGTGCTGGATGACAAGTGGACCGTGAAAGCCAGCTACCTGCTGGATCCTTCTTTATTCAAACAGCCGGAAGGACTGGCGTTTGACAGAAAGGGGAATATGTATATTTCCAATGAAGGGGGGCAGGGGAATGCGAATGTGCTGTTATTCACCTACCGGGCGGGAGCCCGGTCGTGAACAAGGCCCAAAGGCCGAAGTTCACAGACATTATGCTTATTCCTGCAAAGGATTAAGTTGGAATTGAAATCCGTTGCGGGAATATTCAACTAACCTAACTGATATGAGAATACGTTTACTATTCGTTGGCCTGTTGTTGATGAGCTTTTTTCATGGGATAAGCCTCCGTGCGCAAAGTGACCGGGTGGTACAGCGCCTGTTCCTGGTAGGGGATGCGGGGGAGCTGAAGGATGGCCGGCATCCCGTCTGTGACTGGCTGAAGTCACATGTGGACTGGAATGATACCAGTAATGTGCTGGTGTACCTGGGGGATAATATCTATCCGCTGGGAATGCCGCCGGAGGGCAGTCAGCATGTCGATTCCGCCCGGAAGATATTGGATTACCAGGTATCTGTGGTAGCCGGTAAAAAAGCCATGGCCTATTTTATTCCCGGCAATCACGATTGGAAGGAGGGCAGGCCCGGCGGCTGGGACCAGGTGAAGAATGAGGGCGCTTACCTGGAGTCGCTGGAGCTGCCAAACGTGGAGATGCTGCCAAAGGGCGGGTGCCCGGGGCCGGTAGCAGTGCAGGTCGGACCGAAGGTGGTGCTGGTCTGTATGGATAGCGAGTGGTGGTTGCAGCGGGATGACCGGCCGGGCCTGGAATCTACCTGTGACTGTAAGGATGAAAAGACGATCATCAATGCGCTGAAAGATATTATCAGCACGTATCCTGACAAGCTGATCGTGCTGGCCATGCACCATCCCTTTTATACGCATGGCGAACATGGAGGGTATTATACGTTTAAGGAACATATTTTTCCGCTGACGGATCTGCAGTCGGACCTTTATATCCCTTTACCGGTCATCGGGTCCATCTATCCCCTTGTGAGGGGCCTCTTCGGAAATGTGCAGGACGTGCATAATCCGAAGTATAAGGACTTGCGGGTACAGGTGGAAGAGGTGATCCGGGGGCATGCGAATGTCATACATGCGGCGGGGCATGACCACAACCTACAGCTGCTGCGCAGTGACAGTGTTTATTATGTCGTCAGCGGTGCTGGTTCGAAGACCAGCCGGGTAAAAATGGGCAGCAATTCCCTGATGGCGAAGGAGGGACCGGGATTTGCCGTTATCGAGCTGCATGAGAGCGGTCGCCCGGAAATCCACTTTTATACGCCTGATGCAAAAGACCTGGAACAATCCTTCTATACGGCTGCGGTACCGCGTCTGTTGCCGCGGATCGATACGGCTACTCTTGTGAGCTCCTTTCCCGATTCGATAACAGCGACGGGGTATAAGGGTTTTCTGGCGGGCGGCTTTAAAAAATGGCTGCTGGGCCATAATTACCGGGAGGAGTGGGCGGTGCCCATTCGGGTGAAGACGTTAGATCTGACCGGTTGGACACCGCTGCAAAGAGGCGGAGGCAACCAGACAAGATCCCTTCGTATGAAAAATGCGGATGGGCGCGAGTATGTTCTGCGGGGTGTAGAGAAATATGTTACGGACAATGCCTTGCCGGTAGCGTTGCAGGGGGATGCTTTTGTAAAGGATGTGGTGGCGGATGGCGTATCAGCCTCCTATCCGTATGCCGCTTTGTCTATTCCTCCTATGGCGACTGCATTACATGTGCCCCATGCCAGCCCTCAGCTGGTATATGTCCCGGATGATCCCAGGCTGGGGAAATTCAGGAGTGATTATGGTAACCTGTTTGCCCTGCTCGAAGAGCGGGAGCCGGGGAACGGGAAGAAGACGTACAATTTTGAGGACCTGGATAAAAAATTATTTGACGACAATGATAACAGGGTAGATCAGAAAGCGGTGCTGACGGCCAGGCTGCTGGATATGTTCGTTATGGATTTTGACCGGCATGAGGATCAGTGGCGCTGGGAGGCGGATGACAACGGGAAGGGCAAGACCTTTTCCCCGGTACCCCGCGACCGGGACCAGCCCTTTTTTATCAATTCAGGGGTGATCCCCTGGATCGCCGGATCGGCGTGGGCGGCGCCTCAGCTGCAGGGCTTCCGGCCCAAAGCCAGGAATATCAAGACCTTTAATTTCAATGCCCGGAATTTCGATCATAATTTTCTCACTGAACTTACAGAGAAGGATTGGAGGGAAGGAGTGACTGCCGTGCTGGCCGTGATGACGGATTCCATGATCGAGGCTTCTTTGAAGCTGCAGCCTGCTGCTATTTATGGGTATTCCATGAATTCCATTATAGCGAAGCTGAAGGAGCGGCGAAAATACTACCTGGAGGATATGATGGCCTACTACCGCTTTTTGGCCCGTACGGTGAGCATTTACGGGAGCAATAAGAAAGAGCTGTTCGATGTGGAGCGGAAAGGGAGTGATTCCGTGACGGTGACGGTCTATAAGCTGAATAAGGATGGGGAGGCAGGGAAGACGCTTTTCAGCCGGACTTTTCTTTCCGGGGAAACCAGAGAGATCCGTCTGTATGGGTTGGGAGGGGATGATCAGTTCAATACGCATGGGGAGGGGGGAGGACGGATCACGGTCCGTATCATCGGCGGCCCGGGCAATGATGTCTTTAAAAATGAGGCGGGCGCCCCGGCCGTGAAGACGAAGATCTACGATCTGAGTACGGAGAGGAATGAGTTTACCGGGGATGGCGGTCATTTGACCTTTCTATCGAAGGACCCTTCCGTGAATGCGGTGAACCGGCTGGGTTTCAAGTATAATGTGCTGGCGCCTCTTCTGAGCGTGGGTTATAACCCGGATGATGGCGTCTTTCTGGGGGCGGGGTTCCAGTATACTGTCCAGGGATTCCATAAGGCTCCCTATAAGCAATTGCATACTTTACTCGTCGAACATGCCCTTGCTACGGATGCCTATGCTTTCAAATACAATTTCGAGGCTATCCATGCGATCGGGATGCTGGACTTCCTGATCCATACGAGCGTCAAGGCCCCGAACAATACCATCAACTTCTTTGGCTTTGGGAATGAGAGCTTTTACGATAAAAGTACTAAGGAAGGGGTGCGGTATTACCGGGCGCGTTTCAGTGATTATGATGCGGATCTGCAATTGCGTAAAAAGATCGGCTCCGTATTCACCCTGGCTGCGGGACCGGCTTTTCGGTATTTCATGGTGGACAGCGCGGATAATAAAGACCGGTTCATCAATCAGCTGAATAACGGGGTGGACCATGCTACTTTATATAACTCCCGGGGATATGCCGGCGGCCGTGTAACAGCCATTGTAGATAACCGCAATGATAAGATATTACCCAGCCGGGGCATTCACTGGCAGACTCAGTTCAGCAGCTATGGCGGTCTGAGCGATGAAAGTCATCATTACTCTCAATTGAATACGGATCTGTCTTTGTTCACGAGCTTCAATACCCGCGGGAATGTGGTGATCTCTACGCGTGTGGGATGGGGAAAGACTTTCGGACAGTATCAATTCTATCAGGCGCAATTCCTCGGTGGGACAGAGAACCTGCGGGGGTATCGGAAATTTCGTTTTGCCGGGGATGAGGACTTCTACCATAACATCGATCTGCGCGTCCGGCTGGCGGATTTCCAGACCTACCTTTTCCCGGGATCGCTGGGTCTCCTGTTCTTTAACGATGTAGGCAGGGTATGGTTGCGTGGGGAGGACAGCAAGCAGTGGCATGACGGGTATGGCGGGGGCTTCTGGATCAGCCCATTGAAGCGGTTTGTCTTTTCTGCCAGTTATGCTGAAGGGACGGAGGGCGGGGTGACGCTGATAAAGCTGGGCTTCCAGTATTGATGACAGTTGTTTGAACCGGGGATAATTGTTATATTTAAGCTATGTGGCCCCACCGCTATTTATTTATTGGCTTGCAATTAATTCTCTCCTTTTTTGCTTTTTCTCAGTCTCAACATGTGAAATTTCAGCACCTGGGAACGGGCGACGGGCTTTCACAGAGCAATGTGATCTGTATCATGCAGGATAGCCGGGGCTTTATGTGGTTTGGCACCCGGGACGGGCTGAACAGGTATGATGGGTATCAATTTACGGTATATAAGAATGATCCATTGGACAAGACGAGTCTGGGAAATAGTTTTGTTATGGATATGGTGGAGGATGCGAAGGGATATATCTGGGTGGGGACATGGGGAGGGGGGCTGGACCGGTATGATCGTAAAAATAACCAGTTCGTGCATTTCAGGCATGATCCGGCTGACAGGAATAGTCTTTCCAGTAACCTGGTCATCCGCCTGCTGCGGGATCGCCGGGGCGTACTCTGGGTGGGAACGGAGGATGGGGGATTGAATATGCTGGATTCCGTTTCCGGGCATTTTATACATTATCAATATAATAAAGCGGATGAGAAAAGTCTGGGCGGCAATTATGTAAAGGATATCTGCGAGGATTCGGAGTATAATATCTGGGTAGGTACGGTGGACGGGGGGCTGAGTCTTTTCGATCGCTGGACGGGGACCTTTACCCGGTTCCACCATGATAATTTGAATAACCGATCTATCGCAAGCAATAGTATCGGCGCCATCCTGGAGGATAGCAGGCATCGTTTGTGGATCGGTACTAACGGCGGAGGTCTGGACCTTATGAACAAGAAGGACCGGACGTTTACCCACTATAAAAAAAGCGCCCGCAACGAGGATAGTATTACCATTAACACGATCTCTTACCTGGGGGAAGATGGGGAAGGTAATCTCTGGATAGGAACGGAAAATGAGGGGCTGAGCATATTGAATGGGGTTACCGGCAATTTTCAGAACTATCGGCACGACGAGGTGGATCCCACCAGCATTGGCAGTAATTCTCCTTATGGGATCTACCGGGATTCCAAGAAAAATATGTGGGTCGGCTCTTTCACGGGCGGGGTTGATCTTGTCAACCGGGATGCCAGTAAGTTCATTCATTATAAGCATAGTTCCTCTTCCAATAGCCTGAGCGATAATCATGTTTTATGTATCTATGAGGATTCCCGCGAGGGGATCTGGATCGGCACGGATGGGGGCGGGCTTAATTTCTTTGACCGGAAGACGGGCGGGTTCACCCACTACCGCCATGATCCCCGTAATTCCAACAGTCTCTGCGGAGATAATGTATTAAAGGTAATGGAGGACAGCCGCGGCAATTTATGGATCGGCACCTGGGGGGAGGGCATTACGATATTCAACCGGGAGCGGCATAGCTACATTCATTTCAAAAATGATCCTGCCAATCCATCCAGCCTGAGCAATAATAATGTCTGGACCATTTATGAGGACAGGCAGCACCGGATCTGGGCCGGCACCTATGGAGGCGGCCTGGATCTGTACGATCCGGGCAGGCGGTCTTTTATTCATTACCGGCATGATGAGAATGATCCCGGAAGCCTTAGCAGCAATAAGGTACATTCCGTCTTCGAGGACAGTAAGGGGCGTCTCTGGGTGGGTACCGACGGAGGGGGATTGGACCAGTTCGACCGGCAGCTGGAAAGTTTCAGGCATCATGTGCATGACAGCGGTAAGAACAGCCTGGGCAATGACAATGTGGGCGGTCTTTTTGAGGACAGGAAGGGAGATCTCTGGATCAGTACAACGGAGGGCCTTAACCGTTATAATGCCGCAGCGGATCATTTTACCCTTTATACGACCCGGAGCGGGTTGCCTAATGATGTGATCTTCGGGGTGCTGGACGATGATAGCGGGAATTTATGGGTCAGCACTAATAAGGGCATATCCCGCTTCAACCCGGATAAGGAGGTGTTCCGGAATTTCGGCGTGGCGGATGGTTTGCAGGCCAATGAGTTCAAGGAGCAAGCCTATTGCAAGACGCGTTCGGGCATTCTTTATTTCGGGGGGATCAATGGATTTAATGAGATCTTTCCTGACAGCATCCGGTCGGAGCCTTTTGATCCTCCCCTGGTGATCACCAGCTTCCAGGTATTCAATAAGGATGTGCCGATAGCCCGGGATGAGCAGGATCCTTCTCCGCTGAAGGTGGATATTACGGAGACTAAAAATATTACCCTGCCTTATAAGAGCTCGGTCATTTCCATTCAGTTTGCGTCCCTGAACTATACTTATCCGGAGAAAAAGAAGTATGCGTATATGCTGGAGGGATTTGATAAGAGCTGGAATTATGTGGATGGGAAGCGTTCGGTCACCTACACGAACCTTGATCCGGGAAAATATATTTTTAATGTAAGGGGACTGAATAATGACGGGGAGTGGTCGGATAAGCCTTTGTCCCTTAAGCTGGAGATCACTCCTGCGTTCTGGATGACCTGGTGGTTCCGCTGGCTGGTAGTATTGTTCGTCCTTGCCGGTGTAATTATTGTCTATCGCACGCGGGTCAATACGATCAGTGCGCTGAACCGGGAGCTGGAGCGGCAGGTGCAGGAGAGGACGGAGCGTTTGAGCAGTCTTACCCGGGAGGAAAGAAAGGCGAGGCAGGAGGCCGAGCAGGCCAATAAGGCCAAGAGTGTATTCCTGGCGACGATGAGCCATGAGATCCGGACTCCGATGAATGGGGTCATCGGTATGGCCAGCCTGCTGTCGGAAACGCCTCTTACTTCGCAGCAACGGGAGTATACGGCTACGATCCTGAATTGCGGGGAAAGTCTGTTGAGCGTGATCAATGATATTCTCGATTATTCCAAGATCGATTCGGGCAAAATGGAGATCGAGGAGCAGCATTTCGACCTGCAGGGCTGTATAAAGGAGGCCTTCGATGTGTTTAATACAAAAGCAGAACAGTCGGGACTGCGGCTGGTCTACCGGATCGACCCGAATGTGCCGGCCTGGCTGATCGGGGATGCTTTGCGGTTGCGCCAGGTATTGATGAACCTGTTAAGCAATGCGGTCAAGTTCACAGAGCGGGGGGAGATATTCCTGGGCGTGAAACTGTTACGGGAGACGGAGAAAGGGCAGCTCGAATTGAGCTTTGCTGTTAAAGATACAGGTATCGGTATCCCTGCGGATAAAATAAATGTGTTATTCAAATCTTTTTCGCAGGTAGATTCTTCCACTACCCGTAAATATGGGGGGACTGGTCTTGGACTGGCCATCTGTGAAAAGCTGGTAGCCTTGATGGGTGGGGAAATTACCGTGAGCAGTCTGCCCGGGGAGGGGACTACGTTTACTTTTACGATCCTGACGAAGCCGGGGGTGGAAGCTGTCCTTTCTCCCGGGAAGGAGGCTTTCCGGGGGGAGGGGCTGAAGGCGGGATGGTCCGAACAATATCCGCTGCGTATCCTGGTGGCGGAAGACAATATTATCAATCTGCAATTGATCCGGCATATTCTTGTCGGCCTGGGATATGAGCCGGATTCGGTGGAGAATGGGGCACTGGCGGTCGCTGCTGTTGCGGAGAGGCCTTATGATCTTATCCTGATGGACGTACAGATGCCGGAAATGGACGGGCTGGAGGCTACGAAACATATCCGCCGGAGCCTGTCCCGGCAACCTGTTATCATTGCGCTGACGGCCAACGCGATGCAGGGGGACCGGGAAGAATGTCTGCGGGCGGGTATGAACGATTATATCAGTAAGCCTGTGCGTCTTGAGGAGCTGATGCGGTTACTGGAGAAATGGGGCGGAGCCCGCTTAACGAATCCATAATTTAAACTCTTATAAAAAAAATATAATTTGCCTTTGAATTAGGCCACCAACAATCTCAATTATTTTGCTTTGAACATCGTAGAAGAAATACGGGCAGGCAACAAAGCTGTGTTCGAACGCACTTATCACGAGTATCACCAGCGGTTGTATTTCTTTGTGTTGAAACGTACCTCTTCAGTAGATATGGCTGAAGAAGTCATACAACAGACGTTCATAAAGCTCTGGGAAACCAGGCAAAATCTTTCTTCCGATTTTCCCATCGCCATTCAACTGGCTCGTATTACGAGGACCATGCTAATCGACGTCCTTCGCAGAAAGGCGGTTGAACGCAGGGCGCTGAATTATATCGGTACACAAATAGCCGTGGTCTCTTCGGATGACCCCATCCTGGAAAAAGAATTAAACCAAAAAGTAAAAACTGCCATTGACAGTCTACCGCCCGTCTGCAAAACAATATTTATGCTTAACCGGGAAGACGGACTTTCCTATAAACAGATCGCCCGGCAACTATCCATCTCACCAAAGACAGTTGAAAATCAGATCTCCAAGGCGCTAAAAATTATGAGGGAGGCCGTCTCGCTTTGTATCATTCTCTCTTCACTCAAATAAATCCCAGCCATCCAATGTGAACAAATTGTTACCGCATGGGGGTATTGGCGTAGTTATTCGTATCCTTTATACTGACATATCTTGTAATGAGCGAAATAGAACAACTAATCGATAAATTCCTGGCCAATCGGTGTACACCGGAGGAAGCCATTCGGGTAGAACGTTACCTCTCCGAAAATCCGGAAGTCCTGGATCGGCTTATCCCGTTGAAGGATATACTCGATACAAAAGACCAACCGGAGCTTGAAACATCGGTTACGCTCCATTTGCTTAACGTGATACGGCAAAACGCCTATACCAGGGAAAAAAACCACCTGCTCAGACAAGCCTGGTTCAAATACGCGGCAGCTGCATCCGTCATCGGCATCCTCGTGTTTGTAGGATGGAGGGCTTCTTTTCCTTCTAAAAACCACCATCCGGTGGAAGAGACGGCAAGCCGGACTCCGGCTGCCGGTTCCGTGGAACAAAGTCACTTACAGGTGGTTGCGAATCCAACTAAAGAAGATCTTGCTGTCCGGTTGGACGACGGATCATCCGTAACACTCCATTCGCAAAGTACCCTGGAATACCGGCAGCCCTTTACGGACAATAAAAGACAGATACAATTGACAGGTACGGCCTTTTTTAAAATAGCGAAAGATAAGACCCGGCCGTTTATCGTCATTGCAGGCGGGTTTGCGACTACCGTCCTGGGGACATCCTTTACAGTTGTCGCCGAAAAGAACAGCCACACCGTCACCGTGTCTTTATTCACCGGGAAAGTATCGGTAAATACGACTGATTCGACCGGCAGGAAGTTCAATGCCGTCGTACTGTCACCGGGCCAGCAGTTACAGGTGGACAGGACGAGTTATGCGACCGTAGTAAATGAAATGGAAAGATCCTCTCCGCTTAAGCCAATGGCTGCCGAACGGCAACCGGGCGGAACGCTGGACTTTAAACAGTCACACCTGCCCCAACTGTTCGCCACCCTCGAAAAGACATACAACATAACCATAACATTCAACCAGGAAGACATGGCCAGAATGATGTTCACCGGAAGATTCAGCGACAAAGAAGACGTAGAATCCATCCTTAACAGTATTGCCCTGCTCAATGGCCTGACGGTAGTTAAAACCGCTGCGGGTTACGAGATAAAAAAATAATCCCGGAATAAGATACTATCCCGGCACATGTAACAGGCATGTGAAACATCTTTAACAGGATGAACAGGTAAGCTATTTTCTAAACAATATGATATATGAGGTCAATTCAATCACACCCGGGCAGACGCCGGGCCGGAACACTATTATTCTTATTGATCAGCCAATTGTTGTTTCAGTCGGTGAAAGCCCAGCAAAACAATTCCCTGAAGGGGTTGGTGCAGACAGACAAGGGCGTGGCTCTTCAGGGCGTCTCCGTCTCTGCCACCAGCAGGGCCGCAAAAAAGACGCTGACTACCACCACGGATGAAAAAGGACTCTTCCTTTTTAATGGACTTCAGACTGGCGCCGTTTACGATTTTTTCTTTTCCTATGTCGGTTATGAAACCAATACCGTGACAGGCATGAAGATCAGGACCGGCAACGACAATACACTGCTTGTCCGGATGATTCCCTCCGCTGCGTCCCTGGATGAAGTCGTCGTGGTGGGGTACGGCACACAAGCCAAAAGGGACGTCACTACGTCTATCGCCATGGTAAATGAAGAGGAGATCAACAACTATCCTTCCCTCGGACCCGACAAGGCATTGGTAGGAAAAATGGCCGGCGTCCAGGTGCTGGAGCAAACGGGCGCGCCGGGCAGCGGTATAGCTATCAAAGTGAGAGGCACCAGCACCGTCACCGCCGGGACGATGCCTTTGTATGTGATCGATGGCGTCCCCATGTCCGACCAGGATGACAACGGCCCCGCACGGACCATTAATTCTCTGAATGATCTGAATATGAATGATATCGAGTCCATAGAAGTATTAAAGGATGCTTCGGCCGCAGCCATATACGGTTCGCGTGGTTCGAATGGCGTAGTGATGATTACGACGAAAAGAGGAAAAAAAGGGAAGCCGGTCCTCAGTTACAATGCCTTTGGCGGCTGGCAGCAGACGACAAAAGAAATAGCGATGCTGGATGCCTACCAATATGCCCAATTCCTCTATGACTCTCATAACAACGCTTATCTGGATGCGCTTGCCGATGCCGGTATGCCGGGCAGCATTGCAGATGGCAACGATGTTCGTAAGACAAAGGTCGGCAATTCGAGCTCCTACCTGATCCCTCCCGATATACTTCCTTACCTGAATAAGGAGCCAGGCCTCGTCAATACCAATTGGCAGGATCAGGTGTTGCGGAAAGCCCTGCTGCAAAGTCATTCCCTGTCGGTAAGGGGAGGATCCGACAATATCTCCTATTATCTTTCCGGCAACTATATGGATCAGGAAGGAATCGCCATCGGCTCTGACTACAAAAAATACAATGGCCGGCTGAACCTCGATGCCAATTACAGCAAGTTAAAAATCGGCACTACGATCAATATTACCAACTCAGTCTCCGACTGGATAGTTTCCGAAGACAGGTTCAACAGCGAAGCCATTATTTCCAGCGCCCTGGCGATGGCGCCCAACCAGGCCGTATACAACGCCGACGGCTCTTATAACTTCAACCAATACAACATCGGTTATTCAAGAGCGAATGTGGTCAATCCCGTTGCGCTGGCCAAATTGAAATCGGATGTCATGAACCAGATAGGACTAATGGGGAATGTCTTCGCCCAATACCAACTTCCCGGGAATCTCGTTTTAAAATCCTCCTTTGCACTCAATCTGAAAGACTGGCGCGAGGCGACCTATCGTCCCTCTACCCTGCCAAGCACATCCACACTTGTCATTCCCTCGGTGCCCTCCGCTACCTCCCAGACGAAACGTAATCTCAACTGGGTCACAGAGAATACTCTTTCCTGGAAGAAAAATTTTGGCGGCCACTCCATTTCCGCCGTCGCAGGGTTCACGGCGCAAAAGGAACATATCGAAGCCAATAACATCAAGGGCACCGGTTATCAGAACGACCTGGTACAGACACTGAACAATGCCACTACCATCACCTCCTGGTCTTCGACGGTGCAGGAGTGGTCGCTGGTTTCGGCCCTTGCAAGGGTACAGTATAATTACCAGGGCAAATATTTGTTGTCGGCTGCTTTCCGTAGCGACGGGTCGTCCCGTTTTGGACCTTCCAGTAAATGGGGCACCTTCCCATCCGTATCAGCCGGATGGAATATAGGCCAGGAAAATTTCATGCGGAAATGGGACTGGATCAGCGCCCTGAAACTTCGCGCCAGTTATGGCGTCACTGGCAATTTCAGCATCGGTAACTATGGTTATCTCTCGCTGATCTCATCCGATAATTATATTCTGGGAACAGGCAGCGGATCGCTGGCTCCGGGTTATATCCCTTCTACCTCGGGCAACAGCAACCTGAAATGGGAAAAGAACGCTTCGACCAATCTGGGCATGGACATGAGCTTTTGGAATAACCAGGTATCCCTGCAAGTGGATGTGTACAACGCCAATACGTCCAATATGCTTCTACAGGTGCCCGTTCCTTCTACTTCCGGGTTTACGACGGCCCTGAGGAACGTGGGTAAGGTAAATAACAGGGGCATTGAAATTACCCTTTCCACCAACCACCGGATCGGCAGCCTCCGGATGACCCATAACCTCAACTTTTCCGCCAACAGGAACAGGGTGATCGATTTAGGCGGGTTGTCACAGATCGTAAGCAGCACGGACAATGTACTTTCCTTTATTACAAAGATCGGCCATCCTATCGCTTCTTATTATACCCTTGTAACCAACGGCGTGTATAAAGACTGGAACGACGTAAACAATCCCAAAAATCCCGTTGTGCCAGGTGCAAGACCAGGCGACCTCCGGTTTGTAGACGAAAACAAAGACGGCGTCATCGATGGAAACGACATGGTAGCCACCGGGAATTATCAGCCAAAGTTCACCTATGGTTATTCCACCACGTTATCCTACGGTATCTTCGACCTGAGTTTTGCCTTGCAGGGCGTCTATGGAAATAAGATAGCCAATATTTATAAACGTTACATCGATGGTATGGATGGCAATGCCAACAATATGACCGACGCCCTGCATCGGTGGGAGTCCCCTGCCAATCCGGGCGATGGCAGAACGATGCGGGCCGACAGGGTCGCCAAGGGAATGAACGGAACTATATCGACCTGGCATATCGAAGACGGTTCTTACCTGCGGATCAGGAACATTGCTTTCGGCGTTTCTTTGCCGCGCAGTTTGATAAAAGGCGGTGTTTTCAGCAGAGTCAGGCTTTACATCATGCTGCAGAACCCTTTCACTTTTACCGGATACAGCGGTTACAATCCGGAAGTGAATGACAGAACGGGCAATCCCCTGACACCAGGCGTTGATTATGGCACCTACCCCCTTGCCAAATCCTATAACCTGGGCCTCAATGTTGACTTTTAATACACACAACCTAAATAATCATAGTATGAGAGGTAGATTCATCGGGCAGTTATTGTCCTTATCACTGGTGCTTGCCCTGGGCTCCTGCAAAAAGTTCCTGACCCTGGCGCCGCCTTCCAGCGCGACCGACGCCTCGTTCTACAAGACGACGCAGGATATTACCAACGCATTGAATGGCTGTTACGCGGCATTACAGGACAAGACACAATACCAGGATCATTTTGTCACCATGATGGAGGCAAGATCGGATAATGTTTCCGACAACAACGCGGCTGGTAACGCAGGGCTTAACTACAACATCGACCGCTTTCTTGCCGGATCCAACAACACCGTTTTCCTGGAAGCCTGGCAGAGCATTTACAATACGATTTATCGCTGTAATGAGACCCTGGCGCACCTGGACGTGGTGACCGATGCAACGCTGAAAAGACAATACGAAGGCGAGCTGCGATTCCTGCGGGCCCTGGAATATTTTAACGCTGTGCGTTTCTGGGGGGATATCCCACTGGTATTGACTCCCATTTCAACGGACGGGGCCTACCAGCTGGCCCGTAACAAACAGGCGGACGTGTATGCTTCCATTGAACAGGACCTGTCCGTTGCCTCTTCTTTTTTGCCCCTTACCTTCAGCGGCGCAGACATCGGCAGGGCGACGAAGGGCG
>JAATFV010000216.1 GCA_015655015.1 Chitinophagales bacterium | reverse complement strand
TGAAGTATCGATGGTACTGGTCGTCATAATCCTGTATTGCAGATCCGTTTGGAAGTCCCCGCTCTGCTGCAGCCGCAGGATAAGTTTTTTAGTGCTGGTCGCCAGGTCCGGAGATCGTAACAGCCGTACAGGCAGCGAATCCGTGACTTTGCCTGCGTGAAACACGAAATCAGCAAGCTGATAATGCGTCCCGGCCACAGCGGTAGAGGCCGGGTCTGCCACGACTTGATAATGCCGGTCCGTCGCAGCAGGCGATCCGGTAACGCCAAGGGGCACATAAAGGATCGTATCCCTGACAGCGGCGTCGCTGTAGGCGAAGGTAAAGTCCGTACTATCCATATAATAACCGGTGCTCACCTCGTTGTCGAAGTATATATTGTCTTTTACATCATAGGTAATGAGCGGTTCGCGTTTGCAGGCGGCTCCCATAATGATGATGCTGGTATATAATAATCGTTTCATGATCTTCCTGTTTTTGCGTTAGCGGGGAGTGGTTTCGGACAGGGGAAGCGGTACAATGTAGACAGGCGTAATGGCGGAATTGGTGACCCCGTCCGGGATAGTCGGCGTGTTGGTTCGTTTATAATAAAAGAACAGCTGACCTTCCCCGTAGAACTCTTTCCTGTATTCTTTCATGAGCTCCGTTGATAACGTCGCGGTTGCATCCAATGACGGAAGCCCTCTGCTGTTTCTCACCGTACTCAGATAACCGCGCGCTTTATCCGGGTCTGTTTCGGTTTCAGCCAGAATGTAGTATAGTTCAGACTTGCGGATCAATGGCTGTAAATACCGGCTGGACCTGTTGGAGACGTCTTCATACTTGTGAAAAGTACGGTAGGTCTTGAGCGACTGGATCCAGGTGGTTGTATAACGATAATCGTTTTCGTTGTTCTCGAATGTATTGATCAGGTTTGTCGGATCGGCCGCAAGAATAGCATCATCCAGCAGAGCGTCGCTGAAAAAACTCAGGTAATTGGTATACAGGTTGCGATTGTAGACGGCGAATAGTACTTCCGTTGAAAATATTCTGTCCGGGTAGCTGTTCCCTATTATATTCGTGTACGGGAGCCAGGGAAACCATTTCTCTGCTTCATTCAGCAACGCAAGCGCAGCGTCATGAGCTTCTGACCTCCTGCCGCCCCAGAGATATACACGGGCTTTCAATGCCTTTACGGCATAATCGTTCAGCCGCTGGTTTCGGGTACCGGTATAGAAATCAGTATTGTCAATATCAACACCGGTTTGTTTAATGGCATCGTTCGCCAGCAGGCTATCAGCAGCGGAAAGATCTGCCAGCACGCTGTCCACTACCTGTGTGGAAGTAAGTATTGGCTTTGCATGTCCGTCCGGCAGCGTGTAATAGGGAATGGCAGGCTGGTCGGCCCCAAGACTATATACCGGGGCAAAGATCCGCAGCATGTCGAAATGCAGCATCGCCCTTGCGGCAAGCGCTTCGCCTTTCATCAGGTTGCAATTCTCCTGCGTAATCACATGGCCCTTTACAGATTGATCGATCCTTGCGAGGAACAGGTTAGCCGTCAGGATGGTATTATAAGCGGTCGTCCAGATCCCCTCGAATTGGGCCAGCGCTTGTGTGACGCCATATTGATACTGTTGATAGAACGCGTAATTGGCGCCGGATCCCGAGTTCGTGACCTTGTAACGCTGTCCCATCAGCTCCAGGGTGGTCTGCGTGAGCGCCGCTCCATAAAGGTTGTTGTCCACCATGCTGATATATAGACCGTTCAGCATTTGCTGCGCAGCTTTTTCGTTGGTAAAAACCTGCGTTTCCGTATAAGACCCTTCCGGTTGTATCTGCAGGTATTTTTTACAGCCCGTTGCAGTAAGCAGCAGCCCGAAAAGAAAGAATAGGGTGATATGTCTCCTGTTCATGGAAGTAGTTTTTAGAATGATATATTTAAACTAACACTGCCTGTCCTGGCATAGGGATAATCTATCCCTCTTTCCGTTTTGATCTTTTCGACGCGAAAGATATCATTCAGGTATGCGCTCACGGACAGGGACTGTAGCTTAAGATCGCGGATCCATTGGGCGTAGCTGCGCCAGCTCAGGCTGAAAGATTCGCCGATCAGGTGGTTGTCTTTCTGCACAAATCGGGAAGAAATATTGGCTGTGGTGCTGGTGATGCTGGTGAATTGTGCGATATCACCCGGCTGCCGCCAGCGGTCGTACAGCGCACGTTTATCAAAGTTCTCATGCAGCGTGCCTATATTTTCGACTTTGTTGTACAACGCGCTGTTGAACACATCGCCGCCGATCCGGTATCGCGCAACAGCGCCGAAAGTGAAGTCATGCCAGGTAAACGATGTATTGATACCACCCTCGATCTTCGGGCGTGAATTACCCACCCGTACTATATCGTCTGTGCTATACGAATAGGTGAGTGTACCATCTTTTTTCTGAAACAATTCCTTGCCTGTCGCGGGATCTACCCCGTGCGAAGCCACTGCCCACAAATCATCCGGACTATAGCCATCCATGTAGCGGTTCAGTCCATTGCTCACGATCTGTTCGTCGTTAAGCTTGCTGAGCTTACCCGACAGCCCCCCATACGTGCTGGTATAATTGCTGCCCATCACCCCAACGGACCAGATAATACGTTGAGCGGTATTATTCACTGGCAGCAGGCGTAAGTTGAAGTTCCAGCCCTTTGTAACCAGATGTCCTACATTGATCACGTAATTGGAACCTGTGCCGGTGGAAGAAGGCAGCGTACCTGCCGTTCCGATCGCCAGCGGATCCGTTTTCTTGTCAAAGTATTCTACATAACCGCTGATCCTGTTTTTCCAAAAACCGAAGTCGATACCATAGCTCAGCTGCAGCGTACGCTGCCAGTCCAGGTAAGGATTGCCCAGCGAGGACAGCTTGATCCCCTGCCCGAATGTGTTATTGTTGCCTGTCTGGAAGCTGAAGGTAGACACGGAGGTGAACTGACCCAGATTTTCATTGCCTGTATAACCGGCATTGGCCCGCAGTTTCAGCAGGTTGATATATTTGGCATTCCGCAGCATCGGCTCCCGGTGCAGGTTCCAGCCAAGCCCTCCCGATGCAAAGGGTTTGAAAGTATGGTTAGTGCCGAAAACGCTGGCGCCATCCAGCCTGTATACGGCATCCAGTAAAAAACGCTGATCCCATGCATAGTTAAAGCTGGCCAAAAAACCTGCGCTTCTTGTTTTACCCGTGTTGGAGGTAGGTATGCCGTAAGGTGTATAGCCGGATGCATAGATCGGATTGCCATCCGTACCATAGGGGAACCCTACCGCAGAGAAGCCTGTCAGCTGGCTGTTCGTTTCGGACAGATCACCTCGGATAGTAGCGCTCAGCTGACTTCTACCGATCAATTCACCATAAACGAACATTAGGTTGGCGTTGTAGGCGGTGTTGTCCGTATGCGAGCTGGTATAGTTGCCTTTCAGGGTCAGATCCGTGTTGTCGAACTGCGTATTTTCCGGAGGAATGAACTGCACGGTGGCGTTGTTCCCTTTCGAAAGCTGCAAACCGCCTTGCAGCCGGAATTTGCCGGAGAAACTATAGATCGCATTCAGGTTATTGAAAAACGAAAAATCCTTTCCTTCATTGATGCTGTTGAGTGATGCATTGTACAGCGGGTTTACGGCTGACATGTCATACGCAGGGTCGAGGTACTTGGGGAGCGTGCCATCAGGGTTTATCTTCCGATAATATGGGATCGCCTCGGCAAACACCGAAAAGGAGCCATAAGGGGATTCATCGGCTTTAGTACCCGTCAAAGTAAGCGTATTGTTTAAATTCAGCTTGCCTTTCCGATAGGTAATACCTATGTTGCCTCCCCATGTCTCCCTGTCGGAACCTTTCATTACACCCAGCTGCTTGCCATAGGAAGCAGCGGCGCCGAACATCAGATCACTGTTGCCTCCGGCAAACTGGAGTGAATGCTTTTGCGAAACGCCGGTATGCACAGGCTCGTTGAGCCAGTAGGTATTCACGCCGCGCTGCACCTCCGCAAGACGGGCATTGTATTTTTGTTGGTCTGCGTATTCACCGGGGCCGGTGGTTGCATAGTTAAAGCCCTGCAGCCGCTCGAATTCCAGCTTTTCAGCAGCGTTCATAAGGTTGTAGCTGCTCAGGTCAGGCATTTCCAATGTCATGTCTGCCGTATAAGACATCTGCAGCTTGCCGGGAACAGGTCTTTTTGTTTCTACAACGACTACTCCGTTGGCCGCTTTGGCGCCATACAGCGCAGTGGAAGCAGCGTCTTTCAGAATGGTGACACTGGCCACGCGATTCATATCGAGATCGTTGATCATCTGCAAGGTGGTCTCGAAACCATCGAGTATAAACAGCGGCTGATTAGGATCCTGGCTGAATTGATCATTGACGCTCCTTGTGTTGAGCGTACCGGTACCTGTACTGGCACTGGTACCGGTATTCGTGTTGATGGTGGTTTGCCCCCTGATCTCAAAAGCGGGCATTGTATTGGGATTGGAGCCCTGCAGATTATTCTCCACTTGAATGAATGAAGGGTCCAGACTCCGGAGGCTTTCCAATACGTTCCTGTTGCCGACAGCTTTCAATTGCGCACCGGAATACACGGTGGCGGCGCCGGTAAAGCTTTCTTTGCTGCGCTTGGTAATACCTGTATTGATCTCGAGAGCGGCAAGCTCGACCACTCTCTGCTCCAGGTGTACAGTAAAGGTCCGGGTCGAATTACCGGACAGTTTTATCTCCTGTTCTTCATAGCCAATAGCGGAAATAACGATAGTGGATTTCGCCGGTATTCTGGTAAGGATCGCAACGCCGTCCTTACCGCTCATAAAAGAATGTTTGGTTCCCTTGACAGTGAGGGTAGCACCGGGAACAGGAACATTGTTCCTGGCGAGTACCGTGAACATCGCATCGACAAGGTCCGGGGGCTGCACGGCGCTGGTTGCGCTATCTGTCTGCGCTGGCGTCAGCTTCCTCCTGAGGACGACAACACCGTTCTTAATCTCGAAACTGAATGGTTGCTGTTTCAGGACGGCAGTCAATGCCTCGCTGACAGTGGCGTCTTTCAGTGTCGCCACGACCGGGGTCGTATTTTTGAGCTGCTCCACATTATAAATAATGCTGACGCCTGTTTGCTCGCCGATCTTCCGGATCGCTTCACTTAGCGGGACCTTGTTGAAAGTAATGGTAATTTTTTGAGAAAATCCTTTTGCAGCTATATGCATGCTGACGGTCAGGAGTAGTAAAGCAGTTAATCTCATAACATAAATTTTCGTAACAGCAGCAAAGAGTATCCGTATCGCTCTTCGGCGATATGGGTATAATGCGTAATGTTAGTTTTGGGTTTTTAGTGAAATTTTCGGCAATAGAATTAGTTATTTGTCAAATCATTGTTTCGGCTAAATTTTTTAAGTGAATAAAATTTATCGTTAAGGCAGCACGATCAGTTTACGACCTTCCAGTTTAAAATGATGGATGCCATTCTGCTGCAGGAGTTCCAGCACCTTGGGCAAGGTGCTGTTCCGGTTGATGATTCCGCCGTATCGCTCACCGGTTATTGGCGTCCGGAACTCAATATCGATGTCATACCAGCGGGACATTTCCCGAAGGATATCGGGAAGCTTTCTGTCTTCAAAGATGAAGAGGCCGTTCTTCCACGACAGCACCTGTTCGAGATCGGCCCGCTGTGTTACGAATGCTTCAGCCGACGCAACTGCCTGTTCCCCGGGAATCAATATGCACGCCTTTTCCTTACTGGCAAGTTGGTCCGTTACCCGCACTTTGCCCTGCACAAGGGTCGTCGTTATGATTGGCTCATCGGAGTAGGCGTGGATATTAAACCTGGTCCCCAACACATCGATCACCACGCCGTTCAGCTTTACTTTAAAAGGTTGCTTCACATTGGCGGCTACCTCAAAATAAGCTTCGCCCGTAAGTTCCACCATCCGCTCCGTTCCCGTGAAAACAGCGGGGTATTTGAGCGATGAGGCCGAGTTCAGCCATACTGCCGTACCATCTGGCAGGACAAGCTGGATCCGTCCACCGCGGGGAGTCGAGAGCGTATTAAATGAGACGGCTGTGGAAGGATCCTCGGACTGCTGGTTTTGGTAAAGCAGCCTGCCATTATTAAGCTTAATGATCTTCGTGCCTCCCTGTTGTGCAATGGCGCCGTTAGCGGTTTGTTCCAGAACGATCCGGCTACCATTTCCGAGCGTGAGCACCGCTTTATTATCTGCCGGCGCAATGGCTGCGGCATTAACTGCATTGCTATCGGCAGCCGGCTTTTTGCTAAGCTTGCTTAACAGCAGCAAGCCCGTAGTTGCTACCACGGCGAGGACTGCAGCAGCGGCCCAGCGTGGGAAAAGCCTCCTGTACTTTTTCGTTGCCGGCCAGAAATCGTTGCCGGGCAGCCGTTCCGACAACCGCTGCCTCACATGGTCATCCGGCGGCACAACATGGTGCGGCTGCTGTCGCAGATCCTCCGCCAGGATCGTCGCCAGCAATTCTTCGTACTCCTCCTCGCCAGCCAGCCCGGCCAGTTCTTCCCGGTCTTCCGGGCTGATCTCGCCAAGAATATATTGATGTAATAGATGTGTAAATCGAGTTTGGTTCATTTTCAGAAAGCTCCTACTTTAAAGACGCAGGTTTGGCAAGAGGGGATCGTGTGAAACAGAAAAAAAAATAAAAAATTATTTCGGGCCGTAGAGCAGCAGCACCAAAGTGGTGATACGTAGAGAGATGCCTGCATTTTTTTTCAGGTATTGACGGAGATGATTGAGTGTATTGACCAGGTGCCCCTTTACGGTATGTTTAGACAAGCCCAATCGTTCCGCAATTTGTTCATGGGTGAGCCCCTGTTCACGGCTGAGCAGAAAAATCTCCTTCTGGTGCGGTTTAAGGCTGTTGATGCCGGCCTCAATGATGCGGCTCAGCTCCTTCAATTCCAGAGAGGCGCCAGGTACATGCACCTCCTCCACCCACCATTCAGGAGTACCGGGTTTAGGCGGCTCCGCCAGCTTTTTTCTCAACCGGGAAATAAATTGATTGCGGCCGACGATAAACAGCCAGTCTTTAAAGCTATCTACTTCCGGCAACTTTTCCCGTTTAAACCAGACCTTTTCAAACACGTCAAGGGCGGTTTCTTCCGCCAACATAGGCGACTTCAGGTAGGTGAGCGCATGCTCATATACGTCGTTCCAATAAAGGGTCACCAACTGGCCGAACGCCCGCTCATCGGAGTCAGACACCCGCAGCAGCAGTGCTTTTTCATCAATATTATGTGGGGAATGAGAAGTCAAGGTTGCAATTAGGATCTAAATTAATGAAGATACAGTGATTAACCATGTTTTTGTACCAGCAATGAAAAGCTTATTTCTCTTAATTTTTGTATCTTTGCCCCTTAATTTTTTAATCATGAGTACCATCGTTGCGGCGACAGACTATTCCAATATTGCCGAAAACGCCGTCGAATATGCGGCCGCCATAGCAAAGCTTAAAAATGAACGCCTTATTTTGCTGTATGATATCGAAGTCGCCTTTCATGCCGAAAACGCCCAGCTGTCCCCGGCCAGCTTCGAGGCGTTATATCAAAAGGAGGAAAGCCGCCTCCGGCTCAGAACAACCTCCCTCGGGGAAAAGTATGGCATCGAAGTGCTTCCCAAAGTTACCAACTCAGTGGTGGAAAATGAATTGACGAACTTAATTGCCGAATACGATGTCTACATGGTAGTGATGGGAATGGCTTCCCAATCGCGGTACCAGGAGATATGGGGGAATACAACCACCAAAATCATTAAAAAACTTCCGGTAAACGTACTTGCAGTGCCTGCAAAGGCAAAATACGAAGGGTTAAAGAAAGTGCTGTTCGCCTGCGACGCCCTTCATGGCGTACCCAAAGAATTATTGGCAAGGGTTAAAAACATTGCGCTGATGACACACGCAGAAGTTGAAGTATTGCTCGTCAGCACGTCCCCGGAAAAAACGTATGAGGAAGATTCTTACTCCCTGCAAGCTGTCAATGCTCATTTGGAAGGCTTGCCCTTCCATTATGAAAATGTCAACGCCGATTCCATCGTCGAAGGCATCCGGATGGAGGTAATAAGGTCCAATGCCGACCTCCTGATCATGGCGCCTCAAAAGCATGGTTTCTGGGATTCTGTTATCCATCGCAGTAAGACCCGCAGCATGGCTTCCGGCCTGGACATTCCCTTGCTTTCCGTGCGCCAGTAGCGCCCCGATCCGTAGGGTGGTTCGTTTGCAGCACTATTGTAGAAATTTCGTATTTCGACACCTTTTTCCTTTATCCGCTACCGTAGTTGTCCGGCATCTCATCCATGTTCAGCCTCCTGAACAATTCCCGGGTGATGATCTTTACATTCCGGCACAACTCTTCGATGGAACAGCTGATTACCTGCATGTTCATCGGCAGCCCCCTGTATTTCTCTATCAGATCCATTTGAAGCACGCCTGCCTCCCCTTCCGCCGGCTGGGCCGCGAGTTTCGAAAAAAGCTTCACGGCGAATTCCCGGTCATCTCCCAGGTCGAAACAGCCATAACATTCGAAGCCAGTGGCCGTTTTCATGTTAAGCTCAATGAAGAAAGTCGTTCTCATGTTTTACATTTTGTCTTTTTAAAATTATCCCCATTGTAGATTAGCCGGCGTAGAATGGTAACCCAGCCGGTAGACAACAAAAGCGCAAGTCCCGTCACTGCTACACAGGTTTTATAAAAGCCGCTGGAAACAATTCCCGTTTCAAATGCTATCGAACACGCTATAAGGCCAAATTCCCCGGTTTGCGACAACAAAGCCCCTGTATGCAAGGCCGGCAGCCACGCATAACCCATCAGCGTGAATACGAATGCAGACAAAAGGCTGTTGATCAGCAGTACGCCGAATGTAAGCGCCAAAACAGTAGACCAATGACTGCTGATGTAGCCTGGATCAAGCTGAAGGCCTATCGACACAAAAAATAATGCTACGAAAAACACCTGGAAGGGTCTCAGCGTATTTCCCAGCCAGTGGAATCCCCGGGTGCGGCCCAGGTAAAGGCCGGCGCCAAAGCTGCCCAGGGAAGCCGGCAGCCCTGTACCGGATGCCAGCAAGGCAAAGCCAAGACAGATAAACGCTCCGAGAAAGACCTGAAGATCGTGATCCTCTTCCAGGCCTTTTATGGCCTGCCATTGAAAAAGATTCCGGTTACGGATGGCACGCAACAATAAAAACAAAAGTCCGCAGCAGCCCAAAGAAAAGATCAATCGCATCCCCGGGATCACATGCCCGGCTGTCACCTGCATCACTGCAAACACAGGGCCCGCGAGCACATCCTGGAGCAAAAGCATATTGAGCACGATCATCCCCATAGCGGTATGCAGCTCCCCATTCCTACGCAGCATATCGGTGACTACAGCCGTACTGTTGAATAGGAGCAGCACCGTAAGAAGGAAACTGTTGCCGATGTCCCAGTGCAGGCAATAGCCTGCCAACAGCGCCACTGCTACCGATAGGGCTGTCTTAATCAGCTGTGCAATGAGTGGCTGGGTCAGCAGAGAACGGTTATCCGGGATCTCGATCTCGATTCCCAGGAAGAACATAAGTAACAGAACGCCGATCTGCCCAAGCGACTCGATTGCAGCCGGTTCTTTAAAAACCCCGGTAACCTCTGGGCCCAGCATCAATCCTGCCAAAATGTACGCTACCAGATACGGCTGACGCCATCTCCTGAGGATCAGGATCATCAGCAGGATGACCAGGCACAGAATGCTTAAGGGAAATAGCACATCGGGCATATCTCAACAATTTTCGCATAAAAACGGTCGAGCTGCAAGCAGTCCGCCCGTTCGTAACCGATCTCTACCATGACCCTGTCGCGGAGTGGAGTAATGTTCAGTGTACTCGACATAATTTTATGATTTTGAATGTTTAAAAACAAATTCATTTAACTACGGTCAATAGTATACTTGCATGGACTTCGATAATAGACGTTTTCTGCACCAACAAGCAATATGCCAGTCGAAAAAATGAAAAAATTTCAGAAAAAAATGTCAGCAGGAATGTCAGAATTTCAGTAAAATTTTCGAGAATCCGATCAGGATGGTTAGCGATATCACTCCCTACTGCTGATCTTTATTTTGTTTGCGAAAAAGAATTTCGAAAAAATAGCCGCAATGATGATCGCCGTGATACCATGCCCCAGCATAGTCAGCGGCGCGCCGATCTTTTGGGAGACAACACCGGTGACTAAACTGCCGAGTGGCAGCATCCCGAAAAAGGCCATCGCCATATAACTCATTACCCTACCCCGCATGTTGGGCGCCGCCTCTATCTGGATAAGCGTAATGCCTGCCGTCATCGGCGTCAGGGATCCAAAACCGATCACGACGGCAAAAGGCATTGCCGCCCTGAAATTGCCGATACGGGAAAAGACGATCAGACCTGCGCCCAGTATCGCCACCGTACCGAGCAGAATAAGCTTTATCTTGCCGGGGTCTTTGACAGAGGCCATGAAGAAGCTGCCCACGATGGCCCCTGCGCCGATAAAGCTGTAGAGATAGCCAAAGGTCTCGGCATTGCCTTTAAAGACCAGTTTGGCAAAAACCGGCAGGATGGTATCATAGGGTAAAACCAGCAGGCTGACAAAAGTGAGCAGCAAAATAATGAGGCCGATTTGCGGAGTTTGCTTTAAATAAATGAAGCCTTCGCGAAGTTGCTGCACGCTCTTCTTTTTAACGGCGGGCGGTACAAATGCCGGAAGCTTCATGAGCAGCAGGGATGTGATGACCGCCAGGAAGCTGAAGGCGTTTATGGAAAAGCAGATACCTGCCCCAAAAGCCTGGAGCACCATACCCGACAGGGCAGGCCCGATCAGGCGGGCGATATTGACCATGGCGGAATTCAGCGCCAGTGCGTTCGGCAGGTCATCCTTGCGATTGACCATATCGTGCACCATCGGTTGCCTGGCCGGAACATCAAAGGCATTGATCACCCCCAGCACCACGCTCAAGGCCAGGATCTCCCAAACAAGATAATGCCCGCTTAGGATCAGCGCTGCCAGTAAAATCGCCTGTATCATCGAAGCAGTCTGAGTCACCAGGAGTATTTTATATCTGCTATAGCGGTCGGACACGATGCCGCCAACTAAAGAAAGCAGGAAGGAAGGAAACGATTGCGTAAAAACGGCAAGCCCCAGCATAAAAGAGGAATGGGTCAGCGAATAAATGACCCAGCTCACCGCGGTTCGCTGCATCCAGGTACCGATCTGTGAAACCGATTGCCCGTAAAAAAACAATGTGTAATTGCGGTTTTGGAAAGCCCGGAAAGTGTTATTTAGTGGTGTAAGCATCTGTGTTAGTAATAAATCATTTCGACATATTATGTCATTATGTCGAAAAAAAGGTAAAATTTTTTATTTTCTTATTCCATGCAGCATCAAATTTGCAAACCCCTTTACCGCCGGTTCAAGCCCCTCAAAATTTGCCAGGATCAATTCACGTTTCAAGCCGTGGAAACTGCTGAGCAGGATAAAAATGGTCATAGCCATCTCCTTTTCCGCCATCGGCCTTATTTCCTTTTGAGCGATCCCTTCTTGTATGATCTCCCGCATCAGGTCGCCTTCCTGCTGCATAATCAAGTTGTGGTGCATGACCTTGATCTTATTGAATTGGGATAGCGCATCCGCATCCATACCGCTATCCAGGCTAAGATAAAAAGACCCGCTCTTCTGAAGCATACGCAGCCTGGTCAAAGCGAAAGCCTTCAATTTCTGTTCGGTAGCCGTCTCTTTATTGATCTCACGGCTCATTGCTGCCAGCATCTCCCTCACTTCCGTGTGAACTACCGCATCAAATATTTCTTCTTTATTCTTATAGTAATAATAGATCGAGCTGCGGCCTTTTCCAATCGCCTTTCCGACATCATCCATGGTCACTTTGGCAAAACCGTGTACCTGAAACAGGCGCCTGGCAGCCTGCAGGATCTGCGTCTGAACGAAATCTTCCTTAAATACAGAAGGATCTGACATAGAGCAAAGGTAAATAAAATTGCACATTTCGACAATTTTTGTCAAATTGGCAGCATGGATATTTCACTCCGAACGTATTTAAGGCAAAACAGAAGCTGATTGATTCCCATTTTTTAACCTGTACAAAAATATTGTTTCCTCCACCGGTGGAAGCCCAGTGATCCCCTGTCTTATTAGAGAAGAGATATCTGTCAGGTAAAATCAGCGATGTTCAATAATAATATCAAATAACAAAAGATGAGCCCGATAAAAACAATAGCGATCTTCTTTCTTTTTATTATAACGCAATTCAACGTTATGGCGCAAAAGAGCGATTTCACTATCAAAGGAAAGATCGGCACCTTACAGCCGCCTGCAAAAGTCTACATTGCATATACGACTGCGGACACCGTAAGTGTTGAAGACAGCGCTTTTATTACCAACGGAAATTTTGAACTTAAGCAATATGCCGTCCATCCGGTAAACGCGCTGATTTACGTATGTAAAAATGGCATTAATACACATAACATCAGCAGCGAAAATGTTGCAACTGTGTACATAGAGCCCAATGCGACCATTATCCTTACCAGCAGTGACAATATCATTGATAGAAAAATAACCGGTTCCCAATCTCAAAAAGATTACGAGGCCTATTTGGAATTCGTCAAATCCGATAAGAAAAAAGTAGATAGCATATCGCGAAAAATATCGATGTTAGGATACGAGCTTTCAAAACAGAAAGATGACAGAGGGTTAACCAACGATCCGCAAATGCTCAGTTTAAGGGAGTCTTACCGGACCGCAACGTATGCAGAAACAGCGAAGACAAAGGAATATATCCTGGCGCATCCCAATCAGTTCGTAAGCCTGAATCTCCTGGACGAATATGCAGGACAGTTTATCGATTATCGTGATATAGATCCTGTTTTCAATCACCTCTCGCCCTCCATTCGTAATTCGGTAAAAGGGAGGATTTATGCAAAAAGAATTGAAGATTCAAAAACAACAGCGGTCGGAACAATAGCACCGCTGTTTGAAATGAACGACACTGCCGGAAATATGATTGCATTGTCTTCCTTCAAAGGAAAATATGTATTAATTGATTTCTGGGCAAGCTGGTGCGGACCTTGCCGGGCTGCCAATCCGGAACTAAAAAAGGTGTATACTGAATTTAAGCATACAAATTTTGAGATACTGGGCGTATCCTTGGATTTCAATAGAGGCAATTGGATAAAGGCCATTGATCAGGACAGCCTGACATGGTTTCATGTAAGCGATTTGAAGTATTGGAAGAACGCGGCGGCTGTTCAATACGGCATTGTGTCTGTTCCGCAAAATGTACTGATCGATCCGTCCGGAAGAATAGTCGCACGTAACCTTTCAGGAAAGAAACTAGAGGATACGCTAAGGCGGCTACTTTAAGATGTTACCCTTCTAATAACAACTTTTGGCAGGAAGGCCTGACTAAGGCGCCTTCGTCATCATCATCCGTACAGCCTAATTTAATTTTTTGCTGTCTTCGATCACCCAATCATTGACCTTTTTTACGCGGGAAACTTCCATTTTCTCAACCATCCGGTCATAACTTAAAATTCCATTGATCTCGTGTTCCACATCCGTCGTTTGCGTATAAACAGCAACGCTCAACCCTTTATATTTCATCCATTGATCTATATGACTCAGCAATAAAACATATTCGTCTGTAAGCGTGGATCGTGTGGCTGTATAGCGATAAGCGTTATTTTCAACCGGCCACATATGACCAGGTACAAAAAGACCAATTCCTCCAAATTCACCAAGAGAAGCCGCTCTATGCCCATCCGGAACAGCAGGCGTATAAGGATCGGAATACAGATGAGTATCTACAAAATCTCCGTTCCTGGGATCTCCATATGCCTTTTGATAGGGCGGATTGTTATTATACCCGGAATTTCCATTGACAAGGCGGGACGGGTCATAATTTTTTACCCAGTCCGTAATTTCTCTGACATCGAAAGCACCCCAGTTCTCGTTAAACGGCACCCAGGTTATGATACTGGGTGAATTATAATGGTCGTCAATCATTATCTTTAACTCTTTCCTGTAACGACTTCTATTAATGGCAGTATCGATATCCTGGTACCATATAGCCGGCATATCCTGCCAGACCAGCAACCCTAACTTATCGGCCCAATAGTAGAATCGTCTCGATTCCACTTTCATATGCTTCCGTACCAGGTTAAATCCGGCTCTTTTAGCCAGGATCAAATCCGATGCCAACGCTTCATCCGTAGGTGCCGTATATATTCCATCCGGCCAATAACCCTGATCCAATAACCCGATCTGCATGACAAACTTCCCATTCAGCAAAGGTCTGATCACATCCTGTACCTTGCCAAGGCCAATATCGCGCATGCCAAAATAGCTGCTGACCTCATCTGACCGCTTCCCTGAACCATCCGTTAACGTTACCTTCAGATCGTACAGGAAAGGATGGTCCGGCGACCAGGGAATGGGATGATCCAGGTAAAGGAACAACCGGGTCTGACACTTGGCGGCTTTTACAGCAATGACCTTTTTCCCCTGCAGCACGGTTACTTTTACCTGGCAATTGGGATCGGCATCAACGGTAATAGCCAATCTTTTCTGCGTCAGGTCCGGCAATACCCGGATCGACTTTATATAACTTTGATTGACTGGCTCCAGCCACACCGGCTGCCAGATACCGGAAGTAAAAGTATAATCCCCACGAAGACCGTTCTTCCCACCTGGCGCAGCTCCATCATTGCTATCATGAGCCGCAACGACAATTTCGTTGTCGCCCTGATGAATAAAATCCGTAATATCAAAAGAAAAAGGGTCGTAACCTCCCTCATGCGATCCGACAGTATGACCATTGATAAATACGGTTGTTTCATGATCTACCGCTTCAAAATGAAGCAGCAATTGTTTTCCTTTCCAACGATCGGGCACCTTAAAATGTCGCCGATACCACATATTGATCTCCTGCTTACGGGTAATCCCTGAAAGGATGGATTCCGGACAAAAAGGTACATGAATTTTCTCCGGACCTTTCCTGAAAGGAACCGGGTCTTTGGGAGCGGAGGCAGGCGGAGCATCTTTTCCTCCCATATAATCCCACCAGCCATTCAGGCACAGCCAATCGCTGCGCACTAATTGGGGCCTCGGATATTCGGCGAGCGGAATATCCGAGGCCATTACGTTTTTTGTCCATTTGGTAGGGAGATCTGCCCGCTGAGCTAAAGATAAATGGGGGACAATGATAATTGCCAATAGGATCAAAGCCGAAAGATCGTTTTTCATAAAGAATCGTAATAGCATTACCTTTTTAACAAGATATCAATAAACGGACAGACTTAAGAAAACGGACAGACTTAAGATTTATTCAAAAACGGACAGCCCACTAAGCTTTATTCAGATCGGGATAAAACCGGAAGATCAGCTCCCTTTCGTCATCTTGTAATTCTTGCAGTAAAACCGGCTTATCCTGGGGCCTCAATTCTTTTTGATTGATGCGATTGATCAGGCTCCAGTCTTTAATGGGATTTTGAGGAGTGGCATCGGGAGGCTCATGCGCAGACAGATCGTAACGCGTGAAATCTATCACCTTCAAAGGAGTCTTTTTATGCCAATCGCGAAGCAGGGCCAGCCTGAATTCTTTATTCATACACCAGCTTATTTCAAGATTGTTATAGGAATCTCCGAGTCCGCAACCTCGTTCCGCAAACCGGTAATTCCAATCATCATTCGTTTTATACTGCTTTCTCCAGGCGTTCCCGAACTCCCCGAATGTCACGAACCGAACGTCCGGCCATCGTTTCAAGGTGTCCCCTACCCACATTTTGAGCGCATTACAGATCAGATCCTTTCCCATTTCGTAATACAGCTGGGCTTCCCAGATATTGGTAACCCATCCGAACTTATTCAGTTCGTATCCCTTATCAAAATGAATGGATTGGGTATGCATTACTTCCCTGTTCCCCAGGTCCAGCCCCCACCCTACGTAGGTTTCGATCGGGCCGACGCCCCGGCGGCTGTTATATCCCGTAATTTCGTGCCCGTTGGAACCGCTCTGCCGCGCACAGATGAAATCCAACGTCCAGCCATCGAGATTCACGCAGTCGATAAAATCCTTCTTGCCTTGAGCCGGCTTACAAAAATGTTCCGTGGATGGATAATAAGGATAGGAAGGCGAGCCGTCTGCCCCTCCCCCATCGATATTGTGCTGGCTCCAGATGACTGCCTGAGCCACATGTATATCCTCTTTTTCCGCCAGGTATTGTAAGCTGTCCGCCGATAAAAAGCCACCTATGATCGATTGCGGGCGATACCCGTTACCGACAAAATGAGAGATGATCTGAATGGCCTCGGACATCTCCTTATTAACCCTTTCCCGTGGCAGATACATCGCAGGGAAATAACCGGGGAAATAGGTGACTTCGTCTCCATATCTAACCTGGCAGGCCGCCGCATATTCTCTTATTTCAACGTAATTCTTCCGCTTGTCTTCCAGGGCGTTCATGGTAAACCCCCAGGTAAGCCGGCCATTCGGATTGTTCTCTGCAAATGCCTCCCGCATGGCCCGTACGCCCTCTAAGGTATGCCAGGCGCTTTCCTCCCGCGGATGCAACTTCACATCTCTCGATACTTCCCAGGGCGTTGTGCGGATCATAATGCAGAAGGTAATGAATCGCCCCCCGATCAATGACACCGGAGAAAACCCGGTGTCCAAAGATCCGAACGGCATGTTCTTCAGCAGATCGGGACCAGCTAACATTCCTGCACCGGACAAAGCAGCATTTTTTAGGAACGAACGTCTTTGCATGGGTAAATGGCTGTAATTTAATGTTTTCTAATATTGTACATATCGGAATCGACAGATATCGGATAACGACAGCTATCATAACGCGACAGCTATCGGAAAGCGACAGCTTTCATATCCTGAATGGTCACTTCAATAGAACAGGATAGCGCTTTCCAATAAGCGCTTTATCTTCTTCCGGCAGATTATTGATGGGTACAGGTTTGTCCTGCTCCCGGATCCCCTTTTGATTGATCTCGCCTAATAAGCTCCAGTTTCGGGTACTACCGGATTCAGGCTCCTTAGCCGGTAGATCATAACGCGTAAGATCGATCACTTTTTCATTCTCCCCATTGATCCCGCTGAGCAGCGCCAGCCTGAAATCCTTATTCATAAACCACCGGATCTTTTTATCCTTGTCCGAGCCGCCGATACCGGAGCCTTCTTCTTCAAACCGGTAATCGAACGTATTCTGTTTATAATGTTTGCGCCAGATCAGTCCAAATTCGCCCTGCGTTATACATTGAACACCGGACCAGCGTTTTTTAATCTCCTGCAGCCATAGCGTCATATCACCGGCATCATAAGGCAGGGACAGCTCCCAGCAATTGGTGACCCAGGCAAACCCATTCAGCGCGAATCCTTTATCGAAATGCACCGCAGTTGTATGTACCATCTCTTCCAACCCGACTTTGACACCGTATTTTCCCAGTGTTTCAATAGGGCCAACGCCCATCCTGCTATTGAACCCTCCGGAGAAACCAGCTCTCCTGGCAGCCAAAAAATCGCAGGTCCATCCATCCAGGTTTACACAATCAATAAAATCATCCTTTCCCTGGGCAGGTTTACAAAAATGCTGGGAAGACGGATAAAATGGGTAGCAAACCGCACCATCACCATCCTGGTTGTCGATAGAATATTGGCTCCATATATTTCCCTGGCAGACATGTATCCCTTCTTCTTTTGCCAGGTACGCCTGGTTTTTGGAAGATAGGAACCCCGCAAGGATGCTCAGGGGACGATAATGGTTGCCGACCATTTCCGAGACGCTGAGTAATCCTTCGTGAAGGTCTTTGTTTACCTGGTCAGTAGAATTATAGGCATTGGCAAAATAGGCGCCGGGAATAAAAGTAACCTCGTCGCCATATTGATAATGATAGCCGGCGACGATCTTTCTTATCCGTCTGTAATTATCGGAAGTATCGTGTAAAGCCAGCCAGCTAAGGGCCCAGGTGATCCTGGCGCCCGGTAGTCCCTTAGCGATAGCTTCTCTGAAGGTTACAACCCGTTCAGGCGTATGCAGCCTTCGTTCATCTTCCCCGACATTCCTGTCCCGGGATACTTCGATCTGGTTGACACGGATGACGGTATTCAACGTCAAAAAACGGTTCCCCATCAAATCGGGTTCTTTTCCGGCCGGGGTCTGTGCCGTGAGATAGCTTGCCGGAAAGAAAAGTAATGACAAATAGCCTATTAAAACGGGAATCCTACTATATAATAGACTTACGGTTTTAAAACAATAGTTATACATAGGCAATATTATTACCAGCCCGGGTTTTGTTCCAGCTTTGAATTAATAGACACCTGCTTGGTGGGTATCGGCAGCAAATAATTCTTATTGGGGTCGAACGACCTTTGACCGCCCGGCTGCAACAGCTTATATCCATTTTCAAGCTGACTGGCAGGCGCATTGTAAAAATAGCTGTTGTAGCTGTTCCCGTCGATCGTTATCACCTGGGAAGCCCATTGTGTTCCCGTAACCTTGATACTTAATACGGATTGAGGCAATACTGTTTCAGCCGTCTTCCATCTGCGCAGATCATCCCACCGGAATCCTTCAAAAGCAAGCTCTACGGACCTTTCCCTCCTTATTTCGGTCCGCATATCCAGCCCATTGCCGCTCACCAGGGTATTTGTCAGATGAGTCATGTGCACCCTGTCCCTTAACACATTGACCGATAGGTCCAGGTCTGCATCGGAGATCGCATTATTCCGTTCGAACTGCGCTTCGGCATATGTCGCCAGCACCTCTCCATATCTTAATACATTCCAGTCAAATGCGCCGCCGCCATCTCCCGGCGTAGGTTCTTCAGAGATGAACTTGTACAGCATATAGCCGGAATTCACATTTCTGTTATTGTCCACCCCGGGCCATTGAGGCCTGTAGGTGTCATATTGCGGCCGGATAATGCTTGTCGCGGGTAAAATAATGGACTGCTCCATTCGCGGATCCCTGTTGTAAAATTCAGAACGGCAGGAATCATATCCTTTGAATAAAGGCGATTTGTCGATCGGCAGACCATCACTGCATAGATACATGTCTGCGGCAGGTTTTGTCGGATTGAGATTACCCCAGGATACCCCATACGCCCATCCGTTCACATTGATATTGGTACGGTATTTTTTGGCGATGATCGACTCCGGGTTGTCTTCGCTCGTGTTATCGATGAACAGATAGCGATAGCTCGCGTCACCTTTCCCCTGGTATAAGGTATACGATTTACTATCGATCACATTCTTTGATTCGGTGATGGCCTGATCGAGTAAAGTATTGGCATCGCCTGAAGCATGAAACTTCCTCCAGGTGCCTTCGAACAAACATACCCGCGCTTTGAATGCCTGGGCTGCTTCTTTGCAGATCCTTCCTGTTTCCGCACTGCTTTTTGCGGGCAGATCTGCAATGGCAGTGTTCAGGTCATTTAATATAGAGTCCAGCACGACATCCCGGGAAGCTCTTGCCGTGTAAACCAGCGAATCCGAGGGCAGCAGCACTTTGTTGATGATCGGGACGCCGCCAAACAGCTTGAAAAGTTTGAAATAATTATAGGCACGGAAGAAATAACCCTCGCCCAGGTAGGACGTAATGGACGCTTTTATAGCCGATCCATTGGCTTCTTCGATCAGCTTGTTCGCATTTCGGATCGCGCTGTAGGGATTATCCCAGTTATTGTCCTGTTCCGGCGCTACAAGTGTTCCGGAGCTGACCGGATCGATGCTTATGCCGAATGCGATATCCGACATATTGTCGTTATTATTAGTGCCGTCGTCATGCGGGTCATCCAGCGTGTTGAGATAAAACCAGTTTGCCGACAGCTCAAAGTCGCTGCTTTTCTGCCAGAAAGTAAGATCGGTAATTTCGGACTGGGGTTGCAGATCAAGATCTTTTTTACAACCCGTCGCCGACACGATCAATAGTATTAGAACGCTTGCTATTTTAATTGTTTTCATTACCGCCTGTTTTAGAAGTTAACATTCACTCCAAATGAAAAAGCACGATACATCGGATAATTATTCTCGTAATACGTAGAATTACTTGCATCTTCCGTTATACTCGGCACATGCGTTTCTTCCGGGTCATACATGTGATCCCATGTTCCTTTTGCAAATTCGAACAGGTCCTGTCCGCTTGCATAAACCCTTATCCCACGGACCTTAAACTTGCTTATTTGCAGATTGTTGAAGGTATATCCTACGGTGAGGTTCTTCATTCTCAGGTATCTTGTATTTTCAAGCCAGAGGTTGGAGAACTGGTAGTTATTGCCTTTGACGGTTCCATTATTCGACAACCGGGGATATTTCGCAGCGGTGTTATCCTCGTTGAACGTCTTGCCATAAAAATAGTCCAGCGGCTGGAACCAGGATTGACCCAGGGGCACCCCGAAGTTCCCATTGCCTCTCCAGACATATTTGTTTCCCGTTCCCTGCAGAATGAAAGAGAAGTCAAACCCTTTATATTTTAATCCGCCGGTCATGCTATAGGTAAATTTGGGGATCTGTGATCCTAAATTAACGGCATCGCCGTTATGGCCTTTCGATTTATCCCCATAGGTAGTGATCTGGCCGTCCCCGTCAATGTCCTGGTACATCACGTCTCCGACGCCCAGCCCTCCATATCCATTCGGTTGCGTACCAGGCACTATTCCTTTCCCCGCATATTTTGACGCATAGGCGTCTAAATCTGTCTGGTTCCTGATGACGGACCCTTTATACCCAAAATAGGAATCCAGCGCATATCCCTGCCGGGCCTGTGTCAGACCAAGATTGTAGGAGTCCTGTCCCTGGAGATTAGTGACTTTATTGGTGTTGTAATTCAGGATAACGCCCACATTGAACTGAACAGCGCCGATTTTGCTGTTCCATGATCCGTTGAATTCCCATCCTTTATCCAGCAGCGTTCCGGCATTTGAGGTAGGAGCAGCTGCGCCAAGTGTCGAAGGATAAGTAATGCTCACCAGCATATTGTTGTTATTCTTGCGGTAGACATCAAAGGAAACATTAAGATGGGATTGGAACAGGATTAGATCAAATCCCAGGTCTTTGGTCTCGATCGTTTCCCAGGTACGGTCAGGAGAAGCGATCCCTTTCAGGGAAGCCAGCGTGGAAACCGCTGACCCGTCGATCGGATAGGCTCCGCTGATATCGATCAGCTGAATATAGTCGAACAAGCCTAAAGAAGGAAGGTCCTGGTTCCCCGTTTTGCCCCATGAAGCCCTTGCTTTGAAAAGATTGACGGTATTGTTATCGATCAGGTTTTTAAAGAAGGGTTCCTCGGAAATTTTCCAGGCCGCGGAAATACTGGGGTATATGGCGCTCCACCGCTTCTCCGGGGAGAACTTGGAGCTTCCGTCCTTTCGTAAGGTCCCTTCGAGGTAATATTTACCGTCATAGGAATACGCGACACGACCGAAATAAGACTCCAGCGCCCAGGGATCATTATCCCAGAAAGATCCGGCCCGCAGGTTCTTTGGATCCGACAAAGGCAGCGTAAAAATCACATTGCTGGAGAAATCGGCCCCCTGCATGTACTCATATTGCTTGGTAAACTTTTCCTTGGAAGCGCCGGCCAGCAATTTGATATCATGTTTGCCAAGGGTCTTGCTGTAGTTCACATAGGTACTGAAATTCTTATAGACGGAGCTCTGGTCGGTATAACTTGCACTGTTCGGATTGTTGCGTATCAGTGAGTTTATCGAATTGTCCCAGTTATGCTCTTCATTGGTAGGTTTAGTGACATTATCGTCTTTGCGCTCCAGGTTGATGCCGATCTGTCCCGTCCATACCAGTCCCTTTATAGGCTCCCAGTCCAGTTTTATATTATTGCTCCACCTGGAATCCGTGATGTTCTCGCCGCCTCCTTCTTTCAGTTCCTGGAAGGGATTTTCGTATCCCTGGTAACCGTAATAATTGCCGGCGGGATTTCTTACAGGCACGTAGGAAAATACCTTCAATCCATTGTCGAGAGCATCATTCATTTCTGAAGGCTGTGTGGTATGCATATAGTCATAGGCCGTATTGAGATCCAGCTTAAGGTTCTTCAGCAGGTTGAGCTGCAGGTCTATTCTCAGATTGTCCCGCACAGACCCGTTACTTCCGGCGGATAAATTGCCATTGTCCCTGGTGTCGCCAAAGGAGATAACGTAGTTGGAGTTCTCTCCTCCGCCGGAGATGCTTAGATTATGGGTAGGGCGGAGAGCCGTCTTGAAAAGGCTTCCATACCAGTTTTTTGACTGGTACCACATGGGATATGACTGTACGCTCCAGTTCTCGCCCGGGCCCACGCCCGGATCATTGGCCGCTATTTTCGCCAGGGTAGAATCGGAAAATGTCTGGGGGTCGCCATCGTTTTTGTTGGCTTCATTGAACATTCTCACAAAATGGTCTGTCGATGTCGCCTTCTTCATCATCCCGGGCTTTTTTATGGCCAGGTTGAACCCATACGCGATATTGGGAGTTCTCGATATTTTACCCCTTTTGGTCGTCACAAGGATGACACCGTCGGCGGCTCGCGCTCCGTAGATGGCTGCCGTAGCATCCTTCAGCACAGTGAGATCCTGGATATCCTGGGGATTGATCAGGCTGAGATCACCCGGGATCCCGTCGATGAGTACGAGCGGCACATTCCCGTTGATGGAAGAGGACCCCCTGATGGAAAACTGATAGTTCTGTCCACCCGGCGCTCCGCTTTCACGGGTAACAGCCACACCAGGAACCAGTCCCTGTAAGGCATCCAGGGTCCCGGTCACAGGACGAGATTCCAGCTGACTCCCGTTGATCCTGGAGACGGAGCCGGTAAGGTCAGTCCCTTTTAGTTTTGTACCATAGCCTACGACGACTACCTCGTTTAATCCATTCAATGTCTCCTTTAAAACAATATGGAGCGGCAAATCGCCTGCGACAGGAACCCGCTGGGTCTGATACCCGATGCTGCTGATCTCCAAAACCGCGTCATCGGGGACATCCATTTCAAAATGTCCCTTTGCATCGGTTTCCGTGCCGCGTTTTTGTCCCTGCAGCGTGATGGTGACACCTTGCAGAGGCTTTCCCGTGCTGTCCGCCACATCGCCTTTCACATGGATGGTTTGCATCATCTCACCTGCTGAGGTCACAGCGATTACCTTATCATTTATTATCTTATAGATCAGACCATTGGCCCGTATAATCTTATCCAGGGCATCGGAAATGGGTATACCTTTCTCATGAAGGTCGATACGGACATTTTCGGGGATAGAACTTGAATTATATAGAAACCGGTAAGGGGAGTTTTTTTCGATGACCTCAAAAGCCTTTTTAAGCTTAACATTTTTGAGATCCAGGTTAAGCTTCAAATCCTTTTGGGAATATGCCTTATTAGCTGATACCTGCACACAAGCAGCCAGTAATAAAACTAATGTTAGTTTCATAATGCGAAGCAATTTTTGGAGCACTAAAGAGCTACAGCAGAATGGAAATAATTTATTTTCCATATATTTACAGCAAGTTTAATTGTTAAAGGAAGCCCTCCCTTGACGAATTGAGTGAAGGTTTTTACAATTGAATGTTACGGCGGGGAATGTGGCGCATTTCCCGCCTCTTTCTAATATTTCTATTTGAATTGGAGTGCTTTATGTCATGGGTATAGTTTTGGGTTAATAAAGGTTACTCTATATAAATTTCATTATTGGATCTTTTATAGGAGAAGGGGGCGATCACCTGCAGCTCTTTCAACGCATCATCAATATCTTCCTCCTCAAATCTGCCGGCAAACTTGTAGAATTTAGCTTTTTCATTTCGAAAGTGTATGACGACATTATAACGTCTTTGCATCTGCAATGCCAGATCGTAAAAAGATTCATCCGTGAAGATCAGCTTGTTCACCAGCCAGGCAGTATCCGGCGCCACGCTTATTTGAGGACTGAGAAGAATGGGTTTAATGGTCGGCTCATAGACCGCTTTAACAGATAATTTGGCTGGAGATATTCTCTTATCATTATCATCATGCTGATTTTTATCATCATTCGCAATGATGATCCGTTGATTGGGAACCAGGGTGATCTTTTTCGAATGTTTTCCTTTTGTTATTACTTCGATGGAGCCGCTTAACAGGGAGGCCTGGGCGTTGTTATCTTCCGGGTATGCCTGGATATTGAATACCGTTCCCAGATCCGTTACATCGAAATTCTTTGTATGAACAAGGAAAGGATGAAGCCCATCGTGTTTTACTTTAAACATGGCTTCCCCGATCAACGAGACTTCCCGCCTGCCGCTATTGAATGCCGCCGTCGTATAGGTTAGCGTGGAAAGAGAATTCAGCCACACTTCCGTACTGTCCGGAAGGACAACGCTGGTCTTGGATCCCGCAGGCGTATAAATCCGGCTTATCGTCTTTGCATTGTCCCCTTTATTGCTGTCAGCTTTATTGCCAGGTCTGGAATAATAGAAAAAGCCAATAATGAAGACGATCGATATAGTGCATAGGGTTATTAGCGTCCTTTTCAAAAAAACCGGCCTTTTACGCGGATCAGAAACAGGCTCTCCGCTTTGGAACATATCGCCCTGCTCATCGATATGAAGATCTGAAATGACCTCTGAATCCAATGAACTATACAATTTCCGCATATAGTTGCGGATAACTTCTTCATTCTCATTTACCTGCAATAACTGCATCAGCTCTTCGAATTCCTCCCCGGAACAGATCCCTGAAGCAAACTTATCCAGTAACTCGTAAATGCGCGGCATACTTATAGGACGTATGCCGGGGAAAGATGTACCACCGGCAACTCAAAAAAAGTTAAGAAAATTGTAAACTGGCCGGGGAAAGCTGGTTAATCGCTATTATTCTTTAAATAGGCAACAATATTTTCTATCGCCTTTGCCAACTGATTTCTCACCGTATTCGGGGAGATCTGCAATAACGAGGCTATTTCTTTCCGCGGCTTGTCCTCTGCCTGGCTTAGAAGATACACAGCCCTTCGTTGAGGAGGAAGCTGTTCGATGGCTTGTTGTATGATGGCATGATACTCCCTGGCTTCCACATTTATACCGACGTTCTGCTCGCTGCTCTGATGCAGACGACACCACAAAGCGTGCCTTTTCCGCTGGTCGGAAGCCGAAGCGCGTAAATGATCGATTACTTTATTCTCGGTGAGCCTGTACAAAAAGGAAGAAATATTTTTTATTTCCGGGAATTTATCCCGTATCAGCCATAACTTTAAAAAAACGTCCTGTATGATGTCCTTTGCCGCCATATCGGATTTCAACATCTTAAAAGCAAATAGATACAGGGAATGCTCATATTCCCGGAACAGTTCATTGAAAAGCTGTTCCAGCATGTCTTTTGAACTGTCAGGAGTAAAATTATGGCACTCGTCATGTAACATCAGGCTCGTCTTTGGCCTTGCAAAATAATAACATTTTTTTATAGTTGATTATTTTTTTGGAATAGCGGCGCCCTATCACAGGGAGAACAGCGCACCTAGTTTTTTGTCCAATTCCTCTCCCCGAAGGTTCTTGCCGACGATCCTCCCATTAGGGTCTATCAGGAAGTTGGTAGGAATGGCCTCAACGCCATATAGAACAGCAGATTTACTTTTAAACCCCTTAAGTTCGGAAACCTGGGTCCAGGGCATACCATCCACCTTTACCGCGGCAAGCCATGCTCTCCTGGTGGCTTCATCGTCAAGAGAGACGCCCAATATCGTGAAATTCTTAGCTTTATATTTATTATAGGCTTTCAGATAGTTGGGATTTTCCGCTCTGCAGGGTTTACACCAGGAAGCCCAGAAGTCGAGCAGCACGTAGTGCCCTCGGAAATCGGAAAGTCTGACAGGTTTTCCCGTGGAATCGTTTTCCGTAAAATCCATCGCCACCTTTCCGGAATCGGTTTTCTTGCCGGTATCGATCAGCTCCTGCAATTTTCTTCCCATTACAGACTGCCTTTGGCTTTCTGAAAACCGCGCAAACCTGGCGCTAGCCGTGTCGGGATTGAAGTTGTAGGCGAGTTCCGTGTATTTGAATGCCTCAAGGGCAACGTAAGAGTTAAGATGGGAATAAATGAATGCACGGGTAACGCTGTCGTAACCGGCCTGGCTCGCCAGCATTCTTGGTCTTAC
>JAATFV010000030.1 GCA_015655015.1 Chitinophagales bacterium | reverse complement strand
GCTCCGATAAATTCCTTATCAATGAACAGCTTCTCCATTCTCGGAGCGTGCGGTTTCACTTCAGGACGGGGACCATCGATACACTGGTACATGGCATCTAAAATATGCAGGCGCCCTTTACGGGCCTGCTCCAGCGCTTCGCGCATCGTATCCATGCTAAGACCATCCACCTTGATGTCCATCTGTACGCCGCAGATGCCCTCACGGGTACCGGTAACCTTGAAGTCCATGTCTCCCAGGTGATCTTCATCTCCCAGGATATCGGTGAGAATAGCGTATTTACCGTCTGCCGGTCGGGTGATCAGGCCCATCGCTACGCCGCTTACGTGTTTGGGGAAGGGAACTCCTGCGTCCATCAGGGCCAGGCTGCCGGCGCAAACCGTCGCCATCGAAGAAGAACCGTTGGATTCCAGGATATCGCTCACTACCCGAACGGTATAAGGATAATCATTTCCCGGCATCAGCTGCTTCAGAGAGCGCATAGCCAGGTTGCCATGGCCTACTTCGCGGCGGCTTTGCCCGCGCATCATCTTCACTTCTCCGGTGCTGAAGGGAGGGAAATTATAGTGTAAAAAGAATTTCGAGTCGTAGGATTTGGCAGCGCTCTCCACCAATACTTCATCCAGAGGAGTGCCCAGGGTGACGGTGGTGAGGGACTGCGTTTCACCTCTTGTGAAGAGGGCCGATCCATGGGGAGTCGGCAGGGGATCTATTTCCATTGCCAGGGGGCGCACCTGGTCCAGGCCGCGGCCATCCAGGCGGGTGCGATCATCTACGATCATGTTGCGTACTACTTCCCATTTCAGGTCTTCGTAGTATTTTTTAACGAATTTCTTATCCGCATCGGTGATGCCTTCTCCCAGGCTGGCGATCAGCTCGTCTTTCAGCTTGCTGTAAGCATCGCTGCGCACGTGTTTGCTGCTGGCGCTTTTGGATATTTCGTATACCTTATCCCTGGCGAAAGCATTCACTTTGTTCTGAATGTCTTCGCTATGTTCAGGCTTCTTGTAATCTCTTTTGCCGGTGACGCCCGCTTTGGCGCGCAGCTCTTCCTGGCCTTTGATCTGGATGCGAATAGCATCATGAGCTATTTGCAACGCCTTTACCAGGTCTTCTTCACCACATTCTGCCGCTTTCCCTTCCACCATCATCAGGTTCTTGTCGGTCGCAGCGATGATGAATTCCATATCGGCTGTATCCAGTTCGGTACGGCTGGGGTTAACAATCAATTTTCCGTCCACGCGGCCTATTCTTACTTCGCTGATGATCTCTTTAATGGGAATATCAGAAACAGCCAGCGCTGCTGAAGCGGCGAGACAGGCCAGCGCATCGGGCATCACTTCGTAATCACTGGATACCAGCGTGACGAGCACCTGTACTTCACATAAATAATCTTCGGGAAAAAGGGGACGCAAAGCGCGATCGATCAGACGGCTGGTCAGGATCTCATAATCATTCAAACGGGCTTCCCGTTTAAAAAAGGAGCCCGGAATGCGGCCGGCTGAAGCAAATTTTTCCTGGTAGTCTACAGAAAGCGGAAAGAAATCCTGCCCTTCTTTGGGTTCTTTATTAGCCACCACGGTAGCCAGGATAATACAATTACCCTGCCGTACAGTAACGGCGCCATCTGCCTGGCGTGCAAGCTTACCCGTCTCAATGGAGACCATACGGCCCCCGCCTATATCAAATGTTACACTAATGGGTTGTGAAAGCATATAGCTGTTCGTCTTTATGAATTATGGCACCTGAGGAGGGAACGTATTACCAATAACCATAATTCTATGTTAAAAAATGTGTATAAAATCCCGTAAATCCTTACAGTATAAAAAAACGATTCCCAACCGTGTTGTCAGTTGGGAATAACGTTAATATACATAATGAATTATTTTCTAAGTCCAAGTTTTTCAATCAGTTGGCGATAGCCCTGGAGGTTGTGCTTGCTAAGATAGGTCAGCAAACGCTTTCTTTTGCCCACTAACTGCATCAGGCCGCGGTGGGTGGAAAAATCCTTTTTATTGGTTTGCAGGTGTTGAGAGATCTGGTTGATCCGTTCTGTCAACAAGGCAATCTGTCCCTCAATGGAACCGGTATTGGCGGCAATCCCACCAAAATCTGTAAAGAAACTCGCTTTCTTCTCTTTTGTCAAATAAGGCATCTCAAATTTTTTAAAAAAACATCCAAATTAATATTCTGCTGATTTAGCCGGCAAAACTAAGGATAAATATTAAATTATTAAAAATTAAAGCGCAAAAATACCATAAAAATAATGATTTTCTTCCCCGAAATAGTTAATATTGGCCCGAACCCTGCCGCAGTCATTAAAACCACGTACATGAAAACGGTGCACATTGTAGGTAACCGGCCACAATTCATAAAACTTTCCTTATTATACCGGGCATGGCAGCGAAAGGATGGCGGCCGGCCCCTCATCATCCATACGGGACAGCATTTCAGTGACAATATGTCCGCCATTTTTTTCCAGGAGTTCAATATTCCAAATCCTGACTATCAATTAAATATAAATAATCAGCCGCATGCCGAAATGATCGGCCGGATGCTGATTGCCCTGGACCCTGTGATCGCAGATGAAAAGCCGGACGGCATTATCGTATACGGGGATACGAATACGACGCTGGCAGGTGCGCTGGCTGCCAAAAAAAGAAATATCCCTCTCGGACATGTAGAGGCCGGTATTCGGACAGGACAGGAAAATATGCCGGAGGAGTCCAACCGGTACCTTACCGACCGGCTCTCGGGTCTCAACTTTGCCTGCACTTATCGGGGTGTGGAGAACCTCCTGAAGGAGGGTTTTACCCCCGGAAGAAACCAGGTCGGGAATCCCGGGGAGGGGAAAGAAGCCATATCCGGGACTGAGAATCCGAAGAGCGGAAAGATATCCGGAATGGAGAACGGGAAGAACCATGGGATCTCCGGCCAGATCTTTAATACCGGGGATATTATGCTGGATGCGGCCCTGCTGTTCAAAGACAAGGCCCGGGAACAGTCTTCCCTGCTTCGCAACCTCACCCTGGAAGGGAAGCCCTTTATATTAGCTACGATTCACCGGGCGGAGAATCTTGACAACCCCAGGGCCCTGGGAGAGATTTTAACAGCGTTGAATATCCTGCACCGGAGTCAGCCGGTGGTATTCCCGGTCCATCCCAGAACAAGGCAGGTCATCGATCAGCACCGGATCCCTCTGGAGGTATTTACCATTCCCCCGGTAGGTTACCTGGATATGATCGCCCTGACGCAGGCCTGTCAGCAGGTGGTCACGGATAGCGGCGGGCTGGCAAGAGAAGCGTTCTTTTTTCACAAACCCTCGGTCATAGTCATGCAAAATCCTTTCTGGCCCGAAATTTTTGAGCATGGCCCCAGCTTGCAGGCAAATGCAGCGGAAGAAGAGATCCTTGAAAAATTCCAGGCGCTGGGAAATAAGAACGAACCATTCAACACAACTATATTCGGCGATGGTACGGCAGCCGAAAAGATCAGGGATATCCTGCTGGCCGCCTGGTAGGTCCTGTTTGCACAAGGCCTGTTTAAAAGCTATTTTTCAGGCGCCTTTCATAATGAATGAACATGTCTAAACGAATTGTCGTATCGGTAATATCGGACCTGGTGACAGACCAGCGGGTGCATAAGGTCTGCAGGACCCTGCAGGAGAACGGGTTTGCCGTATCGCTGATCGGAGCCCGGAGAAAGAGCAGCCTGCCCCTGAATGAACGAAACTATAGAGCGGGAAGAATCCATATGCTGTTTCAGAAAAAAATTTTTTTTTATGCGGAGTTCAACCTGCGGTTATTCTTTCGCCTGCTCTTCACCCGGGGAGACATTTTCCTGGGCAATGACCTGGACGTTATGCCGGCTGTTTTTTTGGCGGCGCGGATCCGTGGAAAACCTGTGGTATATGATACGCACGAGTATTACCTGGGCATGCCGGAGCTAAAGGACAGGGACGGGGTAAAAAAGGTCTGGCAGACGATCGAGACCTTTATATTTCCCAGGCTCCGGTATATCTATACGATTTGCGATTCCTTCTGCGATCTGTATAAAAAGGATTATGGCAAAGAGTTGAAGGCCGTGCGTAATGTACCCTACCGGGAGTCCCCGGGGAACCTTGCCGTACTCCTCCCGCCCGAGATCGAAAGCAGGCTGCCGCGGGATAAACACTTTTTACTTTTCCAGGGGGCGGGCATTAACCCGGAAAGAGGGGTGGAAGAGCTGGTATTGGCTATGCAATATCTTGATCCTGCCCAATATCACCTGGTAATTATCGGCGGTGGGGATATTTTTCATATTATAAAAAAGATGGCGGAGAAGCCGGAGCTTTCCGGCAGGATCACGATCCTTCCGAAGGTGCCATTCGAAATATTAAGGGCGGTGACGCGCCGGGCGCACCTGGGACTGTCGTTGGATAAGCCCACGAATATCAATCATATTTACGGCCTGCCTAATAAGATCTTTGATTATCTGCACAGCGGTGTACCGGTGCTGGTAAGCCGGCTGACCGAGCTGGAAAGGATCGTGAATAATTATGAAGTTGGTACGTTTATAGACAATCACGAGCCGTTGCACATTGCAGCCCGTATACAAGAGGTATTCGGGGACCCGGCCCGGCTGGAAACCTGGAAATTGCACACGGAAAAAGTCCGGGAAGAGCTGAACTGGGAAAAAGAAGGTCAGATTGTCATAGAAATTTTTAAACAAGTTGAGCGGGAAAACAGTTAAACATTACGTGGAAAACAAACATCTGCATATCGTATGCATGGATGTACCCTATCCGGTGGATTATGGAGGCGTATTCGATCTTTTTCATAAGATACGGTGTCTTCATGAGGCGGGGATAAAGGTTCATTTGCATTGTTTTGAATACGGAAGAGGAGAACAGCCTATCTTAAATGACTATTGTGCCGGGGTGAATTACTATACCCGTCACGAAGGACATAAGGGATTTTCACACAAGCTTCCTTATATCGTCTGTTCCCGTTCGAGCGCCCGGCTGCTGGATAATCTGTTACAGGATGAATATCCTATTCTCCTGGAGGGCATACATTGCACCTACCTGTTGAATGATGAGCGCTTTGACAAACGAAGGGTCCTGCTGCGGCTGCATAATGTGGAGCATCAGTATTACCGGCAGCTATATCGCTGCGAAACATCGTTGCTGAAAAAAATGTATTACCTCCACGAAAGCAATCTGCTGCGCGGGTATGAGCAAAAGATCGCGGATAAAGTGCCGATCCTGGCCGTATCGGAAAAGGACAGAGCCGAATATGAAAAGGAGTTTGGGGCGAAGGATATAACCGTTCTGCCCGTCTTCCTTCCGTTCGAAGAGGTCCATAGCAAGGAAGGAACCGGCTGTTTCTGCCTGTATCACGGCAATCTCTCCGTAGCGGAGAATGAGCAGGCGGTGATCTGGCTGTTAAAGCATGTTTTTCAATCCCTGGAGCTGCCTTTGATCATTTCGGGAAAAGATCCGTCGGCCCGGCTGACCAGGCTTGTCGCCCAATATCCGCATGTCTGCCTCATCCCCAATCCTTCGGAAGAGGAGATCCAGGACCTGATCACCAAGGCCCAGGTAAATATTCTGCCCTCTTTTAATTGTACGGGTATAAAGCTGAAATTGCTGAATGCCTTATTTAATGGCAGGCATTGCGTGGTCAATGAAAATGCCGTACAGGCTACCGGCCTGGAAACAGCCTGTCATATAAGCAATAACGCCGATGCGCTTAAAGAGCTGATCGGCCGGCTGCATACGGAACCATTTACCGAGGAGGATATACGACTACGAAAAGAAGTGGTGTCCGGTCTTTATAACAATGAAGAAAATACCCGGAAGCTTATTCAGTGGATATGGCCCGACTCCCCTAGTCTATAGATATGCTCGCGTTATCAATCACTTTTCCTCTCTCCGTCTTCAACATCCGGGCAGGAAATTTATGGATGACCCGATAGTCATGTGTAGCCATAATGATGGTCGTACCATAATCCCGGGAGATCTGAAAAAGGAGCTGCATGATCTCGTCGGAAGTCTCGGGGTCGAGGTTACCTGTAGGTTCGTCAGCGAGTATTAATTTGGGGGAATTGAGCAGGGCCCTTGCAATATCCACCCGCTGCTGTTCGCCGCCGCTCATTTCAAAAGGCATTTTAAATCCTTTGGACTTCAATCCTACTTTATCCAATACGTCAGAGATCTTCTCATCCATTAAGCGGACATCTTTCCACCCCGTAGCCTTTAATACGAATTTGAGGTTGTCGTTCACATTCCGGTCTGTCAGCAATTGAAAATCCTGGAAGACCACTCCCAGCGTCCTTCGCAGATATGGAACTTTCTTCCAATCCATTTCCCGCAGGTTAAAGCCGGCAACATGCCCCTCTCCTTCCCTCAGGAGAAGGTCACCGTACAGGGTTTTCAGCAAGCTGGATTTACCGGCGCCTGTCTTACCGACCAGGTAAGTAAACTCGCCCTTATTCACCGATATATTCACATCCTGAAGGATAAGATTATCTCCCTGGTATATGTTAGCTTGCTTTAACTCTACAATGATTTCAGCCATAGAAAAGGATTGATCGTAACAAAAATAGGAAAAAAAAAGGTGTCAACCCTCAGTATCCGCCTTCAGCATCAGCCGGAGGGTGGAATCGTTGGCGAAATAGCTCATCATCCAGTTGAGGAAAATGAATAATTTATTTTTTACGCTCAGGATCAGCATGAGGTGAACGAACATCCAGGTGAACCAGGCCAGCCGGCCCTGGAAGCTGAAGCCGGGCAGGTCGACCACCGCTTTCCGTTTGCCCACGGTAGCCATGGAGCCTTTATTCTTATACTCAAATTCCAGGCGGGGCTGCCCTTTCAGGGATCTCTTGAAATTCTTTGCGAACGCGCTGGCCTGTGCAATGGCCACATTCGCCAGCTGCGGTTGTCCGTTAGGGTATTTCGGGGTAGGCATAAAGGCAATATCGCCTACGGCATAGACTCCCTGCACACCTTCCACTTCTCCAAACCGGTTAGTCTTCAGACGATTACCCCGGACGAGGCTGCTGGCCGGAATGCCGGCAAGGCTATTGGCCGTTACCCCCGCCGCCCAGATGAGATTTTTCGTGTTAATGGTCTGACCGCCCTTCAGTTTGACCGTATTGCCATCATAGTCCTCTACAACGGTGCTGGTCAATACTTTTACACCCAGGTCTTCCAGGTATTTCTGCGATGTGAGCTTGGAGGCCTCGCTCATGGCATTCAGCGTATGGGGAGAGCCTTCCAGCAGATATATCGTAAAACGGGAGAAGTCCGTATCGGGATAATCTTTCGGCAATATATTCTTTTTCATTTCGGCCATGGCCCCCGCCAGCTCCACTCCTGTCGGACCACCCCCTACGATCACAAAGTTCAGCAGGGATTGCAGCTCGTCCGGCCCGGCCTCGATGGTATCTTCAAAAGTTTGTAAGATCCTGTTACGGAGGGCCATGGCCTGGGGTACGGACTTCATGGGAAAGGAATGGGACTGGATCCGGGTATTCCCAAAGTAATTGGTGGTACATCCCAGTGCAATGACCAGGTAGTCATAGGTCAGATCCCCCACGGAGGTATAGACCTTCTTCTTATCGGTATCCACCCG
>JAATFV010000189.1 GCA_015655015.1 Chitinophagales bacterium | reverse complement strand
TACATAAATGCTGGCCCGCGGTTTGCCGGATACATAGATGGGCACTACGGAAGGGCTGGTCGTGCCGCAGGGATTCTCGATCGTCAGGTAGGCGCCGAAGGCATTGCTGAACGTGGAATTACCGGAGCTGCTGACAAAACCGCAGGACCCGATCCCGAAGAAATGGCCTACCATGGCGGGAGGCGGGTGCTGGAATACCTGTGAGGCGCTGCCGTCGTTGATGAGGAAGGTATACAGGGTCCCCGGCGGATTGCCCGACACATTGTTGAGGACGAATCGCAGGCTGTCTGATGCGCAGATATCCGCATTGCCCAGGCTAGCCAGCCCGCCTGCAGGTGTAGAGCCTAAAAAAACATTGTATTGATGGATCCCCGTACATCCGTTGGCGCCGGCAACTTTGACCGTCATCGGGCTGTTGCCCAGCGGGAAAGTGTGCGAAACGATGACACCGGCAGGCCAGCTGGTGAAGATCGAGTCGGGAGAGCCGTCTCCCCACTGGATGGTATAGCCGGTATTTATAGATGTCGTTGAGGACTGGTTGGTAAAGCTGAAAGTATAAGAAGGGATATTGTTACATTTCTTAAAGGTGGAATTGCCGTTGAAGGAGCCGAAGAGTACACCTGGATCCGCATTACCGAGAGAAGCGTCCGGAGTATTTTTTACCGTCACCATATGACTTGCGGCGACGCTGCAGCCATAGACATTGGTGGCAGCCAGGCTCACGGTGTAGTTTCTCGTGCCGCTGACGCCGATAGCATTCAGGAAGGGGTAGGAGGGACTGGTCTGGGTGCTGGCGCCTCCGTCCCCGAAGGTCCAGGCATAGGTCAGCTGGGCGCCGGTGCTAAGATTGGTGAACTGGACAGGGACATTCCCGCAATCGCCATTGGGGTTCCAGCTGAAATCGGTAACGGGCTTCTGGTCCGAGACCCGGACGATCAGCCAGGTGCTGTCCGTATAATTGCCGTCCGTTATCTTCTGGAATACCGTGTCGAATCCGGGTGAGTTGTATGTCAAATTAAAAGGACCGATGCCGGAGCCGGTATTGGCCCCCGATCCCAACTGAAACCGCCAGGTAATATTTAAGGAGCCCTGTCCTACGCTCTGGAAAGATATGGGATTACCCTGGCAGACATTGACCGTATCTCCCTTGAGGATGGGACGGCCATTGGCGGCGATACCGGCCACTACCTGGCCGGCGCCTGTATAGAACGACAATTGAAGGAACGCCAATAACAGCAATCCGCCGAACGGACATCGAAGGGGCATGACAGAGTTGGGTTTAAGGGTCGTATGGCTTGCAAAAGGGGGTTAATCAACGGATAGGAAAAAGAGGTAATCAACGGATAGGGAAAAGAACAGATACCCCTGCCTGAAGGTAATGACCTCAGAAAGGTGGAGATAAAGCACGAATGAATTGGATTTGAAAAAGACTGGTCGGGAAAGGATTGGATAGTTGGGGATATTGGTCAGGGATAGATTGGATCGGTAGCGGATCAACGCGGATAAAGATAAGGAGATTCCCTTACATCTCATAGCCCAAATCCGTATATTAGCGTACAAATCTACCTGTATGAAAAAAGGACGTTTGGAGGCATTCAGCGATGGGGTGATCGCGATCATTATTACGATCATGGTGCTGGAAATGCATGTACCGCATGGCGATAGTATTAAGGAATTGTTACCGATGCTGCCGGTGATCATCAGTTATGTCCTCAGCTTTGTGAATGTGGGCATTTACTGGAACAACCATCATCATATGCTGTATGCCGCCGAGAAGATCAACGGCGCCATTCTCTGGGGGAATCTCCACCTGCTGTTCTGGCTGTCACTTCTTCCTTTTGCCACGGCCTGGATGGGGGAGAATCATTTTGCGCAATGGCCGGTCATTCTCTATGGTTTTGTGCTGATCATGAACGGGATCGCTTATACCATCCTTTGCCGGATGCTCATCAAAGAAGCAGGGGAAGGTTCCTCTTTGGCCATAGCCTTAGGAAAGGACTGGAAGGGGAAGTCATCGGTCATTATTTATTCTATTGCCATTCTTCTGGCATTTTTCAATCCCTTGCTGGCTGTAGGACTGTACGTAGTGGTAGCCGTGATGTGGTTTATTCCCGACAGGCGGATCGAGAAAAAAGTGGCGGGCTTCTGATGTGCCTTGCTTTATGAGCCCGCCACCGGGCGGTTATTCTTCACCATGATAGTAATTGGCTTTCCACAGGTCGTATCGTTTGTATTGTGTTTTCATGCGTCGCTGGAAATCCGTCCAGTTTTTAGAGGTTTTCGGGGACCAAAGGACCTCGCTGATGGCGCTTAACCGGGGGAAGATCATGTATTCTATTTTCTGCGTGTTGGCAATATATTCGGTCCAGACATTTGCCTGGGCTCCCCGGATATAACCGGCTGCTGCGCTGTCCAGGGTGGAGGGTATGGGTTCATAATGGTAGACTTTTTCCAGGGGCAGGTAGCCTCCGATCGTCAGTGAATCGTCTTTTTTGGCCTGGGAGTAGTCGAAGTAGACATATTCGTCGGGGGTCATGATGACGTTGTGATGCAGCCTGGCGGCATCGATACCGCCCTGTTCTCCTCTCCAGCTCATGACGGTCGCTTTGGGGGCCAGACCGCCTTCAAGGAGTTCATCCCAGCCGATGATCTGTTTGCCCCGGGAATTGATGTATCGTTCGATCCTTTGTATGAAATAGCTTTGGAGGGCATGTTCGTCTTTCAGACCGAGATCGTGCATTCTTTTCTGGCATTTCGGGCATACTTTCCAGCTGTCTTTCGGGCATTCGTCGCCGCCGATATGGATATATGTTGAGGGGAATAAGGCCATTACTTCGTCCAGGACATCCTGTATGAACGCGAATGCGCTGTCATTGCCTGCGCAAAAAACATCTTTGATCACACCCCAGGCCGGCTGCACCTGATAGGGACCTCCCGTACAGCCGAGCCAGGGATAAGCTGCCAGCGCAGCCGACGAATGGCCTGGCAATTCGATTTCGGGCAGGATGGTGACATATCTGGCGGCAGCATATTTTATGACTTCTTTGACCTCTTCCCGGGTGTAGAATCCGCAATAACGGGTGCTGTCGAAGCCCATGCCCGGGTAATGGCCGATTAGCGTGCTGTCGCGGCATGCCCCGATCGTGGTCAGCCGGGGGTATTTTTTGATTGCTATACGCCAGCCCTGGTCATCGGTAAGATGCCAGTGGAAATAATTCATTTTATGGAGGGCGATATAGTCGATATATCTTTTCACGAAGCTGACCGGGAAGAAATGCCGGCCCACGTCGAGGTGCAGACCCCGGTAGGCGAAGCGGGGATAATCTTCGATGGACACGGCCGGAATCCGGAGGCTCTTTGAAGGAACGGTGGGCAATAGCTGTATCAGGGTCTGCATGCCATAGAAAGTACCTTCGGCACCTTCCCCGCTGATCACTATTCCCGAAGCCGCTACCTTCAGGTGGTAGCGGCTTTCCTGGCCTTTAACGGGCGTCTGCCTCGTGAGCAGGCGGATAGAACGGGCGGCGGGTTGTTTACGGATCGTCAGCCTGAATCCGTAGACTCTTTGGAGGTAGTCATTAAAAAAATCCGCGGATGTTTTTTCCGATCCGCTTCCTACGAAGAGGATGGTCTTGCTGTCAAGGGTAAAGGATCCTTGCAGCCAGGTGGTTTTTACAGGCTGGGGTACGATCGGGCTATCCTGGCCCCGGGAAAAATAGCATAGGCACGCGAAAATTGACAAGAACACCGGTCTCATTATATGCTGGTTTAATTGATGGTTATATTGTTGCTGGTTCGATTGTCGATGGTTCGATTTGATTCTTCGATTGTTGATGGGTACACTGTTGGTGATTAGATTATCGATGCTTCGATTTTTAATACTTACCTTCTCGAAACGTTTCCACTGTCGTTGCAGGGGTGTTTAGGGGCGTATCTAATAACTTCCATAAATGCTCAGTTCCGCCAGATTCGCATAATAACTCACCCCTGCCGTGGCATAGATCCGCACGTATCTCACTTTCGGATTGGAAGTGATGGCAAAACTTTGAGCGGTATGATTCTGAACCAACGTAAGATTCGAGGCATACGCCGTCCAGTTGATGCCGTCGTTGCTGATATCGATGTCGAAACTGGTAAAACCGTCTGTCTTACCCTGCCGGGGAGTCAGTTCGACCCTGCTCAATACGACTTCCTGCTTCATGTCTACTGCCAGCCAGTGCGGATAATCCGGCTGTGCATTTTCCCATTCCGTATGCCAATAGGTAGTGATATCGTTGTCGATCGCAGCCGTGGCAAATCCGTCGACGGGTCCCTCTCCGTCGGTCTCTTGTGAATCTGCCGTTACGGACCAATTGGATTTATCGATTTTAGATTCCAGCAGCGGCGTGGTTTTCAATAGCTGATCGGCTCCATGTGCTCCTGATGGGTCTGCGAGGGTGATCGTAAAGGACGTTTCAACGTTCAGCAAGCTGGAAATAATCACGCTGTCTGCGGCTTTTGAAGACGAATCGGATAAGATCTGCGCTGTATTCGTTGAATCGAGATAGCTTATTTTGATTACTACAGCCTGACCGGTCGGGTTGTTCCATTTGATAGTCGCGGAACCGATGCCGGGGGAGATCGCCAACGACGGGGCGACGATGGCATATACCGGATCCTTCGGGGTGACGGTTATCGTCTCGGGGCTGGAGGCGATGCCGGACAGGTTGATCGCCGTCACCGTAAACGAGTAGGGTTTTGCGCTAAGACCTTCTATTTCCGCAGTATTCGAGTATTTGCTGTATTTCTGTTCGATTATGCGGCCTGTAGAATCGGGGTAGCTTATGCTGACATATAAATACGAAGAGTCATCGGGGAACGTCCAGGTAAAAGTGGCTAATCCATATCCCGGGGTGGCGGTAATATTTTGTACATCTGCTGGATGGGTGGTATCGTTGGTCTTCCTGCATGCATTCAGTATAAGGAAGGTTACCAGTATCGATAGAACCGGTCGTATTAACTTTTTCATGTTAGTAGGTCGTTTTTATTGCTGTCAAAAATGGGGGTGGACTACCAACCGGGATTTTGAACGAGGTTCTGATTCACGCTGATATCGTCTATCCCGATGGGGAACAGGTAAGAAGCGGGTGTCGTAAAGGAGCGGGACTCGATCTCCGCAGGCTGGGCAAAATCTGCCAGGTTCGACGCCTTGATATTCATCCCGTAAACAGGAACATTCAGGTATTGGGCCCCCAGCTTCCATCTTCGCAGGTCCCACATTCTATGTCCTTCGAATGCCAGCTCGATCATGCGTTCCGTGCGGATGATCTGCCTCAGGTCATCCTGCGAGAAGGAGGTTTTTCCTGCCATTGCCCAGGAGTCGGCGACTGTAGGGATACCCGCCCGTTGGCGGATGGGATCGATGTAATTCAGCACGGTAGACTGGGCAGCGCCTTGCGTTTCATTCAATGCTTCCGCATAGGAGAGGTACAATTCCGACAACCGTATGACCGGCCAGGGATAACTGACGACGCCTTTGGGATTCGAAGAGGTGATGATCGTATTGGGATGCACCATCTTCTGTACGAGGTATCCGGATGGGGCATAGTTATTCTGTCCCGAAGACCAGCCCTCCGGGTTTCCGGACAAGAAATTCATCGGTTCCTGGGTGGCATTACAATAATAGACGCCTCCCTGGTAGGCTATAGAGGCATAAAATCTCGGTTCCCTGTTGAGGTTCAGCTGGATGGTGGAGCCGGAAACCTTATAGCGGTCACTATAGCTATAGGCGGGATCCTGGTTGATCGGCAATCCGTTTTTTGTATAATACGTTTCCAATATAGCCAGTGTCGGGGCTACTCCGTTAAAGGCCGTGCCTGAGCCGTCAACGTTGGGCATCGCGCTGACCTGCCATCCGAACTCCGGTTCTATTCCTTTGGCATATCCCCAGATAAGCTCTGCATTCCAGGGATCCACCGTGGCGTAGCGGTAATTGTAAAGGGCCTGCGTAGCGGGGTCAGCAGATGTGACGGGGGCCTGGGTATACAAGTGGATGCCTGCGGACGTTGCCGCATTGATGGCATCCAGGCAGGCGTCGGCTGCTTTTTGCCATTTATCCACGGAATAGGTCTGGCTCATCAACGGTGTGCCATCCTTGTTCTTGAAGCCGCTGTAGTATTCCGTATTTCCGTTAAACAGCGGGCTGGCGGCATATAACAGCATTCTTGCCTTCAAGGATTTGGCCATCACCGACGTGGCCCTTCCATATTCCTGGGAGGAGGTGATCTTAGCCGGCAGCATAGAGGCGGCCAGATCCAGTTTATTGCTGATAAAGCTGACGCAGCTATCGTATGGCTGTCTGGCCGGATAGTAATCGCTTCCCGTACTGTTGATGGAAATTTCGTGATCGACGGTGACGATGGGGCCATAGGACCTCAGGAGTACGAAATGTAAATAGGCGATGAGGAAATTCACATCTCCTTTCATCCGGGTCCTGGTCGCATCATCCAGGTTGGGGGTTTGGTCGATATTGTTCAGGAAGGTATAGCACTGCCGGATGCCGTCGTACATGCCGCCGCTGCCCCAGAAATTCCAAAGGGGGGTCGAGGAGCTAATCTGTCCGCGGACCATCGCGTACGTATAATAATACAAGCGCGCCCAGGGGATGGCGATTTCATCGCTGCCCCATACATCGGGGGTTGCGGAAATTTCATCGTTGATAGCCGGGATATAACCGTAACAGGAAGCCATAAAATTATAAGCGCCGCTGGCCGTTTTAAATGCGTCCTGGAGGGTCGCCACATCGGCGGGGACCTCGTCCAGGTATTTTTTACAGGATGCCGAAAGCAGGCTGGCGGCAGTCAGCAGAACGACAATGGTGGCCTTTATATTCATTGCAATGTTTTTTTTGGGTGATTAATTCAAATTCAGCTGGATGCCGGCAGAGATGGTTCTTTCCGGGGGATAGCCCAGGCCATTTCCGGTACCGGTGCCTATCGACAGTTCCGGGTCCCACAATTTGAAAGAGGAGAAGGTGAGCAGGTTTTCTCCCCTGGCATAGATCCGGTAGGTCTTTTTGAAAGAATAGCCGATTTCCGCATTCTTGAGGCGCATGAATGCCGCACTGCGGAGCCACCAGGAAGAATTTTGCGTGTTATTGGGGTTGGCGATGGCGGACAGCCTGGGATAGAAGGCGTGAATATCCTGGTTGGATTGCGACCAATGGTTGTCCGCGACGGCGGCAAGGACGTTCGTCTGATATTGTCCGAAAGGCTGGATACTGTTCATGAAAAAGGAGACATTGTCGACTCCCTGGAAAAAGATGCCAAAATCCAGCTTCTGGTGAATGACATTGAATCCGAATCCATACGTGATTTCCGGGACGGTGGGATGTCCCATCGGGATCGCGTCATTGCCGTCGATCTGGTTCGATCCGTCGTATTTATGGGATACGTCTTTGTATTTTATGTCACCTGCGGAAACATCCGCATAGTAGGTTTGGACGGGGCTGTTCTTTACTTCGTTCTGGTCGATGAACAATCTATCTGCCTGCAGGCCCCACAATTGATTGACCGGATGGCCTACCTGGTAGAGGTAAGGGTAGCTATAGACAGGTTCGTCGTAATATTTTACGATATTGTGCGCATAGGTGAACGTTCCCTTTGCCGATATGAACCAGTCGCGGTTGATCTGCCGGTGATAGTTCAGGGATATATCGATGCCTTTGTTGACCACCTTGTCGATATTGCCATAGATGGGTATGGAGCCTACCCCTACGGTGGACGGTACGGTCGTTCTCTGCTGGAATATTTTATTTCTCATTTCACGGTATACATCCACGCTCAGCGCCAGCGATTGAAATAATTCCATATCCGTGCCGATGTTGAGTTTATGCGAGATCTCCCATTGAATATCCGGGTTCGCGAATTGCGTGATCTGCACGCCGCTGTAGCTGTTATTGAAATTCTGGCCGAACGTAAACCCGTTGGAGGCGCTCAGGTTGACCGTGCCTATATAAGGAAAACGTCCGGTGGGAAGCTGGTCATTGCCGGCAAGTCCGTAGGAGCCCCTTATTTTCCACATATTGATCACCGGTAGCAAAGGCCCGAATAAGCGTTCTTTGGAGATAATATATCCCAGTCCGACGGACGGGAAAAATCCCCATTTGTGGCCGGCGGCGAAATTTTCGGAACCCGTGTACCCGAAGTTGCCTTCGAAGAGATATTTGTTATCATAGGAATAGGTCACCCTTCCGGAAAGTCCCTGGTTGCGTTTGGGCAAGGCGTCCGTAATGCTTGACCCGGGGATGTTGATGTCGTATTCTTTTTGCTGATAAACCACCAGTCCCGTAATGGCATGCTTGCTGAAAGTCCGGTCATAGTTGATCGCCGCCTGCAGGTAGATGGTCCTGTCTCCATCCGTGCTGCCTGACTGGCTCAGCGCTTCCTGTCCTCCGACGCCTATCTGGTTGAGGGAGTACTTGTAGAGTCCGCTTTGATTGGGATCGGGGGTATAGGAGTCCATTTTATAGTAGTAAGGCGTATAACTTCTCGTTATGGAAGAATAGGACCAGTTTTTGACCGATGCGATGCCATTGGCCGACAGGCCTTTGGTGATAAAGTCGAATTGCTGGGTGACCCGGAGATTGGCCAGTATGTTCGAGGAAAATGCCTGTTGATACCCGTCGACCATATCTGCATAGGGATTCTGAAAGCTGTTGTTGGCATACAATCCGCCCGAGGCATTGCCGAAGTAGATGTGCGTTGCCGTATCCGGGGTGGGGTAGGTTATGGGGAAATTGACCGGGTTGCTGTTCATGACTTCGGTGAACAATTTCGACACACTGGTAGCCGGGCCGTTGTACTTCACGAAATCCGCGTTGAGGTTCAATTCCACTATGGTGGTATTGCTGACGTTCACATCCACATTGTTGACAAAATTGTATCGTTGGTTGAGCAGGTTGTTATTGAAGGAGCTATTGGGGGCATTTCGCAGGATCCCCTGCTCGTTGTAAAAAGAGGCTCCTGAATAATACCTGGCGGACTTGCCGCCGCCCCTGATATTTACGTTGGCATGCTGAGAAGTGGAATAATTTTTAAACAGCGCCTTATACCAATCGACATTTGGGAATACATAGGGGTTGAGCCCTGCTGCGGTGCCGTCGATCTTTTCCTGCGAGTATTTGGGAACCGCATAGGGATTGTCATTGAACACCGCTTCGTTGTACAGGTTCATGAAATTGATGCCGTCCGTGAACTTTACCACCTTTGTAGGGGAATTGAATGAATTTTCCACCAGGGCGGTAATTTTGGGTGTTTCGGAGATCCTTCCGTGTTTGGTCGTTATGAGCAGGACGCCGTTGGCGCCTCTGGCCCCGTAGAGTGCCGTGGCGGAAGCGTCTTTCAGAATGGAAAAGGTCTGGATATTGCTGGGGTCGACAGCGTTCATATCTGCTTGCGAGATTTCTATCCCGTCTAGGAAGATCAGCGGAGTAGTGCTGCCCAGTGTCGAGACGCCGCGTATCCAGAAATTGGAGGCATTGCTGCCTGGCTGTCCGGTGGGGGTGACGGAGATCACGCCGGAGAGCCTTCCGGCGAATCCCTGTGATAATTGTGTATTGGACTGGATGAGATCATCGGGATTGATGGTCGTTACCGCTCCGACGACACTTTCTTTTTTTTGTCTGCCAAAGCCGACTACTACCATGTTGTTAAGGGAGTTGTCCACTGCCAGCAATAGTTTTATGTCGACTTGATCCTTGTCCTGGATCAGTACCCGTTGGGTGGTATAGCCGATAATGCTGAATTCGATGACATCTCCTTTTTCGGCGGTCAGTTCATAGACGCCATTGACATTGGTGATGGTCCCGATCTTCGTGCCTGCCTTCATGACCGATACGCCGGATAAGGGCTTTCCCAGGGAGTCGGTCACCTGCCCGTGTATGATCTTCACGGCCGATGGGGGAGAAGGATCGGACGAAGCCGACAGGTGGGCTGGGCCGACGGTATGTTCCGCTGACATGATAAGCACCATGCCGGCCTTTACCGTGTAGGACAAAGGGAGATTTTTGAAACACTGGTCGAGGGCCTCGGAGATGCTGGCTGTATTTATATTCACGGACGACACCTTCATCCTTTCGATGAGGTCCTGGTCCCAGAGGATGGAATAACCGCTCTGTTCCTGGATGGAGGTCAGTACTTTGTCAAGGGGGGCATTATGCACTTTCAGAAGGATGCGTTGCGAAAAGGTCATTCCCGAAACATGCAGGGCTGTGAACAATAGAAGATAAGCGGTCAAACGCATAACTAACCAGGTTTTGTGCAGCAGGTACCTTTTTCGGGGTACGGCAATCTCATAAGCATGAAAAATCATAACTTTACGTTGTTTGGATTTGTGTTGAATCGATCTATTGACTATGGAGAGATTTTACTGGCAGGTCCATGAATGTGCCGGAAGTGCTTCGAACACTTCCGGTTTTTTTGGACCCGGCCGTTAGCTATTTATTTGTTGATGAAAGCTGGTTTACTGGTGAATGAAAGTTGGTTTACTGTTGAATGAATGCTGGTTTACTGTTGAATGAATGCTGCGTCCTATTCGTACAATTGAACATCCCGGTTGTTTACCATGGACTTGATACCATTTGCGTTTAAAAATTCCAGTAGGATAGGCAGGCTGACGCTGCGTTTTATTTTGCCTCCGAACCGGCGTTTGTGCATGGGGCCTTTGAAGGTCACGTTGACATCGTACCACCGGGATATCTGGCGCATCATGTTTCCGAGGTCGGCATTGTTGAGGGCGATTTCCCCGTTTTTCCAGGCGATGGCCTGCGGGATATCGGCATCTTTTTCGGTCAGTTCTTCGACGCCGGAGAGTGCCATTTTCCCCGGTTCGAGCGTCAGTTCGCGCTCTCCGGCCCGGACGGCTACGCGTCCGCTGATGAGCGTAGTTTGCGCCCCTGCCGGCTCATCGTCATAAGCCATGATGTTGAATGCCGTGCCCAATACGCGGACATGGGTTTGTTGAAAGCGGACGATAAAAGGCTGATCAATATTCCTGGCCACATCAAAATACGCTTCTCCGGTCAGTTCCACCTCCCGGATCTTCCCGGTAAAAACGGAAGGATATTTCAGGGAAGAGGCTGCATTGAGCCATACTATGGTTCCGTCTTGCAATGTCACCTGGTATTGACCTCCCCGGGGGGTAGTTATTTTATTATATACGACTGCTTGCGCGGTCCCGCTGCTTTGATAGATCAGCTGTCCATTTTTCGCAAGTACATTGGCATCGCCCTGTCTGGCCAACTGATTGGGGCCCCTTTGCCGGGTGGCACTGCTGTCCAGGGCAATCGTCGATCCGTCCGCGAGGGTCAGGGTTGCGCGGTTGCCACCCGGGGGAATAACCTCATTGGCGGCTGACACTGCAGGAACGGGGAGTGCCGGTTTTTCTTTCCGCACGAAGATCCATATCGCCCCAACTGTCAGCAATAGAATGGCGGCTACGGAGCCCCAGCGTTGAAACGGTGTGATCCGTCCATACCGTGCGCGCTTGATGAATCCCAGCCGGTCAAATATTACCCGGGTTGCATCCTGCACTCCGTGGTCGTCGATTTCCTTCAGTTTGGCAATCGTCTGCCGGCGGTCCATGAGGTGCTCCAGGAGTTGACGGTGACCGTCCTGTGCAAGCCATTCTTCCATTTCCTTGTCTTCCTCCCTGCTCAGCGTTTCATTTTCCTGCCGCTTATGGATGAGAAAGGCGATGCGGATGGCCCGGGCGGCGCTATTGATTTCCTCGTTGTTATCCAATGTATCCATGCATTATATAGTTATAAGACACCGCCGAAAGAGAATAGGCTTTGTAAAAAGAATATTTTTTTTAAAAAATATTGCGGCGGCTCATTTGCTTAACAGGTCAAGCAGGAGAAGGAGGGAGCCGTACCGGGGGCCAAATCTGCGCCGTAAGTGAAGCAGCATCTTATATTTATGGTTTTTTACCGTCTTCAATTTCATTCCCAGCCGTACGGAGATCTGCCTGATGGTCAGTCCTTCTTCATAACTCAGGAAAAAGATTTCCTGCATGGGGCCCGGCAAGGATCTGACAAACTGGTAGATGAGGGCCAGTTTCTCCGAGAGCAGGATGTCTGTCATATATGGCTGGATGGACGACTCTCTTCGGTGGATTTCCAGGTGACGATTTACTTCCCGCTCGCGTCCCCGGATCAGGTTGAGGCAGCCATTTCTGGTCGTGACAAAAAGAAATCCTTTCAGGGCATTCAATGAATCGAAGGATTGGCGGGAGTTCCAGAGTTTGATAAAAGTCTCCTGGGATACGTCTTTCGCGAGGGAAGAATCGGGAAGGAATTTTTCTGCGAATTTGCACAATATGGGGAAATAAAGAGCGATGATCCCCCGGAGGACGGACGGATCTCCTTTCGAGAGACCCTCAAGCAGTTCTTTCTCAGATAATGTCTGCTGATCGTACAAGATAGCTTTGGTTATTGCTGCAATATACAGATTTATTACGGATACCTATTTTCTCTTATTTACCCTTTACCCTATCTGTATCTTTGCACCATGGAAGATCCTTTCATCATAACAGTCTCCTACAAAGGGCAGGACCGCGACTTCGAAGCCGAGCTGCTGCAAATGGGCTATACCCATAAATTTCATGTGATCGTGGAGGGGGCTGACTTCTTCTTTGAAAGGGATGAGGAGGGGCGTTACCGGGCGATCCTGCAGGAGAATGCGGAGGAGAAGGGAGCTCGGAACGCACATACAAAAACACCGGACCCGGAGTTACTGAAGCTGATCGCGGAAAAGATCGAAGCTATTCTGGCATAAAAGAGCTGCCGGCATGAGCGTAAAGAGCTTCCTTCATGAGCGTCCGGTCACTCATTGTAATACATCTTCGTTTCATATTCCATCTTTACCAGTCCATTCTCTTTATGGGTAGCAAACAATTCTTCCAGCCGGTTGATCATTTCTTCATAACGGGGATCTCCTTCAGCAGGCATATAGGAGCTCGATAAGGTCCGGCCTCTCAGCCCTTCAAAGTCCAGCAGCATGACATTGGACCAGGTCTGTATCCGCATCTTCGCGGGGTGGAAAAATGCGGCAAGCTCGTCTTCTTTGATCCGGTTGGCTGCATCATAATGCTGACCAAATTCCCGGTTCATTTCCTCATAGGATTGTAAAAAGGCGGTATGCAGGAGCCGCAGGTTCCAGACCAGCGCAATATGGCCAACAGGCTTCAGGATCCGTTTGAATTCTTTTCGGGTGGCTTCCATGTCCATCCAGTGAAAAGCCTGCGCTACGGTGATCAGGTTGATACTTTGATCCAGGAGGCCCGTTGCTTCCGCCCTGCCGTCCTGGCTATAAAACCGGTCATAGGCCCCCAGTCGCTGTTCCGCTGCCTGGCGCATTGCCTTATTCGGCTCCACTCCCGTGACAGTGTATCCTTTTAATAACAATAACTCCGTAAAAATGCCCGTGCCCGATCCGATATCTGCCACCTGCTGCCCTTTTTTCAGTCCTAAGCCGCTTTCCAGGAAAGGGATCAATGCTGCAGGATAAGAAGGACGGTATTTGACATAATTATCTACCCGGTCCGAAAACCGCCCGGTAGGATTGAGCTCATTCAAAGGGTTGGTCATAGTCAGCAAAATTATATAAAAAGAGGGGGGCTCCAGTTAAAATAATACCGGTAATTTCGTACAACGAATTAGATTAAACAAATTATGTACCATGGTTTTTGAAAAAGGAACCTCCCCTGTGAAAGACGACGGGATTATTGCGAGGAAGCCGGACTATCTGTTTGTCCAGGATAGTCCTCTTCACGGACGGGGGGTCTTTACTTCCGTACCCATCCGGCGGGGCGGGATCATAGAAATGGCCCCGCTCATCGTATTAAATGAGAATGATTCCGCCCTCATAAAGGAATCTTCTTTATACACTTATTATTTTTTGCACGGGAAGAAAGCGGAGATCTGTGTGCTTGGGTTGGGTTATGCTTCCCTCTACAACCACCAATACCCCGCCAATACGAAATACCGGTTCCTTTTAACAAAGAACCTGATGGAATTCTCGGCTTTTCGTGACATTCAGGCTGGAGAAGAGATCACCATTAATTACAATGGCAGCCCGAACGATTCCTCGCCGGTGGAATTTGGCCAGTTAAACGACAGGACATGAGTGAGGGGTTGTATATCCGCAACGTAGAAGGGCGTGGGCGAGGGGTTTTTTGCGAAAAGGCGATAGCACCGGATGAATTGATCGAATCCTGTCCGGTTCTCATCCTGGAAGCGGAGGATTTCGCCTTGGTGACAGCCACTTTTTTAGGACAATACTGTTTTTTCTGGGACAAGGATAATGGAATTATCTGTATCGCCATGGGATTTGCGTCTATTTATAACCATTCTTATCCCTCCAATGCCGATTACGCCATGGATCATGAAACGGGAACGATGGATATTTTTGCGGTCCGTCCGATTGCTCCAGGGGAAGAGATCACCATCAACTATACCGGGGACCCGGATAACCCATCCCGGCAATGGTTTGCCGGAAAGAACATCCCATATCATTAAAGGATTTTGTTGTATCTTTTATCGATCCAGCGAACTTTTCACTGATTATTGGGAGACATTGCCTTTTCCCCGGATAACTTGCCTGCTAACAAAAATTGACCCTTTTAAAAATTCACCGCTATGATCAGGCTGATGCTAACCTATGTCCTGCTGATAATAGCCATAACGGTTTTTCCGCAGGCAAAGGGCCCTTCCCCCGAGGACCTGGTGTTGCGCGTTCAAAAAAGCAGGCCCGACACCGGCAGGATTGCTGCTTTACAGGACCTGGGCCGCTATTACCTGGATCGGGCCGGCTTAAATAAAAATGACCAGGACAGCGCCCTGCTCCTGTTCAACCAGGCCAGGTTACTCAGCCGGCAAACGCATCATCCGGTGGAAGAGATCACTGCCTGTAAGAATATGGCCGAAGTACATCTCCGCCAGGGGAAGGCGGATCAGGCAGAAAGAGAGCTGCAGGAGGCGGCAGCTCAATACAGAACGATCGGGTATAAAAAACTTTCCTCCACCTATGACCTGCTGGCAGAGACCAGCAAATACAAAACCGACCTTCATAATGAATTCAAATATAGAATGGAGGCGGTCAACAGCATGGAGGAGTCTGCCGATACGGCCCTGGCGGATTATTATTATTCCAGGCTGGCCCTGGTCTATTCGGATCTGGGCATGTATCCTGAAAGTGTGACCTGGATCAAAAGAGCAATGAATATCTTACAGCAAAGATCCCGGCTGGAGGATTTTTACGGGGATCTGAGCCTGCTGATCTATGATCTGATCACGGAGGGCAAGCCGGAGGAGGCGCTTGCTTTCCTCCAGAAGGTCCGGAAAGAAGTTCCTCCCATGAACCTGGCGCAAAAAGTAGACCTGAATGACATGTTCGGCCATTGTTATAAAGCGCTCGGGCAATATGATAAAGCCGAGTCCTGCTACCTGGAAATGATGCGGGCTTATAACGTCACGAACTTCAATAAGAATTTCTATACGACGAATAAGCAAATGGTCACCGATCATATCTACTACTATGAGACCATGAGCGAGTTCTATGTCTTTACGAAACAATACCAGAAAGCCGGCCCTTATCTTAATAAGATCCTGCTCCTGCCTGCCGGCGTTGTAAGACCCGTTACCTTAAGTAAATTCCACCAGATGCAGTTCCTGGTTGATTCCGCTGCCGGCAATTATATAGCCGCCATCCGGCATTTGGAATGGCATAAAAGGATCAACGACTCCCTGTATAACGCTACCCAAAGCAAACAGATCTCGGAGCTCCAGATAAAATATGAGACCGGTAAAAAGGAACAGGACCTGCAGGCGCTGCGCTCCAGGGGGCTATTGCAGGAACAGGAATTACAGAAGTCGGCCCAGGCCAGGAATTTTACGTATGCCTTTGCAGGGGTGCTGATCGTGCTGACAGGAGTGGGGTATAGCCGGTACCGGCTTAAGCAACAGAGCAACAGCCAGCTTCAGGAACAGCAGAAAGAGATCCATTCGCAATACCAGGCGCTGCGAAAATTGAATGCCGCACAGGAGAAATTACTGGTCGAAAAAGAATACCTGGTCAAAGAGATCCATCACCGGGTGAAAAACAACCTGCAGATCGTGATCAGCCTGCTCAATGCCCAGTCGGATTTCCTCGATCATCCGTCGGCCCTTCATGCCATCCGGGAGAGCCGCGAACGAATGCAGGCCATTGCCCTCATTCATCAAAAACTCTATCAGCCCGATCAGCATATGTCGATCAGCATGAATTCCTATATCCAGGAAATGATCACCTACCTGGGAAATAGTTTTACGAATGCAGAACGTTTCCATTTTCAGCTGGAAGTGGAGGATATCGACCTGGATGTGTCCCAGGCTGTCCCCCTGGGCCTGATCCTGAATGAAGCCATCACCAATGCCGTAAAATATGCTTTTCCGAAAGACAGGAAGGGCGCCATTACGATTGTCCTGCAAAAGGTCAACGGAGAGGAGATACTCCTGAAGATAGCGGACAACGGGAAAGGCCTGCCTGCTGACTTTGATTTCTCCGGTAATAATTCTCTTGGTATTCAATTGATCCGGTTATTTGCCGAGCAGCTGGATGGCGATATCCGTTTTCGGAATGAGGGCGGCGTCGAGATCTCTTTGATCTTCCGGCAGCATTATGCGACAGAGGTGTCTGCTTCCTTTTTATACCAGCGACAATAGTTTATCTCTCACCAGCAGACAGGCGCCCATGACGCCGGCACGCTCTCCGAGCTTGGATAGTTTCAGCTGGGTATCGTTATTGACGATGCTCAGGGAATATTTGTTGATGGCGCTTTTAATGGGAAGCAGGATCGTATCTCCCGTCAGGGAAAGACTTCCTCCCAGGATGATCAGCTCGGGATTGAACATATTGATAACGGTGGCGATGCCCCTTCCCAGCTTTTCGCCCATTTGTGCGATGAGCTCGATGGAAAGGGTATCGTCGTTATTAGCTGCTTCTGTGATATCATCCAGCCGGATATCATTAAAATGGGGGCGTTTCTTCGTGACAATGCTGGTGGCGCCTTCTTCCAGCTTTTTTATAAAAGCCTTGATCAGGGCGCTGCCGGAAGCTTCCGTTTCCAGGCATCACTTTTTGCCGCAATGACAAAGGATCTCATTGTCAAAGATGGGGATATGCCCGAATTCCCCGGCAAACCCGGATTTGCCATAATACAGCTGGCCGTTGATCTGTATCCCCATCCCGATACCGTAATCGATGTTGATGAACAGTACATTTTTCTCGCCATTGACCACGCCGCAGCAAAATTCCCCGTAAGCCATCCCCCGGCTATCATTCTCCAGGTAGGTATAGATGCCTATCTTCTTTTCTATGATCTCGCTGAGCGGGGCGTCGTCAAAGTTGAAATAGCTATAGCTATAACCGGTCGTATGATTGACCCGTCCCGAAAGATTGATCCCGATCCCCAGGATCTTTTCCGGCCGGATCGACAAACTGGCAATAAAGTCATTGATGATCCGGTATAATTGTTCCAAAGACTCCGGCGTATTGTCGAGGGTATAAGAGAGCTTATCGGCTGTATGGATGAGATTCTTCTGGAAATCCATCAGCCCTATATTAACATAGGCCTGCTTTACCTCGATGCCGATAAAGAAAAAGCTGTCCGGCTCCAGCCCGTACATGTTGGGTCTTCTTCCTACTCCGGAAACCGTTTTTCCATAATCGCGGATCAGCCCGTCCCGGATCAGCTCCAGCACCAGGTCATTGATCTTGGGAGTGCTGACATTAAATTCTTTGCTGAGGTCGGTGATCGTGGTATTGCCCATATTGGCGATATAGACCAGGATCTGTTTTTTAAGCTGGAGGTTCTTGTAGGCTACCCCTGTAAGGGTATCACTGTTAAAATCTTCGAATATCGTACTACGGTCACTCATGTGCTAGCGATAAAGTTTGGATAAGAAAAACTACGCAAAATTATACTATTTATAAAAAAATGTCAATTTCTTCCTTGTTATGCATAAATAATATTAAAAATAAATTAATTAAGAAAATTATTTAGCAATTAGGGGGTTAATTGGAAAATATATTTCTATATTAGTGGTGTGATAGGAATAAAATTTTCCAAAGAGGTTCTCTAACATATTTGACCAAACCAAAACTGCTAATATGCGACGTTGTAAAACCACCCAAACACGCTACAGTACAGCATTTTTCCTGTCCATCCTCCTGGGACTATGCCTGTTCTCCAAGGCTCAGCAGCCTTATTCCGTCAGAGGAAAGATCACCGATGACAAAGGAAAGGACCTGCCCGGTGTCACGGTCACTATTAAAGGTCAGCCCTCCGGCACCTCCTCGGATGAGAAGGGTTTTTACGAGCTTCGGCTACTCTCCGTACCGGCTACCCTGGTATTCAGCAACATTGGTTACCAGGTTATCGAGTCTACTGTAAATGGGAGTTCGGAGTTGAACATCACCCTAAAATCCGTTTCCGCCCAGCTCAATGACGTCGTTGTGATCGGTTACGGCACTCAAAAAAGAGTGGATGTGACCGGAGCCATCGGGTCCGTTACGAATAAGGACATCCGTAACCTGCCGGTCCGCAGCGCCCAGGAAGCCTTGCAGGGCAAGGTAGCCGGAGTGTTGGTGACCCAGAGCAGCGGCAGCCCGGGCTCACTGGGAGTGGTGCGGATCAGGGGGATCGGGTCCATCAATGGTTCCAGCGATCCGCTCTATGTAGTGGATGGATTGCCCCAAAGCAGCGTTAGCTGGCTCAATCCCAATGATATCGAGTCGATGGACGTTTTGAAAGATGCCTCCGCAGCCGCCATTTATGGTTCAAGGGCTTCCAATGGCGTCGTGATGATCACCACCAAAAAGGCCGGGACTAACGAAGACCTGCGGGTGACATTTGATTCTTATACGGGGATCCAATCCGCGTGGAAACGTCCCCACATGTTAAATGCTTCCGATTTTATCCAGTATAAGGTCCGGGCGGCGCAGGCTGCCGGGACCACGGCCGGTCTGCCGACGGAGTTTACGTCCCAGGCAGGGATCGACCAGGTACTGCAATTTGTGAAAGACAATGATGGCAGCGCCGCCGGAACCGACTGGTGGAAACAGTCCACCCAATCCAATGCCCTTACCCAGAGCTATAATATAGGTGTGAGCGGCGGCACCAAAAAAGTGGCGTTGGGATCCACCCTTGGTTACATGAAACAACAGGGGCTGATAGCCGGCTCCGATTACACCCGCATCTCCTGGCATAACACCATGGACATGAATATCAGCTCCCGGGTGAAGTTCTCCTCCAACTTCAATGTCATTTATGAAAAGCGCAGGAATGTAGACGAAAACAATCCTTATACCGGCACCATCTTCCAGGCCATGGTGGCCGACCCCATTACGCCGGTCTACCGTAACCACCTCGTGAATGTCCCCGCTTTTTATTCGGGCCTCATGACAGGTTATGCAGCCGATAATCCTTTTTCGCAATATGGCGGTGTCATTTATTCCAATAAGCAAAACCCCGTAGCGGAAATAGAGCGGATGAAACAAAGCGCCTTTTCAGGACTCTCTCTTAAAGGCGGCGCCGCACTGGATGTAAAGATCCTTAACCCGCTCAGCTTCCGGAGCAGTTTTGGCGCAGACATTACCGGCGGTCTGACGCAGGGATTTCTGCCATCGTATTTCCTGACTGCTTTCGATCAGGCTGCGCTGAATACCGTCAGCAATTCGGATAGCTATTCCAATTATTTTGTGTGGACCAACACCCTCACCTTTGATAAGACTTTTGGACAGCATCACCTGACGGTGCTGGCGGGACAATCCGCAGAACTGACCAAGGGCCTGGCGAATACGGCCTCCAAACAAGCCATTCCCAATAACAATGAGGATATGCGCATTATCAATGCGGGCACCCTTAATCCCGCGGCTACCGGTTACACGTATTCCAGCGCTCTCAATTCCTATTTTGGCCGGATCAACTATGTTTTTGCCAACCGGTATATACTCGCCGCCAATATCCGTCGCGACGGGAGCTCCAGCTTCGGCGAAGGGCATCGCTGGGGTACCTTCCCTTCGGTATCTGCCGCGTGGCGTCTTACCCAGGAGTCCTTTATTAAGGATGCGGGCCTCAGCTGGCTGGATGATGCCAAGCTGAGGGCCAGCTATGGACTGATCGGCAACCAGAATGTCACCAGCGGCGCTTATTTATCCACGTATGGAACGACCGGATACTATTATTTCGGTGATGGCAGCGCCGCTTCTATGGGTGGCGGCAGTACGGCTGTAGGCAACCCCGACCTCCAGTGGGAGACTTCCAAACAGACTGATATCGGCCTGGACTTTTCGCTGTTCAAAGGTATGTTCATCATCTCCGCCGATTATTTCAACAAGAAAGTGGATGACATGCTGCTGCAGGTGCCTCTGCCTACCACGCTGGGCTACCCCAATTCTCCGTATTCGAATGCCGGCAGCATGCAAAACAGGGGCTGGGAGGTCTCTGTAACACATAACAATAATATCGGCGACCTAAAGATCGGCGTAACAGCTAATGTCTCCGCCTTCCGGAATAAAGTGCTCTCCCTGGGTGGCGGCCAGCCTGTTTATGCCACTGCTCACCTGGGCGAGACTATCACCAAGACCGAAGAGGGCCAACCTGTAGGATATTATTTCGGCTATCAGACGGATGGTATTTTCCAGACACAGGCCGATGTAGACAAGAGCGCTCAGAAAGGCCTGTCGGCGCCCGGTGACCTTCGCTTTAAGGATATCAACGGCACGGATGCGGCCGGCAATGTGACCCATGGGCCTGATGGCGTGCTGAACGCTGCAGACCGGACATTTATCGGTAATCCCTGGCCGAAATTCACCTACGGGCTGACGTTAAATCTGGCTTTCAAACAATTTGATTGCAGCGCGTTCTTTCAGGGATCCCAGGGCAACGATGTCATGGATATCCTGCGGTATGATACGGAAGCAGGCACCGGATATTACAATGCTCCCGCTGGATTTCTTCAAAAAGCCTGGAACGGCCCCGGGACCAGCAATACCAACTACAAGATCTCGCAGAATGCCGGCCTGAATACGAACGTCTCCAGTCATTTCGTGGAGAATGGGAGCTATATGCGCCTGAAGAATTTACAGCTCGGTTATAATTTCCCCGAGGCCTGGCTGAGAGCGGCGCATATCCCGCAACTGCGGTTCTATGTAGCGGCGCAGAACCTGTTCACCGTCACCAAATACACCGGCCTCGACCCTGAAATGGGCAGCACCGATGGCAAGCTGATGGGAATAGACCAGGGCTATTATCCTCAAACCCGCACGCTCATGCTGGGCCTGAACGTAAAATTTTAACCCGTAAAAAAAATTAGTATGAAATTCAATATGGTCAACCCTTTCATGATCGATGCACGGGTATTGCGGATGCACTCTTTTTGTGCGCGCAATCGCGCGGCCTTTCGTATTCTCCGGCTTACCCTGGGCGTGCTGCCGCTGTTCCTTTTTTCCTGTTCTAAAAGCTATCTGGACAGACCCCCGCTGGGCGGCCAGACGCAGGATAATTATTATACTTCCCGCAATGCCGGTATCAATACCGTGACCAACTGTTACATGGGCTTTAATAATTTCTGGAATTACCAGGCAGCCCAGGTCGAGCTGGGCAACATGGCGACGGATGAAAGTGAGAAAGGCGGGTCCGATGCGGGGGACAGGCCTTTTGTCGCCGATCTTGGTTACGGGCGCGCGTTGTCTTCGAATGAAACGCTCTCCGACATCTGGTCCGCCTGTTATGCCGCTATCGGCAATTGTAATACCGGCCTGGATAATCTGCCCAAAGCCGCCCTGGTGGATAATTCGGGCAACCCCGTGCCGGATGCGACGAAGAACCGTTACATAGCCGAGATGCGTTTCCTGCGCGCTTACTTTTATTTTGACCTGGCCCGGGTATTCGGCGGCATCCCTTTAGTGACCACGACGCTGACCACTGCCGACCGGAATAAGCTGCCAAGGGCGACCGACCAGGAAACGTATACTTTTATCACCAATGAACTTATTGCCTGTACCCAGGCTACCGAGCTGCCTTCTCAAAAAGGTCTTCCCGCTTCAGAGCTGGGGCGGGTGACCAAGGAAGCGGTGTGGGCGATGCTGGCCCGGGTGTATCTCTTTTATGCAGGAACGGATAACACGCTTTATACCAAGGCAAAAGATGCTGCTAAAACAGTGATCGACGCCAATGCCTTTTCATTGACGCCTAATTACCAGGATCTTTTTCTTCCCAATGGATTTCTGTTGCCGGAAAATGTATTTGCCGTTCATTATGCCGTGGATAATTCCCTGGGTGCGGCCGGCAGTTATACCCCCCTGTATACCAATCCCCGGTGTGTTGCCGGGTATGGGTTTGACTGTCCTACGGAGAGCCTGGTCAACGAATTCGAAACAGGTGATCCGCGGCTAATGCTGACCGTATTAGACCAGGGGGATGTATTTCCCGGTGCGAACGGAGCGGTTGATGTAATGGATTTTACCAGCGGGGCCGGTTCGGGGCATTTCGGAAGAAAGATCTATTATACGGCTGCCCGCCGGGGCTCCTCCTGGGGATATCCCGGAAACCCATGGACTTTTTACCTGATCCGCTATTCCGATGTGCTGCTGATGTATGCGGAGGCTGTGCTGGAAAGCGGCGGGGACAAACAGGAAGTTGCCAATTATATCAATATGGTGAGGCATAGGGCGAATACTTCTTCCCACACCGATGCGGAAGCGGTCAGCAGGGTGAGGACCATTCCGACTGCTCCTTTGCCCGATGTCACTGCTGCTGCTGATCTGCGTGCTGCTGTAAGGCATGAAAGGAGAACGGAGCTGGGAATGGAATACCAGCGGCTTTATGACCTGATTCGTTGGGGGACTTATGTATCTACCATGCATGATTTTGCTACCCAGCCGTATGCCAATGGGAGAGGGGCTGCTTTTAAAGCTCCTGCCGGCGGCAGATATCTTTTCCCGATCCCGCAAACGGAGATAGATCTTTCCGGGGGATCGATCGTGCAGAATCCCGGGTATTGAAATGTCACGAACGACCGAAAGCTCCCGAATCATCGAACAACAGGGGGCCAAAAATCCCCTGCTGTTCGTATCATTGTTGTATGAATAAAAATAAAAAACCAATAAAGATCCTCGTAGTTGGCTGCGGCAATATGGGCGCCTCGCATGCTATTGCTTATCATGGGCTGGAAGGCTTTGCCATCGCCGGCCTGGTCTCCACGGGAGAAAGTAAGTCTGTACTTAACGAACAGCTGGGGGGCGTCTATCCTTTGTTCGATGACTTTGATCAGGCGTTGGAGGCGGCTAAGCCGGATGCGGTCTGTATCTCTACCTATCCGGATACCCATGAAAGTTTTGCCTTGAAGGCTTTTGAAAAAGGCTGCCATGTGTTCATTGAAAAACCGCTGGCGGATACCGTCGAAGGCGCCGAACGGGTGGCGCTGGCAGCAAAACAGGCAGGTAAGAAGCTGGTAGTAGGATATATCCTTCGGCATCATCCTTCCTGGCAGCGTTTTATTGCGGGAGCCCGGGAACTGGGTAAACCATTGGTGATGCGCATGAACCTCAACCAGCAGAGCCATGGCCGCATGTGGACCGTTCACCGTAACCTGATGAAAAGCCTTAGTCCGATCGTGGATTGCGGCGTTCATTATATCGACGTGATGTGCCAGATGACCCGCTCCCGGCCGCTGCAGGTCAGCGCCATCGGAGCAAGGCTCACCGAAGATATTCCCGCCGGCAATTACAATTACGGCCAGCTGCAGATCCGCTTTGAAGATGGTTCGGTTGGCTGGTACGAAGCCGGGTGGGGGCCCATGATCAGTGAGACGGCTTTTTTTGTCAAAGATGTGATAGGGCCGAAAGGATCCTGGTCTATTGTGGCCCGGCAGGCGGGCGCTACCGGCCAGTCGGATTCCGTGGCCGCCCATACGAAGACGGAGTCATTGCGTTTTCATCCGGCCGACCTGGATGAAACAGATAATTTCCGGAGACCGGATACCTGGATCAACCTGGAAGACGAGCCAGACCACCAGGAACTGTGCAACAGGGAGCAACGCTGGTTCTTACAGGCGATACAGGAGGATCTTGATCTGACAGATGCCGTTCAGGATGCTATCGACAGCCTCCGGATAGCTTTTGCCTGTGATGAGTCGGTTCGCACGGGGCAGGTGGTGATCTTACCTTACAGTGAAGACTAAATTATTTTATATGAACAAGTACAATGACCGGCGTGAATTTCTCAGGACTGCAACGATGGCGGGTATCGGAGCTGCCCTTTCCCTCCCTGTCCTGGCCGCTTACAGGCATTCCGCCGCACCCATCAAGATAGGCATCATCGGACTCGATACGGAACACAGCGTGGCCTTTACCAAAACCCTGAATGATCCCAACGCTCCGGCCGACGTAGCCGGATTCCGGGTGGCGGCTGCTTATCCGCACGGGAGCAGGGACATTCCGTCCAGCCTCAAAATGATCCCGGGTTTTACGGAGGAGATGAAGGCTCTTGGCGTAGAGATCGTCCCCTCTATTGAAGACCTGCTGAAAAAAACAGACGCCGTTCTCCTGGAAACGAATGACGGCCGGCTGCATCTCGAACAGGCCCTGCCTGTTTTCAAAGCGCGTAAGCCGATGTTCATCGACAAGCCTATTGCAGCCTCTCTGTCTGACGCCCTGGCGATCTTCGCGGCGGCTGAAAAATACCAT